>CAYZTA010000007.1:53214-166346 GCA_964481145.1 uncultured Sandaracinus sp.
TCGACCACTTTGGCTCTCGGCTCTCCCTCTCTTCCGATGGCACCGTGCTCGCCGTCAGCGCGTCTGGTGAGAATTCCGCGGCCACTGGGATCAATGGCAACCAAAGCGACAACTCCGTCCCTGGTGGTGGCGCTGTCTATGTGTTCCGAAGAAGCGGAGACACCTGGACACAGGAGGCCTACATCAAAGCCTCCAACACTGGCCTGAACGATTTCTTCGGCACTCCTCTTTCCCTCTCATCCGACGGCACCGTGCTCGCCGTGGGCGCATATCATGAGGATTCCGCGGCCACTGGAGTCAACGGCAACCAAAGTGATAACTCCGCGGGATTTAGCGGCGCTGTCTATGTCTTCCGGAGGAGCGGCGGCACCTGGGCTCAGGAGGCCTACATCAAAGCCTCCAACACCGGCACAGGCGATTTTTTTGGCGATTCTCTTTCTCTCTCGTCCGACGGCACCGTGCTCGCCGTGGGCGCGATCAGTGAGGATTCCGCAGCCACTGGAGTCAACGGCAACCAAAGCGATAACTCCGCGACCGATAGCGGCGCTGTCTATGTCTTCCGAAGAAGCGGTGGCACCTGGATGCAGGAGGCTTACATCAAAGCCTCCAACACCGACGCAGGCGACATCTTTGGCGATTCTCTTTCCCTCTCTTCCGATGGCACCGTGCTCGCCGTCAGCGCGCCCAGAGAGGGCTCGGCAGCCACTGGCATCGATGGCAATCAAAGCGACAACTCCGCGGGACTTGGCGGTGCCGTCTATGTCTTCCGAAGAAGCGGCAGCACCTGGACACAGGAGGCTTACATCAAAGCCTCCAACACCGACGCGAACGACCTTTTCGGCGCAACTCTCCTCCTTTCACACGACGGCACCATGCTCGCCGTGGGCGCGCCCAATGAGGACTCGGCGGCCACCGGAGTGGATGGAAATCAAAGCGATAACTCCATCGCCGATAGCGGCGCCGTCTACATCTTTCGGAGGAGCGGTGGCACCTGGATGCAGGCGACCTACCTCAAAGCCTCCAACACTGACGCAGGCGACCGTTTCGGCGGCCGTTCGATTGCGTTCTCGTCCGACAGCACGGTGCTCGCCGTGGGCGCTATCGAGGACTCGGCGGCCACTGGCATCGACGGTGACCAAAGCGATAACTCCGCGACCAATAGCGGCGCTGTCTATATCTTTCGGAGGAGCGGTGGCACCTGGATGCAGGCGACCTACGTCAAAGCTCCCAACACAGATCCGAGCGACGGCTTCGGCTCTTCCCTCGCACTCTCGTCCGACGGCACCGTGCTCGTCGTGGGCGCGAACGGTGAGAGTTCGGCGGCCACCGGAGTGGGTGGAAATCAAAGCGACAACTCAAAAAACGGCAGTGGCGCCGTCTATGTTTCTCGTTGAACGGGAATCATCAAACAAATCCCGCATTTCGCACCCATTTCCTACACCGAAACCCTCCATGGAGGCGTTGAGATGTACACGCCGAGAGCTTTCATCCTTCCTTTCCATTATGCTTGCTCTCGTGGCCCACGCCGATTCCGGTCTCGTCGGCACGATGGTCGCCGGGCGCTACCATCTCGTGCGCATGCTCGGCGACGGCGGGATGGGAGCCGTATACAAAGCGGCGGATCAGGTCCTTCGTCGGTTCGTCGCAATCAAGCTGCTTCATCCGAAGACCGCGCAAAATCCAGCTTCGGTCGAGCGATTTCAGCGCGAAGCACGCGCGGCGGCCGCCATCGGCCACCCGAACATCATCGAGGTCCTCGACTTCGGCCGCGAGCACGAGCGGCCTTACATGGTCATGGAATATCTGCGTGGCCGCTCGCTGGCGCAGGTGATCTCGAACGAAGAGGCGTTGCCCATCGATCGTGCCTGCGCGATCGCGACGCATGCCCTCGCCGGACTTGCCGCGGCGCACGAGCGCGGGATCCTCCATCGCGATCTCAAACCGGCAAACTTGATGCTCGTCTCACGTTTGGGCGATCGCCACTTCGTCAAGGTCTGCGATTTCGGCTTTGCCGCGCTCTTCGGCGGAAGCGGACAAAGCGCGGAAGGCAAAACGCTCACGCCCGCGCGCACGCTCGTGGGCACCCCTGCATACGCCCCTCCCGAGCGCATTCGTGGAGACGAGCGGCGCGATCCGCGCATCGATGTGTATTCCATCGGCGTCGTACTCTTCGAAATGCTCTCGGGCCGACGGCCTTTCGATGCTCCCACGTTCGCGGAGCTCGCACGAAAGGTCGAGTTCGAGCGTCCGATTTCGCTGCGCGCGCTCCGCCCCGAGGTGCCTGAGGGGCTCGAATACGCGGTGATGAAAGCCCTTTCCAAATCACGTGAGGGACGCTGGTCGTCCGCAGCCGAATTCGCTTCTGCGCTCGTCCCTTTCGGTGGGCACACGGTCGAAGTCGAAAGCGATGGACCCAGCGCATCGTTCACGTTCGAGATGATGCGCCTTCAAACACACGAGATACGAAAAGCTCCCAAGGCCGCCATGGATGAGCTCGAGTTCAAGATCGACATGAGCGCATCTGCGTTCGAACGCGGTCCAGGGCAAGACACCGATGTCACGATCCCCATCGTACGTCGCCGCCGAAACACCACCCCACAAACCGAAACCAGCATGGAATCCATGTTGGTGAAGGGTCGGCTCGTCCTCTCGGTGCTCCGGTTCGTCACCCACCGATTTGGAGAGCACGCACTCCGCGATGTGCTTCATGGAATGCCCAGCGAGTTACGAAGCCCTCTCCACACCGGAGTGGAACCCGAATCATGGGTCGAATACGAGTTGTTGCGTGCGCTGGTCGAACGAATCGATACCCAGCTCGGAGATGACGACCTCAGCATGATCACAGCCTGCGGCCACGCCGCCGCCGATGGCGTGCTCGAATCAGAGCGCCAAGCGAAGCCTTCTCCACCGGAACTTTTACTCGCAGAAATTCCATCTTTCGTACAGGTCTTGTTTCGCGGAATCGAGCTTCGCGTCCGTCGCCTCGGACGAGGTTACGGTCGACTGGAGCTCATCGAATCAGGCCCCCCTGCGCTCACGACGAGCGTGATGGCGCTCGGATTGCTCGAAAAGAGCCTCGAACGCTTTGGCGCCATCGATGTCGAAGCGACGTTGCAGAGCGCACGCGCGCTCGGTGATTTCGAGACGTTGATCGACGTCAGCTGGCTCGCGTGAACGTCACGTCAGGACACGATACACATACCGAAAAAGCAGGGGATGACAAAGCACGCAGGGCCGCCTCCACACGTGCATGCACCCCCTGTACAGCCATCCGACGTGTTCGAGCATCCATTGTCGCACTCACCACAATGGCTCCCGTCTCGGTCCGTATCGACGCACGTGCCGCCACAACACGCAGGGCTCGTGCCCGTGCACGTGCGACCACAAGCACCGCAATGATTGATCGTCGAGAGCGATTGGCACGTGCCATCGCAACACGCTTGGCCCGCCGAACAGGAGGGCCCCGATCCGCATCGACAAACGCCCGAATCGCACGCCTCGCCCGCGCCACAACTCGGCGTGCAGGTCGTCTCCGTGCACGTGCCACCGCTGCATGTTTGATTGGCTGCGCATTCGCGTCCACACCCGCCGCAGTTCATCCGGTCTGTCATCACGTCTGCACAGCTCTCACCGCAGCACTGCGTTCCCCCCGTGCATGCGCCCTCGGGGCAGCCCCCCCCAGAGCATTCGCCGTTCCCGCATGTTTCATCGATTCCACATGCGTTGTCGCAAGCACCACAATGCGAAGCGCTCGTCTGGGTGTCGACGCACGCCCCAGCACAACAAAGAAACGACCCTGGACACGTCATGGGACATGAACTTCCGTCGCTCGTGCCGGCTTCGATCGAAGTTCGCCCTGCGTCGACATCGACGGCACCTCCTTGAGCGCATCCCCCAAGACCTACGCCCCAAAGACCCACACAAAGCCATGGAAGAAAGAAAACCGGCACGCGATCTGTAAGCACGGACATGCACACCTCGTGTTCCGCGCCTTCGCGACGAAACGACAAATCGGTGCTTGATTCTAGTGGCTTACCTGCTCCAATCAACTCGCCGTTCACATGAGCCAGTCCTTGAAACTCCGCACACTTCCTCTTTCTCCTCCGTTTCGCGTGGTCCTGCTCGAGCCGGAAATCCCTCCGAACACCGGCGCGATCGCGCGGACGTGCGCCGCGACACAAAGCAAGCTGCATCTGATCGAACCGCTCGGCTTTCGAATCGACGAGCATTCGCTCCGCCGCGCGGGCGTCGATTATTGGCATCTGGTCGATCTCACGGTGCACCCGACGTGGAGCGCTTTCCAAGAAGCCTGCCCCGAAACGCGTCTCCACTTTTTTTCGGCGAACGCTCAACGCAGCTTTCTCGAGGCTGATTTCGAACCCGGTGATGCACTCGTCTTCGGACGTGAATCCGTGGGGCTTCCGACATCTCTTTTGGAAGCACATGCCGACTCGGTGTGGGGCATTCCCACGAGCGGCGGTGTTCGTTCCCTCAACCTCTCGAACGCCGCTGCCATCGTGCTCTACGAAGCGTTACGCAAAACGGGCGCCCTCGATCACCCCTTCATCGGAGATTGATCCCCCGCATGCATCTCCATCGCGCACTCTACCTCGCCGCGTTGCTGACACTCACGATCGCATCCGTCGGCGTTGCGCAAGAGCCAGCTCCAGAAGGACGACCCGTTCTTGAAATCGATGCGCCACGCGCCATCCGCGTGGCGATGGGAGGAACGCCGCCCGAAGCCTGGACCGCTGCGATCCCAGGTGAAGCCGCATCCGACTTACGCTGGCCCGTCCAAGGCGGACGACTCTGGCGTGGATATGGAACGCATGCGCGCCTCGCTCGGACCAAGCGCGGCACCCTGCGTCGTTTGCGAAGACGACACCGCCATGAAGGCGTCGACATCGGCGCCGCTCCTGGCACGCCGATCCTTGCCGCCAATGACGGTCTGGTCATCTACAGCGACAACGGCATGCGTGGATACGGCAACGTGGTGGTGCTCGTGCATCGAGACGCGAGCATCACGCTCTATGCGCATTGCAGCGCAATCTATGTCGCGGCGGGCGCTCTGGTCACGCGCGGTCAGGTGATCGCCGCCGTCGGAGCCACGGGGTTGGCCCATGGCCCGCATCTTCATTTCGAGTGGCGCGTGGGCGGCCTTACCCGCGATCCACTCCGGCATTTCGTCGAACGACCAAGCCCCGCTCGAACCGAAGAAGTCGAGGACGACGTCAATGAGCCATAGGGGGCGTCTTCGGACACGCCCCAGGGCTCAAAAGACCTGCACCACAGGCTCATCGGTCCCTCCCTCACCCATCGTCCCCGACGCCCCCGGAGAGAACCCACCGCGGCCACCTCCGCCAGCCACACCTGCGCGCTCCACCATCACGCTCGCCGAGGCGGTGTCTCGATATCCCGGATCACCACCTCGAACGTAGATGCCATGGCTGCCGCCTCCACAGCCGCCACCACCTCCTCCACCCGCGCCACCGCGACCGCCATCGCCGCCACGGCCACCGCTTCGCGCGCACCAAAAGCGACCGACGCCTCCACCCATGCCCGTGCCGCCCGCACCACCCGCGGCGCCGATGCCACCATCGCCGCCACGACCGCCGCTCGCCGTCACCACGCGGACCGTATCCTCGAACGTCGGTCCTGCACCGTCACGCAAAAGCACGAGCACACCGATCGAATATCCAGCGCCTCCACCACCATTGGCCTTTGGCGCGCCGCAGCCTCCACTGCCGCCTCCGCCACCGCTCCCACCGCTTTGGTCGTTGCACACGCCTGTCGTTCCCGCGATGACCTCGTAGCCGCCCCCTGCGGTCGCGCCACCGCCTCCACTGCCATCGCTCCCCTCGGTGCCGTCGGTGCCCGATCGTCCGGACAAACGCCCGAACGCATCCACCGAAGGCGGAGCGCCGCAACCCAGCCCCCCTGCGCCATTCGCACCCGATTCACCATCTCCGCCATTGCCACCATCGCGCAGGAGCGTCGGGTTGTCGTCGCAGAAATTGCAGACATCACGATTGGTCGGCGCGTTGTATGAAAGCTCGCCCGCGCTTCCCGGGCGCGGACCACGACCCGTGCCTGCCGCGGGATTCGGTGTCGCGAGCTCGATCACCCGTTCGATATCGCACACTCCGCCCACCGTGAAATCGGTGCACCCTGCATTCGCGCAAGGAGCTCCATTCCGACAAATATTGCCGGGGCATTCAGCCGCTCCACCCTGCCCACCGCTCACATCGACGGTGCGACACATATGACGACCGCCCGTGCCTCCGGCCACGGAAGCACAGATTCCGGACCCGCTCGTTCCAGGCGCTCCTTCGCCACCGCTCGTCCCATCGAGCTCGCGCAAACTCGTAAACCCCCAATCGAGCAAGTTCGCGCTCGAATCACGGCCCCGAATTCCGTCGCTTCCACGCCCAGCAAGCACAGTCATCGCCGCAAAACGAACCGCCGGCCCGCAACCGTCGAGCAACATCGCCGTGCTTCCCATCCCGGGCTCCGTGGCATCGCTCCCCTGCACCACGAACCCTTCGATGCGCGTCGGCTCGGTGATGTTGCGACACGTCATCGGAGGGGCGCCTGCGGCGCGCGACCTGTCCTCGATGAGCACCGGATAGAGCTCGAGATCGCGATCCCGAAAATCGGGCGAATACCCTCCGAACACACTCACGCCAGAGACCACCTCGAAGGCGCCGTCGTACACGCCGCGCGAGACGAGCACGTCTTTGCCTTCGGTGCGGGCACGCGTCTGCGCGGCCGCGATCGTGCGCATCGGTCGAGCGAGCGTGCCAGGCTCGGTGTCGCTGCCCGTGACGCTCACGTAAATGAAATCCGTCGTGTCATCGGAGACGCCGTCGCAATCGGCGTCTCCACCGATCGCCGGAGGCGGCCCTTCTCCATCCCAACGCTCGCACTCACACCCATTCGCGAGGATTCCATCGACATCGACGAAGCCTTCGAGGCAATCGATGTCGCACGTCACGCCGGCTCCCGCCGGAAGACATTCAGCCCGCATGTTGGGCCCAGGCTCGACACATGGCGTCGCGCACGCACCGCAGTGAAGACGCGCCGTGTATCGACCCTCTTCGTCACGAAAATCCTCGTCGATGACGCCGTCGCAATCGTCGTCGCTCTCGTTGCACGCTTCATGGAGCGCGGGCTCACATGCGCTCGGCCCCTCCGCACCACAACGCTGGACTCCAGCGCAACGCTGCGTTGGATCGCTCGGCTCGAGCAAACATGCAAGCTCGACATCTTCCGTCCCCGGACCACACGCACAAATGCCGCTCGTCGGGACGCATTGCGCCATGCCGTCGCCGGGCATCGGCGCACAGTCGAATCCGTCTGGGCACTCGAACCCCATACCGCAAGGCTGACCACAACGCAGAGCGCCCGTCGCCGTCTCGAGGCAGCGCGCACCGACGATCCGCAGCCCGCAATCCTCATCGCTCGTGCAAGGCAAGCAGAGCGACGGAACGTCGGGCACACACGCTCCGTCGCCGGCCGCATGAAAGCCCAGTGGACAACTGCGCATCACACACATCGGGCCGAGCGCAGGATCGTCATCACAGGCGACCTCTGCCGCTGTCGGAAAGACATTCGCGCAATCGATCCCGCAACTTCCACACGCATCGACACGGCGATACGCGCCATCGGGATCGACGAATCCCTCGTCGATGATCCCATCACAGTCATCGTCCGCGAGATTGCACATCTCGGGCACTCCACATATGTGGGCCTCGTAACACCCCGAGAGGGTCATCACGCATGCAAGAGAAAGGATCCGGATTTCAGCGCGCGAGAACATCGACCGCTCCTCCCTCGACTCCGTCACGCGCCGCCGACGCGCCTCCACCACCACGGCCGGCAAGGCCTCCTCGACCCAACTGGAACGTGTTTTCGACACGCCATGCCGCCACCCCCGCAGGTTCGCTTCGGAGCCCCGTCATCCACACTCCTACCGACGCACCGCCGCAACCACCGCCACCCCCACCACCAGCCCCGCCATTGCCACCTTGACCGCCACGCGCGCCAGGAAAGGGCCCCGAGAGGGTCGGTGTCGATCGCTCACTGCGCTCGAGCGTGCCACCAAACGCCCCGTTCGCGCCGCGGCCGCCATCGCCTCCCGCGCCGCCATCGCCCCCGCGTCCACCATCGCTCGGCACGATGGTCACCCCGCGGATCGTCGGGATCGCAGCTTCACCACGCGAATATCGAACCAAAATCGCGACGGACGGCGCGCCACTCGTGCCTCCCAGCCCAGCGACGCCACCACAACCGCCTGCGCCGCCGCCACCGCCGCCGCCGCCCAGACCATCAGGGAACTCGCAAACACCGGCATACCAATCCATCGAAGCGCCTCCGCCCGCACCACCTCCACCGCCGCCGCTTCCGGCCCGCCCTGGAGTTCCGGCCGTGGTGTCGGCGCCAATCCATCGATCTTCTTCGAAGCGTCCGAAGGGTTCGCGGCATTCGTTGCCCGCCGTGCCATTCGTTCCCGCCGACCCCGGTCGCCCTGGCTGTGGCCCCATGAAGTTGGTGGGCACCGAGAAATCGGCCAACCCGCAACAAACAGCAGAGGGGCACGTCCCCCGATCACGCGTGATGGGGCCCGCCGAATCTTGACCCCCCGAGCCGCCCGCGCCGCCTTCCGCGGCTCCCGCCGCACGCCCCGGAGCGCCACTCGGCTGAAACGCCGACATCATCGGGCAACGCGGCGAGCCGCCATCGCCTCCAGCGACATCCACTCCGCCACACGCATTTCGGCCGCCCGACCCACCACGCACGGTGTTGCGCGGATCACCGGTCAAACAACGATGCATCGCGTCCTCAGCGGCCGCACGAGGCCTCTCGCCAACGCTCGGCACCGTCATCGCAGACACACCCGCCGCTCCATTCGTGCCGGCCATGCCGCTCCCTGGCACGCCCGCGCGGACCGTGAGGTCTCGAAGCGCGAGGTTCGGACCAGGATCGAGCACATACGCACCGAACGCGGCTTCGCCGGGTGAGGCTGCGTCGACCCCACGCAGCGCGATCCACTCCACGATCGTCGAAGTGCTCCCCGCGCCTCGAATTTCGAGGGCGGCTCCGCCCGGTGCGGTCGTGTCCGTGGGCGCTCGGACCTCTACACGGAACCCATCGGGGTCGAGAGACAAGAAATCTCGTCGATAACCACCATGCAACTGTACCCCATCCGGCACATGCAGCGTCTCGGTATACACCCCGACCGCCACGAACACGTGAGGCCGCGGCGCAGCCGTCGTGAGCGAAGCCGCGGCACGTGAAAGCGCGACGTCGATGGTGCGAAGAGGACGCGTGGGCGACCCAGGCCACGAATCGTTGCCATCGTGTGCCACGTAGAAGCTCTCCACGACGATGCCATCGGCGCCATCGCAGTTCACATCGAGCATGTCACCGCTCGTCCGCACTGGCCCTGGCGCATCGCTCATCGCGCTCACCGTGCATTCACAGCCCGTCGCGATATCGCGATCCGCATCGATACGATCGCCCGGCATGACCCCATCGTCGGCATCGGGACAATGAAGAACACAGCTCGGCGCGAAAGGATCGCCACCGCACACGAGATCTCCTTCGGGGACCGCGCTCATCGTGCAATCGACACCACACTCCCCGCAGTGATGAACGTCGAGGCTGTACGCACCGCGCGCATCGCGGAATCCATCATCGATTTCGCCATTGCAGTCGTTGTCGATCTCGTCGCACACCTCGGCCATCACGCTGCATTCCGAGAGCACGCCATCGGCGCAGACGGCGCTTCCTGCACAGCGATTTCCGTCGGGGTCGAAGAGCGCACACGCAAGCGCGAAGGCGTCCCCGGGATCACACGAACAGCTGCCGCCGCTCGGAACACACACTCCATCGGTGCATGCATATCCGTCGGGGCAGCCGAGCGCGCAATCGATCGCGCAGCGACGTTCTCCCGCGGCGAGGACGCATCCTGCGCCGTCGAAATCGCCACAATCACCGTCATCCGCGCACGCCAAGCACAAGTGCTCGAAGAGGGCCACGCATTGCCCAGTATGCGAGGGCGTGAATCCTTCTTCACAACGGGTCGCGATGCACTTGGGAGTCTCGTCGACGAGCCCACAGCTCACTTCGAGTGAGCGAGCGACCCGTGCGGGATTGCATGCGCGACCACATCCTCCGCAATGCGCTGGATGCACGTATCGCCCGAGCGAATCTCGAAAATCCTCGTCGACCCGCAAATCCCCATCGCAAAGACCGCCGTCGAGACAGCCCCCCTCGCGCGCGCCTCCGTCGAGCGCGGTGACCGCGACGAGCCCATCGAGGTCGTCGTCGAGACCGTTGCAGATCTCGGGAACTGGCATGGGGCCAGGCCCCGCCTCCCACACTTCGATATCGACCCCGGCACGTGCCCCGCACCCCATCACGAGCGCAAACACCATCGCGATCCGAACACACCGACGTGAAGGAAGTTCGCTCGAAGAAAAAAGCATGGGTCGCAGTATACGGAGCCCGTCTGCAAGGTTGTAGACGGGCCGGTACGATTCCGACTGTCAGCGGCGCAATGCCTCGTCCCGATTGACGATTCGAGGTGTCAGGAAGATCAGGAGCTCACCGCGATCATCCCGAACACGACGGCGCTGGAAGAGCACGCCCAAGATCGGAATGTCTCCAAAGAACGGGATCTGATCGACATTCCGACCCGTGGTCCGCGTGTAAATCCCTCCGATGACCGCGGTGTGACCGTCGTCGATCAAGAGGTCCGTCTCCGCCTCGCGCTTCAAGATCGTGGGATCACCACGCGGACCCGTGCGCGTGAAATCGGGTTCATCACGTGTGATGCGAACGTGCATCGCCACGCTGCCATCGCTCGTCACATGAGGCCTCACCCGCAATTCGAGCTTCGCCTCTTGGAAGGCCGTTTGAACACCTTGCGCGCTGATCTGCGAATAGGGAATCAACGTGCCCTGCGCGATATGTGCTTCGTGATTGTCGAGCGTGAGGATACGCGGGCTCGAAATGATTCGAATGACGCCCGAAGCTTCGGCGGCAGAAAGTCGAACCGCGAGATGAACATTGCCGCCGAGCGCGCCGAGCGTGATTCCGAGCGCGCCGCCTTGTCCAAGGCCCGTGGTGGCCGGCAAATCGACGGCATAATTCGGCGTCGGAATGGCGGCCTGGAACGGTGAGAGACCTTGGGTCGGCGAACGACCCGTCGTGTAGTTACCACCGACCACACCCACTGACGATGGGAACACGAGCCCCGTCGGGTTGCCCGTCGCAGAGCTCATCGTGACATCCCCTCCCCATTGAATGCCGACATCGCGAACGTATTGACTCGTCGCTTCGACGACACGTGCCTCGACGAGCACTTGGGGGGTTTGAGTGTCGAGGGTACGAACGAGCTCCTCGATATCATCGAGGACCTCGATCATGTCACGCACGATGAGCACGTTCGTCCGCTCGTCGACGCTCACCGTCCCTCGTGGCGAGAGCAGCTCCCGCACGCGGGGCTCGAGTTCAGTCGCCGTCGCATAACTCACTGGCACGAGGCGCGTCTCGAGCGGAGCCAACTCGATCTGCTGTTTGCGCCGCGCAATCGCGGCTTCTCTTTCCTTCTCGAGCGTTGAAAGAGGCGCCACGCGAATCAGGTTTCCTCGACGCACCATCCCAAGCCCTTTGGCCTGAAGCACCACTTCGAGCGCCTGATCCCAAGGCACGTTGCGCATGCGAATCGTCACCGCGCCCGAGACATCGTCGCTCGTCACGATGTTCACACCCCCGACTTCGGCGAGAAGCCGAAGGATGTTGTGAATATCGGCGTTGTTGAAATCGAGGTCGATGCGTCGACCCCGATAGCTGCGGCTGCCACGTGCGGCGTCGACCTGAAGTGGCACATCGGTCAGAAAGGCAGCGACCTCTTCGGATTCGATCTCGTTCGCTCCCGTGTCGCTCCACTCGCCGAGCGCCTCGGCGTGCGTGTCGTCTCGAGAAATCGTGCGAACACTCGGACGCCGATCGCGCGGCGTCGGGGCAGACGAGAAAAGCCAGACGATACGCTCCCCCTCTCGAATGGCCGTCCCAACGGCTCCAGCCGCACGTTCCACTTCGACGATCGCCCGCCTTCCCGAGCTCCGAACGCGCGCAGAGCGCACAGCTCCACTCAAATCCGAGGCGCGCACTTCTCGCCGTGCCGAAGGCGCAATCGTCGTGTTCGACAACTCCAGCCGCGCCGGGCCTGCGCTCCCTGGAACGAGACGAAACTCCACGCCTCGACTCAACGTCAAGACGACCCGATCACGACCATCGCGACGCTCGATCGTGATGCGCTCGACCGACGCAGGCTCGGTGCTCGATCTCTCGGAGGAGGATGCGCGCTCTCTTGCACCATCCACCACGGGAAGAGGATCTTCGGAAGAATCTTCTGATTCTGGCGGTAGAGGCTCGAACCGCAGATGGATCCTCCCTGCCGACGCACGAACGCGATAACTGACCGGCGCCTGCATTTCGAGCTCGATGCGAACACCTCCCGCATGCGTGCTCGTCGTCGTTCGGGTGATGAGCTGCGCCGCTCCCTCCAACACCGCTCCGGCATCGGGCATCGATGCATGCTGCACATCGATCACGACGACACGCCCCTGCTCGCGGCTTCGCACGCTGTAGACCGGCACCTCGAACTCGCCTCGAATCACGAGATCTGCGTGGGTCGCATCACCGCGCACCGAGAGGGCATCCACGCGTGTGACAGCATCCTCTTCGGGAGCCGTGATCGCTGGCTCCCCTTCCTGTGCGAGCGCCACACTCGCAAGGAAAACCGCAGGAGCAACGACTGCCACACACGAAAACAGTCGATGAATGGAGCTCGCTTTTCGTATCACGCCGCGATCTTCGTCCGGGGATCGCATCCCGCGCAAAAAAAAGACGAAGAAGACGGTCCGGTGCTCCTCTCTGCGGCCACCCGCCAGCGAAAGAAGTCGGTTCCCTGCGCTGAGATCGAAGCCGCCAAACGACTGGCGTCGTCCCTAGCGCGCGTTCTCGGTCGTCTCTTCTTCTTCGTGCAGCGCGAGCACGCGCGTGAGCGGCGGACGGTTGGGCGCCGTCGGATCATCGCGGGTGATCACGACCTCTCCCGGCCGAATCCGATCGACCCGCCAATTCAACGTGATCGGCAGCTCGGACTCCCCCCCCGTTTGAACGACTTCGGCTCGCCCGAGATAGTCCCCGCGATGAATCGAGTATCCCATTCCATCCCGGTCGATCAACATTGCACTCGGATTCGCCACACCACTCACGATGGCAATCAACCGCATCTCGTCGATCGTCGTTCGCGGCATGACCACTTCTCGTTGAACTGGATCACGCGTCGGACGCGCGACGAACATTTGCGCAAACCCTCGAAATGGATCGCGGTTCGTCTCGGCTTCCACGAACGCTTCGTCATGGAACGTTTGCGGAGTCGTCCCGGCATCGGGCTCTTCCAGCGTCTCGGCACGCGGAACCGCATTCGCCGCGGGCGTTGCCGGGACACCTCGTCCCACGCGAATCTCTTCTTCTCCGCAGCCGGGTGCGATGCACGCCAACACACTCAAGAGCCAAACGCGCTTATCGATGAAGATCCTCCGCATGGCTCAACTCCCCCGCCGCGGGGTGGCCCTGGGTCGGGGAGCCGGTGCGGGGGTCGCGCCAGCGCTGTCCTCGGTGGGACGTCGATACGTGGTGGCCAACACACCCACGTCCAACACGACGTCTTCTCCATTCACCCGAGGAGATCCAAGCTGAATGTCTTCCATGCTGATGGCGCGTTCGAGCCGGCTCACATTGTAAAAAAATCGTGCGAGTTGGTGATAGCGGCCTGTGACGCGCAGGGCGACAGGGAGCTTCACGAAATGTTCTTCCGGCTCTTCGGGCCGAGGCTCCACGAGCCGAATCGAAAGCCCACTCGCTTCTGCAATTCGGTTCAAATCCTGCAAAAACGCTGCAATTTCGGGGTCTTCCGGCAAGACTCGCAGATTCGAACGATCGAGCCCCTCTCGCGCGGCGAGTTCGTCGCGCAGTCGCGTGTATTCACGCTGACGCTCTTCGGCCTCCTGAAACTCGCCCTCGAGACGCGTGTGGGATGACCGTTGCCCAGCGATCGCTTCTTCGAGCGGAGAATGCAGCGCGAAATAATAGAGAGCCGACACGACCGCGACGATGAACACTCCGAGCGCCACTTTGATGGGGGTCGGCTGAGCAGCGAACGTCTGCGCCTGCTTGGCAGTAGCCGGTTTCGCGGGCGGCGCCATTCAGTACCTCACCGTCGCCGAAAGTTCGAACGCGACCAAAGGCAGCCGCGTTCCCGAGTCTTCGGTCGCCTCGGTCTTGTCCAAATGAACATCGCCGAACGAATCCGAGAGGGTCAAGCGCCTCAAGAACTCGGCCACATCATCATTCGTTTTGCCGATGCCGCGGATGCGCACACGCCGCTCGGATTCTTCGAACGACGTGAGCCAAAGACGCCGCGTGTCCCAGGCACGATTGAACCCTGCCAAGGGGTTGTTCCGCCGCAATGTTTCGAGACGCTGGGGGTCGATCGTGGGCCCACGTGCCGCGCTCAAAATGGCGGAAAGCTCCATGAGCACCCGGGTCGGCCCAAATCGAGCTCGCTCGAGCTCAGCCACGACCTCCTCGAGATCGCGACTTCGTTGCAGCGCAGCTCTCACTTCATCGAGCTGTGCACTATCCCGGGTGAGCTCTGCAATCTGTTGTTCGAGCGCGGTGTTGCGGGCCCGGGCGACCGAGAGCTCACCGTCCTTGCTCATATAAACGAGCCCCAGAACGACCACGGTGATGAGGCCCGCCGCTGCGTACGCAGCCACCCATCCCGTCGTGCCGCTCCCGCCAACGGAGCCGCCTCGCACCTGGCGCTTGGTCTGCGGCAGCAGGTTGATGCGGATCATTGCAGCTTCTCCCGGTCGCGACGCAGCGCCAATCCAAAAGCGACGACCGATTGCGCTGCTCGAGCTTGGAGCAGCCCCAAGTCGACCCCTTTGGGCGCTGGTTGAGCCACGCGAAGAGGATCCAACAACTCGACCGATACCCGGGCACGTCGCTCGACCGCATCGAGCAACGCTCGAATGTTCGCTGTTCCGCCCGAGATATACACTTTGTGCACCTCGCGCTCGCCGCTCGTGGCCAGATAGAAATCGAGCGAACGCTGGATCTCACCGGCCAAAGTCTCGACGACCTGTCCGACGATCTCCGACACCTCGCGGGGGACGAGCCCATGGCTATCACCGCCGCACTTGTAGGCCTCTGCTTCCTCAGTGCTGATGCCGAGCGCCCGCTGAATCTCGTCTGTGATCTGGTTGCCGCCGTTGGCGATGTCTCGTGTAAACGCCGTCGTTCCACCACTCAAAATATTGAGCGTCGTGAGAGAGGCGCCGACTTGAATGAGCGCCAACGTTTGTTCGGCTGCACTCCCATAACCAACCTCGAACGCGTTCTGCATGGTGAACGCATCGAGATCGACCACCCGAGGGCGCAACTTGGCTTCGAGCGCAATGTTGGTGAGGTCGTTGACCTCTTCTTTTTTGGCAGCCACGAGGAGCACGTCCATCTGGCCCTGATCCGTGCGCGACTGCAAGACCTGCCAATCGATCTCGACCTCCGCGAGGTCGAACGGGATGTGCTGCTCGGCTTCCCAAGTGATCTGCTCGCGCAACTCGGCTTGCGTCATGAGCGGCATCGTAATCTTTTTGATGATGACAGAGTGCCCGCTGACACGAAGCGCCACATCGCGATTCCGCTGTTTGTGGAATAGCTTGTCGAGGCCTTCCACGACCGCTGCCGAGTTGATGATATGACCATCCACGATGGTCTGGGCAGGAAGAGGGTGATAGCCGAAGCGGACGACCTGACGGGCGCCCTTCTTCCCCTCTGCAAGCTCACAGACCTTAATCGAGCTCGACCCGATGTCGACCCCGACCAGGTACTTCCCCTCCGACATCAGGCTCCATCACTCCTCCTCGCCAAACACGCGCACGCGGTCTGCGAGGCTCAAACCCAGTGCCTCGAGGATTTTCCGTTTGGAGTCCATTCGGCACCCGTAACCCTTCTCGACGCGATCAATCGTCAGCACCGAGAGGTTCGCGCGACGTGCGAGCTCCGCTTTGGACATCATCCGTTCGATCCGTAAGCGCCGAACGTTGTTCGGCTGCCGCTTCCCTTTTGCATCCTTGGGTGCACGTTCCTTCGGCGAGGTTTTTTCCTCTTCTTCTCCGTCCGCGGGGTCAGCCCGGCGGACGACAGCCTTGGGTTCGTTCTCACCACTGCTCACGACCTGCTCGGTCGCAGAGCTCCCGGTCGCAGAGCTCCCGGCCGCAGAGCTCCCGGCCGCAGAACTCCCAGTCGCAGAGCGCTCAGCCAATCCGCCACCCGATTCGAGTTCCGGACTCATGACGGCCGCTTCTCCGCCAGAGATCACGCCACCCAATATCGATCCACCAGGAATCGATCCCGTCGTGCTCCGCACGACTGCGGCCAACTTGTCGTCGTGCTCCATAGCGAAAAAGCGAGGCCGAGCCTCTCGATGGGTTTGCCGCGGAAACGGCTGAACGTCAAGCATTTCGAACTAATTCTACTATAATAAAGGCATAATTAGGTAACAAAGACACATCAATTCTATCTGAAGCTGAGATGGGGAGGGATCTTTTTTGCGATCCGTCGCCCAAACCAGCCGACCCACTTCGCGCGTTCCTCTTGGTTGTCAACGAACGAAACGAGCAACGCCTCCATGTTCACCGACGTGCGCACGCGGATCAAAAAAAGCGTATCGCGCACCCTGCCCGGCGTTTGCGTCGCGCGCTCAAGCACGGTAGCCAATGCGCGACGGACGCCGTGACATTCTCTCGAGCTTCAACCGCCATGCTCGCCACTGCCATGCTGTGGCTCTGCTTTTCTCCCATCACGAACGCACAACAAACGCATGTCGTTCGCTCGGGGCAGAGCCTCGCTCGGATTGCACGTCGATACGATGTACGTGTCTCCGATCTCGCAGCCGCCAACGAGCTCTCCATCGAAGCACAGGTCCGTCCAGGCCAAGAGCTCCGCATCCCCGAATCGGGGATCGCATATGTACGTCCCGGACAAACCCTGAGTGAAATTGCGCGAGATGCGCGGTGCAGCGTCGCTGACATCGTCCGGCTCAATCGTCTCCGAGACGGTCAATCCTTGCGTCCGGGACAGCGGCTCGTCTTGCCCGGCCACGTCGAGTCACGCGAATCACAACGTGCGCAAACCCAATGGGGAAGGCCCCGCGCCCCCGGAGTGGCCACGATCTATCGAACGGCCACCCGCGCCCGCACACGCTTGCGGCTGGTCGATTCACGCGGTCGCGCATCGAGGCGGGCGTTCGCACGGCTTTCCGAGATCATGCGCCCTCGTCGTTCTCCTCCGCGCAGCCGTCATCCCCAACCGCCAGCACGCCTGCTCGAGCTCTTGGCGCGGACTTCAGATCATTTCGGCGGCCGTACGATCCATCTCATCAGCGGCTTTCGACCCGCTGGGGGGTACACACGCGAAACCAGCCAGCACGTGGCTGGGCACGCCATCGATTTCCGGATCGAAGGTGTACCGAACACGGTCCTTCGGGATTATTTGAGAACCTTCGATCGGGTGGGCGTCGGGTTCTATCCCCGAAGCAGCTTCGTGCATTTCGACGTGCGCGACCGCAATGCATATTGGGTCGACTGGTCGCGCCCAGGGGAACGGCCGCAGTATCAGCGTCGAGGCGAACCGCCTCCCAACGACGCCACCCCCGAAGAGCGAACGCGTGTGGGTGAAGGCGGAGACGACGTTTCCGACGAAGGGGGCGAAGGAGCGGTGGCCACAGAAGAAGAGTGAGGCCATCCGAGCCGTTCATGGAAACGCAGCGTCTTCGGGCACCACGGGGACGCCCTCCTCTGGACACGGAACGCCAACCGAAGGTGCGCTTTCGCAAAACCCTCCGATGCAGAGAGCGAGCGCTCCACACGTGCGTCCGCCGTTGCAGTCCAGGTCTCCGTCACAAGGAGCGGCTTCGCCGGGTGGCGGAGGTTGAAGCTCGCGAGGGCACCCCGAAAGGGCAACCCCCGCAAGAACGAGAACACACATCGCGAACCCCGAAACGCGCATCATCTCGAGCATAGCCTCCGCACATGATTCCGGCGCGTGCCGCTCCGAAGCACCGTGAGAGGACACAGTATGTCGATGCCGAAATCCCATGTTCGCTACAAAATTTCGTATTCTTTGAGGCGTCGATAAAACGTTCGACGGGGGATGCCCAGAAGCTCCGCGGCGCGAACGCGATTCCAGCTCGATTGTTCCAGCGCCTCGAGGATCTTCTGTCGCTCTTGTTCTTTCCACTCGTCTTCCGACCGCGGCAACGAAGGCAAGTCCTTATCCAGCTCCGCACCTTCTCGCTCAGAGTCACGAGACTCGTCTCCGACGAGCGCGAGGTCTTCTGCCTCGATGACGCCGCCCTCCACCATCACGCACGCGTTCATCAGCACGTGCTCGAGCTGACGAACATTGCCTGGGAAGGAATGAAGCGCGAGTCGCCGCAATGCCTCACGAGAGAGCCGCTTCTGCGTTGAACCCTCGCGTTTGGCGATTCGCGAAAGAACATGGTCGCAGAGAAGCGGAATGTCGTCTGCTCGCTCTCTGAGCGGTGGCACTTTGATTTCGACGACACTCAGACGATAGAAAAGATCTTCGCGGAACATTCCCTTCGAGACCAAATCCCGCAGGCTCTTGTTCGACGCCGCGATAATTCTCACGTCGACTCGAATCTCTTCTTCGCCCCCGATGGGACGCACCCTTCCATCCTGTAACACTCGCAACAGATCGATTTGCATTCGAAGCGGCATATCGCCGATTTCGTCTAGAAAAAGCGTCCCCTCCGACGCCTGCGCGAGCACGCCTACACGATCTCGGTCGGCTCCGGTGAACGCCCCGCGCGCATGTCCGAAGAGCTCGCTCTCGAGCAGCGCCTCGGGAATCGCCGCGCAGTTGACGGCAACGAATGGTTTTTTTTTGCGCGCGCCGCTCTCGTGAATCGCACGTGCCACGAGCTCTTTTCCAGTACCGCTCTCGCCCTCGACGATCACCGGCACACCCGCGTCGCGCACCCGCTCGATGATCGAGATGACGCGACGCATGGCGCCGCTGCGTCCGACGATTCCGTACCGTGCATGCGACGCACGGAGCACTTCGCGCGTACGAAGAAGCTCGCGGCGAGTCTCGTCGAGCTCGGCCGTTCGAACGTCGAGCAAGCGCTCGATTTCGGCTTTGGATCGTTCGAGCGCTTCGTTGGCGAGCGCGAGCTCATGCCTCTTTCGTTCGTTTTCACGAAGCAAGCGCGCATTCGAAATCGCGATGGCGGCTTGATCGGCGAACGCCAACATCAATTCGACGTCGTCCTCGGAAAAACGATCGCGACGCACCCGGTGCTCGACATAAAGCACACCCACGACGCCGGCGGCGTTCCGAATCGGAAGGCACGCCACCGATTGCAGCATGAGCTTATGCACCGAGAGATACTCACGAAGTCGTCCGTCGGCGCGCGCGTCGACGGTCACGATGGGTTCGCCATCGATGAGAACGGCTTCGGCGATGGACTGGCTGAAAGCGACGTGGGGATCGTCAGGACTCTTCGCATCCCGCACCGTGACCGGACTCAGATGCCCCGTCTCATCGACGAGAAGCACGAACCCTCGCTCCGCTGCGCTGAGTTCCACCGCGCTGTCCGTGATCCGCTCGAGAAGCCGATCGAGATCCGACTCACCCGCAAGTCGTTTGGTGATCTCCAGCAATCGAGCCCAGCGACCATCGCCCGTGAGCGACTCGTTCGAGCTCTCGGTTCGAGGGTTTTGCGGCGAGGCGAGGGCACGCACTTCACGCCGCAATGGATCGCGCCAAAAGTGAGCGCGATACCCGAGTGGGATTTCCATGGCGAGGTCTTCGAGAACCTCGAGCGCGCGCTCCGCGCTCTTCTGCGCATGCAGCTCGGAGCCGCGTCGCGCATGCAATCGCGCCCTTACCGCATGGATTTTCCAAGCCAAATCGGGAGTTATGTGCCGCTCGACACTTGGTTCGAAGAGGAGCGTGTCATGCTCTCCTGCCGCTCCACGCGCCCACGCGATCAAGAAATGCAATCGGTCCATGGACTGCGATCCATCGGAGGACCCTTCCGAGAGGATGCGTCTCGCTTCACCGAGTCGTGCAGCGGCCACCGACACATCGGATGCGTGATCTCGCACGAGCAATGATTCGGCCAGGTCGAGCAGCACCTGCGCCGCTTCCTTCGTGTGTCCCGCAGCTCGGAAGCGAGCCACTGCGTCCTCGGTTCGTGAAAGACAACGATCGAGGTCTCCCCTTTGCCCGTCGATCCGAGCGAGCAACGCCAACGCATGCATCATCACGTCGGGAGACGGTGTCCCCGACAGCAGCGACTCCGCGTCATTCCGTGCACGCTCGATATCACCCAGCCACAACCACGTCCGGCACAGTGAGATGCCGTCGCCTCCGGCTTCGGAAAGCCCACCGAGCGCCACGATTCGTCGCGCCAAGCCCGCCAACTTCTCGCGTTCGTTCTCGTGCGCGTTGGAGACCGAATTCATCGGTCCTCGTCATCCCAAGCGAGGCGCTTTTCTAGCTCTCGCACATAATCTGCAGAGTTGTTGGGAGGCCCCGACGTTCGCTTTTTCGGAACAGCGAGCAAAACGACCGGACGCCCTTCTTCATCGAGACGCTCCCCGAGCTCTTCTCGGGTGAGCGGCACGACTCCCGGGGGCAAACGCGAAGGGGTGGGTGATGAGGAGTGCGTCTCGCCTTGGCGCCATTCTGGCGTCGAATCCGTATCGTCATTGGACGAAGGGGGCAGGCTGAGAAGACGAAGGTCGTCGAGGAAGTCCTCGTCCAGAGTGTCGCCGGATTGAAAGTCAGTCTCCACCTGTTCGTCCTGGATCTCGGCCATGATCCCAGGCGGAGGAGAGATGCTGGAACGAGCCAACGCAAGCTCTTCTTCACGCACGGGCTCTGTCGGAATCACTTGAGACAAATAACGCGCGACGGCTCGCGGCCCGATGAGCAAGGCATGTCTCTGAGCAAACTCTTCTAGCTTCCAAGCGATATGGGCTGTGCTCGGTGTGCGGCGCGCCCGATCTCTCTCGAGCGCAGCACAGACAATCTCCTCGAGATCCGCAGGGTAATCAGGATGTGTGGCGCGGGGCGGAGGAACGTCTTCCTCGACGATCTGCGTCATGATGCGCACTTCCGAACCACGAAAGAGACGCGAGCCGGTCGTGAGCTCGTAAAGAATCACCCCCAGCGCAAACACGTCGGCTCGTTTGTCGAGGGGCTTCGCGCGAACTTGCTCGGGCGCCATGTATGAAAGCGTGCCCCGCATCGCACCAGGATCGGCGTCTTTGCGCAGCGTGGTATCGGCAATGCCGAAGTCCATCACCTTCACGACGCCATCTCGGGTCAGCATGATGTTCTGCGGGGTCACATCGCAGTGAACGATCCGCAGTGGGGATCGCGCACGATCCACCCGCTCGTGGGCGTGATGAAGCGCCTCACACGCTTGAATCACGATCCCGAGCGCCACTGGAATCGGCATCCGCGCCCCCACCTTCGCGCCCTGACGCCATATGTCCGCGACATTCCAGCCTTCGACATACTCCATCGCCATGTACCAATGGCCATCGGCAAACGCGAGGTCGTACACTTGTGGAATGTTCGGATGTGAAAGGGTCGCGAGCAGACGCGCCTCGTCCTGAAACATCCGAAGTTGTCGTGGATGTTCGGCCAAATGGCGAAAGAGACGCTTGATCACGACATCGCGAAAAAAGCCTCCGGCGCCCCATTGACGCGCGAGGAAGATTTCGGCCATGCCGCCCGCGGCGATTTTTCGTACGAGCTCGTAACGTCCGAGTCGAGGCGCGTTCATCTAGAGATTCCCAAGAACAAGGTAGGTCGATATGTGCCACATCCGGCCAGCGAACCAGTGGAGGCAATACTGACCTATTCATGAGCCATCGTGCACGTATACTTTCGGGGCGGCAGCCCATATGAAATACGAATTTCCGATCGCACTCCTGCTCACATGCTTCATTTGGGGATGTGACGAGGGGAATGGTCCCGCCATCCATGGGGCTCCATGTTCTGGTCCTGACACGTGTGGTGGTGGGCTTTTGTGCGTGGTGGCCACCACGTTTCCAGGCGGATATTGCGCCTCGGATTGCTCGGCGGCGGAATGCGGGATGGGCGCGATCTGCGAGCGCAACTCGGCGCCCCCTCTCTGCTTGGCCGTATGCGACGGAGACTCCGACTGCCGAAGCGAATATCAATGCTGGCGTGGTGCTTGTCGTCCTCGCTGCAATGTCGATCCTGGAAGCTGCGGAGCTGACGCCACATGCGATGCCATGGGGCATTGTGTAGGACGCGAATGCGAGCGCGACGATGAATGCGGTGCGGGCCGCGTTTGTACCTCGGGAACGTGCATCGAGGCGCCTTGGATGCTCGATGGCGGCAGCGGACTCGCCAATGGCGCCGCGTGCACGAACGACCCTCAATGCCAAAGCGGGAAATGCTTGCCTTCCGATCGTGGAGGCGTGTGTACAGGGAGCTGCTCTCGCTTCGCGGACTGCTTCGGAGTGGTGGATTTCGAAGCAGGCTGCGCACCTGTCGCACGCGGTGGAGTCGTCGAGACGCTCTGCATCCCTTACGAACCTTCCAAGGGTGAGATCGCCTATCGGTGTGAAACAGACAGCGATTGCGCCTCTCACACGTGCATCGAGGCTCAGTGCACCGAGGCTTGCTCCGAGACGAACGAATGTGTGCTTGGACAAATTTGCACGGATATTTCGTGGAATGGAGGCCGCTTTCGGGGCTGTGGGTACAGCACTGAAACGGGAGTCATCGAGATCCCTCTGGGCGAACATGAAGTTCAGGTCAATGGAGGGACCGCGGACCTCGTCTTCGCGACCCCTCCTGACTCGGTGAGTGTCACTCTGCGTGCGCGAACCACCTCGGGCGATCCGATCCCATTCACGTTCTACGATGTCTATGATCCTCGAAACGACGCGATCTTTCTCATCCAAGACATCTACGCCAATCACGATACGCCCAATCGATGGCTGCCGACGAATCCGTGGGAATCGATCGCGATGCTCATCCCGAATGCGACAGAAGAACGCGTGAGCTACGCCTCAGGTCGCTATCGCTTTCGCCTGTATGGCTTGGAGCGCGAGCCGGACGACCGCGGAACTGCGAGGATTGCCGTGTCGGCGCTCGTCAAACGAGCTCCGAACGGAGTTGTCGGCGGCACGCTCGATCTGGATGTGTATGTCGTCGGTCTGACTGGGATCACAGCCGCAAACGCTCCGAGCCATGCAAATGTGCAAGGCGTCCTCTCTCGAGCGCGCACGTTGCTCGGGCAAGCTGGAATCCTCCTCGGTGATATCGCGTATCGAGAGATCACCGGAGCAGACGCCACGCGCCTCCAAGTGATCGATTCGACCGAAGGGATCGACAGCGAACTCGCCGCGCTGTTCCGTCATAGCGACGCGTTGACGGGGCCTCGAATAGCCGTCTTCTTGGTGCGCTCGATCAACGGTGGTTCGAGCGGCACGACGCTCGGTATTGCAGGTGGAATTCCCGGTCCGAGCTCCGTGCATGGAACGATGAACAGCGGCATCGCGATCGCGTTCGAGGCTGCCGATCCGATGTCGATCGGACACACATTGGCGCACGAGACCGGCCATTTCTTGGGGCTTTATCACGTGACCGAGCGTGGACGCGCCTGTGCGGATGGCGAAACTCCGACCTCGTGCGCGCCCTTCGGAGGAACAGACACCATCGGCGACACCACCCGAGGCGACACGACGAACCTGATGAATTGGTCGATCGTGGGCTCGGGGACCAACACTCACGTGAGCCCAGGACAAGCGTTCGTACTACAGCGAAGCGCGGTCGCGCGCTGACTTGGGCCTGCTATCTTGCGGACGTGAATAACGCACGAGCTCTCGAAGAAAAAGTCGTGATCGTCACTGGAGCGGGGCGCGGGATCGGCCGCGCCATCGCACTCACATGCGCAGAAGAAGGTGCGCGTGTGCTCGTGAATGATCTCGGGTGTGATGTGTCTGGCGAAGGCAGCGATCCGCACGTGGCCGCGGATGTCGTCCATGAAATCCGCAAAGGAGGTGGCGTTGCGGCCTCCGATACCCACGACATTTCGGCTCCTGACGCCGCCGATGCGATCGTGGAAGCTGCGATCGCCCACTTTGGAAGGCTCGACGCGCTGATTTCGTGTGCTGGGATCGCCGTTGATCGGACGGTCCTCCGAGGGGAAGACACCCTCGTCGCACGCATTCTCGACGTGAATTTGCGAAGTGCATTCGCGCTCGTCCGCGCCGCCAGCCAGGCGATGATCGATCGTCAAGAAGGTGGCTCGATCGTGCTTTTCTCCGGAACGAGCGCGTTTTTCGGGGCGCGTGGACAAGCGGCGATGGGCGCTGCCGCAGCAGGAATCGTGGCGCTGACCCGGTCCGCGGCCTTGGAGCTCCGCAAACATCACATTCGCGTCAACGCGATCGCCCCCACTGCCCGCACCCGGCAGACCGAAGATTCGCCCACCTTTCAGAGCATCAAAGAAAGCTCGATGAGCCCGCTCCACGTCGCGCCTTTGGCGGCGTTCTTGGCATCCCCCCTCGCCG
The DNA here is from genome assembly GCA_964481145.1 of uncultured Sandaracinus sp. GTDB lineage: Bacteria > Myxococcota_A > Polyangia > Polyangiales > Sandaracinaceae > Sandaracinus. The sequence goes on from CAYZTA010000007.1 coordinate 77,949, forward strand.
AAGAAATTCACGGTGAGATCGTGGGAGTCGCCGGAGCGCGTGCTTATGCATTTCGTAGTCGAGAAACGACCGGCTCTTTCACCGATGGAAAACCGTTTTCCGTTCGTGAAGTCCGAGACCGCTGGCAGGACATGACCCGCTTCTGATCGAGCAAAAAAACGTCTCGAAAGCAAGCTAGACAGTGGCACCTGAGTTGCTATGATTTGCTCAGGTGTCTTGAGTGGGCTTGGGCCTCCGGCCCGCTTCGGCCGCCGAATCCCGTGAAATCCGGGAGGAAGGAGCTGGCCGATGTTGCCCCCCTACATCATCGAGCAGATCCGTAAGCGCGAGGAGAAGGAATCGCGTGAAGACGCGGTAATTCAGCTTCCCCTCCCTGAGCGGCGTCACCCGATCGAGCAGGCCCCGTTGGTCGACGAATCACAGCGCGGAATCATCATCATCGACTTGGTGTAGTTCAAACAGAAGCCATCTGACGGACACCGAGAAATCCGTTATTGTCCGGCTGTGTTGCCCGGACGCGCGTTGACTGCTCGAGTGTTCGTCGTTGTGCTTGGATCTTGGGCCGCGCTTGGATCTTGGGCTGCGTTTGGATCTTGGGCTTCTGCCCAAGATTTCGCGCCGGACAATCATGAATGGAATGGGCTCTCGGAGCTCTTCGAGATCGCCGCTGAACAAGGGATGGTGCTCGAGGCGGTGACGCGTCTGGACCTCGGTACGGTCCACACTGCGGACACGTTGTTCATCCTGTCTCCCGACACCGATTTGCCAGTGGCCGATTTGCGCGCGCACATGCATGCGGGTGGGCGAATCGTGCTCGCGGACGATTTTGGACGGGGCGAGTCTTTGCTCGAATCATTTCATATCGAGCGTGCTCGTCCCGCGCGCGCCGATTCACTCAGGTTGCGAGGAAACGACGAGCTGCTCGTCGCAGAGGCCAGGTCTGGTCACCCTCTGACCGAAGGTGTCAGTGCGCTCGTCACCAATCATCCGCAGGTGATCCGTCATTCTGATCTGGATCCGATTTTTTCTTTCGGAGGCCGTGATGCCGTGGTGCTCGCGGGAGCCGTCGGTGAAGGCCGCCTCATCGCGATCGCAGATCCGAGCGTGCTCATCAACAACATGCTCGAGCTCCGAAGCAATCGACGGTTCGCGGCAAATCTACTTTCATACCTCGCGTCCGAACGAGAGGGACGTGTGTTCGTTGTGCCGCCGAGCGGAGTTCTCGAGGGGCACCTCGGTCAAACGAGCCGCCATTGGGTGGAGGATCTTCGTACGATGCTGGAGCAGCTGGCGCGCGTCGAGATCCCAGCCAATGCACTCCGCATTGCTGCCGCGGCCTTCGCGGGCATCTTTCTCGTGCTCGCGGCGGGGATGTTGCCGCGTAGCTCCCCCTATATCGCATCGGCGATGTTCGGGCGTGCAGCCACCGCCGGTGGTTTCGTCGGTCGAATCGAATGGTTTTCGGAGAGACCGGCGAACCTTTTGGACCCCACCATGGTCTACAAGCTGGAGTTCGAAGTCGAGCTCTCTCGAATGCTCGGTGCGCCAGGTCTATTCAACATCGACGCGATCACCACACGAATGAAGGCCAAGGGAATGCATAAAGACGATATCGAGATCGCACACGCTCTTTGCCAGGAGCTGTTCGAGCTCCACGAGGATTGGGAGCGAGGGACGCGGGGAGATGTGCTCCCTCTCGCTCGCTTTCGGCGCATCGTTCAGACGGGTGATGCATTGCTCGACAAGGTGCGAAGACTCGGATGAGCGCTCTCATCGAACCTCGAACACTCGCGTTCGTTGCGGAGCGAATGCACGCGGTCATCGACGAAGTCGAACGCGTGTACGTCGGCCCACGCAGCGTCCCCGAACTCTTGCTGATTTCTCTACTCGCGAAGGGACACGCGCTGCTCGAAGGTGTGCCTGGAGTCGCCAAAACGACCTTGTGTAAGGCGTTCGCCACCACACTCGGCGCGAACTTCAAGCGCATCCAGTTCACGCCCGATCTCCTGCCAGCGGACATCACCGGCACATATGTGTTCTCACCTCGCGATGGGAGCTTTCAGCTGCGTGAAGGGCCCATCTTCACGAACGTACTCTTGGGCGATGAAATCAATCGCGCGCCAGCCAAGACGCAGAGTGCGTTGCTCGAGGCCATGCAAGAGCACCAAGCGACGATCGAAGGCGACACGCGCCCTTTGCCAGCACCGTTCATCGTGCTCGCGACGCAAAACCCAGTGGAGCAGGCAGGCACGTATCCGCTCCCCGAAGCGCAAATCGATCGTTTCCTCGTGCGGCTCTTGATCGGTTATCCCAATGCGCGAGACGAGCGCGGGATCTTGCGCAGGTTCCTCGAGGGCTCGCCACCCATCAAGACCATTCTCGAACCCGAGCAGATTCTCGGCATGCAACAGCTCACGCACGAAGTGCACGTCGAAGACGAAATCCTCGATTATGTCGTGCGACTCACATCATCGACCCGTACGCAAGCGCGGGTGTTTCTTGGTGCTTCTCCCCGCGCATCTCTCGCGCTCGTGCAAGCGGCCCGAGCACGGGCGCTCTTGTACGGTCGAGCCTTCGTTTTGCCGGACGACGTAAAGGCTCTCGCCGTGCCGGTGCTCGCGCACCGATTGGTGCTGACGCCTGAAGCGGAAATGGAAGGCACTCAAAAAGATTCGCTCATCCACAAGGCGCTCGAACAAACACCGCATAGGCAGGCCTAAGACATGCTGCCGATTCCGACGCCCTCGGCCGTCGCATGTTTCTTTGCGGTGATGGCGTGCATCGTGATCGGTGCGCTCTCAGGCTCGCTTGCAGCCACGACGCTCGGCGCGGCTGGAATGATCGGCCTTGCGGGAGCGCTCGCGGCGACCATTCCGCTCGGACGAAGAGTGCGTCGTCAGCATCTCGAGTTCGCCTGGTGGCTCGGACATGGCGACCCAGGCGCGGGCGGTGGAGCGGTGGTGCCCGGCGCGCCGTTCGACGTGAAGTGCTTCTTGCGACATCGAGGGAGCGAACCGCTCCTGCTCGAGTCGCTCGAACCGATGATCCCTGGGGGTGCGACGCGCATCGATGGAGAACCCGATGCGATCGCGATCGCAGGATCGGCGCGGACCGAGTTCTCGTTTCGATTCGTCGCGCCGTCGGTCGGAAGGGTCGTGCTCCATGGTTTGGCCGTGATGCTCCATGGGCCCCTGCGACTCTTTGCGGTGCCGCTTTATTTTCCGAATCCGTTGATCATCAAAGTGCTTCCTCATGCGGCTGCGAGGCTGCCGAAGAACGCGCGCTTGATCCCTGGTTTGCCGCTCGAGCGGAGCGGGACGACGTTGCTCGCACCGCATGGCGGGGGAACGGAGCTGCGCGAGTTACGTGAAATGCGACCAGGCGATCCGTATAGCTCGATCGCATGGCGACCGAGCGCGCGGCGCGCGATGTTCGGTGTGCCCGGAGCCGTCAGCCAGGTTCGATTGCTCGTTCGTGAAGTCGATCAAGAAGTGCAAGAAACTCGCTATCTCGTGCTCGACGTGAGTGGGACGATGCGAGGCGGAAAGCCCGGGCATCGCAAGCTCGATCATTCGATCGAAGCCGTGGCGGCCGAGGCGCGTCGCACGCTCGGAGCGGGCGATCGATGTGGTTTGATGACGGTCGACGGCCGTTTGCTCGCGCATGTGCCGCCACGCGACGGTGCCCCCCATCTCTTACGGATCTTCGATGCGCTCCTCGCTGCCACCGAAGTGGTCGATCAAGACCTCGCCGATGTGGACGATGATGAAGTGTGCGCCATCGTCGGTCGTTACGTGCGACAGCAAGACGGGCTCGATTTCGCAAGCACGACAGGGCGAGATGGCTCTTGGAACATGTCTCTGCTCTTACAGCACGTGACTCGCGCGCTCGCATCCGAACCCACCAAAGGCGAACCCATCGTCGCATCATCCCCGGCCATGGTCGCGCTGCGACGCTTTTGTCGGGTGCGGGGGATTCCCCTCCCCTATCGACCGGATCCGCGCGATGGAGCAAAGGGACCCGGGCTCGCCCATGCGCTAAGACAGCTCGCCACCAGAGCTTATGGACCGATGTCGATCACGATGATCACCGATCTCGATGGACTCGGAGATCCCGAACCCGTTCTTCATGCCGTGAAACTCTTACGAATGCATAAACACGAAGTCTCTTTTATCGTGCCCGACGGGCCGAGCTTTGCGAATCCTGCCGTGACACCGCTCGAAAAGGAGCTGTTCGAAGTCTATGGACGCGGCGAGCGCAGGCGCGCCGCCGAGATGCGCTCTCTCTTGTGGCCGCTCGGTGCGTCATTGCATGTGGCACGCGCGGATGACTCTCCTGCGATGCTGCTTTGGAAGGCACGCTCTCGTCCCTCCGGTATGCGATCACCTCGCGCGGCGGGGATATGAGCATCGAGCATTGGGAAGATCCGAGGCGGGTCCTCGCACGTCACGGCCTCGCGCCCAAACGCGCTTTCTCGCAAAATTTCTTGGTGTCTCGCCATGCCGTCGAAGGCATCGTTCGCGCGCTTCGATTGAGCGAGGGAGAGCCCGTCATCGAGCTCGGTCCGGGCCTTGGCACGTTGACGGGCGAACTCTTGCGCAGCGGTGCGCGGGTGATCGCGGTCGAAAAAGATCGCGAGATGATCGCGGTGCTCCGAGCCGAGCTCGGCGCGCACGAGCGCTTCGAAGTCATCGAAGGTGACGCAGCGACGGTCGATATCGCGGAGCTGGCGCGTGGGGAGCGCGTCGCGCTCGCAGGGAACCTGCCTTATGCGATCACCGGCGAGATCATGCGCAATCTCGGCAGACATGCAGAGAACCTTTCACGAGCCGCCGTGATGGTGCAGATGGAGGTTCGCGATCGACTGATCGCAGAGCCGAACACGCGCGAGTACGGCGTGCTTTCAGTCTTCATTCAAGCGCGCTTCGATGTGCGAACTGCGCTCAAGGTGTCGGCGAATGCATTTCATCCGCCACCGAAGGTGGAGAGTGCCGTCGTGATGATGGTGCCGCGTGAAGTGCCGCGCGCTCAGGAAACAGAAAACTTCCGGCTCGTGGTGCGAAGCGCATTTCAAGCGCGCCGAAAGACGCTGAGAAACGCGCTCGTGCAGGGGCTCGGCGCCGAGCGAGCGGACGACGCGCTCACGCGCGCGGAGATCGATGGACGCCGGAGAGGAGAGACGCTCAGCATCGAAGAGTTCGCGCGGCTCGCGGCGGAGATGGAGTGACGATCCAATCGAATCATGGAAGTAGGAATCAACCAAGATCAGAGGCTGGTCGATACTGTGTCGTTTCGGACGGAATCTTCTTCTGACAGGCGCTCAATCTGATGCATCACGCGCAAGTGAATCGTGTGCACGAGTGAATCCACCCAGAGAGACCAATATGTGCGTGGAAACACATCGAGCGTGTACCACGTACGCCCATGAAGCCTCGTTCGGCCGCCGGGCAATTCCTCGAGCACGAATTGTCCGTGGGTCGTCGCGAAATATCCATCGAGATGGGGTGGGCGCGAGCCATCCCAAGGCGTCATCTCGCGCATCGGATCGGGTTGCCTTCGCACATCGAACGAGAGCTCGTGCCCAGGGTTCCACACGGTGATCGGCTCTTCGAACTCCCCCGTCGTAAAACGACAACGGCGCAGAGCTCCGACTCCTTCGCCTTCGATCGTTGCGCCCGTCGGAGCCGCGACCCCCGCTCGAAATATGAGTTCGGTTGGCGGGGGCAGCTCTTCGAAGGCCAACACACGATGCCACACGACCATGGGCGGGGCGTCGATCTCGATCACCGATTCGACCCTTCGATCCCCTTCGTGTGGCATGGGAGCGATGAATTCCGCCACGAGCCAAAGCGGAAGGATCGCCAACGTCGCCGAGCCGGTGGTGTGCGCACGGTTGCCGGTCAACTGCATGAGAGCGAACGCGATGCCCCATCCGACCGCCGCAGCAATGGCCGCCAGCGGCGCAGCCATGATGAGACAGACTGCACCCTCGATTGCAAACGCGAGCATCACGACGAAGCCAATCCCGAGCGCAAGATACGACGCGAGAAAGGTGCCGAGCGCGCTCGGTCCATGAAGACGCGAACACACGATCGTCGCGCAAAACGCCGAGATCGTTGGCGCACCCACGAAAAGCGCCGCGCCATACTCACGAAAGATTCCAACCGAGATCCCCACCATCCCCAGCGCGATCACCGCGCCCGCAGCACCCCCCATCACGATCGCGCTTCCCACACCGCGCACTGGAACCCGCGATGGCGCCTCACGATAAGAGGCTGTGGGCGCGGGAAGGGGCTCACGCGACGGCACGCTCGCAAGCGCCAAAAAGAAGATGATGTTCGCGAAGGGCACGAAGAAGAGTGCGACGAGTGACGATGGCAGTCGCGCGTCCAGGAGTCGCCGCAATGTGAGCCAGACGCCGATGCCGATGAACGGGAGCGCTGCCCCCCACATCGCGAGCCAATACATCTCGCGCCCGCCCGGGCTCATCAACGGTGCGTCGAGCGGGCTCACATAATAGAGCACTGTGTACGGCTGTTCGAACGCACGCGAAACGAGAAGATCGACGGCCGATTTAATTCCAAAAAGCACGACGCCGAGCGCGAGAAAGGGAAGGCGCGACATCGGCTCGAGCCGTTCGGAAAACTTTCGTGCTGTCATGGCCGTGCACTATACGGAATCGCGTTGAGCGCGATCAATGCGACTCTGGTTATCGCACGAAACGCGATGTGAAAGCCGCGCTCGCGACTCATTCGAATGGTCGTCTTCTTGATTCGTCTCGTCACAGTCCATATAGGCGGGAACACATGACGCGTCGTCTCACGGTTTCGAGCGAACGTTGGCCCATCCAAGGGATGTTCGCGATCGCGCGTGGGAGCAAAACACACGCGGATGTCGTGGTCGTCTCGATTCGCGAAGGGAATCACACCGGCCGTGGTGAAGCCGTACCCTATACGCGCTATGGCGAAACCCTCTCGAGTGTGATCGCAAGCATCGAGGCGCTTGCACCAGACATCGAACATGGACTCGGCCGGGAGGCGCTCGCCAATCGTGCACGAGGCGCTGCACGAAGCGCGATCGATCTCGCGCTCCACGAGCTCGAGGCGAAGCGACTCGGTCACAGCGTCGCAGCGCGGATGGGGCTCACCAAGCCATCACGCATCCCCACGGCGTTCACCATCTCCGTCGACTCTTCAGAAAAAATGAAAGCACGCGCGCACACGCTGTGCGATTTACCGCTCCTCAAGATCAAACTCGCCGGAGATGGATTCGACCTCGAACGTGTACGCGAAATCCGCGCTGCCGCACCGCGTGCCAAGCTTTGGGTCGATGTGAACGAAGGATGGGATATCACCACATACGATGCGCTTGCACCGCGATTCGCAGAGCTCGGCGTGGCCTTGCTCGAACAGCCGCTCCCAGAAGCGGAGGATCACCTCCTTGTCGGTAGGCCGCGGCCTGTCCCGGTGTGTGCCGACGAATCTGCACACGAAGCGAGTTCGATAGGCCCGCTCGCCAATCGTTACGATGTCGTCAACATCAAGCTCGACAAGGCCGGTGGCCTGACCGGCGCGATGCTCGCGATCGAAGCCGCGCAGCGCGCACACCTGCGCATCGCGATCGGATGCATGGTCTCGACCTCCCTTGCGATCGCACCTGCTTGTTTGCTCACGGGCGAAGCCGATTGGATCGATCTCGATGGTTCGGTGTTGCTCGAACGCGATCGTGAAGGTGGGGCACGAATGGAAGGTGGCCACCTCGTCCCTCCAAACGAGGCCATGTGGGGTGGGTGAGTCAAATCGTTTTGCGTTTACGCGCGCAGTGCTACCCTCGCGCACCTCGATATGAGCAGCACTGAACACAAGGGCGAGAGCTTCAAGGACCTTTTTGCGCGGGGCGATGTGCCGATCGCCAAGGCGCGCCGTCTTTCGGTTGGAGACGAAGTCGAAGGCGTGGTCGGTCATATCGGGCCCGAGTCGGTGTTCATCGATATCGGCAACAACCAGCAAGGCTATTTCGAGTCGATCGATCTCAAAAATGCCCAGGGTGAGATGACAGTCAAGATCGGTGACGCGATCAAGGCGTGGGTCATCGAGCTCGATCATGGGCAGATCAAGCTCGGCAAACGCTTCGGCCGTGAGGTCGCGAGCTCCGAACGCTTTCGTGTGGCGTTCGAGCAGAACGTCGCCGTCGAAGGCAAGGTCACCGGAGTCAATAAAGGTGGCGCCGAAGTCGACCTTGGTGGCATCCGTGGCTTTTGCCCGTTCTCGCAACTCGATGATCGCTATACACAAGATCCTTCTCAATTCATCGGGCGTTCGCTCAGCTTCCTCATCACCAAGCTCAGCGACCGAGACGTCGTGCTTTCGCGACGCACGCTCCTCGAGCGCGAGTCACGCGATGCGCGCGAACGCGTGCTCAACACGATCGCGATCGGAAGCGTGGTCAAAGGACGCGTCTCTCAGGTCCGCGAGTTTGGTGCGTTCGTCGATCTCGGAGGCATCGAGGGGCTCGTGCCTGCACGCGAGCTCTCACACGATCGTGTTCGCCCCGAAGACGTGGTGAACATCGGAGATGTGCTCGAGGTCCAGGTCAAAGGGATCGAGAAGAAGGGAGACAAGACCGAGATCACGCTCTCGCTCAAAGCGCTCGCCTCCGACCCGTGGTCGAGCATCGAAGCCATCGCCCCGGTGGGGCGCGTGCTCGCGGGACAAATCAGCAAGCTCGCAGATTTCGGCGCATTCGTTCGGATCGCGTCTGGCGTCGAGGGATTGCTTCATGTCTCGGAGCTCGGGGCGCGCGTCAACCATGCGAAGGACGCGGTGGAGATCGGCCAACCCTTGCTCGTACGTGTGGTCTCGGTCGATAAAGAACGTCGACGCATCGCGCTCGCACCTGCGAGTGAAGGGGCGAGTGTCGGCGGAGAAGATCGAATCGACGCCTTCGTGGTCGGCGCGATCGTGAAGGCCACGGTCGAAAAGGTCGAGAACTTCGGCGTCGTCGTCCAAATCGCGGGCACCCGCGGACGGGTCGGACGCGCGGTGATTCCGAACGCCGAAACCGCCACCAAGCCCGGCACGGATCTGCGTCGTGAATTCCCTGTGGGCCGTGAGCTCACGGCGAAGATCATCGAGGCGAGCGACAAGCGCACGCGCCTCAGCATCCGCGCAGCCGCCGAAGACGCCGAGCGCGCCGATTTCGATCAATTCCGCGCAAGCCAAGGCACGGGTGGGATGGGTACGCTCGGCGATCTCCTCAAGCGCAAGCTCAAGAGATAAGCGCAAATCTGCACGGTGGGGGGCCCGGTATCAATCATCTGATCAGCGAATCGTGGTGTTGCTCGGCCACCCCCGATGGCACACTGGCAGAGATGGAAGAGTTCACGGCCATCGTGTTTGGCGCGCCCACCTTGGGTTGGACCATCGCGCTCGTCGTCGCGTTGATTTATTGGGTCACTGTCATCATCGGTGCGCTCGACGTGAAGGTCCTCGGTGGGGGCGATGCGCATTCCGGAGATCCAAGCGCCGATGGGCACGGGCACGATCATGCGGGCGACGGTCATGGAGCCGACGCGCTCGGCGCCAAAGAAGGAGCGCTTGCGGCGCTCATTTCGGCGCTGAAGCTTCGTTCGGTGCCGGTCACGGTGTCGCTTTCTCTCATCTTTCTTTTGGGTTGGATCGTCTCGTTTCAAGCATCGCGCTGGCTCGCGCCGCTCTTGCCAGGAGGCTCGTTCATCACGCATTCGCTCGTGACTCTGCTCTCGCTGACGAGCAGCGTGCTCGGAGCTTCGCTCGCAGTGAGGCCCCTCGCTCCGCTGTTTCGTGTGCGGAGCGGCACTCGCCACGCCGAGCTCATCGGGAAGACGGTGCGCATCACGACCGGTCGCGTCGACATGCGCTTCGGTGAAGCCGAGCTCGATGATCGCGGCGCAGGTCTACGCTTACAGGTGCGCTGCGAAAACACCGACGCCCTCGCACGCGGAGATGAAGCGCTGATCCTCGGATGGAATGAAGGCGAGCACGCGTTCGAGGTCGAGCCGATGCATGAAGTCGAGGGGCGCGTGAATCGGCGTGTTCGAGGCGAATAGAATCGAATTTCGATCCGGTCCGAGGCTACACTCGCGCGCGCCTCGATTGCTACTGCGGGGCTTGGAGGGGAGATGAACTCAGACGCGGTTTTCTGGCTCTTGGTCGCAGGCGGCATCGCCATCCTCGTGCTGGGCACCGTCGCGCTTTTGGCGCGCTTCTACCGCCTCGTGGATCAAGGGCGCGCGCTGATCATCAGCCGCCTCGGGGGCAGTGAACCATCGGTCGTGTTCACGGGCGCGATCGTGATGCCGATCATCAATCGCGCCGAGACGATGGACATCTCCGTCAAGACGATCGAGATCGATCGGCGCGGCAAAGAAGGCCTCATCTGCGCAGACAATATCCGCGCAGACATCAAGGTGACGTTCTTCGTGCGGGTCAATAAGACAGTCGAAGACGTCCTGAAGGTCGCGCAGGCCATCGGCGCCGCGCGAGCGTCCGATCCGAGGACGATCGAAGCGCTCTTCACTGCCAAATTCTCCGAGGCGCTCAAGACGGTCGGTAAGCAACTCGAATTCGAAGACCTCTACAAGAAGCGCGAGATCTTCCGCGATCAAATCAAAGAGGTCATCGGACGCGATCTGAACGGCTTCGTGCTCGACGACGTCGCCATCGACTACCTCGAACAGACTCCTCTCGAGCTCCTCGACGCACAGAACATTTTGGATGCCCATGGCATTCGGAAGATCACCGAGATCACGACCATCCAAAACGTCCACACCAACGAGCTCCGCCAAAAAGAGCGGATGGAGATCGGCAGTCAGAATCTAAAGAGCGATGAAGCGATCTTCCAGTTCCAACAGCGTCGATCCGAGGTCGAAGCCCGCACGCAAAAGGAAATCGCCTCCGTTCAGGCGCGTGAACAAAACGAAGCGCAGCGCGTGACCGACGAGGAGCTCAAGAAGACCAAAGTCTTGCGACAAAAATTCGAAGAAGAAGTCCTCGTCGCCGAGCAGAACAAAGAACGCGCTGCGGCCATCGCGCAGAAAGGTCGCGAGCGCGAGATCGCGGTCGAGACCGAGCGCGTCGAGAAGGCGCGTCAGCTCGAGCAAATCGTGCGCGAGCGCGAAGTGACGCTCGGCACGATCGCGAAAGAGAAAGAAGTCGAGATTCAAAAGAAAGACATCGCAGATGTCGTGCGCGGTCGCATCGCGGTCGAGAAGACCGTCGCCGAAGAAGAAGAGCGCATCAAAGACTTGCGGGTCGTGGCCGATGCGAAGCGCAAGAAGGAGGCGATCATCGTCACCGCGTCGGCACAAGCCGAAGAACAAGCGCTCAAGCACGTCAAGCACGCCGAAGCCGAGGAGACCGTCGCACGCTTCGACGCCAAAAAGAAGCTCACCATCGCCGAAGCCGAGCTCGAGGCCGCCGACAAACAAGCGCGCGCCCGAATGAGGGTCGCCGAAGGCGTGCAGGCCGAACAAGCTGCACCAGGCCTCGCAGAGGTTCGCGTGCGCGAAGCACAGGCAGCTGCCATCGAGAAGCAAGGCTTGGCCGAGGCTCTGGTGGTGGAGAAGAAGCTCGCGGCAGAAGCGTCGGGACTCGAGCAAAAGGGCATGGCGCAGGCGCGGGTGCTCGAGGCGAGCGGCGCATCCCAAGCCAAGGCGGGCCTCGCCGAGGTCGGCGTCTTGCGAGAGCGCGTGGCCACCGAAGCGAGTGGTGAAGAGCAAAAGGGGCTCGCCTTGGCTCGTGTACGCGAAGCGGAGGCCGCAGCCATTGGCAAGCTGGGGCAAGCCGAGGCATCGGCGATCGCGAACAAGCTCGCCGCCGAAGCGTCGGGCCTCGCCGAAAAGGCAAACGCGATGAAAGCGCTCGATGGTGTGGGTCGCGAGCATGAAGAGTTCCGGCTTCGTTTGGACAAAGAGCGAGCCGTGGAAATCGCTGCGATCGACGCCAAAAAGGAGGTCGCCCGCTCGCAAGCGGATGTGCTCGCGAGCACGATGGGCAATGCAAAGATCCAAATCGTCGGCGGAGACGGCGCCTTCTTCCAGCAGCTCACGAAGGCCTTGGCCGTAGGGCAGTCGATCGACACGACCGTCGAGAGCTCAGAAACCGTTCGCTCTCTCATCCATGAATATTTGGGCAAAGAGCGCAGCCTCCCCGCGGATGTCACCGAGATCCTCGCGCATCCCAAGCTCGACAGCGACGCACTCCGCAATCTCAGCGTGAGCGCCTTCCTCCACCGCTTGTCCAAGGCGACCACGGACACACAGACCAAGACTCGACTCGAGAATCTCTTGGTTCAGGCCGAGAAATTCGGCCTTTGATCGGATGGCCGACCACGGGAACAAGGCGTCCGTGACGGCGGATGCCAGCAACTACGACGTCCTTCGCCGGCGGTTGGAGGCGCAGGCGACCACGTTGCTCGAGCGCACCGAGCAACTGAACGAAGCACGCAAGCGCACGTTCGGCGGTTCGGAGCTCGCAATCCTCGCGAACGAACGCGTGCGCACCGAGAACAACTGTGTCCCGCGAGATCTCGTTGCCTTCCGAGGCATCTTGATCATGGGGTACAAAGTCTTCCTCGGCCTACGGCAAGACACACACGTTCAAGACGTGCTCAGCTTGCATCGCTTCGACTTCAAGTCGGATGGGAGTTGGGATCTCAGCGAGATTCCGCGTGAGACGATCCCTGGGTTCCTCGATGACCCACGCTTCCTCAAAGAGTTCGCAGACCTCTTTCGATATTACAAAGAGACGAAGCTCCTTCAGGTGAGGGTCGAACAGGAACGGATCCTCGTCATCTTCCAGACAGGTGCGACGCTCGGAGATCAGAGGGTCTTTCGTTGGTCTGTCGACGCGAGCGGACACGTGGCGTTCCTCGATGGACGCGGAGAGCGCGATCACGTCTATCCCCAAGCGCACGATTTCGAATGGATTCGCACGACCCGCGATGAACAACGGAACGGGCGCTTCCCCCACGTTTCGATTCGAGACATCGTCTTCGTGGAGACCACGGGTGGCGATCTGACGCTCAAGGTCGAAGACAACACCGAGACGGGCCAGGGCATTTACGCAGAGCCTGTCGACGATCCGAACCAAGCTCTGGACGACGCTGAGATTCATTATGCGTTCGTCGGGAATCTGATTCTCCTCAAGATCCTTCCTTATCGGGAAGATGCTTATCGTTATCTCGTATTCAATCGCCAAACGAAACAAGTCTCGCGTATCGACGCGATGGGTGAGAGCTGTCGACAGCTTCCGGAAGATCACGGCATCGTGTTTCCTGGCGGCTATTACCTCGAGACCGGCGAAGCAAAGATCTTCGATGAACATTGCCAAGGGCTCGAGCTCTTTCGTGTCCAGCGCTCGCCCAACGGCGAAGATGTTCTTTATACGTACCACCGTCGTGACCAAGGGCTTTATGCCCTGACTTCGTACAACTTGATTCGAAAAGAGTGCGCCACTCCGATCCTCTGCCACGGAGTGTCTTGTTTCTCCGACGGAACGATGGTTCTGTTTCGTTCGGCATCGGAGGAACCGTCGCGGGTTCATCCAGTTCAAATCTGGCGCACGCCCTTTACGACCGCTGAATTCGCCGCGAAAGCACAGACGGACGGCTCATTTCTTTCGAAGGTCGGCAACGCCGATTTGGTGCGGGGCATCAGTGATGCGTATTCGATCGCCCGCGCAGCCAAACGCATCGAACTCTCACGCTCAGCCTATGAAGATCTCGCCAAGCGATGCGATCGTGTCATCGATTCGTATTATTGGATCGGTCACGAAGAGGCGTTGCAACTCGGAAACACGATCGCCGAGATTCGAAAGAGCTCTGAGCTCGTCTTGGGTGAGCTCGAAAAAGTCGTCGCGATGCAACAGCGCGCGATCGCCCTCCAAAAGGAGGCTGAGAACGCATACCGCGAGCTTCACACCAAGATCAGACCCGAAGACATGCGCTCGGTGGATGACTTCATGGGCGCGCTGTCTTCGTTGCGAGCTCAACGAGGTCACCTCGTCTCCCTGCGTGAGGTCCGTTACATCGATCTCGCAGCGATCGACGCGCTCGAAGAGGAGACGAACGCCCTCGAGAACCGCGTCAGCACCTCTTGCGTCGCATTTCTCGGAAGAGACGATGCGTTCGTCCCAATATCGCAACGTCTCGACGAAATCGCATCTGCAACAGAACATGTGGAACGCACGACGGGTGCCAAAGCGCTCGGCGAAGAGCTCGAGCGCGCGAGCGAGGGCCTCAGCATTCTGAGTGAAGTCGTCGCAGGACTCCACATCGACGATGCGGTCGAGCGAGCGCGGATTCTGGAGGCCATCGGCGAAGTCTTCGCGAAACAAAATCGCGTGCGCGCTCTCATCGAGAATCGACGAAAAGAGCTCGCCGCGACCGAAAGCCGAGCGGACTTCGGCGCGCAGTTGAAGCTGTTTGGCCAAAGCGTCGCCGCGAGCCTCGCCGCGGCGACAACGCCGGATCGAGCCGATACCGAGCTCGCTCGGCTCCTCGTTTCAATCGAAGAGATCGAGGCGCGCTTCGGAGAACTCGACGAGTTCGTCCTCGAGCTCGCAAAACGTCGAGAAGAGATCACCGACGCGCTGGGAGCGCGCAAGCAGCAGCTCCTCGAAGAGCGCCAACGTCGCGTCCAGGGGCTCTTCGTCGCCGCAGAACGCATCTTGGCCGGCGTCGGTCGGCGCAGTCGAAGCTTCAAGAGCGAAGACGAACTCAACGGATATTTTGCAGCAGATCCGATGATCGCAAAGTTGCGGCAGCTCGCCGAGCAGCTCCGCAAAGAAAGCGACTCGGTGCGCGCCGACGAGCTCGAAGGCCGCATCAAGAGCGCACGACAAGACGCACTCAGAGTCCTTCGCGATCGGCTCGATCTCTACGAAGACGGCGAACGCATCGTCCGCCTCGGCGCACACCGCTTCTCCGTCCATGATCAGCCATTCGAGTTGACGATCGTCCCTCGCGAAGACGCAGAGCGTGCTTCTCTGTGCTTGCACCTCACCGGCACCGACTTCATCGAAGTCATCGACGATCCCGAGCTCGAATCGACGCGACAATACTGGTCGAGAACGCTCGCGAGCGAGACGGACAGCGTCTATCGATCCGAATATCTCGCCTCATCGATCCTCTTCGATGCAGAAGCAGGGAAGAACGGCGTCTCCCTGCAATGGCTGGGCGAGAAGAGCCACGACGAGACGACCCTCGGAGAGCTCGTGCGCAACTATGCGCAGCCTCGTTACGACGAAGGCTACGAGCGCGGCGTGCACGACGTGGACGCCACCCGCATCCTCGCGCAAGTCCTCACGCTCCGCGCATCCGCAGGTTTGCTTCGATTCCCGCCGCGCTCTCGAGCCATCGCGTGCGCATATTTCGGTTTCGGCATCGAAGCGCGCGCCAAAGAGACGCTGAGCCGAAGGGCCATGAGCCTCGGGCGACTGCGTTCTTCGACCCTCGATTCGCAAGGCCAATCCACGCTCGCCGCCGAGTTGGGACCCCAATTGCTCGCCTTCGCACACGAAGTCGGCATCGAATGTGACCCGCGAGAAGCGCAATCCGCCGCGCGATATCTCGTCGAAGAACTCTCCGTCTCGCACCCCCGTTTCGTCACGAGCGCCGCGGCATTCACTCTCCGAGACGAGCTCCTCGCACATCTCGATCGCAACCATACCCGTCGCGCGTTCGAAGACGATTTACGCGCCCTCGATGCACACCCCAAGGCCCGGCTCGATCTCGCCTTCGCGTGGGTCAAAGCCGTGGCACGCCAATATCCTGAGCTCGAGCACGCTGCGCTCGAAACGAGCATCCTCCTCCTCACCGAGCGGCTCATCGATCGAGAAGCTTCCCATGCGCTCGTCACCGCGGAGGTCAAAGAGCTGCTCGGCTCTCATCCGCGCATTCAACACCGCACGCTCGTCATCCGGCTCGACGAGTTTCTCGGTCGTCTACAGGACTTCCACGCTCACGACGTGCCTGGATTCCGCTCGTATCGCGAGCTCCGACACCGCATCCTCGAACGCGAAAGAAAACGTCTGCGCATCGAAGAGCTGCGGCCCAAACCGATGAGCACCTTCGTGCGCAATCAGCTGATCGATCAGGTCTACCTCCCGATGATTGGCGACAATCTCTCCAAACAAATCGGGGCTGCCGGAGAACACAAGCGCACCGACAACATGGGGCTCTTGCTCCTCATCTCGCCCCCCGGTTATGGCAAAACCACGTTGATGGAGTACGTGGCCAACCGCTTGGGCCTCGTCTTCGTCAAAATCAATGGACCTTCCATCGGCCACGCGGTCACTTCGCTCGATCCCGCGCTCGTCAAGAGCGCCACCGCTCAGAAGGAAGTCGAGAAGATCAATTTCGCGCTCGAGATGGGCAACAACGTGATGCTCTATCTCGATGATATCCAACACACGAATCCAGAGCTCCTTCAGCAGTTCATTTCGATGTGCGACGCCCAGCGTCGAATGGAAGGCATCTGGCGCGGAAAATCTCGAACCTATGATCTGCGCGGCAAGAAGTTCTGCGTGGTGATGGCGGGCAATCCATACACTGAAACGGGAGAGAAGTTCCGCATCCCCGACATGCTCGCGAACCGCGCCGACACGTACAACTTGGGAGAGGTCCTCTCCGGCCGCGCCGAAGCCTTCGCGCTCTCGTACATCGAGAATGCGCTCACATCCAACCCTGCCCTCGCGCCGCTCACCACCCGTCCTCCGAACGACATCGCAGCGATCTTGAAGATCGCCGCCGGCGAGAACGTCGGGGCAGGTGAACTCTCTCACGGATATTCGGCGGCCGAACTCTCGGAGATCACAACGGTCCTGAAATGTTTGTTTCGTGTTCGCGACGTGCTCCTCAAGGTCAATGCCGAATACATTCGCTCGGCTTCTCAAGAAGATGCCTATCGCACCGAGCCTCCATTCAAGCTGCAAGGCAGTTATCGCAATATGAGTAAGATGGCGGCCAAGGTCGTGGCAGCCATGAACGATGACGAACTCGAGCAGCTCATCGATGATCATTACCGCGGTGAAGCTCAAACGCTCACGACCGGAGCCGAACAGAATCTCCTCAAACTCGCAGAGCTGCGCGGCCGACTCGGTGGCGCGGAGTTGGCTCGCTGGCAGGAGATCCAAAAAGAATATCGACGTCGAAAAACGATGGGAGGCGCTGACGACGACCCCGTGACGCGAATGACTGGAACGCTCAGCACCCTCGGCGATGGACTCGAACAGATCAAGCTCGCGCTCGAAGCCGTGAATCGTCCCGAGATCACGGTGACGGTGGATGCCCCAGAAGGTTATACCGAGTTCCTCGCCCAACAAATCCGCATCACCGAACAAACACTGCTGCCACTCGTTCAAGGCGCCGCGCGCAACCTCGAAGACTCGCGCTCGCTTCAACAGCATATGGTCCAGCTTCTCGAGCTCTTACAACGAATCGATGTGGGGATGCGATCATCGTGATTCGTAGACTGCCATCGATGGCAACTCGACCGCTGTCAAGAATCCTCCGCTGCCACAACCCGTATCGATCGCGACGACGCATTCTCCCGCCCAGAGATCGGTCGGATCATCCGGCGAATGACCGGAGAGCTCAGGCGGCAGTAGCTCGGTCCGTGTATGACCAATCACGACGCGCTTCCCACGGTACTCGCGAAAGAACTCATCTGTTCGCGTCCACAGAAGCGCAGTCAGCGGCTCGGTCTCGCTCGGGTGTAAGAAGCGCCCTTCTCGCCGCAACAGCCCAGCATGCACATAAATCGCGTGCTCGTCTTCATACCAATAGGGCAGCTCTCTCATCCACTCGATGATGTCGCGTGGAAAAAACAACCCTGAAAAGAGCGCCTCGAACTCTGCGCGAGAGGGTATCTCAGACGAAGTCGGCGCCTTCTCTCTCGTGAAAGAACGCATCGTCGCGAGGCATCCATTGCCAGGAGGAAATACGAATTCGTCCCAACCACGCTCAACGACACGCAACCACGCATCTTCATGATTGCCGCGCAACGCAACCACCTTGCACCCGAGCTCGCGAGAGAACGTTCGAACAACACGGATCACCTCACTCGAATGCGGTCCGCGATCGAGATAGTCACCAAGGAAGACGAGTGTGTCGTCGGTGTCGAGGAGTGGCAGCTTGGCGACCAAGCTCCTTAGATGATCGAGCTCGCCGTGGATATCGCCGATGACGAATGTACGATGGGCCACGATGCGATTTTGCCAGAGCCGTCAGAGGATGTAACGAGCGAGATCCTCATTGGACATCACAGGCGAAAGCATCGAGCGCACCTTGTCAGCATCGATGATGACTTCATCGCCGCTCATCTCCGGGGCTCGATAGGAGATCTCCTCGAAGACAGCCTCGAGAATGGTGTGCAGCCTTCGCGCACCGATGTTCTCGGCTCGTTCGTTCGCGGTGGTCGCGTACTCGGCAATTGCCTCGATCGCGTCCTTCGTGATCTCGATTTTGACGCCTTCGGTCTCGAGCAATGCTCGATACTGCTTCGTCAGCGCATTCTTGGGTTCGCTCAAGATACGGACGAAATCGTCTTTTCCGAGCGCTTCGAGCTCGACGCGAATAGGAAAACGTCCTTGGAGCTCGGGGATGAGATCGCTGACCTTTGCGACATGGAAGGCGCCGGCCGCCACGAAAAGAACGTGATCGGTGCGCACCGGTCCGTACTTCGTGCTCACGGTGCTGCCTTCGACCACGGGCAGAAGATCACGCTGCACGCCTTCGCGCGACACATCCGGCCCCCCTTGCATCGATTGACGACCTGCAATTTTGTCGATCTCGTCGAGGAAGACGATGCCGGCCTGCTCGGTCCGCACAACCGCTTCGCGCTGCACACGATCCATGTCGATGAGCTTGCCGGCTTCCTCCGCCTGGAGCGTCTTCTTCGCGTCGCGCACTTTGACGCGACGTCGCTTCGTCTTGCCTTTGAAACCGGGAAGCTGCGAAAGCATGTCGCGAAAGTTGACCTCCATCTCTTCCATGCCGTGCTGTCCGAAAATCTGCATGAAAGGGACGCCTGTGTCGGCCACGTCGAGCTCGACCTCCTCTTCGTCGAGCTCCCCTGCACGCAGACGCACGCGGAGATCGTTCGCGATCGAGTCGCTCACTGGGCTCGGTTGTTGTGAGGGCGGTGGCGTCACGAGAAATGCTCCGAACGGCCCTCCCGCGGGACGCGGTGGAGCTGGAGGCATGTCTTTTTGTGCGAGCAACCGGATGAGACGCTCCTCCGCGAGTTCCTCCGCGCGCGCTTGAACGTTCTCCATTTCTTCGGCGCGCACGAGCTGAATGGCGTTCTCGACGAGATCACGCACCATCGATTCGACATCGCGTCCGACGTAGCCCACCTCGGTGAACTTGCTCGCTTCGACTTTGACGAAGGGCGCGTTGGCGAGCTTCGCGAGGCGCCTTGCGATCTCGGTTTTTCCGACCCCCGTCGGACCGATCATGATGATGTTCTTCGGCGCGATCTCGTCGCGTAGCTCAGGGACGACCTGTTGCCTACGCCAACGATTGCGAAGCGCGATGGCCACGGCCTTCTTCGCTTTGTGTTGCCCGACGATATATCGGTCGAGCTCTCCCACGATCTCACGCGGAGTGAAGGTTCGAACGCCGCTCATCCGCCGATCTCCTCGATGACGATATTCTGATTGGTATAGACACAAATCTCACCCGCGATGCGAAGCGCCTCTCGTGCCACGTCAGCCGGAGACATCTTCGTGTGCTCGAGCAGAGCACGTGCCGCAGCCAAAGCATAGGGACCGCCCGAGCCAATCGCGATCACGCTGCTGGGCTCCGCCCCTTCGCTCGAAAGCGCCCCTTCGTTCGAAAGCGAAAGTGCATCAGGCTCGATCACGTCTCCAGTGCCACTCACGAGGAGCGTGCTCGTCCCGTCCATGACGACGAGCATCGCTTCGAGCTTGCGCAGATAGCGATCGGTGCGCCAATCCTTGGCAAGCTCGACGGCGGCGCGTGCCAGCCCACCTTTGTCCGATGCACGCAGATGCTCTTTGAGTTTGGCTTCGAACCGTTCGAGCAGCGTGAAGGCATCGGCACTCGCGCCCGCAAAACCAGCGACGACCCGACCGTCGGCAATGCGCCTCACCTTCCGAGCGCCGGCCTTCATCACAGTTTGCCCCAGTGAGACCTGCCCGTCGCCTGCCATCGCTGCGCGTCCGCCGCGACGCACCGCGACGATTGTGGTCGAACGAAACCGATCGTCGCTCATCGTAGAAGGCCTCCAGAAAAAGGGAGCGGTGGAACCTAAGTCGAGAAGATCGAGAGTCAAGCACCTCATCGCCTCGCGATCGTCTTGCACGAATTGCGCGAAGTGGAGGAGAGCCCTTTACTCTATCGTTTGTGAGCCCCCTCGAAGATCAGATCGGACTTTTCCTCGCTTGGCTGCGCGACGAGCGAAGAAGCCCCGAATCGACGCTCTCCACCTATCTTCGAACACTCGATGAACTCCACACGTTCATCCAAGACAAAGACCTCCCAACCGATGCAACGCAGATCACACCGCTGATGTTGCGAGGTTTTTTGGCACACCTTTTCGAAGCCAATGGCAGCGCCACCTTGGCGCGAAAGATCGCCACGTTGCGTTCATTCTTTCGGTACTTGCGAAGGCGGGGCATCACGAGCGCGAACCCTGCAGCACAGATTCGTTCACCGAAAGTCGCACGCCCGTTGCCGCGGTTTCTGACAATCGATGATGCATTTCGAGTCGTCGAAGCACCGATTGACGACGAGAAGCGGGACGAACCTCTGAAGCTTCGAGATCGTGCGATGTTGGAAATGCTTTACGGCGCGGGCCTCCGCGTAAGTGAGCTGGCAGGCCTTCACATTCACTCATTCGATCGTGAGTCACAGCTCGTCCGCGTGATGGGCAAGGGAAGAAAGGAGCGCATCGTGCCGTATGGGCCGGACGCGGCACAAGCGCTCGACGCGTGGCTTTCGGTGCGCGCCGAGCTCATGAGCGATCGAACGAAGCCCCACGACGCGCTTTTTCTTGGAAAGAACGGGACGTCGTTGACGGTACGCCAAATTCAAAACGTCGTTCGACGCTACGGTGCACTTGGCGCAGGTCGGGGTGATCTCCATCCGCATGCGTTGCGCCACACCTGCGCAACCCACCTCCTCGATGCAGGCGCGGACCTTCGCTCGATTCAAGAGCTGCTGGGACACGCAAGTCTGGCGACGACACAGCGCTATACCCACGTCACGATCGATCGCCTGATGGCGGTTTACGATAAGGCGCACCCTCTCGCACACCACGACGATCCACGTCATCGTCCGATGGGAGGTCGAACGCCGGAGGGCTCGCGGGCGATGCCGAGCTCTTTCCGGAGTGCAGCCCACGAAGAAGAGACTGAATAAGTCACCAAATCGTCAAGCATTTCGGGCTGGGTCAAGCCGGCCACCTCCGGCATCATGCGCTGCATCCGATCTGAAACGGCCAAGCTGCCAGACAGGGCATATCCCGCTCGCACCGCGGTCAGCAACACGGATCGCCGATGTCTCGCGAGTGCATCAGCGGCTGCAATTCGAGGGTCGTTTCCAGGCAAAGGCAGATCTCCGCACGCCTCGCGCAGCGTCTCTCGAAGTGCGGGTGTCATGTGATTCGCCAACAACTCTGCAAGCCCGACCACACGGGCATCCTCTGCAGGCGCACGCCCTTCCAAATGAAGTGTGGCCATCAAGAGCGCATAAAGCTCCTGCGGGACAGGCGCGAGCGCGATCAAATACGCCTCCTGTCGATAAAGAGAGAGGTGATAGCCGAGTACGTGCAACATCGAAGGAGCATCGAACCCGACGAGCGTTCCTCCACAGAGGCTCGCGATCGGCAGCGCGTGCAAATGCGCCATCCCTCCGGGCACATCGGTGCGTACGAAAAGCCGTGGTCGCGGGAGCGAGAATGCGTCTGCTGCGTGCCCAAAAAGCTGCGGCAACCCTGCTGGAGGATTGGCGAGGAAGACCTCGTCCTCGGGACGCAATCCCAACTCACGATCTGGTCGCGCTCGGAGCTGAAGATAAGCCGGCCAAATGGCAGCGAGGACACGACCGAGATCCATATCTTCTTCGTCGTGCGCGAGGAATGCGCGGAAGAGATACGACGTCAGCGGAACCGAAAACGAGGGAGGCGTTTGGGGCTGCATCCTCGCGAGCCGCTCCTCCATTGGATCAGCAATTCCGAGATGCACGAGCGCACGCGCCAATAGGCCAGCTTCGTCGAGCGCGCCTTGATCGAAGTGATGTCGAAAGCTCGCTCGAAGGGCTTCGGTGTCACGAGCGCTGCGCACGATCGGCGCGGGCTCTGCGGCGAACACCGGCGGTCGCACGCTCTCGTGGTGCACACGCGAAGCTCGCTCGTGCGACGCAGGTGGATGAGAAAGAGCCCGCGGTGCGTCGTTCCGTTGCGTCGCAACTGGCGAACGTACCGAAAACGGAATGCGCACGACCTCTTGCTCGATGCTCTCTGGACCCCGCAGGAACGAAGTGCGTTCACGTGGAGGTGCGGGCGCCGTGGCATGGGGCGGCGGAGGCTTTTGTGAAGGTCGTGCCATCTCTGCGGTGCTGCCGAGCACAGCGCGCAAGGGCAGCATCTCTTCTTCGATCAAGGTGAGCGAGAGCCGGCGGCCGTCGATCGCACAGACGAGCAATCGCAACTCGCCTCCCTCACCCGAGACACGCATGGGCTCACGCGCGAGAGGGACCGCCCGAAAGAACTCGAAACGTTCGGGGCGCGTGAGCAGCAACTGCTCGCCGGATTGCGTTCGCAACACCAGCGCCTCCCCGTTCGTTCGATCGAACGAACGTCCGATCCTCGCCCACGCAACGATCGCGTGAGATGAAATGTTCGAAGGGAGGAAATCCTCCAAATCACGAGGGAAATCCGGCATCACAAATCCAAAGATACACGCTCCTCACGCCGGTGCCGCCCCAACATGTATGATGCGCCCGAAAAATCCTCTCACGAGGAAGGGATAAAGACGTGGAGCCCGTCATTCATCTTCGAGACAAAGTCGCCATCGTCACCGGATCGAGCCGTGGAATCGGCGAGTCCATTGCACGTTCATTCGCAAGAAGTGGTGCCAAAGTGGTGCTCGCTTCGCGGAAAATCGAAGGATTGCGCGCAGTCGAAGAAAGCATTCAGAAGGAAGGCGGCCAAGCCTTTGCGCACGCATGTCATACGGGCTCACGAGAACAGGTGGAGACGCTGGTCGAGGCGGCGATCGCTCAGTTCGGCAAAGTCGATATTCTCGTCAACAACGCCGCAACGAATCCGCACTTCGGGCCCACGCTGAACGTCGAAGACACAGCGTGGGACAAGACCTTCGAGGTCAACGTGAAAGGCTATTTCCATGCGACGCGCGCCGTCGCGCAGCACCTCATGTCACGCGGCGCACCAGGTTCGATCATCAACGTCGCCAGCATCGCTGGGCTCGTGGCCATGCCGTTCCAGGGCGTCTATGCCATGACCAAAGCGGCCGTCGTCTCGATGACGAAGACACTCGCCGTGGAGCTTGGCACCTCGAACATTCGGGTGAACGCCATCGCTCCGGGCCTCGTCGACACCAAGTTCGCATCGGCGTTGACGACGAATTCCGAGATCCTCGGCAAGGTGCTCGATCGCACTGCATTCAAGCGCGTCGCGCAGCCAGAAGAGATCACGGGGGTCGCGCTCTTGCTCGCCAGCGATGCCGGTTCCTATATCACGGGAGAGACGATCGTCGTCGATGGCGGATGGACGTTGTGAGTTCATTCCACCGGTAGGCCTCTGGCGCGTGCACGCTGATCATGCCGCCGCGCAATCCCCGAAAGAGCGCGGCGCACGTCTTCGGGGACACTCTCACGAAGCGTGATGCGCCACGTGTCGTCAGGCTGACGCAGCATGACGATATGAATCCCCTCGCGGGGTGTGACGGACGCGCGTTCGCCAAAGATTTCGATTCGCAAATCGTCACGCCCTGCGGCAATGGCTCCGAGGACCCAACCTGCAAGCCCCTCGCTGACAGGATCGCCGACATCGATGAAACAGGCGTGAAACGACGCTCGATCCACGAGCGCGAAATGTTCGCGTGCGGTCAATCGCGAGCGGATCTCTTCCTGCGTGAGCCCATCGAGGCCGTGGCTCGTGAGCAACGTCGAGACCGTGCGCTCGGGGGTTGCAAACCGCGAATCGACACGGGTCAGATCACCTTCGCAGCCTGCGAAGAGAGTGAGCGAAGCGAGCATCATGAAGGCGCGCATCGTCACAGCGCCTAACGCGTTCTTCATCTCGCGTCCAATTTGCGGCAAAAACATCGAGACCTCGCCGTTGACCAAAGCGGATACGTGTTTAGCTTGGCGCGTGCCGATGTCGGCGTAGCCAAGCCAGGGGAGGAATCCGCACATGCGACTGGACCGACTCACCAGCAAAACTCGCGAGGCGCTGGCCGCAGCGCAACAAATCGCGGCCGAGCTCGGCAATCCGGAGCTCTATCCTGAGCATTTCGTGCTTGCGCTCCTCGCGCAGGATGGAGGTGTCGCGAGCCCGATCATTCAGAAGGCCGGTGTCGATCCCCGTGCGCTTACAACCGGTGTGCGTGAGCGGCTTGGCACCATGCCCAAAGTGCAAGGGGGTGCCGAGCCTGCGCTCTCGCGTCGCGCGCGACAGGTGCTCACCGACGCATGGAACGAAACCGAAGCGCTCAAAGATGAGTATACGAGCGCCGAGCATGTTCTCCTCGCGATCACCAAGCAGCGAGGCGACGACCTCACCAAACTCTTCGCCCAGCGCGGCCTGACCCGCGACGCGGTGCTCGCCGCGGTCAGTGAGGTGCGAGGAAATCATCGCATCACCGACCCCGAGCCGGAAGGAAAGTATCAAGCGCTCGAGAAGTACACGCGTGATCTGACGCAAGCAGCGCGCACTGGAAAGATCGATCCGGTGATCGGACGCGACGAAGAGATTCGTCGCGTCGTGCAGGTGCTCTCACGGCGCACGAAGAATAACCCTGTGCTCATCGGCGAGCCGGGCGTTGGAAAGACGGCGATCGTCGAAGGAATCGCGCAACGGATCGTGCAAGGCGATGTCCCGGAATCCCTGAAGGACAAGCGTCTTTTGTCTCTCGACCTCGGCTCGATGGTGGCCGGATCGAAGTACCGCGGCGAGTTCGAAGATCGCTTGAAGGCCGTGCTCAAAGAGATCGAGAGCGCGGCGGGTCAAATCATCCTCTTCATCGATGAGCTTCACACCCTGGTCGGCGCAGGTGCCGCAGAGGGTGCGATGGACGCGTCGAACATGCTCAAGCCTGCGCTCGCCCGAGGTGAGCTGCGCTGCATCGGCGCGACCACGCTCGAGGAGTATCGCAAGCGGATCGAAAAGGACGCAGCGCTCGCGCGTCGCTTTCAACCGGTGTTCGTGGGGCAACCGACCGTCGCAGACACCATCGCGATCTTGCGCGGCCTCAAAGAACGTTACGAAGTGCATCACGGCATCCGCATCATGGATTCAGCCATCGTCGCCGCCGCGACCCTCTCGGAACGCTACATCACCGATCGTTTCCTGCCGGACAAAGCGATCGACCTCGTCGACGAAGCCGCCTCGAAGCTCAAGATGGAGATCGAGTCGATGCCCGTGGAGATCGATCAAGTCGAGCGGAAGCTCGTGCAGCTGGAGGTCGAGAAGCAGGCCCTCAAAAAGGAGAACGACAGCGCGAGCAAGAAGCGGCTGGAAGAGCTCGAAGGTGAGCTCGCCGAGCTCAATGAAAAGAAGAGCGCGATGCGCGGCAAGTGGCTGCGCGAAAAGGAGCTCATCGAAGAAATCCGCGCCGCGAAGCAAGAGGTCGAGAATCACAAAATCGAGCTCGAGCGCGCGCAGCGATTGCGCGATTACGAAGCGGCGGCGCGCATTCAGCATGGCGAGATTCCGGAAGCCGAGCGGCGCGTTCGTGAAGCGCAAACCAAGCTCGAAGAAATCCAACGCGATGGCAGTTTCCTCAAAGAAGAGGTCTCTGAAGAAGACATCGCAGCGGTCGTATCCAAATGGACGGGCGTGCCTGTCTCGAAGATGCTCGAGAGTGAGCGCGCCAAGCTCCTCGAGATGGAAGCGAAGCTCCGCCATCGAGTGGTCGGCCAGGAGCACGCACTCGTGGCCATCGCCAACGCGGTCCGAAGGTCGCGGGCGGGCCTGGGCGATCCTCATCGGCCGATCGGGAGCTTCTTGTTTCTTGGCCCGACGGGTGTTGGGAAAACGGAGCTCGCGCGCGCCCTGGCCGAATTCTTGTTCGATGACGAGCGGGCGATGATTCGTCTCGACATGAGTGAGTACATGGAGAAGCACTCCGTGGCGCGCTTGATCGGCGCACCGCCCGGATATGTCGGGTACGAAGAAGGCGGTCAGCTCACCGAGCCGGTGCGTCGACGGCCCTACTCCGTGCTCCTCTTCGACGAGATCGAGAAGGCGCATCCCGATGTGTGGAACGTCCTGCTTCAGGTGCTCGACGACGGGCGACTGACCGATGGCCAAGGACGTACGGTCGACTTCCGCAACACCGTCATCGTACTGACCAGCAACGTGGGCTCCTCGCATACGTTGCATCTCGAAGACGACGAAGCCATCCAGAAGTCGGTCATGGCCGACGTGCGCGCTCAGTTCCGGCCCGAATTCTTGAACCGCCTCGATGAGATCATCGTGTTCAAAAAGCTCGGAAAAGAGCAGATCCGCGGGATCGTCGGGATCCAACTCGAACGTTTCGCAGCACGCCTCAGAGAACGCGAAATCCACCTCGAGATCAGCGACGCAGCCCGCGATTTCCTCGGAAATGTGGGCTACGATCCGGTCTTCGGTGCACGTCCTCTGAAGCGCGCGATTCAGAAATATCTCGAGAATCGGCTCGCCGAAGATTTGCTCGCGGGGCGTTTCGGGTCCGGCGACACGATCACAGTCGACGTCACGCCCAGCGGAGAGCTCAGCTTCGCTTGGCGCGCCACGAACGAGCCGGGAGATCGCGAATCGCGAATCCAAGCATGAGCAACGAAACGAGCCCGGTGCGCATTCGATGCGCCCGGGCTCTCATCAATCAAAAACGACGGCGGCCTACATCTTGGAGGGACCAGGCGTCGTCACTTGCTTTTCGCGCTTGCGGCGCCGACGAGCCGCTTCCGACTCCTTCTTCCTGCGCTTCACCGACGGCTTCATGTAGTGCCGACGGCGCTTGAGCTCACGAAGAATTCCTTCAGCGGCCATTTTACGCTTCAGGTGTTTGATCGCACGTTCGACGCCTTTTTCACCCACCACGACCTCGACGGCCTTGCACTGGATGGCGTCTCCCACCTGTTGCGCGCTCTGCGGACGCGCGGGCTGCTGCTCCTCGCTCACGAAGGTTCCTCCCGAAAAGGGCGCCAACACTTGCATGCCCTGCTTGGAAGCGCAAGTGCCAGACAAGCCCTAAAAAGAAAATTTTCAAAGCGCAATCAGATACGGAACATCGCTCGACCCTTCATCCCGCAAACGCATGGCTCGATCGATGCGCAATGCAGCGTTGATCATGCCGAGATGACTGAAACTTTGCGGAAAGTTTCCGAGCAATGCGCCCGAGCTCGGGTCGATCTCTTCTGCCAAGAGCCCGACGTGGTTCGAAGCCTCCGCATGGGCGATGAAGATCTCGAGCGCATCCTCGATCTGCCCTTGCATCGCGTAGACCTCTGCGAGCCAGAAGCCGCAAAGAACGAAGGCGCCCTCTTTCCCTCCCACTCCGTCATTGGTTCCGTCTCGATATCGGTAGAGAAAAGGCCCCGAGCACAGCTCGTTTCGCACCCATCGGGTGGTCTCGACCACGTAAGGATGAGTTGGATCGAGAAAACCATGAAGGGGAATTCGCAGAAGCGCGGCATCAGGCACATCGACGCCGTAGGCCGCCGAGAGACGCGTGCCGTTCGGATGCAATCCCGACCGTAAGACATCCTCTCGAATGGTACGCGCCGCGCTCGACCAGGCTGCATCGAGCGCATGATCTCCAAAGAGCCGAGCGATGCGCGCACCGCGATCGAGCGCGACCCAACACATGCTCTTGCTGTCGACGTTGTGCTTCTCGCCCGACCTCGGCTCCCAAATCCCGTGGTCGGGCTCATGCCAACGCGCGCGCACCGTTTCGATCACTCCGCGCAGATGGCGCCACGTCCGAAGCGTCAGCGAACCTCCGCATCGCTCGAACATATATGCCGCATCGACGAGTGAGCCCGCGGCATCGAACTGCACTTGTTCGCGCGCATCGTTGCCGATTCGCACCGGCTTCGAATTCGCGAATCCATCCCAATGGTCGAGGATTCTCTCCTCTGGAACATTCATCCCATCGACGGCATACATCACGCGCAGACCTTGATCGCGCTCGAGGCAATCGCGGACGAAGTAGAAAAATTCGCGCGCCTCACGACCAAAACCCGTCAGATTGAGCGCGCGTACTGCCATCGCCGCATCGCGTATCCACGTGTAACGGTAATCCCAGTTTCGTGTGTTGCCGATCCACTCGGGGAGTGAGGTCGTGGGAGCAGCGACCATCGCACCGGTCGGTGCGTACGTCAGTAACTTCATGAGCAGCGCCGAACGAAGGACATGATGGCGCCACGGTCCGTCGTACGTCAGTTGGCTCGACCAAGTGCGCCACGCGCGCCGCGTCGTGCGCAAGTGTTCGAAGGGTCGATACGATTCGATCGGCTCGGGAGATTGACCTGCATACGAGAGCACCATCCACCGGTGCTCTCCTTTTTTCAGCACACTGCGAGAGACGAGGCCGCCTTCGGGCCGGCTCTTCCAGCGTCCACCCATCACCACCGCGACCATGCGGTCCCCTGTGGGACCGCGCGCGAGCGCGCCATGCTCCCCATGCTCGAGCGTCGTCTCGCCCACACCGTAATCGAAGCGAGGGTCGAATACGTATTCGAGCTCCAATTCCCCCTCGACGCACTCTGCGCGACGATGAATTTCATGAATCGCGGCGCGCGGATCATCGGTCCACGGCATGTAGTCCGTCAGCCGCAGCACACCCCGGCCGGGAACGCGAAACAATGTTTCGAGGACGTTGGTGTCGGGATCATAGTGCTGAAGCGTCTCGAACGGACGATGGACTGGCTGAATCCATGTGATCCCACCGCGTGATGGATCGAGCAGCGCACCAAAACAGCTCGGGCTATCGAAGCGCGGCATACAGCACCAATCGATGGCGCCATCCACCCGCACGAGCGCGCACGTCAGACCATCCCCGATGATCGCACGCGCACCGATGCCGAGTTTTTTCGAGAGGTCGATCGAGTTGCGATCTTCTTCGCGAAACACGAAGGGACGCGAGAGTCGCGACGCCGCGCTGTAGAGATCCATGTCCTAAAGACAACGTGTGAAGCGCGTCGCGTCAAGGGAGAATACGTCGTCGGTGACGTGGGTCAATGATCCATGACGGTCGCAAGATACTCAGGCCACAACCACTTCACGATTCATGAACTCATCTCTTCTACTGCCGTAAAGAATGGCTCGGCATCGATCTGAACATGTGGCGTTCAGGCGCTCAGCGCGCGCTGAAATGCACGTGCGGCGTCGGAGAATCTCGCAAACTCTCGGTCTTTCAGAAAGATTTCGAGAGCGTCGTGGACATTCGGAGCGTTGTCGTCGTCCTCCTCAAGACAACGAACACACGCGAGCGCAACGTAGGGCGCGACGATCGCCCATGCTTCTTTTGGATCAAAAGGCCAATCGAGATCGAGGTCTCCCGCGATCTCAATGGCGCTTTCGAGAGCCTCGATCATCGGATCTGCGAGGTTGAAGCCCGAGCCTGCAAGCCACGCGTCCAAAGCCGAGTGTTGCCCGGGGGGCCACTGTGATCCGATGGAGTTCTGCGGCAGAAGAGACGGCATCCATCAGATCAGCCGCATGCCGATCGGTAAATGAAGGCCATGCATCACCCATCGCACGTAGGAGCGCGGCACCGGCTTCACAGATCGCACGGCATTTCGTGGAGCTCATGCAGCAGAAGTAGTCGTAGGGGTTGAAGCTCTCATCAAGTCGCATTGAGCAAGATGGGTGAGCGAATGGGGAGCCAAAGCTCCGGGTGCTCCGTTCCAGCTCATGCACCTTCACATTTGGGGCTGCCGCGTGTGCGCTCGGCTGCTTCGGTATGTGGCTGCGCCACCCGCGCTCGTGACATCGACGCGGAAGTGGACTCGCCGCTCTTAGGAAAGCGCCTCCTCGAGCGAAGAAGCATTGAGAAGTTGCTCGGACCACCGCTCGAGCTCTTCAGCGCTGGCACGCTCGAGGCGATCTCGAATGCTCTCAGGCAACTCCCCGAACTTCCGAGAGAGGAGCCTGCGCAGCACGACACGTTCGCCCTCGACCTTACCCTCCATGCGGCCTTCTTTGCGGCCTTCCAAGCGGCCTTCTTGATGGCCTTCCTTGTGAGCCAAGCGCAGTCCGCGCTCGTAGTTCCAGACGGCGAGCTCACGCTCGCGGGCCAGCTCCTGGGCCGCAGGATCGGCGGAGAGTCGTTCGAGGGCGGTCTTGGCGCGTTTGAGATCCAGGTCGATCATGGCCAGTTGCTCCAGTTCGGCGTCCGTCTTCGCAGCAAAGAACCTCCCCCAGCGTAGCACCGGCGACGCCTCGGCGGCAGTGGGAGCGCACGGAAGCTTGGGGAGCTCGAGCACATGAATGCAGAGATCATCCGACAAGGGCATGTGATCGTGGATTTCCAACACGCGAAATACACTGTGATATCGCTTGGTCGCGAGCTCTTCGAAGTTGAGGATGAAAATGCTCACTGCGCCAGCGAGCTCGACGTATCGGTCGCCTCTTCCGAGCTGGCTCGTGTACGAGCGGCTCCAGTAATAGAGCACGCGCTGCCTCAGGCCCGGATGGGACGTGGTTTGCATCTCGATGTTGGTGTGCTCACCGCTCGTCAAGCGTGCTCGGATGTCGAGCACCACGCCTTTTTCCGAGACGGATTCTTTCGGGATGTCAGGGTTCAGCACCTCGATATCGGTGATGTTCTGATCGAGCACAGCACTGAGCAGCGAACAGAGAAGCTCTCGATTGCGCTCATCGGCGAACAGCATCTTGAAGACGACGTCGAGCTTTGGATCGAGCAGCTTCATCGGCGCCCAGTACCACAGCGTCGAGCGCCGATGAAAAAAGCTTCATCGCTCAGACGCGAGGGCGGTGTCTGATGCGCGAAGCGGGACCCCTCGCACGTGCGAGGCCTATGTCCGGCACCTCGAACACGACCCTCGCAGGCGCGAGGTGCGTCTTTTCGACGTGAAACACGCGCCTCGCACGAGAGAGCTCACTCCAGGCCGGCTCGGGCTTGCTCGGATCCTGTCCCTCGCCAAAAAAACGAAACGGCCGCGTTCCTTGCGGAAACGCGGCCGTTCGTTGCGTCTACGTCAGACGCGCTCGTCCTCAGGTCGTGAGCATGAGGCCCGCAATCGACGCCGCATTCTGGAGTGCCATGCGCACGACCTTCGTCGGGTCCATGACGCCAGCCGCGATGAGGTCCTCATCGGTGCGCTCACCGCGTTGTAGCCGACTCGAGCACGCTCTGCGCGCGAAGGAGCGCCACGCCTTCCTGGCTCGCCGCCGACCTTGACCCCCGCGACGCCGCCCGCGAACTTCGCAAGACGCTCCTGGAGGATGTCGGCGAAATGAACTCGGAGCCGCAATGCGGCCAATCATCCTCGA
This sequence comes from uncultured Sandaracinus sp., assembly GCA_964481145.1. Classification (GTDB taxonomy): domain Bacteria; phylum Myxococcota_A; class Polyangia; order Polyangiales; family Sandaracinaceae; genus Sandaracinus. The sequence goes on from CAYZTA010000007.1 coordinate 109,699, forward strand.
AAGGCCGCTGGCAGACCTTCTGTGACGGGAGGCTCCGTCTCTGCGCGCGTGGCCACGACCGCGCGATCAACCGCAGCAAGAATGCCTCGGGCGTGTTCGAGGAACACGCGCCCCTGAGGAAGCAGGGCCATGCCGCGCGGCGTGCGTTCGAAGAGCTGCGCTCCGATCTCGTCCTCGAGCGCGCGGATCTGCCGACTTACAGGAGGCTGGGCGACGTGGAGACGCTGGGCTGCGCGCCCCACGTTGCCCTCCTCGGCCACGGCGACGAAGTAACGAATCTGCGAAAGGCTCACATCCGCGATCGTGCCGGTGGCCGCGAACGAGATCAAGACGCTGCAACGAGATGAAGTCATACCAAAACGGTATTGGACCATCGGCGCTCGTTCGCGGCACGTAGGACGGATGGCGATCGAGATCCTCAGTCCTTCCCAGATCGAGCGCATGCGACGCGCCGGCCGCGTCGCGGCAGAGACGCTGGCGTTCGTCGGCTCACGACTTCGGCCCGGCATGTCAACGGGGGAGATCGATCGGCTCGTTCGCGAAGACACGGCACGTCGTGGAGGGCGTCCAAGCCAACTGGGGTACAAGGGCTTCCCGGCTGCGGTCTGCACGAGCCGGAACCACGTGGTGTGCCACGGCATCCCAAATCCCCGCGAGTTTCTCAAGCCAGGTGACATCATCAACATCGACGTCACCACGAATATCGACGGCTACCACGGCGACACGAGCGCGATGTTCCTGATCGGCGAGGTGAGTCCGGAGGCAAAGCGCATCGTCGATGTCGCGCGTCGGTGCCGCGACGCTGGCATCGCGGTCATTCGTGACGGAGCACGCCTCGGCGACATCGGTGCGGCCATCGAGGAGCTCGCTCGCAAAGAGGGTGTCGGTGTCGTTACGGAGGTGGGTGGACACGGCATCGGGCGGCACATGCACGCCGAGCCCCACGTGGCACACACGGGCAAGCGCGGCGCGGGCCCCCGCCTCACGGCAGGCATGGCGATCACCGTGGAGCCGATGGTCAACCTCGGCAGCGCCGCGATCCGCTCCCTCGACGACGGATGGACCATCGTGACCGCTGACGGAAGTCTCTCAGCACAGTGGGAGCACACCGTCATCGTCACCCGCGATGGCCACGAACTGATGACGCAGCTCTGACCGTGAGATCGATAGACCTCTCAAAGCTCGTGTGGGCGGCGCTTCGTGAACACCGCTGCGCCTCGCGCGAGCGGCTCTAGCCCGAGGTCACTCGGGATCACATCCGGCCCAATCTCGACACCAGCCGCGACACGAAAGCCTGCCGGAATGATCGCATTCTTGCCGAGCACGGCAAGCTCGATCGAGCCCTTCGTACCCGTTCTCGGGATCTCGCCAACACGCGCGCCTTCTCCGACACGCGCGCGCTTGTCGAGGATAGCGCGCTCCACGATCGCATTCGCTTCGATCACGCAATCGGTCAGAAGCACCGACTCCCGCACGATCGCACCTGGCTCGATGCGAACACCGGCCGAGAGCACGCTTCGTTCGATCTCTGCGCCAGCCCCAATCATACAGCCGTGCGTGACGAGTGAGTCGCTCACGCGCGCCCCTTTGACGATGCGCGCAGGCGGACGGTTCTCCGAGCGCGTATGGATCAGCCAACCGAGATCGTTCAGATCATAAAGTGGCGGATCACCAATCAAATCCATGTGGGCTTCCCAATAACTATCCATCGTACCCACATCGCGCCAATAACCTTTGTACATCCACGAATAGACCCTCTCACCGCGTCCGATCATCCGCGGCAAGATGTCTTTCCCAAAATCGTGATTCGAATCGCTCATGCGCGAATCTTCGAGGAGCACACGGTCGAGCACGTCGTAGTTGAAGACGTAAATCCCCATCGACCCGAGCCCCGGAATCGGCTCTTTGGGCTTCTCGACGAAAGACGTCACCCGACACGTCTCATCCGTTTGCACGACGCCAAAGCGCGATTTCTCGTCGTCACTCACTTCCATTGTCGCGAGCGTCACATCCGCGCGTGACTCGAGATGCTGCGCGACGAGGTCGTTGTAGTTCATTCGATAGATGTGATCCCCACTCAAAATCACGACGAGATCGGGACGACGATCTTTCACGAACAAAAAATTCTGTTGCACGGCATCGGCCGTGCCGGTGAACCACGAGCCTTGCTCACGCGAACGATACGGCGAATAGATGCGCACCCCTCCCGTGCGTTCACGGTTGAGGTCCCACGCGCCGCCTGCGCCGACATGCTCGATGAGCGAGTGCGGCCGATACTGCGCCACGATCATCACATCGAAGAGACCACTGTTGACGCAATTCGAAAGCGCGAAATCGATGATGCGAAACTTGCCGCCAAAAGGCACGGCTGGTTTCGTACGTTTCGCGGTGAGAACGCCGAGGCGAGAGCCCTCTCCGCCTGCCAAGATCACGGCCACCGTTTTCATGTTCGAGACTCCAAACCCGCGAGTTCTTCGTAGATCCGATCGTATTCGAGAGCCGCGCGAGTCCACGAAAAATCTGCTCGCATTCCGTTCTCTTGAAGCTCTCGGAAGCGATGCGTTCGATGATACGTAGCGATCCCACGTCGAAGCGCAAACGCAAGCGAACGTGAGGACGCCACGGGGAAGAGAAGCCCCGTGGGGTCCTCATTCAAATCGAGATCCCGCACCGTATCGGAGAGGCCGCCCGTGTCGCGCGCCACAGGAACACAGCCGTAACGCATCGCGATCATTTGTGCGAGGCCACACGGTTCGTATCGAGATGGGAGCATCAAGAAATCGGAGCCCCCGTAGATGCGGCGTGAGAGATCATCATCGAATGCGATTCGCACACGAACACGACCTCGGAGCTCTGTCTCGAGGTGGAAAAGCGTCTCTTCGAGAGGGCGATCCCCTGAACCAAGCACCACGCATTGAAAGACGTGATCACGAGCAAGGAGCCGAAGCGCATCGGGGACGAGATCGATCCCCTTTTGCTCGGTCAGCCGCGAAATCACCGCCAGCAGAGGCACGTTTCGTTCTTCTGACAGTCCAAGTTCGCGCTGAAGTGCGCGCTTGTTTTCGGAGCGCACTTCGATTCGTTCGACGTCGAAAAGCGACGCGAGCGCGGAGTCCGTCTCTGGATTCCAGAGCTCGACATCCACACCATTCAAGATGCCGTGGATCGCGCTCTTACGAGCACGCAGGAGCCCATCGAGCCCGGCGCCGAATTCAGGTTCGAGGATTTCGCGCGCATACCCGGGAGAGACCGTCGTGATCCGGTCCGCAAGTGCGAGGCCAATCGGCAATGGCATCTCACGCGACGCGAACGGAACGAGCGAGAGATTGCCGAAGGTCAGACCGAATGCGCTCATGGCGGGCCCAGCGCCGATCCCGACATAAGGAAGGTTGTGAACCGTGAGCACGGACTTGCTTGAAGCAAGCGCGGGATCGACGAAACGCGCGCGATGAATCGCTGCGATGGCGGGTGCTGTATGCCAATCGTGGGCGTGCACGATCTCGGGCAAGAAATCGAGCGTGCGCGCGAGCTCGAGCGCCGCGAGAGAAAAGAACGCATAGCGATGCCCGTCCCACCCCGTGTCATGGTGGTAAATCGCGATGTCGTCTTCGAAGAGGCCTGGGCTTTTCAAAAAATAGAAAGGAACGCCTTGGGCGGTATTCGCAAAAAACTCGCCTCGAATCACACCCGCGGGATGCGGCACTGAGACAGTGCAAACGCGTTCGAGCGGGCCTTTGATCTTCGCGCTCGCGCCTCCGTGAATCGGTGTCACCACGCGTACATCGGGCCTCGATGGCAACGCACGAAGCGCTCGCGGCAAAGAACCAGCGACATCCCCGAGGCCACCGACTTTCGTCCACGGAGCGGCTTCGGCGCTTAGGAACAGAACTTTCGTCATCGCGTCGCGACCATACACCGTTCCCGAGAACGGACCCATATGGGCACGAGCCGTCCGAACGAAAGGGTGTGGATGCGCGCCGACGCGACGCGGATGCGACGGGCGAGCTGAGACTCGACCACACACCTGCGCACGAACAGAACCAGAAGCGGACGCAAATGGCCCAACCAAATTACATTATTGGCACACATGGACCACCTTATTTACAACAATTGTCTGTTGCATGAGGACCCAATTCGCATCACTGATAGACCAATCAATCGTTGACGACAGCCATGAGCAACACGCAACGAAGCCTCGGGTTGGTGCTCGATCCGGCGCGGGAAACGCCGCTCTATCAGCAGCTCTTCGACCAAATCGCGGAGCGCATACGAAGCCGCGCCTTCCCTCCGGGATTTCGGCTCCCGCCCTCGCGCAAGCTCGCGGAGGAACTCGGAGCTCATCGAAACACTGTGGTTCGTGCGTATTCCGAGCTCGAACAGAGCGGCTTCCTGCTGTCCACCGTCGGCCGCGGCACGTTCGTAAGACCTCAGCAGAATGGACGCACGGCCGATCAAGAAAGCCCCGACGCCACACGAAAAAGCACGATGCCTTGGGCCTCGCTCATGAGCGAACGATCGCGCTCCGAGCCCTTCTCTCGTGCGCACCGAATCTCGCACTCGATGCCGCGCCGCGAATTCGTGAATCTGTCCCGCTTGCAGCCAAGCTCAGATCTCATCCCCGACGAGCTCTTCCGACGTTGCGTAGATCATGTGATGCGCACCATCGGCCCCGCAGCCATGGGGTACGCCCCCCACGAAGGCGTCCCGCGTTTGCGCGAACGCATTGCGGCCGATCTCGAACGACAAGGAGTGCCCGCCCGCCCCGAAGACGTGTTGGTCACGAGCGGCAGTCAACAGGCGCTCGATGTCATCGCCCGCACACTCATCGACACTGGAGACGTCGTGCTCGCACAAAACTCGACGTACGCCGGTGCCATCCAGATCTTCGCGGCCGCAGGAGCGCGGCTTTGCGGAGTTCCGAGTGACGGCCTGGGACCCGATTCGGGATGGTTGCGAAATCTCGGGCGCGCCAAGGCGATGTACCTGATGCCGAACCACTGCAACCCAACCGGCGGATGCATCGCGATGCCACGACGCGAAGAGATCATCGCGTGGTCGCACGAGACTGGAACTCCGATCATCGAAGATGATTACGCCGCCGATCTCGAGCTCGATGATGCGATGCCGCCTCCCGCAATGCGCGCACTCGATGCTGACGTGATCTATGTCGGAACGTTCAGTAAGAAGCTGATCCCCGCGTTGCGCATTGGCTTTTTGCTCTGCCCCCCGTCTCTCGCCCCCCAACTCGTCTCCCTCAAGCACGCGACCGATCTCGGGACGAGCGCGCTTCTTCAACATGCGCTCTCGGAGTTTTTGGAGCGCGGCTACATGGTCGCGCACCTCAATCGAATTCGTGAAGAATATCGCGCCAGGCGCGATGTTCTCGTCGAGGCGCTCCGCAAAGAGCTTCCGAGCAGTGTGCATTTCGATGTCCCCGCACGCGGGATGTCGCTGTGGCTCGAGCTGCCCGAGGACGTCGATCCCGAAGCTGTCTTCGATGAAGCGCAGCGGCGGGGTGTGCTCGTTTCACCGGGCACGCTGAACCTGACGAACCATGGTTCTTCTGCGCGCAATGGCATCCGCGTCGTCTTTTGTTGCGAGCCGAAATCGCGCCTGATCGAAGGGGCGAAGCGCCTCGGCATCGCGATCGAGGCGCTCTCCAAGAGCCGCTCGCGCCGTGCGAGTGGAGATGAGTCTTTTTCGATTGTTTGAACGGAAATGCGAGGTCACGTCATGGATACGGAAAGTTGGATGAAGAAGGTCGGGTTCGCGGAAATGCTTCGAGGTGGAGTGATTCTGGACGTGACCACGGTCGAGGAAGCACGCATCGCCGAAGAGGCAGGCGCCGCGGCGGTGATGGCGCTCGAACGAGTGCCCGCGCGGATCCGTGTAGAAGGCGGTGTTGCGCGCATGAGCGATCCCGAACGCATCAGCGCGATCGCGGAAGCCGTAAACATTCCCGTGATGGCGAAATGTCGTATCGGTCATTTCATCGAAGCGCGCATCCTCGAAGCGCTCGAAGTAGATTTCATCGATGAATCCGAGGTGCTCACGCCTGCCGACGAAGCGCATCACGTCGACAAGCATCCTTTCCGTGTTCCCTTCGTATGCGGCGCGACGGATCTCGGCGAAGCGTTGCGACGCATCGGCGAGGGCGCCGCGATGATCCGCACCAAGGGCGAAGCCGGCACCGGCGACATCGCGGAAGCGGTTCGCCATTTGCGTAAATTACGCACACAAATGCGCCGTCTTGGGCAACTCGACGAGAGCGAGCTGGCCTCCGAAGCCAAGGCACTCGGAGCGCCGCTCGATCTGGTCAAGGGCGTCGCGCGCAAGGGGCGATTGCCGGTTCCGCAATTCGCCGCAGGCGGAATCGCAACGCCTGCGGATGCCGCTCTTTGCATGGCTCTCGGCGCGGAAGCCGTCTTCGTCGGAAGCGGCGTCTTCATGTCAGCCGATCCCGTGCGAAGAGCACGTGCCATCGTGGAAGCCACGGCGCACTGGCAAGACGCAGCGCGCCTCGCATCGATCAGTCGTGGACTTGGAGAAGCGATGCGAGGGCAAGAGCGCGCGAAGTTGTCCGCGAGCGAGATGCTCTCTTCGCGCGGTTGGTGATGAGACGCAGCGCTATCGACACCGCTCTCGGAGTCGTTCGAGCACGAGTTCCTGTTCACCGACTGCCATCGCATCGAAGCGGAGCGGTCCCATCACACGGTGGGCGAAGAGCCAGCGCGTCACCCCCGTGACCGGGTCGAGATTGCGACAACGCAACCCGAAGCATTCCATAGAGGAATTGGACCATTCGGAGCGCGCGGCCTGAGCCATCGCCACGGCCTCGGCTCCACGAATGCACTCCATTCCAAGTGCGCCGCGCCGTCCAGGAGCGACTCTACGCACGCGCTCGACTTCGTAGAACGCAGCCTCTCCTCGGACCACGAGATCATGGAGCGCGCAGGCCTCGGGTCGCATGTCGAGAGCGGCGAGGATCTCTTCGGCTTCGTGTGTGGGGGCGTCACTCTGATACTCGATGAGAGCGATGGGCACACAGGCTTCTTCGATTTCACGCGCGATCAACACGCGCACCTGCCCCACTCGACATCGCAAACCGCTCGGTTCGCACTCAATGCTCTCGTCAGGCAGAAGAACGAGCGCCGGTGAAATGCACTCTCCGAAATGCTCTGGTGCATTCGGATCGATACGTAGAATTCCTGTCTGTCCCTGTCGCGCGAGAGACGCTCGAGTGGGCGGAGAAGCTGCACATGGAGTCTCTGGTTCGGTTGGGTGCTCCGGCGAAGCGATGACCAACGGAGGCGCGCTCGCAACGGATGGTCCTGTGCCGCACCCCATGAGCGCGACCACCCAAAGCATTCGCATAGGGCTCTCGAACGAGCTCATACGGGCATCACTCTTCATCCTCGAAGAGGATGCTCGTCACCTCCTTCGACAACGCTCGCTCGAAGAGCGGAACGAGCGCCGGGTTGGCCAGAAGCCGGGCCCGCTCGAGACTGACCCATTCCACCCGATCGATCTCGGGAAACATCCTCTTCATCCCTGATTTCGGAGGCCATTCGATCTCGACATGATTGCTTCGCAACGCCGAAGGCTCCATGTCTCCCCTCGCCGCCCACGCATGCACACGCTTGCCCGACTTCAGGCGAACTTCTCCGAGCGCAACATGAGGTGGAGAAGGTTTCGTGATCCCGAGTTCTTCGACCGCCTCGCGCAAAGCCGCAACGAGAAAGTCTTCACCTTCTTCGACGATCCCCTTCGGGATCGACCATGCACCTTCATTCTTTCGCGCGAAATACGGCCCACCAGGATGCGCCAAGAGCAATTCCACGCGTCCTTCGACCTGCCGACACAACACCATCCCTGCACTCACCAATCGGCTCATATTCTCTCGACTCGGTCTTCGAAATGCAGACAACCACGCGACAGACTATCGACGCGGCGCTCGATCTTCGATCAGTCTCCCATGTTCGTCGCGAATCGGTCCAAGCGAATCGCGAAATGTCGCACACGGATAAGGTTCGGATCGCGGCGGCATGGGATTCACGAAGAGAGGTTGGACAATCCACCCCGATGGATCCGAGAGCGCGTTGCACATGACGCGTGGATTCTGCCGATCGAGGACGAGCCGCGCATGCGTCGCGTCTTGAAGCATCGCGAGGTCACCATCGCTATCGCCGGCGGCGAAGACTGGACGAAGCGAAGGATCATCCTGACGCGCCCTTTGTGACGCGACAGGAAGGCCAAAAATAATCTTCGAGATCCACGCGCGTTTCCCCTCGTTCCACGTCATCACCGGCGTCTCCAGCGGGCCCTCACCACACGCTTCGAATCGCGTGGTGCTCCGCCCATGTGCATCGTGCTCCATACGCACGCCGATGACGCGCGTGCGCGAAAAGCCAATGCTCTCGACCATCGCCTCGACCATCGGCTGCGAAGAAGCGCTGACAAACCAAACTTCGACGCCCATGCGCTCGAGCGCGTGGGCGAGCTCGACCATCGGCAGATGAAGGCGTGCATATCGTTCGATCTCGATCCCGCCGATCGGGCGGCTCGAACGGATCGGCGCAGCACTCGCATCACGCCATATCGCCCGCGTGAATTCTCGAAGCTCTTCGTCGGTGCGGTTTGCAACAATGAGCTGCGCCATGAAGCCGTAGGTCGCTCGATAAAAGGGCGCGAGTGGGCGCGTGAACGCCGAGTCTCCGTCGGGGGTCATTCCGTTCCATGCGAGATGGGCGAGCACGCGTCCGCACTCCGAATCAGCCGTCGCGAGCCGACGACGTCCCGGCTCGCCTCGAAGCACAGCATCACCGCATGCGTGTTCGAGCGCATGGCGCGCAGCCTCGGTGAGCAGTTCGAGGTGTTCGAACGTGGGGCGGCCGCTTCGAACGAACTCCTCGGGCCACTCCACCATCGATCGCTCGAGCAGCGACACGAGGACGAGATCTCCGATGTCACCGCGCATCATGGTGTTGTCCCAATCGAACACCGCCACGCGCCGACCACTCCTTCGGCTCAACTCGTCCAACATGCGTTCGAGTCGAGTTCGATTTTCAGTCGCCCAGCCCGGATCACGCAGTTCGAAGCTCATCGCGTCCTCATACGCACGGGGAGCACCACATGAACCAAGAAGGATGGCCCAAAGCGCGCTGATTGTAATCGCTGTTCGCACATGTTTCCGGGAAGGGTACCCCACCGTCGCACCTACCATGACCGATGGAGACCCTCAGATTCGACTCGATGCCGAGACCGGCCGCGTGCGGATCAGCAATCTCGACTGGAACGGACCGGGAACGGCGTTCGATGTCGAAGTCGCGCTCGATTTCGCGAGCTCACGCTCGGGCGTTTGAACATCAGAGCTCCCCTACCCTCTCGCGCGCTTCCAAGAACTCGAGGAATTCTTCGAGCCTCTTCAAATCACGAACGATGAACCCACCGCCTTCGGCGTCGCTCACGATCTTCAGCCGACGAATGCGCACCAGAACTTCGTCTGTCTCCTCTCGCGTGAGCCCCACATCTCTTACGAAGTCGTCCTTTGACATGTCGAGGAGCACCGAACCATCTTCTTGAACTCGACCGTTCATCTCCGCCTGACGACACAGCCCGAGAATCACACGCGCCTTCGGATCGCGATGCATGAGCACCTCGATGAGCGCGTTGGCCGCGTCGAGCCGACGCGCGAGCTTGGCGATCATCCGCACCGCGATTTCGGCGTTACCAACGACCATCTGACTCAATGTCTTGGCGCCGATCACGAGCACGCGCAGCTCGGTGAGTGCTTCGGCGGTCGCATTCCGAGGTTTGGAATTGAGGATCGCCATCTCCCCGAAGAACTCGCCAGGCCCAAGGACTGCCAGCGTCTTTTCACCATCACGCGTCGCTTTGGTGATCCGAACCTGGCCGGTCTGGATCACGAACATGGTGTCGCCCGGTTCATCCTCGCGGAAAAGGACACTGCCCGCTTCGAAGGTCCGCCCCAGCCGGGCGAATAGCTGATCTGACATGAGATGATGAGGGTATCTCGTTGTTCATCACGGGGTCAAAACTGCAATTTCGTGGTAGCCGAGCACCATGCGTCCATTCACGCTCGCCTGCCTCGTCGCGATCCTGATCGTGTCATCGATGCGGGCACACGCCCAAACGACCGAAAAAGAAGCCTCGCTCCTGAGCGGGCGCACGCTCGAGCCGGGTGAAGCGATGATGGGCGCCGCGCTCGGATGGCCCGGCTTTTGGGCTCAGCTCGAGCTCGCTCCGAGCCCTCATGTCAACGTCGGTGTTCGTGGTGCCGTCGTCTATGGCTCACCGATCATGAGCCTTGCCTCGGGTGCGGGCGGCGAGTTCACGATTCCTATTCGTATTCACGTATTCGGAGAGACGGGTTTCGATGTTTCATTGCGGCTCGCTCCGATGGTCGCATTCGGAGAAGGTCGACTCTTTGGTGCCGATGACTCGGCCCTCGCGAATCGCCTCGGCGTCTCGTCGCGACTCGAGCTGGGTATGCTCTTCGGGTATCGTGCCGCCGAGCGGTTCACTTTCTTCTTTGGCGTGCATGGAGCGCCGGGTTTCTCGTTTCTGGAGGGCGGAGACACCCGCGCGATCGGCGTCTTTTATGGTGCGATCGGAGTCGAGGCTTTGATGTCGCCCAAGACAATGCTCTTTGCCGAGCTCCAAGGCGGCATCGGAATCGCAGACGATGCAGGGCTGACATTCGCACTGTACGCCCAACGAGAACTTCTCCGACTCTCATTGGGCATTGCCTACGTCCTCGACTAAGGCGTGTCCGCATATTCCGGACCGAGCATGGCGAAGGGCGCAGAATCGCAGGCTAGGCGCGAGGAGGGAGCAGGCGATAGCCTGTGACCGACGAGCAACAACGCATGCGATTCTGCGAACGAGCCAGGCGATGGGAGGATGTGCGGACACGCCCTAAGGCGTCTTTCTTTTCCTGCGCTATCGTTCCGCCGCAATGAAGTGTTGGCTGATGAAGAGTGAACCCGACGTTTTCTCGATCGACGATCTCGAACGGGACCGCCGAACGACATGGGAAGGCGTCCGCAACTATCAAGCGCGCAATTCGATGCGCGACGACATGAAGCTCGGCGATCTCGTTTTTTACTACCATTCGAACGCCGATCCATCGGGTATCGCTGGGATCGCGCGCGTCGTGAAGGAGGCCTATCCCGATCCCACGCAGTTCGACCGCAAGAGTGATTACTACGACGAGCGCGCCAAAAAAGACGCCCCCCCATGGTGCATGGTGGACCTCGAATTCGTCGAAAAATTTGGACAGATCGTGCCTCTCGAAGCACTCAAACACGAAGCCGCACTGGCCGACATGCTCGTCGTACAAAAGGGTCAACGGCTCTCGGTGCAGCTCGTGCGAGAGGACCACTTTCGTCACGTTCTGAAGATGGCCCACGCGAAGACAAAGCTCCGCTCACGCTGAGGCATTTTTATTGACGTACGCGCCCCGAGGCTGCGATCCTGGCATGTGGGTATGAGTGCGCACACAGCCACATTCGACGGAGTACGCGACGAGGGCGGACGACGCCACGAAGTGCTGGGAATTCTGAGCACTGCGGCCACGATTCTCCTCAGCCTTTCGCTTTTTTCTTACGACCTGCGTGGAGGAGAGAACTGGATCGGCCCCGTGGGCGAGTGGATCGCCAATATTGCCGCGAGTGCATTCGGAGCGGCCGCATGGGTCGTTCCCTTCGAGCTCGCGCTCTTGACGGTTCGTCTTTTTCAGCGACGCCGTTCTCCAGTCGGGCTCGCTCATCTCGCGAGCACCCTCGTCATCGTTCTCGTGGGTTGCGCCATGGTGCATCTCGCGATGCCGAACGAGATGGTGCTCGGCGGACACTTGCCCGGAGGGCTCTTCGGAGAGATCCTCGGCGAGCTTCTGCGATCGCTGCTCGGACTCGTCGGCGCATTCGTGGTCGGCACCGCAGTGATCCTCGTCACGATGGTGCTGCGCACCTCGTTCTCCATCGTGGAAGCCACACACATCGTGGTGGGAGGCGCGATCGCGGGCGGAACTGCGGCGCGTGAGTGGACCACGAGTGTCTTCGAGGCGTGGCGAGAAGCACGCGCGCTCGAAGCCCGCGAACGCGAAGAAGAAGCCGCGCGAAATGCGCCCCGAATCATCACTCCTCACAAGGAATCTGAGGACACGTCGCCTGAGCAGACGACCAAACCACGAGCACGGCGGACACAAAAGAAAGAAGCCAAGAGCATCAAGCCAAGCGAGGACGAAGCCACCGAGGACCTCGAGGAAGAAGAGGTCGAGCGAGAGGCCATCGAAGAACCCATCATCGAGGCGAAGCCGGCGTCGAAGCGATCCGTGGTGTCCGAAACGGACAGCCCGAAGATCGTCGCGCCACGGCTCGATGCGATCAAACAAGAGCCCACGACGAACGAATCGAAAGCTCCCATGAAGCGCGGTGAATACATTCCGCCGCAGACTTCATTGCTCGACGCGCCTCCAGCGCAGCTCATCGAGATCGACGCCGCGACATTGCAAACCAATGCAGCTCGCCTCGTACAAAAACTCGAAGCATATGGCGTGAAGGGGCGCGTCGATGAGATTCATCCGGGGCCCGTCGTCACGATGTACGAGCTCGAGCCTGAAAGCGGCACGAAAGTCAGCAAGATCGCGGGGCTCGCAGACGACCTCGCGATGGCGTTGGCCGCACAAAAAGTGCGAATCGTCGCGCCGATTCCGGGCAAAGCACGAGTGGGTTTCGAACTGCCCAACAAGCATCGTCAAACAGTTTATCTCCGCGACATCCTCGAAGATCGACGTTGGGAAGAGACGGCGCAGAAGGCCGCCTTGCCCACCGCATTCGGGAAAGACATCGCGGGACATCCCGTCTATGGCGACCTCGCGAAGATGCCGCATCTCCTCGTCGCAGGCGCGACGGGTGCGGGCAAGAGCGTCGGTCTGAACGTGATGCTCTGTTCGCTCCTCATGAAGCGCACTCCAGAAGAGGTGCGCATGTTGATGATCGATCCCAAGGTGGTCGAGCTCGCCGTGTTCGATGGCATTCCCCACATGCTCTTGCCGGTCGTGACCGACATGAAAAAGGCCTCGCTCGCGCTTCGTTGGGCGGTGGACGAAATGGAGCGGCGGTATCAGCTCTTCGCCGATGCAGGTGCGCGAAATATCACCACGTACAATGAGCGAGTCGAAAAGGTCATCCGCGGCGAGCTCGCTCCCGAGAAGTTGAGCCCCAAGAAGGCCGGTAAACAAAAGGCGCAAGGCATCGATGGCGAAGACGTCTATGTGGATCCGGTAGACGACGAGAGGCCCGACGAGCTGCCGATGCCCACGAAGCTGCCTTATGTCGTCGTGGTCGTCGACGAGTTCGCCGATCTCATGATGGTGGCTGCCAAAGACGTCGAATCTGCCATCGCGCGTTTGGCGCAAAAAGCGCGTGCCGCGGGGATCCACGTCATCCTCGCGACGCAGCGCCCCTCGGTCGATGTCATCACCGGGATGATCAAAGCGAATTTCCCAGCGCGCATTGCATTCAAAGTCAGCCAACGAGAAGACAGCAAGACGATCCTCGGTCGCATCGGCGCCGAGCATTTGCTCGGTCAGGGCGATATGTTGATGATCCCCCCGGGCGCGAGTGATCTGCGTCGCGTGCACAGCGCATACGTCGGCGAGCACGAGGTGCAAGCGCTTTGCGATCATCTGCGCGAACAGGGCAAGCCTGTCTACGACGAGCAAATTCTGGCGCCGCGGGATGATGAGAGCGGCGAAGTGCTCGGTGAAGGTGTCTCGGGGAGCGATGATCCGCTTTATGACCGCGCGGTCGCGTCCGTGGCCACAGCCGGATATTGCTCGATCAGCCACATCCAGAGACAGCTCGGAATCGGCTACAACAAAGCCGCCAAGCTGGTCGAAAAGATGGAACAAGAAGGGGTGGTTGGCCCCGCAACTGGCAAAGCGGGCGGGCGGCGAGAAGTCCTGATCAGCGCGCTTTGAGCACGTAGGACCTCATTGGCTCGCCGTGTGCTCACCACAGGAGCATGCGGCACTCCGCCCTTCTATTCACGATCATCCTTCTGCCCACGGTGATGTTCACGCAAACACTCGTGGCACAGGAGCATTCGACGGTCATCCGTACGCCGATCGACGATGATTTTTACACAGCGAACCGATACATCGAAATCCTGGCACCGATCACAGGCGATTTGGTGGCTGCGGGGCGTGAAATTCGAATCGAGAATGAGATCTCGGATGACGTCATCGCGGCAGGAGAAACCATACTCATCGAAGGCACGGTGGGCGATGACGTGCGTGCTGCGGGGCGCACAGTCACCATCGCTGCCCCGGTCGGGGGGCATTTGATCGCCGCCGGAGGCACCGTGACGCTCGCTCCCACCGAGCGAGTCAATCGCTGGGCTTGGATTGCAGGAGATCACATCACCGTGGCGGGGAGCGTCGGATCGCTACGCGCCTACGGCGAAGAAATCACGATCACCGGAGAGATTCACGGACCTGCTGATATTCAGGGTGAGACGATTCGCCTCGGGCCGAATGCGGTGATTCATGGAGATCTCACGTGGGCGAGCGCGAATGAGCTCATCGTCGAAGAAGGTGCGCGCATCTCCGGTAGCTCGGTGCGCCTTCCGTTCGCCGAAGGGACAGGGGCCGCGCAGATCACAGGGGCGATCTTCTGGGTCGCGAGCTTCGCGCTCGCAGCCGCATTGATCGCGCTTCTATTTCCCCGCCTCTCGTTTTTGGTGGGTCAACGCGCACGAACCTCGGTGGGGCGTTCGTTGCTCTTCGGACTCATGATCGTGTTCCTGAGTCCACTCGCCATCGTGCTCGCGCTCATGAGCGGCGTGCTTTGGTTGGTGGGTCTCATATTTCTCGCCGCATATCTCTTGAGCTTGGCGGCGGGTCTCGTGTTCGGGTTTTATGCGCTCGGCGGGGCCGGACTGGAGCTCGTGGGGCGGGGTGACAAGGCGCGTCGTGGAGCTCGAATCGGTGCTGCCGTGCTCGCGGCAATCGCGATCGCCGTGATCTCTTTTATCCCCGTCTTGGGCCCGCTCGTGGTTGTGGCCACGATCATCCTCGGGGCTGGCGCGATGTTCCTTTCGATGTGGAGCGTGAGACGCGAAGCCCGAACACCCCAAACCACATCCGCGCCTGTTCCAGCGTGAGAGCGTCAATGAACGTGGATGATCATGTAGCGTCCGATCGCGACGAGGAGATCGCCCACATCCACGAGCACGAAATACCAATACAGATAGACACTCAAGAACAGAAGTCCGAACTGCAATACAGCCGCCACCATCCTTCGATAGGTCGGCTTCGGATTCATCATGAGCCGCGTGACGCGCAGACCCTCTTCATATGGAACCACATACGCCACCGCGCGGCCTTGAAGGCGTGCATACACACGGGCCGCCACCTCGAGTTTGCGCGCCAAGTGAGCTGGCAACGCACTTCCCTGATGCAAGAACTCGAGCGCCCCATGTGGGCTCGCCCGAACGATGACATCGAGCCATCCTTCACGTCTCGTGCGCTGGATGGCTTCGAGCGTCGAACGTTGCGGTAGTTTCGGCGTTCTTCGAGGAGTCGGAACGAGCGGCAAGATCCCTCCAGGCCCGGATCGCCCTCCTGCCCCGAGCATCCCCGCTGCGAAGATCAACCCCACGGAGATCATTCCGAACGAAACCAAACCAAAGGCGAGCATGCCGACCGCCACGACACCGCGCGCGACTTGGCCTACCGCAATGACGCCCGTCGCCATCTGACCGATCGCGACGACGCCCGTCGCCATCTGACCAATCGCGATGACGCCATGAGCTTCTTGACCCACTGCGAAGAACTGCATTCGCAATGCATCCTACCCCGAGAGGCACGTGAGCTCCAAAGAGACGTTTCTTCCGCGGTCGGGTATGCTCGCGATCCATGATCTCGAATGGCACCATCGCCTGTTCCCGATGCGCCAAATCGCTGCCGGCCACGGCCACTTTTTGCGACGGATGTGGGGCACGGGTCATTCCCTTCGGAGGCGCGTCTGGCTCCATCCCGATGGCCACACTCAACGCCCGAGTCGGCTTCGTCGCGGGCGGGCATGGCATGCCGGTCTGTGGTTCGTGTGGCGCCATCGCAATCCAACATCGCACGCAATGTGAGGGTTGTGGCGCGCCCATGGGAGAGTCTTGGCAATCCGTGCCTGCACGACGTGATGGATGCGCATGGGTGCGAGTCAAAACGGAAATCACCTGTCGACACTGCGGCCATCGATCACCGCTCGACGCGCTCGATTTCGATGGCTCGAGCACATGTGCCGCATGTCATTCAGTCCAAGCGTTCGATACGAGCGCTTGGAACGACATTCTCGCGCATGCCCATGCCGTGGCCGATTTGAATGGCTGCGATCTCGACGGCAGAAATACCTCTATCGCAAAGAACAATCCCTATTCGGAGATCGGAGTATCGGAAGCGTATAGCCGCATCGAGTTCACAGGAATGAAGACCGAACGCGGCGTGATTCGCACGAGGCACGTGAGCACGGTGGCCGCCCCCGGTCATCCTCTTTGCGATTCGTGCGGCTCCCCCATGCAAGTCGAAGCGCAGGCGCCCGTCGCACGCACTCATTGTCCCGGCTGTGGCGAGCGCGCTGAATACCAGATGCCCCCCGAAGCCAAGACCATGGCGCCAGGGCTCGTCCTCGCCCTTGGCGAGTCGTTCCGAATAGACCGCCCCGAAGCGAAGCTCGATGCGACCAGCGCAGGCATGTCGATCGCCGTGCGCTGCCCCAACTGCGGCGCGACACTCGATTTGCTCGATGGCAAACACTTCATCACATGCATGTACTGCAAAACGCACTGCCGCATTCCGAATCGGACGCTCCTCGCCATGCGTCGTGGAGGCGACAGGGCCACGCCCTATTGGCTTTTGTTTCGCTTGCCCTCTGTCAAACGCGCGCAGCTCGAACGCCGTCGACAACGCCCACAATCGCGCCCCGCGGAAGAAGACGAGAGCCCCACACCGCTCGAACAAGCACCCTTCGAAAACAATCCCGCCGCCGAACTCTTCACATGGATGCTACAAATCAGCCTTCCGCTCGCGGTGCTCGCGCTCGTGGGCATGATGTCGTTCACGGGAGTCGTGCTCGCTTGGATGCAAGGCCATACCTCGAGCGAAGTGCACTGGACTCAGCCGACCGTGCAGGAACCGTGAAGCGATATGTCACCTGAATCAAAAAAAGAACGCTGCGAGAAATGCGGCAAGAGCACCTCCATTTGCGTTTGCGATCGCATCACGCCGATGACGACGAAGTTGCGCGTTTTGATCTTGCGTCATCCGCAAGAAGACGATGTCGCGCTCGGTACCGCTCCCTTGCTCTCGCTCTCATTGCCCCGCGCATCCTTGAAAACAGGGCTCTCTTGGGCTTCGCTCGCCCATGCGCTCGGTGAAGAGATCGAACACTCCCGATGGGCCGTCATTTATCCCGGAAAGATTCACGAGACGGTACCTGCCGCGGAGCGCGCAAGCTCAGTTCTCTTGCTCGATCGACAGGGACGTCTCCGAGATGCCTCGGCGCCTGCGCTCGAAGGTATCGTGGTGCTCGACGGAACATGGAGTCAGGCCAAAGCGCTCTGGTGGCGCAATCCGTGGCTCCTCAAGTTGCATCGCATCTCACTCAACCCACGTGAACCGTCGATTTACGGTCGAGCGCGACGCGAGCCAAGACGCGAATATGTCTCGACCCTCGAAGCCATCGCCGACGTGCTCGTCGCCTTGGGTGAGCCCGAAGAAACGCGCACTCAACTTCGAAAGCTGATGAGGACGATGGTGCAGCGCGCACGCGATTCCATGGCTGTCGAATGAGCCCCGTCGACATCACTCATCGCATGATCACATGGTCTGCGTGAAGAATCTCGTCCCCGCGAGCTTCCACAAGAGCGCCACCGTGCTTCTTCGCCTTCGGTCGCGATTCCGAAGTACACCTGGGTGCGCGAATGCGACATGACATTGACATCACAAGCGCTGGGCGCGCAACGCGACATCGGCAGGAGGACACTCGGCACGCGCGGGGCGCAAGCCGGGCAATGGCGCCTCGAATAGATTTCGGAGCACATGATCGATCGCTTCGAAATTCGGTAACAGAACCGAACGACCGTCGGGCGTGCGGTAAGCGCTGACCTCCCTGCGGCCAAGCAATATGCCGTGCATCCGCTCGGGTGAGAGCCTCGTCAAACGACGTACGAGCGCGATCATTTCGAGTCGGCTCATCGTGGTCGTCACGCCACGGTCGAGAGCATTTGCGAGCACAGGAATCCACTCGGTGGGGCTCATCTCACGGATGCGATTGCGCAGCCCAATGAGCACCGCCTGCTGGCGACGCGCGCGATCCCAATCTGATCGACCGTGACGACTGCGAACGTACATCGCCGCAGTCCTGCCATCCATGTGCCTCTGACCTGCTTCGATATCGAGAACACGCCGACCGCTCTCCTCACGACGATCGATGAAATTGTCGATGATCGGACACGGGACATCGACCGTCACCCCGGAGACCTCGTCCATCGTACGCTCGAACGCTTCGATGTCGGCGATCACGACGTGGTGAATCGGCAGCGACAGCGTGTCCGAGACGACACGTTCGATGAGCTCCAGCGGATCCTGCCCGAGCCGAGTCGCGACACGAAGCGTGGCGTTGATGCGCGCAGGGCCATGGCCTGGCACATCGACGTGCAAATCTCGCGGAATCGAAACGAGCCCGACATGGCCCGTCGCGTCATCGAACACCGCGACGACCAGCGTATCGGCCCGACCCCATTGACCCGCCCACGCGCGGTCCATCCCGATCAACAAATAATTTGTGGTGTTTTGGAAGGAAGGAGCACGGATTCGCTCGGTCCGCACGATCGATATCGAAGCATCGGGCAGCTCGATCGGCACTTCGATGTCGAGGTCTTCCTGGCTCAGCACGAGGGCGCCCGCATCCGGAGCGGAGTCGAAGATGGGTGGTGATGGTTCCGACACCATGACTTCAGCTGGGCGCGCATAAGGCCGTTGCACCAGCCAAAGTCCGCCCATCGCGGCCACACAGATCATCATCACGCCTATTCCGATAGCCAATCGACGCATCACACCACGAAGCGACAGCAAGGCCTGGACCACACCGTGGAACGCGGTTTTTTTCCTATGTGAGGCGCAGATCGAGCAAACTCGATGATCGTGAAACGCGCAACGTCGACCCCGCTGTATCTCCTGATCGCTTGCATGATCGCAACGATCGTCATGCCTGTCGGCGCACAACGAGCGCCTTCTGATGATCCTGTTTCGACGCGGGTTCAGAGCGCCACGGGGCTCTACATCACCGGCCCTTATATTCGCATCAACGGCGCAGACGGGCTCATTCGCCTCCTGACGCGTTCACGGATGGACACGGCCGTCATCGATCTCAAAGATGCGACTGGTCGCGTCAATCACGACACCGCGATTGCCGAGCTCGAAGAGCAAGAGAGTCGCTTGCTCGGCGATACTCGTCAGCTCCTCACGACGCTCAAAGCCGCTGGCATTCACACGGTTGCGCGCATCGTGTGCTTCGCTGATCCGGTGATGGCTCATCGCTTCCCTGATCGCGCCATCCTCGACATTCGCGCCCGCGAGCGAGGCAACACGCGCGTATGGACCAGCTGGGGGACGGGCGGTGCGTGGCTCAATCCGTGGGACACACGCAATCACGACATGATCATCGCGCTCGCACGCGAAGCCGAAGCCCTCGGGTTCGAGGAGATCCAACTCGACTACATTCGCTTTCCCGTCGATGACGGCACACCCTTGGCCTTCTATGATCATGAGCAGCCCAACGTGATGCGACGCGACATGCTGCATGCATTCCTCGGACGATTGGACGGGGCCATTCGTATTCCGATCGGCGTGGATGTATTCGGGATTCAAGCCTTCCACGAAGGGGATTCGTCTGGACTCGGTCAGGATCTCTCGCTCTGGGCCGATCACGTCGATGTGTACTCACCCATGCTTTATCTGAACGCGATGCGCGATTGGGAGCGCGGCACGCCTGATCGTGCGCGCCGCTTGCTCGAAATCGGCATCTCACGAATGCGCGCCCGCCTCGGGCCGCGGCCCATCATCCGTCCCTTCCTCCAAGCCTTCGAACGCGAAGCGGAAGATTGGGGACCGCGATTCATCGCCAATCAAATCCGCGGCGCACGCCTCGGCGGCTCAGACGGATTTCTCTTTTGGCATCCCGGCTCGACGTACGGAGTCGTTCAACGCGCGATGCAGACGCTCGCCCGCTCACTCTCGCCTTTTCCTATCCCCGAAGAACGAAGCACCCCACGCGCCGCGTTCGGTGGCTAAAGGCGGAGAAGGCCTCCGCAACTCGTGACTCTTCCTGGGTTTTTGCCTAAGGCGTGAGGTGTCATTGCCCTCAGGGGCGAGCGCTGCTACAGGTGCGTCTGGCTCTGCGTTCCCCGTCGGAGCCCAGGTCGCTGGTGAAAGCTGTGGCCCGTATCGCTGAATCTATGGCATTTCCGCATGCCACCTCTTTGGAGTCGTTGCGAAGTGGGCTGCGGAACAACAAGGTGAACGCCACCTTGAAACGGGGGGCGAGCTGACCCGATCCATGGATTCCTCGAACCCCGAGCCCGCAAACCGCACTGCCCCCGTGGATGACGCCCCGAAAAACGGGGTTCCTCATGGCGACGCGAAAGCCACGCGCACGCGCCGACCTCGCAGTCGACGTCCGCCGGCAGCTGAGGCAGCCCTCATGGAGCCCGACGCGGAAGAAGCGATTTCAGTCGCACCCGAGGCGAAACCGAAGCCGAAACCGACACGACGCAAGCGAACGAGCGACGCTGGCACGAGCGCACCGATCGAAGTCCCCTCGAGTGAGCATGAGCCGAATGATCCGAAGGATGCGCCGAGCATCACGAAATCGAGCGGTGAAGAGAACACCACGCGTCTCAAAGACAGTGCAGCCCACCCGCCGCGCCCCACGATCCACCGCCGCGCCTTTCCTTCCGAACATCTCGACGAGGACGCTCAGAAAGTCTTACGTCGCTTGCATCGCAATGGCTATAAGGCCTACCTCGTCGGCGGCGGCGTGCGCGATCTCTTGCTCGGACGAAAACCGAAAGATTTCGACGTCGCCACGAGCGCGCGACCGCATCAGGTCAAACATCTCTTTCGAAACTGCCGCATCATCGGTCGACGTTTCCGCCTCGCGCACATTCTCTTCGGCGCCGGAAAAGTCATAGAAACAGCGACATTTCGGCGCGATCCGAGCGCCCCGATCGACGAAGATACCTTCATTCGAGAAGCGCTCGACGCACGCGAAACGAACGAAAGTGGCGAGATGGATGCGTGGGGCGACAATGCCCTCCGCCCTCTGCCGAAGGCACGCGACGACGACGCGGATCTCCTCATCCGCACCGACAACGTGTTCGGCGAGCCGCACGAAGACGCGCTGCGACGCGACTTCACCATCAATGGGCTCTTCTACGACATCGAGCGCGGAGAAGTGATCGATTACGTGGGAGGCCTGCGTGATCTCGAGCGTCGTGCGATCACGACGATCGGCTTGCCCGATGTGCGATTTCGGGAAGATCCCGTTCGTATTCTTCGCGCCATCAAATTCTCGGCGCGGCTCGATCTCGGGATCGATCCCGAATGCTACGACGCCATGGTCGCGCAGCGTGAAGAGCTACGCAAGACGGCGGCACCTCGATTGCTCGAAGAAATCCTTCGTTTGCTTCGAGGAGGAGCCGCGCATCGCTCGATATGGCTCGCGTGGGAGACGGGCGTGCTTTCGGTCGTGCTCCCTGAGTTGGCCGTGTTCCTCGACGACGACGCGCCGAGCTCACGTCGCCTTTGGGGACGACTCGACGCCATCGACATGAGCGTTCGCAGAGGCCATGTTCCCACGGATTCCGTGCTGCTCGCAGCCGCCCTGCTCGGGCCTGCCGAAGAAGCGATCCATGGGGCGCAAGATCTTTCCCCCGCCTATGATGATTTCATGCATGAAGTCACAGAATCGCTCGCCGTGCCACGCCGCATGCAAGAGCGAATGCGCGCCATCATCACGTCGCAACGCCGTCTTCATCGTGGTCAGGTGGGTACGCTCGCGCGGCGTGATTTTTTCTCGGAAGCCGCCCATCTTTTCGAGCTCGAATGCGCCGCTCGTGGCATCCGCGCTCCGGACTTGCGCAGCGGAATGAACATCGAGCAAGAGGATGAATTCGTTCGGAGGAGACGGCGCAGACGATCACGACGTTGATCGTTCCCGTACGAGGCTCACAACCTTCAGATTCGCGCGGCCAGCGCGGCGCTTATTTGGACGTGAGTGCGGCCTTTTGCACGGAGCTCCATCGCGCTGTTTCTGGTGCTCCCGCTCGTGTTCGTGGAGCCTCCGCATGCGAGCGCGGATCGCCCGACGAGCACGTCCGAACCGCATTGGAAACCATGGTGGCCTCGCTTTCATTGGGCCGCAGGCATCGCCGCCGTCACGGCCGAAGCACTGGCCATCACCATCTACGTCGCCGAGCCGTCACGAGAAGCGCGCTGGCTCGATCCCGCGCCGCTGGATAGCGAGATCCGCGACGCTTGGCGCCTGCACTCCTACGATGATCGAAGTGCAGTCGTCATCACCAGTGACGTCCTCTTCGTGACGTTGCTCGCGTGGCCTTTTGCGATCGACGCATTGCTGCTCGCGGGTCTCGTCCACGGAGACACCGACACGATGCTGCAAATGCTCTTGATCGACGCGGAAGTCCTTGCCATCGCCCATCTCATCCATTGGATGACGACGCGGCTCGTGGGCCGCGTCCGCCCGATTCATCGAGAGTGCGCGGCCCTCGATGCGTGTTCGGATCGAGGAGTGGGTCCCGTCGCGAGCTTCGTCAGCGGTCACTCGATGCTGGCCTACGCCGCGGCGGGGCTCATTTGCACGCACCACCTCTTTCACCCATGGCTCACCGGCTCTTACGAAGGCGCCGCGCTCATGTGCGGCTCGAGCTTGGTCCTCGCGACAGTCACGAGCGCGATGCGCGTCATGGCGGATCTGCATTGGGCCTCCGACGTCGGCATTGGCGCCGTACTCGGTTCGACTGTCGGCTGGTTGCTCCCTCTCGCGTTTCACTACGCATGGCCTCGTCCCAAGCCCGACGCCACGGTGAACACCGAACACGCCTTCAGCATCGCCGTCAGGCCTGGCGCCGGCCCCGAGCCCACCGGCATCACTCTCTTCGGCACATTTTGAGTTCCGAATGAACTCAAACCTTGCCGCGAACGAGATTTCCTACGACAGCCTTCGTATAGACCTTGAACGTGCGTGCGACGCTCGTGGCATCGAGGGTGCTCGACATCGAATCGGCAATCCCAAAAGGAAGCATCGCCGGGATGAAGCCTCGCGCGTATTCGAGCGCAAAGCATCGGTCTGGCATGCGATATCCCTTGGCGGCACCGCGCGGAAGCACGTTCCGATCACCCGGGCGATAGACCTCCTTTTGGAGGCTGCCTTCTCGAAAACTCCACTGCTCGCCTTCGAGGATCATGAAGTGGTCTTCGGCCATGAAGCGACCGGAGAATCCTTCGGTCCCGATGGGTGTGCCAAAGATCATGATGTATTCGGTGATCGACGAATGGAGCACCATCATTTGCCCCATCGCGCCGCCAGCCACGTTGAAGATCCATTCACGATCACGCGCTGGCAAAATATGCCCCGGATATCGGTCCGAGAGCTCATTTGCAATCTGATGGATCATCGTGTCGAGCGGCTGCCCCACCGCACGTCGAGCCACGTCATGAAGGATCTCGGGGTCAAAAATATAGGCCATGATGTTCTTCTCACTCTTCGATGCGAATGGTCCGCGTCGGACAATGACGCTCGGCGGCGCGCACCTGCTCATGATATTCCGCCGACGGTCGCGCCATTTTCAGCATGACTTTGCCGTCATTGGGGCTGATCGCAAACACGTCCGGCGCTTCACCGACACACACCGCGTGCCCCTGACAGAGATCGCGATCGAGACGAATCCGTAACTCTTTGGCGGGGGCGTCGGTTTGAGTCGGCGTCTGCACGTGCGCAGGACAGCCCGCGGCTTTTGCCGCATCCGCGAGATTCGACGTCGGATGTGCGGCGTTCGGGTCCGATATGGCGAGAAGCTCAGCGCCCATCGCCATCGTCACGCTCGGTCGCGCTCGCTTTCGATAACGAACTCGACACGGTTCCTTCGGGCCGATCACGAGTCCATGAAAATCAGACTCGATGGCATCGCCTCTCAGGCCAAAATCGAATTGCCCCAAAAGCAATGCAAGAATCGCTTTGATTTGGAGGAGCGCGAAGGCATTGCCCAAACATTTATGGCGCCCACCACCAAATGCGATGAATGCGAAATCGCGTTTGTCCTCTTCGCGGCCCGGTCCGTATCGATCGGGATCGAACACATCGGGATTCGGAAAACACTCCGCGATTCGATGGGACACCGTGGGCGAGACGACGATCCATGTCCCCTTGGGGATGAAATAGTTTTTATACGTAAAGTCCTGCTGAGCGACCCGCACCAGCATGAAGAGCGGCGGATGAAGTCGGAGAGCTTCTTTCACGGCCCCTTCGATCAACGTCAATTCACGAAGCGCCGCATGGCTGACTTCACGTCCACCACCGAACACGCGATCCACCTCATCGATGCAACGCTGCAAGTGAATCGGGTTCTGCAAGAGCTCGAGCAACGTCCACGCAGTCGTCACCGAGCTCGTGTGATGTCCAGCGAAGATCCCCGCGAGCAAGAGCCCCGTGATCTCATGCTCACTCAGCGCCCGTCCATCCGAATAGGTCGAGTCCATCAACGTCTGGAGGAAATCATCCCCCGTGCGCTGCTTTTCGCGCCGTCCGCGGATGACTTCACTGATCATCTCGACCATGCGCACGCGTGCCTTGTCACGCTTGCGAAACGCCGGCACCGGCAGATGCGCGTTGATGTACGCGAGCGGCGTCACGCCTCCTTCGAGATCGTGATAGACGCGCGCGAACTCTTCGCTCATTCCTTCACGGAACTCTTTACCGAGCAGACAGCGGCTCGACGTGAAGTTGGTGAGGACTCGACAGAACTCGACGAGATCGACGACGCCACTCTCACCCCACGAGCTCGTGCTCTCCGCGGTCTCTTTCACGACGGCTTCGCCGTAGGTTCGCATGCGACGATCTTTGAGCGCGGGCAGCAGCATCTTGAGCTGCTCCGCCATTTTCTCGGGAGAGGCGTCGTAGACGACGTCTTTGCCGAAGACCGGCGTCATGATCTTGTATGCCTCGGTCGGGCTCAGTTGCGCGTCGGACGCACGAAACACGGCTTCATGCGCTTCGGGCCCAAACATCGCGACCATTTCGCGACCCATGACCGAGAACGCAGCCACTTCACCCAGCTCACGATGCGCTCGGAAAAGGAGGTCGATGGTCTTTTGAACGAACTCGACCGAATGACCAACCCAAGGCAACCCACCCGAGAGGCGAGGCGGAGCCTCGAGCCCATGAGGCACGGACGGCTTGGGCCGTGAGGTCGTTTTTTCGATGATGCTGCGGAGCTCCATAAGACGTACTTCCCAATGCTCGAGTTTGAAACTTAGTACCCAGGATTAGTAGTTTAGGTAGCCACAGATGCCGACGGCGCACGCCGAAGCGGCATTTCGCTTTCATAAAGACGCGCATACCGCGCGCGCAATGCATCGTCGTCCGACACATCGCGAACGCATTCGGCAATCAACGACTCGACTTCTTCGCGTGAGATCTTCACGGGTTTGCCCGACGTAAACATCGCGTCATTGCCGCGGGCCACGACGAGAGTACGTGCCGCCATCCAGAGCGGCAGCAAACAGAAGAGACGAATCCCCACCTGTGATTTCGGAATCGAGAGTGCGTAGCGCATCGCGCCATCGAGATGGGATTGAGCGATATCGAAGAGAGGTGCCACGGCTGCATGCGCACGCGCGCGAACCTTCACATCGCAGAGCTCTGAGATCCCGATCCCTTGGCGCGCCACTGCGGTCCGCGGAACGAAGCTCCACGAGCGCTCTCGATCATCAGTGACGTCCTTCAAGATGTTCACCATCTGAAGGCCCGAAGCGAAGCTCTCCGCGTCCTCACGAAGCCGCAAACCGAGCTCACTTTCCTTCGACTCTCCCAGCTCTTCGAGGAAAAGGTCCGTCAGCAAATGGCCCACCGTGCCAGCCACGTAATAACAGTAACGCTCGAGGTCGGCCGTCGTATGAAGCGCGATGAAGCCGTCATCGCCCTTCACACGATGTGAATAAAGGCTCATGCCGCGCGCCATCTCACTGACCCACTCGCGACACGCCGCTTGAGTTCTCCCGCTCTGCGCATGAAACACGCGCATCACCACGCGCGTGCGGCGCGCGAGGGAGAGCTCGGGGTCATCTCCAGGAATGCGCCCGAACTCTTGCTCGAGCTCCGCTGCATCCACGCCCTTCTCGAGCACATCGAGGAACATCGGGAAGAGTCGATCGCGCACTTCCGAGTCGACGTTCGGATGATCCTCCACGGTATCGGCGATGCGGCAAAGCAGGTATCCAAGCGTCACCGCCACTTCGAGCTTGCCGGGCAGCATCGCAATCGGTCGACTGAACGTCCGAGACACTTCGGCGAGAGCCTGTTTGCAGAACGCCCAGTCTTCTTCTGCAACGGGAAGAGCCAGCGAACGCGGCTCGTGTTCGTGACCGCCACTCTTCTTTCGAACGCGAGCCGAGAGCGGCCTCTCTACACGCCGTGCCTCGTACATCGCGAGGGCTTCGATGATGGAGGCAACTTCGGTCCAATTGCGGCCCTCGATCGCAGCGCTCATCCGGGTCGAAAGGGTTCGAACGGCCCGAACGACCGCTTCACTCGACGTCAATCTCACCGCGCAAAGCGCGCGCAAAGCGCCCGTCGTCACCGCGATCGGAGCGAGAGAGCCCGACCAAGCATCTCCATGGGCGAAGAGCCACTTCGTCGCACGACGAATCGCCGGCTCCCCAGGGTTGGTGTCGATGGCGACGAGCGCTTCGATCGCAAACGCTGTGCGCACGATGGGATCGGGCGCGCCTCCCCCCGCACGTCGACCGATTGCGGGCCAACTCCCATCGTCCTCTTGACGCGATCGCAACCACGCACCGGCACGGGCCAGCGCACCTTCGATGTTCGCATCGGAAGCGCCGGGACGGCGGCGCAACACCACATCGAGCGCGCGGCATGCGAGCGCTGTCGATTCGAGATCACCCTCGTGATCGCGCGGGATATTCGAGCCCGCGCGATGCGCGAACCCTCCGTGCGCCGTTTGACATTCGAGAAGCGCACGCACCGCTTCGGCGAGCTGCGTGATGGGCTCTTCATTCCACGAGGCGCCATCGAGCAAGACCAGAAGGAGCTCGGCGAGGCTCGCCGTACGCCACTCTCCAACACCGATCTCGAAGAGCCGCGGAACACCCTCGAGCGCGAGTCTTCGCCTCCCGATCGTCATGCGTGCCGCCATCGCTGGGCGCATCGCGCTCAACGTGATCGCACGCATCATTCGGGTCGCTGGCCCAGCGACTTGGATGTCGGGCACTGTACCGAGGGAGCGCGCGATGGACTCGAGCTCTTCGAGGAGCATCGTGCTGCCGCGTTCGATCGCATCGAACACGGGCACCTCGACGGGCTCGGTCGAACGCGCGCTGGTCTCGCTCTCCGGGGCGCGCAGGGGATCGGCCGTACGCACGAATCGTTCGAGCACTGGAATCGGATGGGTCGGCGTACTCTGGCCACGATATCGCCGAGCGATGCGCGACGGCACGGCGAGCGCCGCAGGCCATTGCATCCACTCGCCATATTGTGAAAGAGCGCTCGTCGCTCGAACCAAATCTCCTTCCTTCGTCACGTCGAGCATCGTGCTTCCAATCGCTTGAGCGGCGATCTTGAGGAAGGCGCTTCCAAAGCTTCGGCGGCGTAGATCACTCGCGGAGAGGATCATCATCGTGCGTCGTCTCTCGGCCTCACTCGCACGCAACGTCCGGAACATCGCACGACGCACCTCGGTGGCGCTCGGATCTTCACGGCGGAAGCAATGATAAAGTGCGTTCGAGAGGAGCTCGGGAATATAACCACGACGCTCTCTTTCATAGGTCGCGAGCTCATCCGCATGACAGAGCGCGCGGGCGTCCAGCATTCCCATCGTGATTCCGATCGCGGTCATCGGATGCACGTGCCCGACGGCATCACCGACGAGCGCCATGCGGTCCTTCCCAAAATGCGCGCGTGGGCGGAAGCGATTCGCGGCCCAACTGCTCGGCCCGCGTTCGAGCGCGGCGCGAAACGCAGGGACGAGCGCGGGAGGCAGCACCGGATGAAACGCATCCCAGAGGAACGCTGGCGTCCGCGCACGTGCACCGAAGCTGACCGGCACATCGAGACAGCCTCGCACCACTCCATCCCCGATGCGGTAAAAGAGCGCGGGCCCCGGCCCTCCGAGGATGACGTGACCAAAGCCTTCGCGAGGAAGCTCGACTTTGATTCCAGGAGCTTCGCGCAATTCGACCGCAGCCATATACGAAAGCAACGTGCTCTGCTCAGGAAAGCCACATGCTTGGCGCACGACCGAATTGCGACCATCGGCGCCCACGATCCGAGAAGCGCGCAGCTCGAACGTGCCCCCTCCTTCGCGATCTTCGCAGCGCACGCGCTCGTCTTCGATCCCCACCACACGCGCGAACGGAATCCATTCGAGGCCTGGAACGCCGCGCGCAGCTTCTCGCAGAGACTCGACGATCTCCGAGTGTTCGGCGGCGAGCGCGACGCCTTCGACGTACGGCATCTCGATCGGCTCGCTCCGATCATCAGGACAGATCACGAAACCATATCCCGTATGAGGATGCGCTTCGTGGAGTCGACCGAGCCGCAACTCGTCCATCACCTGAACAGCCGTTGGATGAACCCATTCTCCCGCGAAGCGACGCGCCGCGCGCGGGTCAGCTTCCAGAAGAGCGACCGTCGCACCACGCCGCGCAAAAGCGACCGCGGTGACGACGCCGACAGGTCCGCCACCAACCACACACACATCGTATTGGGATCGATTCGCTCGCATTGGCATCCTCGAATCGCCTTCAACAGGCGAAAGAAATCATCTTGAATGTGGCGCGCATAGGAAACTCAGACCTCGAGCCGAAGGCTCGGGGGCAGTGGAGTCGATTCGCGAAACCGCGCCCGCTCGATGCGACGCGTTTCATAAAAACCCAAGGCCCAGATTGGAAAATATCGACGATAAAGAGCGTAATCGAGAAGCGCAGTATGAAGGAAAATCCCCTCTGGGTCTTGTTTGGGCCAAGTCCCATCCGACTCTTGTTTCGCGATCATCCATTGGGCAGCTCGTTCGATGGCAGCAAAGTCTGGCTCGTTTGCGAGCAAAAGCGCCGACATCGCCCACGCGGTCTGTACGACCTGCGCTTCATCGTGCTCGATGTACTGCCCCACACGCACGCTCGAGTGATGCTCGCCCCAAGCGCCGTCCGGTCGTTGACGTTCGAGCAGAAATGCACAAGCACGCCGAACCTGTGGATCGTGACGCGGAACTCCACCAGCGAGCAAACCGCGCATCCCAAACATGGTCCCGTGAATAAAATAAACGCCCCGAGCGCCGGGCCATGAACCATCAGGACGCTGAGCTCGGCGCAAGCGCGCCGTGCCTTGCGCGATGGCTCGCTCCACCTCCGTGGCGAGAGGGCTTTCGGGCCAACGACGAACGAACGCCGAGAGCGCCGTCACACACGATGCCGTGCACTCGATGAATGACTTCTCCGTCATCGACTCACCCGACATCTCGGCAGAATGGATCCACGCGAGTGGAACTCCCGTCCGACGCGACTCGAAGCGACCAAAACCACCATTGTCATTTTGACATCGAAGCACAAAGCGCGCTGCGTGCTCCATCTCGCCGTAAGTGGGCATCGCCGCCGGCGCATCAATCCGCGCGAGCATCGCTTCAGCCGTGCAATCACTCACAGGCCACCCGTGCCACGCACCTGCGAAGCAATAGCCACCCGTCGGATCGATGCGATCATGTTCGTGCTCTCGACCGGTGCCTCGACGCATTTGTTGGGTCGCGAGAAACGCATCCGCGAGCGCGAGCGCCGATTCGACCTCAGGAACATGAGGCGCCGCGGCGGCGAGTGATTGTGCGGCAAAACTCGTATCCCAAGTCGCACTACGCACCCCCGTCACGCGCGCTCCGTCTTTGGCGTCTTCCCAAATCCAGCCATCGAAACGCTCGATCGCGATCGCGAGATCAGGATCGTTTGGGTCAGCGATATGGAGCGCGATTTGATCGAGGAGCCCACTCACCGGGGAAAGACAAGTGTGCTGGGTCGATCGCAGCTCGTATCGAATCTGCTCGCGAAGCTCCGCCAGCACGGGGGCGCGCCTTGGGCGCGTTTGAGTGCGATCGAGCAACCCGAGAAGTCGAGACCCCAAGCTCGGAGGAGCGGACCCTTCGGAATGAATTTCGGTCTCACGCGCTCTTTCGAAATCGACTTTGTCGTAGCCCCCCGGAAAAAGCTCGTCTCGAATCGCGAGAATCCGCGGCGTGACGGGAGCCTGCCATTTCTCGCCGTAGATGACACTCGTCGCGAGATAGACGAGACGGGTATGGCAGTCATACCGGCTCGGATGAATCGGCAGCCAACGTGGCGTCCGCCATGCTTCCGGCAACACTGGACTCATACCATCCCACTCATAGAGTCCGATGATGGCGAGCCAGAGCTTGCCCCACATGGGCACCGCCACGGCGCCCCCTTCACGACGAATGAAATCGTAGGCCTCGCTCAGGAGCGCGTCGTCTTTGGCGAGGCCGAGCAAACGACATGCGACATAGACGAGCACCGTCACGAAGAGGGACGGCTCGCGTTGAGCGTGAAGCCCCCAAGTGCCATCCGGCAGCCGAGTGCGTTCGAAATGAACGAGCAGATGGATTCGGCGCTCGGCGGTGATGCCCCGGCCCATCGCATGCCATGCGAGCACGTATTGGGCCGTGAGCATCGGAGACCACACGACCTCGCCCTCGAAGGAACCATCCTCGGCCTGCTCTGCGATCAGCGCTCGAGCACCACGACGCAGCGCTGTGAGCGCCGAAGCGTCTTCGCCCTTTGCGCTGCGCGGCAACCCCACCACTTCAGCCTTTGCGCTCGAAGCGCGCAACGCCGCGCCATAACGCGCTTCTGCGGTGCGTGGCGAGCGCATGCGTTTCTGTCGATTGGCTGGCAGCGCATCCGTCAAATGCAAAGTTCCGCCGAAGAGCCACGCCATCCGTTCGCCGAGATCAGAAGCCACACGCCCCTTGTGTAAGATCTCCCCGTTGCGAACGGCGTCGCGCATGAGATCACGCGAGCCGCGCAGCATCGTGCGAAAGAACGACTTTCCGAAGCGCACGTGGCTGCGGTCGGTCCCCGCCAGAAAGCCCATCGAGCGCAGCCGCTCACGCGGCTTTTCACGCCACAACTTGTAGATCGCGCGGCGAAGCGCGAGCACCTCGTCAGCATCGTCGGCAAAGACTTCATAGAGCCCCACCGCGAGCATCTCCGGAACCCGCGCTTCACGCGTTCGGGCACGCGCATAGGCGGCGACATGAGGGCTCTGCGCAAGCACATCTGCATCTTCGATCGCAAGCGTCAAATCGGTCGCCGCCAGCGGATGATGCGTCCCGACGGCATCCCCGATGAACGCGAGCCCTTCCCGACCAAGCTCGACGCGCGGCCTCAGCTCGATGCTCGCCCACTTCAACTTCGAATCAGGTGCCGCCGCAGACGAAGACGCGGACCGCAACGCCGCGCGAAACGCGCTCCGGAGCTCGTTCGGAATCACGGACGCATAGGCTTCGTAGAGTGCAATTCCGCCTTCGCGCGGAACTGGAAACGACAAAGGAACATCGAAGAGAAGACGAACACGGCGCGCGTCGATGCGATACGCCATGACGGGGCCAAGACCTCCCAAGAACACGTGGAGATATCCCTCGAAAGGCAAGCTCACACGCGTCTCTTCGGACGCACCATCCAAGACGAGCCCGGCCATGCGCGAACTCGCAGGAGCCCCGCCCGAGACGCCCACATGCCAATCACCCGTGGTGCTCGCCGGGCGACCGCTCGCACCCACGATCAGAGGTGCGCTCACCGTCTTGGTCGCATACGTCCGAGTGTTTTGGCTGTGACGTTCGAACGTCAGACTTTGTCCTTCGATCCGCGTCGCCCGCGCCCACGGCAAAAAATCGATGAGCGGCTCACGCTCACAATGCGCCCGCAGTGTTTCCACCAGCAGCGCATGTTCGATCGCGACCCCGAAATGACCTGTGGCGTACGGCAAGACAATGGGCTCACGACCATCGCACGGAAAAAGGACGAAACCTTTTCCCGTGGCATACGGAGCCACCGGCGTCAGATCGACCCCGAGTCGATCGAGAATGGAGAGCGCGGGCGGATGCAGCCATTCGCCCGCCAAACGTTCCGAGACACGAGGTTCGGCTTCGAGCAGGAGCACGCGCTGATCGCGACGCGCAAACGCGAGCGCACTCGTACAGCCGGAAGGACCGGCGCCGACGATCACCACGTCGTACGAGTGCATCTCCTGCATCGCGCTCACATTTGGGCCATGAGCTTGGCCGTCACCGATTGAATTGCCGGAGCGTCACCCACCTTCACCATCCAATCGAGCGCATTGGTTCGAACGAGCTTCCGGAACACACCTCCGCCCCAGAAAGACAGCTGAAAATGCTTTCGACACGCGCGCTCGTAAGCCGCCAGCGATTGTGATTCGCTCACGCGACCACTCAAAATGTCGGCGACCGCCTCCGCGCCGAGCATGCCCGAACGCATCCCTTGATAAATGCCTTCGGCCGTTGCGGGATGCGTCATCAATCCGGCTTCACCGATGACGATGGTCGAGGGCGCGGTCAGCTTCTCGATCTCATACGACCAGACGACAGGATGTCCCTTCCACGGACCGATCTGTCGCGCGCCCTTCAAGCGATCTGCGTAATACTTGTCGATGAACGCTTGAAACAATGCGCGCGCGTTCTTCTTTTCTGCCGAAGGACCCGCCTTGTCCTCGTATGTAATACCGATATTGACGCGATGCTCCCCCTCCGGGAAGAGCCATCCGTAATACGGTTCGACCATCCGATCGAAGATCATCTCGACGTGATGGGCCTTGAAGGGGACGTCTTCCCAGAAGCCCATGATCGCTTGGATGACCTGACGCGGGCGCGGCTCCGGGAGCCCCACGCGACAATGCGATCCACCCGCGACGAGCACCCACTTCGCCCGAATTTCACGCCCATCTGCGGCGCGAATGCCAGCCACACGATCTCCTTCGACGAGGGTGTCGGTCGCGTTGAAGTGCGGAATGAAACGAGTGCCGCGCTTGACCGCTCGCTCGAGAAGAATGTTGTCTAGAATACGTCGCTGGCAGACCACCGCAGCGCCGACATCGCCCGCCGATTGCCACGAGTCGTAACCGCCCGGGGTGACGATTCGAATGCCTTTGATCCAATAGGCATGCGGCTCGACGTCACGCCAGACCCCGAGTTGCTTGAGTGTTTCGATGCCCTTGGGTGACACACCGCTGCCGCATGTCTTGTCGCGCGGGAAATCATGTCGATCCACCAGCACGACATCCCGCACTCCAAGCGTACCGAGATGAGCCGCCGCCGCAGTGCCCGCAGGGCCTGCGCCGAGAATCACGACATTGGCCTCCATCTTTTCCACGTCGCTCACTCTCCTGCACCCGCTGCGCTGCGGCGTTCGTCGGAAGTTGCACCCGTATTTGCACTCTTGGCGACGATCTCGCTGCTTCGCACGGGCACCTTGATTCCCGTGGGCTCGCGATGGCTCTCACCGTAGGCCGCCATTCCAGGACGCGACGGGACGAGACCTCGCCTTGCGAAGTCGGCATAGGCTTCATGGATCGCTTTGCGGATCGACGTCGGCTCGTAGCCGAGCTCGGCGCGCGCTTTGGTCGTGTCTGCACGACGCTCTTGTCGAAGAATGCGAACCGCAGCGGGCGTGAAACGACGCGGCGTATTCGGCGCGAACGTATCGAGCATCACTTGGGAAACCGCCGCGACGCCTTGCATCACGGGCCCCGGAATTCGCAGACGAGGACGCGGACGACCCGTGACCTCTTCGAAGATGTCCATCAAATCATCGACGGTCGCGAACTGCGTCGAGATGATGTACTTCTGCCCCCGGCGACCGCGATGCATCGCGAGCACGTGTCCTTCGCAAAGATCGCGTGCCGCAACGAAGTCGAAACCGCCCGGCGGATACGCGGCCAATTTCCCGTTCGCATAATCGATGAGCGTCAACCCCATCCGCGACGGCACGTAGTCATTGGGCCCGAGGATCGCACAGGAAGTCGCGATGAGCGCATCGAGCCCTTCGACGCAAGCCTTGAGCACCTCATGCTCCACCTGCACCTTCGTGCGCGCATAGGGCAGGACTTCATCGAACGGATAGAAGATGTCGTCTTCACAGCCCGGTCGATGGGGATCTCTCGAATCATATCCGACGGCGCTGAACGACCCCGTCACGACGACACGGTCGTAGTGTGCGTCCATCGCTCCGCGCAAAAGATTGCGTGTGCCAAGCACGTTGCACTCGAAAATCTCGCGCTCGAGCTCGGGCGTCGCGACGACCGTCGAGACCACCGCAGCGGCGTGATAGGCGATTTGACAGCCCCTCATCTGCTCCGCGAGCTTCTTCGCGTCCCGCAGATCTCCGTAGACTTTCTCGACCGGAAGACCATCCATGGCCGCGTTGTTGTCGCTCTCTCGAAGGAGCACGCGCACATCGCGTCCATCTTCGAGCAGGCGACGCACCAAATTCGCGCCGAGATGCCCTGCGGCCCCGGTGACAAACACCTTCCCACCGAATTCACGATGAGGTTGTCGCTCGTACTTTTTGCTCTCGCCGCTCGTATACGTCGTCATCGTGCCCTCTCCACGAGAATCGTGTCCATTCATGCCCACACCATGCTCGCCAAAAGGAACGAGCTCCATCGCAGGAGGCGTCGGCGGACGCCGCAACGCTCGAAGCGTACCTGGCTTCGGCACAGAAACCCCATTGGGTTTGATCGCAAACGCATTGTCGGTTGGCACCGGCGCGCGCGAAGCATCGGCACGAAGCACGGCGAGCGCCGCCTTGGCTGCGCGGATATTTACTTCACGGCGATCAGCGATCGTGTTCGCGATGGCGATCACTTCGTCCCCCGTCGCCCCGGCTTCGACGGCCACATTCCGCGCGTGCAGCCGCATGTGACCGCTCTGAATGCCTTCGGCGGCGAGCGCGCGCAACGCACCAAAGTTCTGGGCCAACCCTGCCGCGGCCGTAATCGCAGCAAGATCCGACGCCGTCTCCACTCCCGCGATGCGGCGGGTCACCTGCGCCACGGGATGAACGCGAATCACGCCGCCCACCGTTCCCACAGCCATCGGCAGCTCCATCCGGCCCACGAGCGCGCCCTCTTCGGCGCGCCATCGCGCCATCGCGGTGTAGCGACCGTCCTTCGCGGCATACGCGTGAGCGCCCGCTTCGACGGCACGGAAATCCTGACCCAGCGCGATGAGCACCGCATCGACACCATTCATGATGCCCTTGTTGTGCGTGGCAGCGCGCCACGGACAACGTTCGGCGAACACACTCGCTTCTTCGATCGCCTTGGCCAGCGCTTCGCCGCTCTCTGCGCCTTGGCCTTCGAGCGCGGAAAAAGGAATCCGCCCCTCGACGTACACCGTGCGTCGATCGGTCAAGTTCGAAAGAATGCGCAGCGCCACACGCCCCGAGCTCAGCTCGGCGATGCGCGGCGCGAGCCGCTCACACATCGAATTGATCGCGTTCGCACCCATCGCATCGCGCACATCCACGACCAGATGCACGACGAGCATGGGCCCGCAGGGATCTTCTTCAGACTGGGGAGGCAACCACCGAATCTCGATATCGCGCGCGCCACCGCCCGCTTCGACGAGGCTTGGATGACCGCTGTTGGCGGTTCGAAGAAGCTCCTCCTTCGCATCCAGGATCGCGCGCTCCGCAGCCGCCGAATCGCGCACGTCCATCACTTGGATTTGGCCGATCATCATCGGCTCGCTGACCCGCGCTCGCACCCCACCGCCCACGCGCAGCAATTTCGCAGCATAGCTACACGCGGCGATCACGCTGGGCTCTTCGACGGCCATTGGAATCAGGACATCGCGCGCCTCACGCGACCCCACGGAGAGACGCATGTTGACGCACACACCGAGCGGCAACCCGATGACGCCGAGCGCATTTTCGACCATGCGATCGGCTTGCCCTTCGCCGAGCCCACGCCCAGGAACCAGCTGCGCAATTTCGTCCTCGTTCACCCCGGCGATCGAAGCAACCTTTGCGCGACGATCACGCATCGAGAGACGATAAAAACCAGGCAGCTCACTCTTCATCATCGTTCGTTTCCCTCTCGGAGCCCGAGGAATGACGCGCCAGGAGCGATCGCGCGAACACGACGCAGCTCCTCGACGTTGCGTGCCCCACAACAGAACGCGATCACACGCAGCTCATGAATCAACGTTTCAAGCGCCCGCACGGCGGCCTCTTCGCTCTCGTCAGCCGCTTCGAGGAGCGGCTTCGCGAGCGCTGCTGCATCCGCACCCAGCGCGATGGCGACGGCGACATCCATCCCATGACGAATCCCGCCCGATGCGATCACGGTTCGATTTTCGCCGAGCACACTTCGGCAGATTCGAATGCTCTCTGAAGTCGGAACACCGAACCCAGCCAGACGTGTTCCGATCTCCGCTTGCATCGATCCGGCAGGCGCACGATGACTCTCGACACGCGCCCACGACGTGCCTCCCGTCCCTGCCACTTCGATTCCAGCAAAAGGCAAGCGCCCGAGTTTACGCGCGGCGCGCTCAGAGATTCCCGCCCCCACCTCTTTTGCGATCGCCGGCACCCCGAGCTCGGGCAACACGGACGCGAGACGCGCGGAAAGACCTCGGAAGCGAGTATCGCCCTCCGGTTGAATCGCCTCTTGAAGCGCATTCAAGTGCACATTGATGACATCCGCTCCGACCCCCTGAATCGCCCGTCGGATGTCCGTCCCATCGACACCATAGTTCAACTGCACCGCGCCCACGTTGGCCATCAAGAGCGGCAGATCGGGCGCCGTATCACGCACGACGAACGTGCGGGTCGACTCTGGACGCACCATCATCGCGCGCTGCGAGCCCAACGCCAAACCCACCCCCACGCGCGCCGCTGCGCGGGCGAGCCGACGGTTGATCTCGCCGGCCCGTTCAGTGCCGCCGGTCATGGCGCCGATCACGATCGGCGCACGGAGCCGCTTACCCAACAGCGTGACCCCGAGATCGACCTCATCCAAGTCCACCTCGGGCAACGCGTCATATTCGAGCGTCCACCCACCCAACCCCGTCGCAGGGCCACGCGAACCGACCTCCGCATGGAGACACAGATCGAGGTGGTGGTCCTTGCGCCGTTCCACGAGATCCGACACTTCCCCCTGATCAGACAGCTGAACGTGATTCCGCATTTTCGACGTGACTCGACTGACGTGACTTATCCCACCACAAGAACGCTGGCGGGCGCGGACGGTAACGGAAGCTGGGGGCGCTGTCGAACGAACGAAGGAAGAATTGGGCCCACAAACGCAAGGCTCATCGCCCGCGGGTCAAGTAATTTGCGCAATCGGAGGAGGATGCAAACCGGCTACCTCCGGGATTGTGGGACCTCGCACAGCCTCTCGCTCAGTACAGCCTCTCAATGACCGCATTCGATCCATCGGGTCAAGACGAGGCTCACGGCCGTAAATAGTGTGAGCGTCAGCACATAGAGCGCAGGGACGACCCCCGCACGCGGTCGACGCATCACCTCTGCGCGCAAGGGACTCGCACGATCTTCGATCGGCGGCCGAGCAGGAGGAATCGCCAGCAACATCGACGCGGAAATCCGTTCTCCTTTGGAATTACGCAAATCCGAGAGCCGAGCATCGTTCCCCAGCGAAATCGTGAGCTCGGACGGTTGCCTCTCGGGCAATTGCGGCTTCGAACCAGAGACCTCCGGGGAGGAGGTCTTCGACAGGTTCGCGCGCTCCTCGTGGGCACGTAAAAGAGAGCGCGCTGCGATCCTCGAAAGCCCCTCGTGCGGAGTGGCTGACATTCGCAGATCTTGAGAAACAAGACCCACGAGCGAATCGAGCTCGTTCGCGTCGTGTCCCGCGCGGACCCTCTCCTCCACCCGCCGCGCATTTTCCGCGAGCAAGTGATGAATCTCGCCCGCCATTTCCTCCGGCTCATTGCGGCGCACCACGATGCCGCACGCCCCGTATTGAAAAGGCGCGAGGCGGCGATCGAAAGGCTCGGGATCGGTCGCAACGACAGCCGGCGTCGGACCCGCACGACGCGCCACATCGATCCCGCGCGCACCATCGTCCATCGACGCATCACCGACCAGCAACACGAGATTCGGACGCTCGATGCGAATCGCCACCTCGAGCGAATCACTCGCCAAAATCGGGTCGATTCCGCGTCTCGTGAGCGCGGCGCAGACCTCCTCGAGGTGCGGCTCACCCATCCCCGCGATCAAGACACGCGGACGCCGCTGAACGCCTTTCTGCTCACCTTCGTCCACGTTCCTCTGCTCGGCTCATTGTTCGAGCCAGTGTCCAACATCGATTGTACACCAAAGTTGCTGAGGCCCTTCAATTCTGGTTACACAGACCCATGGATTACCTCCGCGGCCTGCGTCTCTTCCGAGAAGATCCCGAATGGGTCTCGAAGGTCCTGATCGGATCAGTGCTCATGCTGAGTGCGGGAGTCATTCCGCTCCTCGGCCACATCGTGCTGATCGGATGGAGCGCCGCGATCGTCCGACGCGCAGCACTGGGACGAGAAACACCACTGCCGCGTCTCGATTTCGATCTCGATGACCTTACCAAACTGCTTGGCACGGGATTCAAAATCCTTGTCGCGATGCTCCTCTGGAGCTTGCCTGCGACTCTCCTGATCGGCTCGGGGGTCATGTGCCTCTACCTGGGCGCGTTCTTCGCCGTCTTCGGCGGTGCGGCTGCGGGCGGCGATGCAGGCGCGGGCATCGGCGGCATGGGTCTGCTCTGCGCATTCGGCGTAGGTCTACCGCTCCTGATGCTGTTCGGGCTGCTCGTGCAGTTGCCCATGCAGATGGCCGCGATCCGTGTCGAGCTCTCGGACAATCTGAACTCTGCGCTCGAGTTCGGGGTGGTACTCGAGATGACGAAGCGCGTGCTACGCGAACTGGTGATCGGCTCGCTCGTACTCGCGTTCGTGCAGTGGCTCATGATGATGGGCTCGCTTCTCCTGTGCGGTCTGCCAATCATTCCGTGCACCATCCTCATGATGATCGCGCGAGCACATTTCGCGGCGCAGCTCTATCAACGCTATCTCGAGAGGGGCGGCGCGCCGATCGAGATCGCGCATACCGAAGACGCACTCACGGGTTACGCGAGTCCGCCAAGACCTTCTTGAACACCTCGGCTTCAATAAAAATCCGCAACAGTTCGCCGTCGATGTGCTCGTCTTTCACCTCGAGCTCCAGGATCGATAACGCACGTTCGACAGGCAGCGATTTTTTGTAAGGCCTGTCACGCGCCGTCAACGCATCGAAGATATCGGCGATCGTCATGATCTTCGATGGCAATGGAATCTGTTCGGCCAAAAGGCCTCGCGGATAGCCGCGACCATTCAGCTTCTCGTGATGCGCGCCCGCGATCTCGGGCACGCGAGCGAAGCTCTTTCCCCACGGGATGCGCGCCAAGAACTCGAATGTGTGCACGACATGCGATCGGATTTGATCGACCTCACGCGCGTGGAGCGATCCCTTCCTGACCGTGAGCGACAACACTTCATCCGAGCTGAGCAACGGTCGTTCGTGCCCACACGAATCACGGTACATCCGTTCGCCGAGCTCACCGATGCGCGTAAAATCTCCTGCGCTGAGCACCGTGGGCTCGTTCGCCTCGACCACGACCCGATAGGAGTCCTCGAGCGCTTCGACTTGCGTGGCGAGCTCCTGATCGAGCCGAAAAAGATCGCTCGCGCCGCCTCCTTGCGCCTGCACATCGAGCTTCTTTTGGAGCCACTCGGCTTCGAGCGACTTCCGCACGTAATCGAAGCGGAGACGCACCGCATCGAGCTGATGCGGATAAAGCTTCTTGGCTTTGACGAGCACCTCTTCGCGAACACCAATCTTGCCAAAATCATGAAGCAGCGACGCGTACTCGAGCTCCTTCAAATCGCGCTTCGTGAAGCGCACGTCGCGATAGGCGCCCCCCACCGCGCGATCGACCGCCTCGGCCAACCCCGTCGAGAGCACGGACACCCGCTGTGAATGACCGCTGGTCGTCGGATCGCGCTGTTCGATCGCCTGCACGCTCGCGAGGACGAACCCATCGAAAATTCGGCGAATTTCATCGTATAGAAGCGCGTTTTCGAGCGCGATGCCGGCTTGCGACGCGAGGGTCGCGAGCAGATCTTCACTTCGGTCGTCGAAGCGGACGACCTCGTCGTCGACGTTTCCTTCGTGGAGCCGCACCTCGGGATCGCGCTTCTTGTTGATCAGCTGAATCACCCCGATCACGTCGTCTTCGGCGCTGATCATCGGCATCGCGATCATCGAACGGGTCCGATATCCGACTTTCTTGTCGAAGCTGGGATCGAATCCAAAAGACTCGTTCACGTCGATGGCATAGACATCGGGGATATTGATCGGTCGTCGCGTGATCGCGGCGGCGCCGGCGATGCTGCGAGTCGAGAGCGGCACCGTGAACTCCTTCGATGCAAACATCACCGAGTCGTTCTGTGACAGCTTGAAGCGCAGATGCTTGTCGCGGCTCTTCGGTGTCACTGGCTCGAGGAGATAAAAGCTGCCCGCATCGGCTCCGGTGATGAATCGGCTCTTCTCGAGAATCAACGTCAGCAGACGATCGATATCGCGTTCTTGACTTA
Organism: uncultured Sandaracinus sp.; assembly: GCA_964481145.1. Lineage (GTDB taxonomy): Bacteria > Myxococcota_A > Polyangia > Polyangiales > Sandaracinaceae > Sandaracinus. The sequence goes on from CAYZTA010000007.1 coordinate 150,751, forward strand.
TCGCGCGCGAAATCTCGATGAGCTCACCCAGCTCATAACGATAGCGATTGAGCCATCGGCCTCGTCGCTCGGCAGCCACCTTCAACTCGACGCGCTCGAGGACACCGTCGAGCGCGAGATAGAGCGCATCTGGTGAATCGAGATCCGACACATAGGCGACCGCCGTCCCCTTGGGGAGCGAGGCAAGAAACCCATCCGGAAGCGTCCCCGTCAATAGGATGCCGGCATGTCCCACTGCGACGCGTGGCAGATAAGGTTCGAGCGGCTGCTTCGAGAGGCTCGAAGCCGTCACCGCAACCACGAACCCCTCACCCCGTTGAACCTCGATGGCGGCCCCATGCATTTCGATCCGAAGACCTTGCCCGAAGCGCGCCTCTTCCTCGATGGCTCGCATCAAGATCTTGGGCGCGAAATCGGACGTCTCCGTATCACGCATGCCGTCCGCGAACGCCAATCTCGCTACCCTTCCGATTCTTTCTCGCTCGGAGCGAGCTCCTCCCGTTCGGCGGGACGCGCTTTGGCCGCATCACGCGCCTCGTAAGCGCGCACGATGCGGGCGACGAGCGGGTGGCGCACGACATCCGCTTCCGTAAACCACGTGAACGCGATCCCATCGATCCCACCGAGGACACGCGTCGCATCCGCAAGCCCGCTGCGGGCATTGCCGGGAAGATCCACCTGAGTCACGTCTCCCGTGATGACCGCCTTCGAACCAAAGCCGAGGCGGGTCAAGAACATGCGCATCTGATCGCTCGTCGTGTTCTGCGCCTCGTCGAGAATGACCGCCGCATCGTTCAGCGTGCGACCGCGCATGAACGCGAGAGGCGCCACCTCGATCACACCGCGCTGCACCAGCATTTGAGCGCGCTCGAAATCCATCATGTCGTGAAGCGCGTCATAGAGCGGGCGCAGATACGGATTGACCTTCTCTGCGAGATCACCCGGCAGAAAGCCGAGCTTCTCACCCGCTTCGACCGCAGGTCTCGTCAGCACGATGCGTTTGACGCGCTTTTCGAGGAGCGCGCGGACGGCCATCGCCATGGCGAGGTACGTCTTGCCCGTGCCCGCCGGACCGATCCCGAAGACGATGTCGTTCTGGCGCATTTGCTCGACGTAATTGTGCTGCGTCGGCCCTTTGGCGGTGATGGTCTTGCGCGGAGTCGCGAGCACCACGTCGGTCATCATCTCGCCGAGACGCGCCTCGGGGTGCGCACGCAGCGCGCGGATCGAACGCTCGACGTCCTGCTCGGGCAACTCTTTGCTCTTTCCGAGCAAGGAAAGCAGCTCCATGAGCGCACGCTGCGCCCCTTCCACAGCCTCGCGCGTTCCGCGCATATGAACTGTATGACCACGCACCCCCGCGCTGATATCGAACTCACGTTCGAGCGTCCCAAGATGCGTCGCGCCCGGGCCCGTGAGGCGAATGAGCAGGTCGGGGTCGTCGACCTCGATCTCGGCGTGGATGCTGGCTTCCTTCGAGATATCCGGACGGGTGGTTTGTGCCATTCGTTTGACTCAAACGTAGCACGACCTGCAGGTTTCAGGAGGGAGCATCTTTCGTCCCGAAAACGGAATGAAGATGGAGGCACATTCATGGGACACTGGGGGTCACGGACGCGGATCGAGTCACGGGAGAGGCGAAAGCACGACTTGGAGCGCCGACAGCACCTCTCGGAGGTGTGATTCCGAATCACGGCCGAGCCTCGGCTCGGGCCGCGTCGATGCATGACGAAGCAACGACTCTGGCGATGGCTCGAGAATCACGCGAAAGAAACTCTCCAACGAGCTCGGCACCCCACTCCCATCGTCCGACTCGATCCCACGGACATCGCCCGCTCGATCACGGGTGATCTCGTATTCCGAACCGTCCTCGAAGCGCACCCATGTCGGCCTGCCCTCCGCGTCATTCTGAACTTGCACGGCCCTCTCACCCATGCAGAGCGTCGTGAGCGCCCCATCCTCATCGTAACGAGCGCTCATCGTGAAACCCGAGCGACTGTCATGTAGATCATAGAGGAGCATCGTCTCTCCCGCTCCATGGGTGAGGGTCGTCTCGAGCGAGACGCCATGAAACGACTGCACGGTCACGTATTCCCCCTCCCGTCGAAAAAAAATGCGTCGATTCGAAGAGTTGGACACCTCGACGATTCTCCCGATGGCGTCGGTCTGAGCGATCCACGCTCCAAGACTCGGATGCTCGAGTGTACGAATCACGCCGCTCGCATCGAAGCTCATCCTGCACATCGAGCTCGAGTCCATATGTCGTGCTTCGTCGGGTAGGATTCGGCGCATTTCCGGATCGAGCCATGCAGCTTCGCCTGGACCACGCTCGACGATCCACGTGGCCCCCGTCGCATCATCGACGATCGTGCGGAGTCCGGCATACGTGATCATGCGATCTCGCGCGCCGGTCGCGCTCCAAGTTCGAACGCATCGGGCACGTCTCCCGCGATCATCGTATTCGAAATAGCGGGTGGGCCACTTGCCGATACGCGCAGCCACGAGCAAATCACCATCGTAATCGTATTCTTCGATGACCTCGTCACGCTCGTTCCGAACGCGCCATAAATGACCTGCTTTGACCTCGAAGAACCGCACACACACCCGCGCTCTGTGCATCGTCAAATCCACTGCGCCAATCGCACCATCACGGACCCGAACATCGACTTTCGCCGTCGATGGAGACACACCATCGCTCACGAGCGACCACCCCGTTCCGAGAGATACGGCTTGGGCTCTCTTTCGCGAATCGTAAGCACGTCCGAACCTCAGCGAGCGAACTCCAATGCCGATCGCATCATCGATTCGAGCGTTCACTGCGCCAGTATGAAGATCGACGTAAAGATGCCTTCCACACTCGAGCACCGGAGTCGTATCGTTCCATCGAATAGGCATCGTTCACTCCGAATCCTCTGACGAAGGGAGTTTTATCTTCGTCAGCGAGAACGCGGCGGCCCGCAGCGCCTCGAAAGGTGCTTTGGTGAACAACGCCATCATCTTTTCCTGAATGGCAGCCTCGGCCTTCTGCTCATCGGACTCCGTCATCGCGATGATCGCGCTGTCTCGACACAAGCTGAAAACCTCTCCGAGATATGCCTTCAAAAATTCATACAAAAACGAATCCTCTGTAAAGACCGCTCCGAGAAACATCGTCATGAGCTCGTCCGTGACCGTGATCAGCGTCGCATTCACATCGAGGGCAGAGGGCCCTCCTGTCAGGACCAAGGGACCACCTGGCCAAGAAATCACATTCGTGGTCGGCAAGGGCACGGGGTCAATCGTGCAATTCATCCCTATCTCACCCAGACGAACTGCATTGTTCCCTTCGATTTTCACGGTGTTGGACCCAAACAGAAAGTTCGTCTTCCCTTCGGCCTTGAGCCTGATGTCGCTGAATATCGGTACATAAGGACCCAGTGGAATATGAACTCCTGCAGCCTTTTTCCCTGCCTTCGTCCCCGGCATGCCCCACACTTGAACTTTGGAATCGGAGAAATTCGTCGAGAACGGAGGCATCAAAGCCTCCCCCATCACGAGATCCACTGTTCCAATGAAGAGAAATGGATTTGGAGCAATACTCGGAACTGGAGGAGAGCCCGCCATCAACGCACATTCGAAATCCAATCCAATCACGAGATGCCCCTTGACCGTTTGGATCATGATCGTGTCTCCTCTGATGCTCCGCCGAGCTCGTCGGCGATCCGCTCATACTCTCGCGCTTGCTCGGAGAGCCCACGTGTTCGACACATCGACGCCAGCGCCTTCGCAAGAGACGGTGCCGCCGACAACTTCGCCTGCATACGATCCGCGGTCTTTGCGATATCGAGCGCTTCACGAAAAATCGTCACAGCGTCGGACATTCGATCTCCGGAAATCAGCGCTTCTCCACAAGCACGAAGCCCCTCGATCGCCATCAGCGCGTCGCCCACCTCGTGGGCCTCTGTCGCGAGCTTGCGATACAGCACCGACGCTTCGAGATGGTGCTGCGCCGCGAGCTCGATGGAGGCCATGAATAAGAGCGCCTTTCGACCGAGTTCAGGAGCGTCGTTCGCATGGGCCAACTCGCGCGCTCGTTCACACACCTCTCTCGCCTCTCGAGTCTCACCCAACGCGGCTCTGAACAAGCCGAGGAGCAACATATTCGAGACCATCGATTTCGGCGCCTGCGCCGATTCGCACGCGGCGATCACCGCCGATTGCGCCTCGACGGCCCCTCGCATATTCCCTTCTGCAGCACATGCGAGCGCGAGCGAAGAAGAACGTCTCAGCGTCTCTTGTGCATTCGAATCCAACATGAACCGCATCTCGGCGTCCGCGGAGGCCAGGACTTCGGGGCTCGGCGAAGTCTTTTGATGTCCTCTGCGAAGAGGCGGAGCGACCTTCGGGCCTGCCGCACCCGTGACCCGAAACCCCGTGGCTCCAGCAGGAGCCGACGCTTGAGCACGAAGCCGCTCGACCATTCGATCTCGAATCAGGCTCGGATCGAGCAACACTGAGGTTTTTCGCGCGCGGAGCGCGGTCGCAAGCTCGCCCGCACCTCCAGGCGCGAGCTCGGTGATAGCGAACCTCAAACGAGTCAGCGTGCGAGTCCCTTCGATCAACATACGGAGATCCGGAGCCCACCTCGGATCTCTGCTCGAGTCTTCGATAGGAACGAATACGATCACGAGTGAGCTCGGCCGAAATCTCAATCCTGCTTCGACACGCCCGAGAATCGTCGAAAATCGAGCGAGCCCTCTTGGATTGCCGATCTGAGGCTGAACATCGTTTCCCAACGCAGGGATCACTCGACCGCCGCAAGCGAGTTCCTTTCGAAGAAACTCGTATTGCGCATAAAGCTCATCCGCACGCAAATCCCATCCTCGTGCGCCGAACGCGGGCCCTTGAAGCACGAAGAAGAGATGTCCCTCTGGCATCTTCTCCATGCAGGCATACCAAGTGGCCAAAATCCCCTCTCGAGAACGCTCATCCACCGTCACATGAAAGCACTTGTCCTGCCCCTCGAGGAAAGCTCGAAGCTCATCCCCCCACGCATCCGAGACATCTTCAATCGTATTCATGGGATGCCTCCTTCAGTTGATGCGAACCATGGTATTGGCTTGAATCGTCGCGACCTGCGCGGCCTCGAGCGTGACATTGGATGCCCCCACCTCCGCGTACGTGCCGCCGACCTTCACGTAGCTCGTTTCCCCCGCGCGCATCTTCGATTCGGTCGGGGCGCTGATCAGCACATTGCCATCTTGCATGGTCAATGTGCAGCCACCACCACGCAACACGAGCGCGCCATCAGTAGAAACCTCGATGCGGTCACTCGCGATATACATTCTCGACCCGGGTCGTTGCAGCGTGATCACATCATCGCTCTCGATGGAGATCTTGCTGTTGCCGATATGAATCGATTGTTCTCCCTGCTCGAGATGAAAATGTTCGTCGGCTTTGATGTTGTATTGACCGGTGACATGAACGTTCTTATTCGCGTCCACGTGCAAATTATCGAATTCGTTCACAAGAGCGCGGCGACCGCCATTGAACTCACTGCTGTCTTCTTCTCCAACATAGGTGCTGCGCGTGCCGCCAATGTTCGCATTCGAGTTTTCCAACACGAATTCGGTGAGGTTCTTCTCCACCGTCAACATTCGATTTTCTTTGACCGTGATCTCCTCATCTTTCTCGATCACAGCCGTTCGATTTCCTCGTACGGTCATCGATTGATCTCCGCCAACCCGCTCGGTTTGGTTTCCATCGACCGTATTCGATTGATGCCTCTTCACGCGGGTCGAGTGGTCATGCTCCACCACCTCGTCGAAGTCGCGCTCGGCATGAACGAACACTTGTTCCGCCCCTTTTTTGTCTTCGAAGCGCAGCTCGTTGTAACCGGGACCGAGATCGGACCCATCGACCGTCATCGTCTTCATCGTGCTGACGGTCCATTGATCTTCACCTTGATAAGGTGGAGGATTTTCACCGTTGTACACACATCCGACGACGAGGGGTCTGTCAGGATCTCCATCGATGAAGCTAACGACCACCTCCATCCCTACGCGGGGCAAGAACAGAGTCCCATATCCAAATCCCGCCCACGATTGGGAGACACGGACCCAACACGTGTGTCGATCATGGTCTTGCGTCTCGAACGTGTCGTTGGGGCGATATCGATCCCAATGAAACCTCACTCGAATCCGTCGATGTTCGTCCGAGAAAATCGGCTGCCCCTCGGGCCCCACGACGACGCCTGTTTGCATTCCAAAAATACGCGGCTTGAGCGTCCCCCTCGTGGGGCGAAAAGGAACATCGAATGGAATGCATTCGAAACGATTCTCGTAGCGGACCTCCTCGCTCTCGTCACCACCCCGGATCGCATGGAGGCGCGGGTCCGAGGCTCGATGCTTCACGAGGGTCGTAATCCATGTTCGATTCTGTAATGGCGCGAGCTCCCGATCATCGAGGGTCGTGAATGCGAGACCACTCGAGAGCCCGATCGCCGTACTGCGACCCGTCCCCACGATCGCATCTCTGGTCAAGAGCTCCCTGCGCAAACGCACCTGACGTTCGCCATCGTGCCTCCCGGCTCCGGCACCGAGATCGAGAGCCCGTCCATGATCGTAAACGGCTCTGGACCTCCCTCGATCATCTTGGGGGTCCTCTGGCGCGATCGTGATCGGCTTCGTCTGGCTCTGGCGCCAGTCGTGATCGGAGAGCGACACGCTCGTCGGAACGACGCGCCGCACTTCGCGCATCTCCGTGATCGCGTCTTGTTCGGATTGCCCATGTGCGCTGTCGGTGATTCGGAGAAAGTCCGGACGATCTCCCCGCAACCCGGGGAACTGCTCATTCGTCTCGACGATGACGACCTTCTCGCGTTCGCCCGAGTGATCGAAGAAATACGTCAGCCCTTCTTCCTCCAAGAGTCGATGCACGAAGTCGAGATCGGACTCTTGATATTGCACACAATACTCTCGCGGATCGCGTTCGATGAGACCGCTGATCTCGATCTCGCGATCGTACGGGGCGAGTCCACCGCCGAGCACCGCGTCGATGACATCGAGCGCACTCAACTGAAAAAACACACGCGAATCGACTTGTTGCGCCAACAAAGCCATCGCGGGCACGACCTCGAGCTCCATATTGAGATGCGTGCCGCTCGTCCCATTCTCTTCGACACGTCGAACGATCCCTCGGAGGGTGCGCGCCGCGCCACCTCGCAAAATAGAGATCGTCACATCCACACCCAAGAGATCGGTCGCCGCGACCATCGGGGCTTCGTTCCATCGAATTTCGGACGCGACACGAACACGCGCGCGATACACATCGCCAAGCTTCTCGTCGAAGTCGACGGATGCGACGCGCAAGAGGCGATCGGGATCGGCGGAGGTCTCGATTTCGAGAACGATCTCGCGATCATCGTCCAAGGCCTGAAGAGCGCGATCGATCGGTGCATCGTCTCCTTCTTCTGCGGAAAGCGACTGTTCCGACGCGTGTGCTTCTTCATCCTTCTGTCCGATGAGCCGGCGCAAGGTTTCTTCGGAATCGATGAGCGCGTCTGCAGCCGCAGCGACTCCCTCGAGAATCGTGGCGGCGGTCTTGGCTTCCTCACTCTCTCCAGCGGCGGCTTCGATGATCGAAGCGCTCACCTCGGCAGCCCCGCCGACGGCGCGAATCACGGCGATGCCGGTCTTTCCGTCTTCGACGGCTTCGATGACCTCGTTCGTCGCCTCGGCGATCTCTGCGGCCACCTTCATCACAGTCGCGGTGGTTTCTGCTTCTTCATTCGACTCGGTATTCGATTCACTCGATTCGGTCGCTTCATCGACGTGTTCATCATCGGGCGGCATAGGGACTCCTCGTTCGACGAGCCTTCATCGGCAGGTCAACGAGGTGGTTGCTCAAAAAACGCGTGATTGTGAGTGGCTCTTTTTTTCTGCCTTCCCACGCAACGCTCCCGCAGAGCTGCCGATGATGCGGCGTCTAGAACGAACGTGCTCACGACCGTTCCGTTCGACACTGGAGAATGAGCCATGAATAAATTTCAAAATTGCGTATTGATTTCGTGTCTTTCGTCGGCGATGGGGTGTGGCGCTCCTCCGAACATCACGCTCGATGCTGGCACGGAATCCGACGACCCCGACTCGAGCACAGATGCCGTCACGAGGGGCGATGGTTGCACCGTCAGAGCTTTCTTTCTCGATGCCGACGGGGATGGGCATGGCGATCCAGAAATGTTGACCACCGCTTGTGAGGTGCCTGAGGGCTACGTCGAGAACGACGACGACTGCAATGACGCATGCCCGACTTGCTTCGAGGGCTCGACCGAGGTGTGCGATGAGCTCGACCAGGACTGTGACGGCATGGTCGACGAGGACTTACCACTCATCGTCTCCTATGCAGATCTCGACGGCGACACCTTCGGAGATCCCGACACCGAGATGTTCTCGTGTGCGATCACCACAGGACGCGTGGCGCAAGGAGACGATTGCGATGATCGATCTCGTCTCACGAACCCCGACGCGGCCGAGGTGTGCAATGAAATCGACGACAATTGCGACGGAAACATCGACGAAGGCGTCCTGATCCGCGTGTACCGCGACGCGGATGGGGATGGGTTTGGAAGCGAAGCGAGCGATCAATGTGCAATCGCCCCCGGTTTCACGACTCAAGCCGGAGACTGCAACGATGATCAAGCGAGCATCTATCCAGGAGCGCGAGAAGAGTGTGATCGAGTCGACAACGACTGCGACGGCGACATCGATGAAGGTGTCGAGACAGCGTATTACGCAGATTGCGACGGAGACGGTTATCCGTTACTCGGAGTGACGGCTCGCCGTGGCTGCGCACCCCCCTCGACCCCTCCTTCCACGTGTCGATCGGGAGGAGAGTGGACCACTCAAGTGCCACAAGCAGGTCACTCTGATTGCGATGACAGCAATCGGGCCGTGTCCCCAGCGGTCACGACGTTCTCGAGCGCACCTCGAACCGGAAGCAACTTCGACTACAACTGCGACGGCATCAATCAACGACAGGACGAACGATCCAGCAGTGGCAGTTGCCGACGAGACCGCAGATCTGGAATCGCTCATTTTTGTTCGGACGCCGGCTGGGTCGGAGAAATACCAGCGTGTGGGGCAATCCGTGCATATCACACGTGCGATTCATTCAGTTGCGCGATGAACACCGTGATACGAACACAACAATGTCGGTGATTTTTCTACGACTCGGTTCCGCCAGACTGGAGAAACCAATGAAACCCAAGCTCACGATCTTTGTGCCGCTCCTCTTGTTGGCATCATGTGTAGAGAGCAAATGTCCCACAGGCACATATCAATTGGAGAGCCGATGTCTACCACTCTCAGACACGCCTGACGCGTCGAGGGTCGAAGGTGACACAGACACTCTTCTCGAAGGCGACGCCTGCACGCCGCAAAATTACTACCGTGATTCGGATGAAGACGGTCACGGCGATCCGGAGTCGGTCATGAGCGCATGCACTGCGCCCGAGGGATATGTCGAGACATACGACGACTGCAACGACGATTGCCCAACATGCTTCTTGGACGCGGCCGAGCTCTGCGATGGGATCGATCAAGACTGCGATGGATCGATCGACGAAGAGCTCACAGACATCGTCTCTTACATCGATTTCGATGACGATGGATATGGCGACTCGTCGACGATGCAATCGAGCTGCACGATCCCCGAAGGCCGGGTCACGATGGCAGGAGACTGTGACGACCGCTCACCATCGACGCATCCGGGTGCGGAAGAGACATGCAATCTCGTCGACGATGATTGCGACGATCAAATCGATGAAGGCGTCTTGATCCCAATCTATCGTGACGCCGACGGAGACGGCATTGGGGTTCAAAGCAACAGTCGGCAAGCGTGCGATGCGTATGCGGGCTTCTCCCGAATGTTCGGCGACTGCAACGACGAACCCAGTCTTCAAGGAGCACGTGCTTATCCAGGCGCCCATGAGACGTGCGACGATATCGACAATGATTGTGATGGAAGTGTCGACGAAGATGTCCGGACGAGATACTACGTGGACTGCGATCGCGATGGATATGCCGCGTCGACCGTAGGCAATACCTTCGGCTGTGGGCCCGAAACGCCGAGTCCTGCAAGTTGCCCCGGTGGAGGTTGGACCACGCGTGCTCCGGATACTGGAAACATCGATTGCCTCGATACCGACGCGACGACCTTCCCGGGCAACACGGCTTGGTATCGGACGACCCGCTCCAACGGCACGAGCACGTCATGGGATCACAACTGCGATGGCCAGAGCGAGCAATCCAATACGAGGATACAAATACTAAACTGCGGATTGTTGAGGGAGGCTTGCATCATTCCATCTGGTTGGCGCGACAGCGTGCCTGCGTGCGGCCAGACCGGCACGTTCCTTTCCTGCGATGCGGGGTGTAGGAATCGGCTCGAAACGCGCGTCCAGGAATGTCGATAGATTCACAGCAATCATCCGTACATTTCTCACCGCCGGCGCATGACGGGCACGGTTCGCAGTGCTAAGAGCCGCCGGCGGGTGGGCTCGGGATGCAGGGGATTTCGCATTCGAGTGCGCAACGCCCCTTCCATCATCGGCAGGGTGACGATGGAGAGCGAGGATTCAATGTCGACAACGCGGTTGTTTTTGTTGTTCATGCCAGTTCTTTGGTTGCTCGCTTGCGATGAGCCCTCGTGCCCAGAAGGCACCATGCCCAGTGGCGGCGCATGCGTGCCCGTCGAGCCCGACGCGAGCTCCGATGTCGGCGAGGTGGACGGTTGCTCGCCGCGGGATTTCTTCCGCGACGCCGATGAAGACGGCCACGGCGATCCAGCCGCCATGCTCAGCGCCTGCGAAGAGCCCGAGGGGTACGTCGCGTCGAACGACGATTGCGATGACATCTGTCCGAGCTGTCATCCGGGGGGCACCGAACAATGCGACGGACGCGATCAGGATTGCGACGAAGCCATCGATGAAGACCTGAGCGAGATCATCTCCTATGCAGACGTCGACGGGGACACCTATGGCGACGACGCCACAGCGATGACGAGTTGCGCGATGGGTGAAGGGCGCGTTGCGCGAAGCGGCGACTGCAACGATGAAAATCCAGCGGTCCATCCAGACGCCACCGAAGTTTGCAATGACATCGACGACGACTGCGACGAAGGAACCGACGAAGGTCTCTTGCTCACGTATTTTCGCGATGCCGATGGCGATAGCTTCGGTACCGCGAGCATGACGATGCAAGCCTGCACGCCGCCGAGTGGCTATGTCGCGCGCGACGGCGACTGCAACGATGCATGCCGGACTTGTTTTCCTGGCGGCAGCGAAGTCTGCGACGAGCTCGACAACGATTGCGATACTGCCGCCGACGAAGGCATCCAGACGACTTTTTATGCCGATTGCGATGGCGATGGTTATGCCGCATCGGCCGCCGGCTCATATCAAGGGTGCGGTCCGAGGCCCACGCCCCCCACCGGCTGCCCGCAGGGCACGTGGGTCATGCGGAATCCGAATAGCACCGGAAACCGAGACTGCCTCGATAGCAACGCCTTGGTGTATCCCGGAAACACTTCGTATTACGACACGCCCGCGAGCGGTCTGGCCCTTCCATTCGATTACAACTGCAGTGGAACCCAAGAGAGAGACGAGACTCGAACAGGTGGAAACTGCGAGTCCTGTACCGCGAGGGTGGGCTGGACTGACGGGACCACACCCGGCTGTGGGGTAGAAGCGAACTTCCTTTCCGGCTGTCGAAACATCTGCCTCATGCAATGCGTATGCTTTTCACAACAGGGTGCAAGGCGACAGCGATGCCGATGAACGTGTCGTTCGTGCGGAGTCGCAGTCCGGTCTTCATTGCTGCGTTCGAGGACGTTGATTCATGAAAAACATGCATTCTTGGCGGTGGGACGCGATCGGTGGTAGCTCGCAGGGCTTCATGTGGATTCGCACCACATTTCTTCTCGAATTGGCTCGGTTCTGCTTTGGTTCGATCGGCCTTGGGCTGGTCATTCCAGGGGCAGTCTTCGCGCAGGCTCGACCTGTCTTGATTTTGCCGGTCTCGATCGGAGACGACAGCGCGGCCAGCGTCGCGTCGCGTACACAAACCATCGTGTACTCTTTTCCGACGGATACCCATGAGGCGCTGTCGCTCGAAGATACACGCCTGCGCTTCGAAGAGATCGGCTCCTCTGATCCACCGACCGTGAGCGATACCGATATCGACACGTGGCTTCGCCTCTCGCGTGAAGCCGTGCGGTACTTGGCCCGAACCGACTACGCAGCCGCGCGAGAAACATTGCTGAGGGCGCAGCGTCTCTCCGAGGGCGCGGCTGAAGAGCTCAATCGCGAGCTGACGCGCGCGCAACAAGTGCTCGATACCTGCCTCTACGACGTGCGGGGCTATCTCGAACAAGGAGACCCGCGCGCGCAATCACGCGCACTCGAGTGTCGACGGCTCGTTCCGCGCATCACGCCGAGCCCATACAATCATACGCCCGAGGTCATCGAGCTCTTGGCGCGCATCGATCGGCATCTCTCCGAGAGCGCACCGGGGAATCTCCGCATCGAGAGTGAACCGAGCGGGTGTGCCGTGCGACTCAATGGCGTGGAGTTCGGGACGACTCCGTTCGTGAGCGAAGAGCTCGCGCCGGGTGAGTATCGGGCGCAGGTGGAGTGCGAACCGGGTCGTCGTGGACGGGTCCATCGCATCCGGCTTGGAGAAGGCACCTCGACGGTGCGCGTCGACACGCGCTTCGACCGTGCGGTGCACACGGATGTCGTCCTGCGGCTCGCCTATCCGGACGCCGAGACCGCGGATCGTCATCGGCTGGCGGACGCAGCCCAGATCGGAAGGATCGTCGGTGCCCCCGAGGTCTGGATGGTGATCCAGGACGGCGACCTCATCCGCATGGATCGCGTGGTCTTGACCCCCCTCGCAGTCGCCGCATCCGCGAAGGTCGAGTTTGGTCCGTCCCTCGTGCGAGGGCTGCGCTCGCTCATGGCAGGAGAAAGCGTCGACTATACGGGCGGTGAACGGAGGGCGATGACGCGGTGGCAACCTCCAGGGCTCCACGATGGCTCCGAGACGGAAGGTGAAACGACGAGCGACATGGACCACACCGTTCCGCTCGCGATCGGAGGCACGATCGGCGCGCTCGGAGTGGTGGGTCTGGCGGCGTCCTTCGGTCTCAATGAGTGGCGGTTCGAAGCGGCCCAACAACTCTCTCTCTCGGACCGTGAAGACCTCGATTACCTCCAACGCCAATCGGTGTGGCTCGAGCGCCGCAACGTGATCTGGGGGGTGGCGATCACGAGCGGAGTGCTCGCGAGCGCATCGCTTCCACTCCTCTTGCCGGAGGAGGCGGATGTGCCGTGGTGGTCTTGGCTCTTTGGCGTTGCGGGATTGGGGGTGGCCACCGTGGGCGCCGTCGAGATCGGCACGGTGGAGGCATGCACTCTTCGGGGGCGGCCAGGCGATCCATGTCCGTATGCGACGGAGCCCATCGATCGCGGCGTCATTTTCTTGTCCATCAGCGCACCTCTCCTCACGGTGCCCGTCGTGTATTTGATTCGCTCGGCGATGGGTCCGAGCGCAAACGTGAGTGTGGGTGTCGAAGCGAATCGTGAGCGTGTGATCTTCTCTGCAGGAGGTTCCTTCTGATGCGTGCTTTTTTTCATGGGCGACTCGTTGCGATGACGGTCGTCGCCATCGCACTCTCGTGTTCGGCATTCGCCCCGACGGTTGCGCACGCGCAACGGGCGGTGATTCTTCCGGTGTCCGGCAGGGATGATTTGGTGGCGCGGTACGGCGACGAAGCCGTGGCGATGATGCGCACGGTGCTCGAGAGCGCCTCTCTCGAGCCGATGTCGGTGCGCGACGCGCGAGCAGCGATGATCCGCGCGAGGGTCACGCCGTGCGAACAGCCGGCATGTGTGTCGGAGATGCTCCGCACGCTCGAGGCGGTGATGGGCGCGGGGGTTGCGATTTGGCCGCATGAAGAGGGGATTCAGGTCGCGGTGATGTTGGTGGATCCCGAAGGCCGCCATGCGAGTGGTTCACGGGAGCTGCCTCTGGGCGCGCCCATTCGGGATTCGGTGGTGGAGGCGACCGATGCTGCGCTCGCGAGCTGGGCGGTTCGGAGCGGCGCGATGGTGCGAATCACGGGGACTCCTCCTGGCGCGAGCATCACGGTGAATCGGGTGTTGTGGGGAGCGATTCCATATGAGGGTTCTCTTCCGCCCGGCGAGCATCGTATCGTCGTGAGTGCAGCGGGGCACGAGACCGAGCGACGCGAGGTCTCGATTCAAGTACGTGTCGATGGCGAGGCGGAAGAGCTGCGTTTCGATTTGACGCCGTTGAGCGAAAGGGAAGAAGAAGAAGTGGTGGTGCCGGTGGGGGGAAATGACGACTCTTTGATGTGGGGAGTCGGAATTGGTGCGCCTCTAATCGCCACGGGATTGGCGTTGGTCATCGTGGGGGCGGTCTTCCAGGCGGAGGGCGATCAATGTGCGAGCCCGAATTGCGACTCATATCTGACGCGAGAGGAGCGATTCATATCGAGTCCGGCAACAGATCGGAACGTGGCGTTCATGATTTCGGGGGGTGTGCTGGCGATCGCGGGTGGAGTCGTAATGGGAATACTCTGTTCGAATGGATCGAGCTCGGGCCAGTCCGCGCGACGTTGGACTGATGGAACTCGTATTTTCTTTTGATTTTCTTGGCAACTGACCATGGTGAATACAAATATGATGCGCTCGAATCTCGTACTCGGCGGTTGGCTCGTCTGGATGTGTGCAGCCTGCGACCGTCCAATCACCTCATGCGTGGACGTGCCTGACCACCCCCTTTGCGCAGTTGCTGACGCGGGAATGGATGGCGGCAATCGCGATGGCGGGGACGCCGAACGCGACAGCGGACGACCGGATGCGGGGAGAGATGCTGGACCGTGCGGAATGGCTTGTACGGGTGATACGCCTCATTGCGACGAAGCGAGCCGAAGCTGCGTCGAGTGTCTGGAACGGAGTCAATGCACGACGACAGCATTGCCGGCGTGTGTCGATGGTGCATGCGAAGAGTGTGGCGCCAACACCGACTGCTCAACAGCAACGGCATCACGATGCGAAGAGAACAGCTGTATTGCATGTGCAGGAGATGGGGACTGCTCGCACGTGGCAGGATTGAACGTCTGCGTTGACGGCGCATGCGTCGAATGCCGCACCGGAAGTAACTGCGCAAGTGGCGTATGCTTGCTCTCGACGAACACCTGCGCTCCGACGGGCGGAACCGGAACACGCTGCAGCGAATGCGTCCGCGACGACGAATGCCAAGCCGGCATGCTCTGCGTCCCAATGCGATTTGGTGCAACGTCGGTCGGTAACTTCTGCGCATGGCGACAAGATGCAACCGGAACTGGAGCTCCAGCAGGAAACTGTCTACATTCGCCACCCTATGTCACCAATATGATGGCAACGAGTGTCGACGGTGTAACCACGAACGTTTGCGTGCTACGCACGAGTACATGCGCAGCCCATGATGATTTCAGTAAACCAACAGACACCTGCACGACACCAGGCACGGCCGACCCCGGTTGCGGCGCGC
>CAYZTA010000008.1:0-48515 GCA_964481145.1 uncultured Sandaracinus sp.
CGACGACGGCATCATGTTCACTACTGACGGGTGCGTTGCGTGTATGCCGGCGAGCTGCGGCGATGGCTTTGTGCATGCTGGCGTCGAGATGTGCGACGACGGCAACACGGTCACTACTGATGCGTGCGTCGCTTGTATGCCGGCGAGCTGCGGCGACGGCCATGTGCAAGCGGGTGTGGAAGTCTGCGACGACGGCAATACGAGCAACACGGACGGGTGTGCGCAGTGCAATGTCGCGAGCTGCGGTGATGGCTTCGTGCAAGCTGGCGTCGAGATGTGTGACGACGGCAACACGAGCGACACGGATGGATGCGTGCAGTGCAATGTCGCGAGCTGTGGCGATGGTTTCGTGAGGGCGGGCGTCGAGATGTGCGACGACGGAAACGAGATCGACACGGATGCGTGCGTTGCCTGTATGCCGGCGAGTTGCGGTGATGGCTTCGTGCAGGCGGACGTCGAGATGTGTGATGACGGCAACACCATCGATACGGATGCGTGTGTCGCCTGTACACCGGCGAGTTGTGGCGATGGCCACGTGCAAGCAGGCGTCGAAGAGTGCGACGACGCGAATACAGAGGAGACGGATGCGTGCATCAGCTGCGTCGCGGCAAGCTGCGGTGATGGCTATCTCCACGCCGGCGTCGAGATGTGTGATGACGGCAACACCGTCGATACGGATGCATGTGTGGCATGCATGCCAGCGAGCTGCGGTGACGGCCATGTGCAGGCGGGTGTGGAAGCGTGCGACGACGGCAACACGATCAACACGGATGCCTGCGTGTCCTGTGTCGTCGCCATCTGCGGTGACGGCTTCGTGCAGAGCGGGGTGGAAGCATGTGACGACGCGAACATGAATGAGTTCGATCATTGCACCTCGAGCTGCGCGCGTCCGAGCTGTGAGGACGAAGTGCGCAACGGCAATGAAACCGACCTCGACTGTGGCGGCGCCTGCGGCGGTTGTCCCAATGGAGGCGTATGCCGAGCACATGCGGACTGCGCGAGTCGTGTCTGCGATGATGGCATGTGTCGCCCCAACTCCTGCTCGGACCTCGTGCGGAATGGCGACGAGACTGGAGTCGACTGTGGCGGTTCGTGTGCTCCTTGCGCCAACGGCGGAGGTTGTCTCATGGGCGCGGATTGCAGGAGCAACGCTTGCGCGGGCAACCTCTGTGTCTCCGCGATGTGTGCCGACGGCATCACCAACGGAGATGAGAGCGATGTCGATTGCGGAGGCAGCTGCCCCGCGTGCGAAGGAGGCGCCGGGTGTGCTCTCGATTCGGACTGCGAGAGTGGCTCGTGTGTCGATGGCATGTGCACCACGACATCGTGCTCGGACACTCGGATGAACGGAGATGAGAGCGACATCGATTGCGGCGGTAGCTGCGCCGCATGCGAGGTCGGTCACGCATGTGTCGTGGGGACCGACTGTGAATCGGGGCGCTGTTCAGGTGGCTTCTGTGCGGCGAATCACTGTGGTGATGGCGTTCAGAGCGGTGACGAGACGGCGATCGACTGCGGAGGCTCCTGCGCGGGCTGCGACAGTGGCGAAGCGTGTCTTGCTCACGGCGATTGTATGAGCGGCGTCTGTGCGGACGGGTTCTGCAGTGAACCGAGCTGTAGCGATGGTCGTCAGAACGCCGGCGAGACCGGTGTCGACTGTGGTGGTGGAGGCTGTCCGGACTGTGATGTCGGCCCTGGCTGTGTCACCGGTACCGACTGTCTCAGCTTGTCATGTCAGGGGAATCTCTGTGTGGCTTCGGAATGCATGGATGGCATCCACAACGGCAACGAAACCGATACGGATTGCGGCGGTTCATGTGCGCCGTGTGATGTCGGTGGGCTGTGCAATGAAGGAAGCGAATGCACCAGCGCAGTGTGTGAGGGCGGAGTGTGCGCTGCGCCGCTTTGCACAGACGGCGTGACGAACGCGGATGAAACGGACACCGACTGCGGTGGCTCGTGTCCTGTGTGCAACAGCGGCAGTACGTGTCGCACCGGCGCGGACTGCGCGACCGCGACCTGCATTGCGGGCATGTGTGTGCCGGCGACCTGCAATGACCTCATGTTGAACGGCGATGAAACGGACGTCGATTGCGGTGGCTCGTGCGGAGCGTGCGGCAATGGCAGTTCGTGTCGCGACGGAGGTGATTGCACGAGCGGTGTGTGCGAGGCAGGGCTCTGTGCAGAGCCGAGCTGCACCGACGGTGTGGTCAACGGCGGCGAGGTGGACATCGACTGCGGAGCATCCTGTGGTCCGTGTGAGGATGGACGAGCCTGCGAGACCGGAGAGGACTGTGCGAGTGCAAGCTGCAGAGATGGAGTGTGTGCTCCGGCAGGTTGCACGGACGGAGTTCGCAATGGCAACGAGAGCGATGTCGACTGCGGCGGCTCGTGTGGTCCGTGTGGCGACGGATTCGCGTGCAGAGAGGCATCCGAATGTGCAAGCGGCGTTTGTACGGACGAAGTCTGCGCGGCCCCGAGCTGTGAGGACGGAGTTCGCAATGGTGACGAGACGAGTGTGGATTGCGGAGGAGAGTGCGGCGCTTGCTTTACCCCCGGAAGCTTCTCTGGCGGTGCATTGTGCTCGGCGAGCCCCGGTTCGTCCTCTTCCGGGTTGAGCGGGTTCTTCCTACTCTTCCTGGCAGTGTTCGGCGTCACCTTCGTACGTCGTCGACGCACTCGCTGAAAAACAAAACGGTGAATGAGTGAGCGCAACGCGGCGGAGAGGAAACTCTCCGCCGCGTTGTGCGTTTGAGATCAAAATGAAGCGCTCCTGCGATCCCTGCTTGCGTCGACTACATTTTTGGCTATCCCAAGCCGCTGAGCCCATTGGGTTGGCATGACGCACCGTTGCGCGTCCCTGGGGCCTCTCAGAATATTAGGAGAAGTATTGTCCTCGCTGAGTTTGCCAGCGCCCCGATGGGCAGAAAGAGCATGGGGACCTGTCTTTGCGATCATTGCGATGATCGCACTCGTCCCTGTAAGCACCTTTGCTCAAGAGCGTGGTCCTCTCATCCAAGACGACAACGACCGTCGACGAACGCGATGGACGCTGCAGAGCGCATTTGCGCGCGCTCGAGCCGCTTCGCCACGTGTGCGCGCGGCGCGGGCTCGAGTGGATGCGGCGTATGCACATCGTGCGTACGAGTCGGTGCCTGTCGTCGGAAATCCGTTCGTCAGTGTGCGTGCTCTCTTCGGAATGCCGGATCAATCAGCCGCAACTTATGGTGTTGTCGTGGGGTTGCCTTTCGACCTTTCAGGTCGACAGGGGGCGTGGTCTGCTGAAGTCGATCAGGTGATCACTGAAGCCGAAGAGGCTGCCAATGCCGCGATCAACGAGACGAATGCCGAGATGGCGAACGCGTACATCGAACTCGCGATACAGCGCGAAGCTCTCTCGGTTGCGCTCGATCGGGTTCGAATCGCCGAAGATTTGCACACGAGCGTTCGCACCAGCGCAGATGCCCACGAATCGACCGCTCTCGATGTATCTCTCGCGGCGTCGGAGCTTGGGATTTCACGAGCCGAAGCCGCTGAACGACGGATCGCACTCCTTGCGGCCGAAGCGGCGTTTCGGGCCGCTTTGGATCTCGATCCCGAGGTGAACCCAGATGTGGAGCCTCTTCCCGGACCCGACCCGCCCAACGAAATGAGTCTGTCTGACGCGATCTCACTTGCGAGCGAACGCCGCGCTGAGCCTAGAGCCCACCAGGCCGCTGCCCGTCGCTACCGCCTCAGTGAAGATCGTTTGTTTGCAGAATCAATCGATCTTCTACTCGTTGGGCTCGAGTGGGAATCGCAGGGAAATCAGCGGACCGCGCATTCATGGGGCGTGAGTGCAGGGATGGCGCTTCCGATCGCGCGCACCGCACAAGGCGACCGCGCCGTGGCGCGAGGTTTGTCGACGCTCGAGTTGGAGCTTGGGCTGCTCGCCGAACGAAATGTCGAGCGCGAAGCGGCTGCTGCATGGCACGCGTTTCGAGCATCGATCGAACGGCTGCAAGTGATCGAAAGTGCGCAAGAGGCATCGGAGCGCGCGCTCGTCATGAGCGAAGAATTGCTCATGAGTGGTGCTGTGGATCTATTCCGTGTCCTCGCGATTCGGCGTGAAGTCTTTGGGCTTCGTGCGCGCCGAATCGAGGCGCGGCGAGACGCCTGGAACGCGCGCATCGCATTGGAGCGCGCCATCGGAGGAACGATCGAATGAGCGAGTCGAGTCACGTGGGTTCGCGATGGCGAGAGCGCATCCTGTTTCTAGCGATTGGAATCTCCGTAGGGGGCGCGGGAGCTTTTGCGGCGGCGTCCCTGGGCAGGGTTCAAGCCACCCCTCAAGAAGTTGATTCGGCTTCGAGTGCGCCCGCTCGAGAACGGATTCATCTCGCCTCCGAGCTCGCCGAACGAGCGGGGATTCGTGTCGTACCCGTCGAAGAATCTCCCATTGCGATCGGCACCGATGTGGTTGGAACGATCGCGCTCGATCCTGCTGGGGTCTCCGACGTCGGTGGCCCCGTCGTGGCGCGTATCGCTCGGTATTTCGTGGAGCACGGGGATCACGTGGAAGCCGGGGCTCCGCTCGTGCGGTTGGAGACGGCTGAGCTTGGGAACGCAGTCGCCGAGTGGCTGGCCGCGCGGGCGGAGCTCGAAGCGGCATCGGCCCGTGCGAGTCGTGCACGAGGGCTCGCGTCTCAGCAGCTGACGACAGCATCGAATCGAGAGCAAGCGGAGGCGGATGCAAGCGCGTTCGCTGCACGAATGCGGGGTGCCGAGCATCGGCTCCTGGCGATGGGCCTGACCCGAGGCGAGCTCCAGCGCATCGCAAACGGCGATACGGTCGATGCGATCACGTTGCGCGCGCCGATCGCAGGCGAGGTCATCGAGCGGACGGCGATGCTCGGAGAGGTCGTCGAGCCGAGCGATTCGATCTTGCGAATCGCGCAGCTCGGTACCGTGTGGGTCCTCCTCGACGTGTACGAGCGTGATCTTGCGAGCATTCACGATGGGGATCAGGTCGAGGTGCGCACCGATGGCGCACACGGATCGATCATTCGTGGAGTGGTGGAACACATCGATCCCATTGTCGATCCTTCCACCCATACGGGGCGAGTTCGCGTCTCGATCGAGAACGAAAACAATCGATTTCGTCCTGGGCAATATGTTTATGCGCGTCTGGCGCGCGACCGAGAACACCATCGTGGAATCCTCGTGCCTCGAACTGCCGTTCTTCAAATCGGTGGTGAGCCAGCGTCATTCGTCGCGATGGGCAACGAAGAATACGATGTTCGTCCACTGAGGCTCGGAACGACCCTCGGTGACTTCGTCGAAGTGGAAGCGGGGCTTGCCGTGGGTGACGAGCTCGTGGTGGACGGAGCGTTCGCGCTCAAGAGCGAACTCCAGCGCTGAGAGGTGAACGATGCTCGAACGGATCACCGACCTGTCGATTCGACAGCGCGTCCTGATGGTCGTGGCTGGGCTTGTTATTTTGGCGAGCGGCTTCTGGGTCGTGCCGCGCTTGCCCATCGACGCCGTACCGGACGTCACCAATGTCCAAGTGGTGGTGCTCACCGAAGCGAGCGGCCTGTCGGCCGAGGAGATGGAGCGCTTCGTGACCTATCCAGTCGAGATGGCGATGACAGGGTTGCCATCGCTCAGCGAGCTGCGATCGGTGACCCGCGGTGGGCTGTCCGCCGTGACGATCGTGTTCGACGAAGGGGTGGATATTTGGTTCGCACGACAGCTGGTCACCGAACGTATACGCGACGTCGAAGGGCAAATTCCTCCTCAATTCGGCACCCCTCAACTCGCGCCGGTCTCGACCGGTCTCGGTGAGATTTATCAGTTCGTGTTGCGCAGCGAAGAGCGCAGTCCGATGGAGCTTCGTGGGATGCTCCAATGGGAAATTGCTCCGCGCTTGCGAAGCGTGCCTGGTGTCATCGAAGTGAACGCGATGGGCGGCGCGGCCAAGGAGTTTCAGGTCGTTTTGGATCCACGACGCCTGTCTGCATACCGACTCACTTTGGGAAGTGTCCTCGAGGCGCTCGAGCGCGGCAATGCCAGTGTGGGTGGAGGCTGGATCGAGCGAGGACCCGAGCAGTACGTGATTCGTGGTGAAGGTCTTTTGAGAGACACGAGTGAGATCGCGTCGGTGGTCGTGTCGACCGATGATGATGGGACTCCAGTGCTCATTCGCCATCTCGGCGAGGTCCGTGAAGGCGCTGCGTTGCCCTATGGCGTCGTGACGCAAGATGGGCGGGGTGAAGCCGTCACCGGGATCGTGCTGATGTTGATAGGCCAGAACTCACGGCAGGTGGTTCATGGCGTGCACGAGGCCATGGCGGGGATCCGTGCGGATCTCCCAGAGGACGTCGAGATCGATGTCGTTTACGATCGCGCCAATTTCATCGAGCGAACCCTGCGTACCGTGGCCACCAACTTGGTGGAAGGCTTGGTGCTCGTCGCGATTGTGATTCTGGTGTTCCTACGCTCGTGGCGCGCAGCGCTCCTCGTCACGCTCGGCATTCCGTTCGCGATGATTCTCGCGGTGTGGGGAATGCTTGCGCTGGATGTGGATGGCAGTTTGATGTCACTCGGAGCGATCGATTTCGGGCTCCTCGTCGATGGCCCGATCGTGATGGTCGAAGCGGTCATGGCGCGGCTCGCGCTCGAAGAGGTTTCGAAAAATTCACGTATCGAAACGATCGCCGCATCGATAAGGCAGGTGGCGCGGCCCGTAGTGTTCTCCGTGTTGATCATTTTGCTCGTCTACGTGCCTCTGCTCAGCTTGGAAGGCGTCGAAGGCAAGATGTTCCGACCGATGGCGACCACGATGGCGCTTGCGCTCGGCGGTTCCGTGATTTTTGCGATGATCGTGTTCCCCGCGGGGGCGGCGCTCTTCCTCAAAGGAGGTGGACATCACCACGGGGGAATTTTCGGATGGCTCGAGGGGCGCTACACGGTGGCTGTCGAGTGGGCGATTCGTGTGCGTGGTCGTCTCGTGGGGCTCGCGCTGGTGCTGCTCGCGGCCACGATTCCGGTCGCGGGCATGCTCGGCGCCGATTTCGTTCCACGAATCGACGAAGGCGATATCGTCGTGGCGATCCGTCGCATTCCGAGCATTGGTTTGAGCGAGGCGCGGCGGCTCGATCTCGAAGTGGAACGGGTGCTGGCGACCTTTCCTGAGGTGGTCAGTCAAATCGGGCAGACCGGACGCTCCGAGGTTGCGACGGATCCGGTGGGTATGGACAACACGGATATTCTCGTGCGTCTCCGTCCAAAGGAGGAGTGGACCACGGCACATGATCTCGACTCGCTCGGTGAGGTGATGAAGAGCGCGATCGAGAGTCGTGTTCCATCGACGTTCGTGTCGATCTCGCAACCGATCGAAGACCGCACGAACGAGATGATCTCCGGCTCACGCGCCGATGTGGCCATTCTTCTTTTCGGAGAAGACCTCGAGCGTATGAGCGCGATCGGTCGCCGCATCGGAGCGGTGTTGAGGCGAGTTCCGGGGGCCGGCGATGTGCGCGTGGAGCGAGCGCTCGGGATGCCGATGTTGCTCGTGCGTCCGGATCGTTCGAGGCTCGCTCGTTATGGAATGCACAGTGAGGAGGTCCTCGCGGCGGTCGAAGCTTCGCGTCAGGGATTGACCGTGGGACAAGTGTTCGAGGGGCAGAGGCGGATGGACCTACGGGTGCTCATGCCGCCGATCGAGGCGTCAGTCGATGGATACCGGCGTTTGCCGGTTGGCACGTCGGATGGCGATCTGGTGCCGCTTGGCCACGTGGCGCGGGTCACCGAAGCGGATGGTCCTTCTCAGATCAGCCGTCAAGGGTTACGCCGCCGTTTGCGCATCGAGGTGAATATTCGCGGGCGCGATTTGATCAGCTTCGTCGAAGACGCACGTGCTGCCGTGGGGAATGAAATCGATTTGCCGGACGGATACGAGCTCGAGTGGGGCGGCCAATTCGAGAATTTCCAGCGCGCGAGTGAGCGTCTTGGAATCGTCGTGCCGATTTCGCTCGTGATTATTTTCGTGATGTTGTTTTTCGCATTCGGGAGTGTCCGATATGCACTCACCGTATTTTCAGGAGTGCCCTTCGCTCTGATAGGAGGCGTGATTGCGCTCTTTGCGCGTGAGATGCCGTTCAGTATTCCCGCGGCCGTAGGGTTTATCGCGCTTTGCGGGATTGCCGTGTTGAATGGCGTCGTGATGGCGAGCGAGGTCAAGCGAAGGATCGATCAGGGAATGCCCGTGAACGAGGCAATCCAGAGTGGCGCCGTGACCGTGCTGCGCGCGGTGCTCTTGACGGCGACGGTCGCGGCCATCGGATTTCTGCCGATGGCGATTTCGAACTCTGCCGGAAGTGAAGTGCAGCGTCCGCTCGCGACTGCAGTCATGGGCGGTGTCGTTTCGAGCACGTTGCTCGGTCTCTTCGTTTTGCCAGCGCTGCTCTCGTTCGGGTTGCGTTCGACAACCAAGGAAGCCGCAACTCGGGAGGAAGGTCCTTATCGGGATGACGGGCAGAATCAGGCGTGAACGGCTTCGAGAGGCCATCCGTGCGGACTCAGGTGATCGCCGCGCGGGTGGTTGAGCCCAACCGTTTCACGAGCCGAGGGAGCTCGCGAATGTCGATGGGCTTGCTCATGTACGCATCAAACCCCGCCGCCAAGAATCGCTCGCGATCACCAGACATCGCGTGAGCCGTGGTTGCGATCACCGGAAGGTGTGCGAACTGTGGCGATTTGCGAATGCGCGCGAGCAAGCGATCGCCACCCCCGGGAACCCCGATGTCCGTGAGGACGAGATCCGGAAGCTCGTGGCTCAGCAGCAACCACGCGGTGTCCACGGACGAGGCTTCGAAGATCGAGCACCCAGCATTCTCCAGCACGGCTTCGACGAGGCGCATGCATGCTGGATCGTCCTCCACGACGAGCACACGTGTGGACGCCGTGATTTTCGAGCTCGGCTTCTCCGAGTGAGGTTTGTCTCCGTTCGCGAAAGCAGTGGAGACCGCTGGCGCAGCGTGGACAGGCAAGCTGACAGTGAACTTCGAGCCGCAGCCAGGCACGCTTTCGATACCGATAAGCCCCCCGTGCAACTCCACGAGCTTCTTGGTCAGCGCGAGGCCGAGACCCGTTCCTTGCGCCTGCGACACGCCCGGCGTCCGGATGCGTTCGAATTCCTGGAACAGGCGGGGAAGCTCTTCGGGCGGAATTCCGATGCCGTTGTCTTCGACCGAAATCTGAACCCGTTCTCCCTCCATCACGGCCGAAACCCGAACCGAGCCCTTGCCGCCAGGTGAGAACTTGATCGCATTCGACACGAGGTTGTTGAGAATCTGCGTGAGCCTCTTTGGATCGACCCATAGGTCTGGCAGGACGGTTGGGAGGGACAACTCGAGATGGACATCTCGCTCACTGGCCAGCGGGCGATGGAGCTCGAGGACGTGGTTTGCCACCGATGCAAACGACGTGGCTTCGGGTTCGAGTCGCACTTTGCCAGCCTCGATGGCGGCCACATCGAGAATGTCGTTGATTAGCGTCAGGAGATCACGACCACTGTCAAGCACGTCTCCGAGATGAGACTTCTGCGTGGAGTTCAACGGTCCAGCGAGCTCCTCGTGGACCAACTCGGTGAAGCCGATAATTGCATTGAGCGGAGTCCGGAGCTCGTGACTCACGGTCGCCAGGAACAAGCTCTTCGCTCGATTCGCCTCTTCGGCACGCTCCTTCTCGCGAAGTGCGGTCTCGTTCGAACGTTCGAGAGCAGCCAGCGTGGACTTGTGCGCTTTCACTTCCTCGGCGAGCCGCTTTCGACCGAGGTAGAGATCGAGGAACACCCTCACCTTGCTACGCAGGATATGAGGGTTGATGGGTTTGAATAGGCAGTCGACGGCACCGGTGCCATATCCTCGAAGCGCGTTCTCGGCCGTGGGATGATTCGCGGTCACGAAAATGATTGGCACGTCACGAGTGACAGGGTTCTCGCGTGAATACTGCGCGACTTCGTAGCCATCCATGTCGGGCATCTGGACGTCGAGCAGCATCAGCGCGAACTCTCGTTTGAGCAGCAACTTGAGCGCTTCATTGCCATTGATCGCGCGAACGAGCTCACAGTCCATGTCGCCGAGCTGAGCTTCGAGAGCGACGAGGTTTGCCTCTTTGTCGTCGACAAGAAGCACGCTGGGACGGGTCATCGGGCTACGATATCATTGCATCGATGGACCGCGCATCAGCATCGCATGCTGACGCGTGGGCCCGAGGTCATCCGCTCCGCTGGTAGATTCGTGCGCCGGGAGCGAGCTCATGAAATCCGAAGCGGATCTCGTCTTCTCGTAACAGACGTTCACTCGCACCGAGACAGAGGACACCCCCTGAACGGAGACTCTCGCGGAACTTTCCGAGCACTCGTTGTCGCAGCTCTTTGTCGAAGTAGATCAGCACGTTGCGACAAAAGACGACGTGCATCTCTCCAAAGACTTGATCCGACACCAAGTCGTGTTGGAAAAAGAGGATGTTGCGTCGGAGCTCCTCCCTCATCGCGATCCTTCCATACGCCTCCGTGCAATGGTCCAGGAAGCGACCCGTCCCTCCGGACTCTTCGTAGTTTGCTGCGAAGAGAGTCGCTCGCTCGAGCGGATAGACTCCGTCTTTGGCATGTTCGAGCGCGCTGAGACTCAGATCCGTCGCATAAAGCTGACATCGATCGTAGAGCCCAGCCTCGGACATCACGATGGCGCACCCGTAGACCTCCTCGCCAGTCGAACATCCCGCGTGCCAGATGCGCAAGAGCGGATAGGTTCGGAGCAGAGGCGTCACCTCTCGTCGGAACGCTAAGAAAAAATTGGGATCGCGGAACATCTCGGTCACGCGAATCGTGAGCTGCTCCATCACTTCCAAGAAGAGATCGGGCTCGTGCAGCACACGGTGCTGGAGTTCTCCGAGATGAGGAAGCCCAAACTTCGCCAGCACGGCCATGACACGTCGGTGGAGAACGGCCGGCTTGTGGCCGCGCAGATCGTAACCGTACTTCGCATGGATCGCTTCGATCAGTAGACGAACTTCGAGCTGAAGCGTCTCGGCATCGTGTTCCATGTCTACGAGCTTCGTGTGAGATGAACGCCGAGTATCTGGAGCAGACGGTGAGGGTCGATGGGCTTGGGTAGATACGCGTTCGCACCGGCTTCCAGGCACTTCTCCTCGTCACCCCGCATTGCTTTGGCAGTGAGCGCAATGATCGGAAGCGTCTGGAAGCGAGCATCGGCACGAATACGACGCATCGCTGCATAACCGTCCATCTCCGGCATCATGATATCCATGAGGACTCCGTCGACCGACGGGTGCTCTTCGAGCATCGTGATCGCAGCGAGGCCTGTATCGGCGACGAGGACCTCGGCACCTCGTGAGCGAAGCATGGCCGAGAGCGCGTAAATCGTGCGCATATCATCATCTGCCACGAGGATCGTCCGGTTTTCGAGACGGATATCCGTCGTCGCGACGCTTCGCGACGCTTTCCTTCGCGGGAACCCATCCGAGAGCTGACGAGCGAAGAGACGAATCTCGTCGAGCAGGCGCCCGACGGCCGCACCTTCTTTCAATACGACAGCTTCGGTATACGCCTCGAGCCGCTGAGTTTCTGCCTTGCTCAGATCTCGCGCGGTATACACGATCACCGCTGGTTTCTCGAAAGTGGTTTGCGATTCGAGCGATCGAAGCAAATCGAGACCGTCCATATCGGGAAGAGAAAGGTCGAGGACCATGCACTGGAAGCGATCGGTCGCAAGTACGCGCAATGCATCGTCCGCTCGCTCGACTCGACGGGCCTTGATGCGTTCGCGCTCGAGGAGAGCGATGAGCGAGTCTCCGGCCACGGCATCATCGCCCACGATGAGAACACTCATCGCGCGATCGTCGCTTGTGGGAACGAGCGACTCGATCATGCGTACGAGATCGCTTCGCACGCTCGGTTTTCTCAGATAACCGATGGTTCCTTGCCTATCGGTGCGCTCCGATCCGTCGCGCGCGGATACGACATGCACCGGAATCGAAGCCGTCTCGGGATCGGAGCTCAAACGTTCCACGACCGCCCAGCCGTCCATGTCCGGTAGACCGAGATCGAGCACGATGCCCGTGGGTCGCTCGCTCTTGGCGAGGCGCAATCCCGTTTCTCCGTCGCGTGCGAAGAGGCATTGAAGCCCTTGCCTTTCGATGAGCTCACCCAGCGCCGTCGCAAACATCGGATCGTCCTCGATGACGAGGAGGCGCGGGTGGATCGCATCCGAGGAGCTCGACTTCGTTGAACCTCCCGTCGAAGGA
This sequence comes from uncultured Sandaracinus sp., assembly GCA_964481145.1. GTDB lineage: Bacteria > Myxococcota_A > Polyangia > Polyangiales > Sandaracinaceae > Sandaracinus. The sequence goes on from CAYZTA010000008.1 coordinate 12,313, forward strand.
ACACGAAGTGCCGGCATTGCGTCGCCGGGTTCGTGGGCTTTCGGTCGAGGACCGTCGCATGGCAGGTAGAGGATGAACGTGCTTCCCTTTCCAAGGGCGCTCCGAAGTTCGATTTCGCCGCCGAGCAATGCCGCGAGCTCACGCGCGATCGCGAGGCCCAGGCCAGTCCCGCCATAACGACGACCCGTCGAAGGATCCGCTTGTTCGAATGGCTCGAAGATGCGCTCTTGCTGCTCGACTGGAATGCCGATCCCCGTGTCGGAGATTGTCAGTGCGACAGTTCGATCGGCATGCAGATCATGACGACGAAGTCGGGTGCCGGCCGTCACTCGTGTCGCTTGCATGCGAATCTCGCCATGCTCAGTGAACTTGATCGCGTTGGCCAGGAGGTTGTTCAGGATTTGCGTGATCCGCTGTCGATCGGTGGAGATCGTTTCGGGAAGATCCGCTGCGAGTTCGAGTATGAAGCCCAGCCCCTTCGCATTCGCTTGCGGCTCGAAAATGTTCTTGAATTGCGAGAGCCACGGTGTGAGTTGGACGGGCTCGACATGGACGTCCTGTTTTCCCGATTCGACCTTCGCCAAATCGAGCACCTGATTGATGAGCGCGAGAAGATCGGTCCCCGCGGAGTGGATACTCGTGCAGTACTCGACTTGCTTCGGAGTGAGATTCCCGATTTGATTCTCGGTCAGCAGGCTCGAGAGCAAGAGCATGCTGTTGAGCGGAGTGCGGAGCTCGTGTGACATGTTCGCCAGGAACTGCGACTTGTACGCGCTCACCGTGGCCAGCTCGGTGGCCTTCCGTTCGAGCCCACGGCGCGTCTCTTCGAGCTCCGCGTTCTTTGCTTCCACCACACGATGCTGCGCCTCGAGCTCCTGGGTTTGCTCCGTCAGCTCTTCGTTGGTTTGCCGAAGCTCTTCTTGTTGCGCCTGGAGCTCCTCGTTGGTGGCACGGAGCTCCTCGTCTTGCATCGCGAGCTGGTCTGCCTGCTCTTGAGTTGCGGTGAGGAGCTCGCGCATCGCGGTTCGGCTGCGTGCGACTTGGAGCGCAATCGCAAGAGTCTCTCTCGCGAGCAGAAGAAGCTGAATCGACTGATCCGAGCACTCCGCGAAGAGCGCGAGTTCCAATACGCCGATAGGCTTCCCATCCTGGAGAAGGGGGACGAGCACGATTTCGCGCGGCGAAGCGGCCCCCAGACCGGACTCGATCCGCAGGTAGTTGGGGGGCGGATCTTTCACGATCGTGGGCGTATCTTGGAGCGCTGCCTGACCGACGAGGCCGCTTCCCATTCGAAAGCTCGGTCGCGCTGTCGAATCGAGGTTGTTTTCGTCGGATGACGGTTGAGCGAACGTCGCCAACAGATTCAACACGTCTCCGTCATCCAAGAAATAAAGTGCGCCCACGGGCGCATCGAGATGGCGTGCGATGAAGCTCAACGCCCGTGTGCCCACGTCCGATAGCTCGAGCTCGCCACGCAGCTCCTGTGAAAGGCCCGCATGCCCCGCCTTCAGCCATTCGTCGCGTTGTCGTTCGTTCCCTAGCTCTGCGAGACTCCGGGCCATCTCGTTCGCGCTCACTCCCACATCGGCGAGCTCGTCACGATCGACAGTCGCAATACGATGGTGGAAATCACCCCGCCCGAACCGTTCGAATCCTCGTGTGAGTGCAGCCACCGAGCGCAGCACTCCGCGGCTCATCCTCCACGAAAGGAGGATGGTGACGATGAGCGCCACGATGCTCGTCCAGAACAGCCATCGCGTGGCAGATTCTTGTGCTGAAATCGCGCTCGAAAACGCATCTTCGAGCTCGTTCTGTTCGAGCGCCGTGGTCCGGTCGATGAGACCAATCACCCGCACTTGTTGCGATTGCATCGAAGTCATCGCATCGATGAGCGCTTCGCCGGTCTCTTGTTCGATCAAACGGCGTGAGACGTCGTATGCGAACGTGTGGTAATCCTCCACCGCTTGCCGCAGCTCGGCCGCAAGCGCGGGATCGAACGCGGAGTGCGCGCTTTCGAGCAGCTCATCAAAGCGACGAAGGCTGTCTCGTGTTTGGGAAAGACTTTCCAGATCTTGGGATGCAACCGCGTCCTGCATGCCTCTTCGCATGCGTTCGAACTCGCCTTCGAGCCGTGGTCGTAGTTCCACCCTCGGCACGTAGTGTTCGCGGATGCGCGTCATCCGTTGCGTGACGCGATTGGCCGCGACCATGCCGCTGATGGTGGTGAACGCAAAGGACATCGCCGCGGTCACGACGATCGCCACCACTTTCGCCCGCAGCGTGAGTCTCACCGCACCTCGAGAACGGAGAGGCCATCGATATTGGCGCTGGCGGACACATAACCCACCGCGCCACGATGGCTCCGTACGTAAGAGATCACTGCCAAGTCATTGCCGAACTCGACGGGTGGCACTCCACGACCCGTGAAAATGATCTGCTGCCAATAGCTCCGCACTGCCGCAAGCGGACGACTCAACACTCTCTCGGTGAACCGTTGACGCACGGGGGAATCGCTCGCGAGGTCGACCGGTCGGATCGTCTCTCCGTGAGGCCAGCGCGTGACCCGTTTCAGGAACGCATCCGCCAAGAACGAGCGCGTCACACTCCCTGTGGGATTGCTGGAATGAACGATGACCACGTATTCCAAACTGGGCTCGGCGCGTGGCTGTGCGATCGCCACTGTCGCGACGACCATCAAAATCCCGATGATGAAAAGGGACGTACGCACGTGTCGCCTCAGAAATAACCCGTGGTCTTCACGAAGAAGACAGCCCAGTTTTCGAGGAGCTCCGAGTTGGGCGTGCCACCGTTCAACGCCGAATTGAGCGCTGCTGTGCCATGCATGTAATGCCCTTCGAGCTTGACGAGGAGATACTCGTTGATGTCGAATCGGAGCGTCAGCGCGAGATCGTGTTGTTGTCTCTCGCGGCTCTCGCGGTCGTCCACGGTGGCGTACAGCAGTGAGTAGTAGAGCCCCGGCGTGAACCAGTCCGTGATGCGATAAGACATCATCACATAGGCTCGTTCGTTCCATGCGGTCGCATTCAATACGGGTATCTGGCTGTTGTAATCGAGATACCATCGACCATATTCGGCAGCGAGAAGCAAAACCCCATCGGTATACTCGACTGATGCGACCAGGAGCACCGCGAAAATATCGAGGTCAAACGTCATTCCCATCGGATTGACGAGATCGGTTTGAAGCTCGAGCACCTGCGCGCTCCCACCCATGCGCAGTCCGGTGAGTGGCGTTTCCCACATCATTCGCGAACCGACGATATACGGCACGTGGACCGCGCTGATCGACAGAGGGTTCTCCGGCCGGAACGCGGGTGTGTCGATGAAGAGCGTTCCAGCATAGATCCGATAAGCGAGTGTTCCCGCGACGTCCAAGGGAATGCGTCCGTAAATCTCACCTCCCGTCTGCGCGAGTTGGAAATCACGGTTTTCGATCGGATATGTTGATTGCGGAAGGAGCACGGGCACACGCGCCACATCTACATCGTTGATTTCGTTGTAGAGCCCGAATGGGATCTTCGTCCGGCCGAGTCGTACGCCAAACCAATCCGCGAAGCGATAATCGACGTAGAACCAATCGAGCCTGATGGTGTAGTTGCCTATGTCACCCAACTCGCGAGAGAAAAGCTGGATGCCGATGCGTAAATCATCCAGCGGCTGACTCGTGAGGTTGAGCGCGACTTCGGTCATCTCGAAGCTGCCGTGGGTGGATCGGGCCAAGTAGTTGTTGTGAACAGAGACGAGAAAACCTTGGCTCGCGAACCCATGGAATTGGAGATTGAGCTGCCCGATCACGTTCTCGACGATTCCGATCATCGCTTCGAGTGGATCTGTCGATTCCGGCGTGGACTCCACCACGGCAGCATCAGGGCTCGCCGCTGGCGAAGGCTCGTCGGTTGGTGCGGGCTCGTCGGTTGGTGTGGGCTCGTCGGGGAATACCCGTGCTTCTTCTTCAGAGTCTGATGGAAACGTCGAAGGTGCAGGTGGCACATCCTGTGCGGATGCCATCTGCACGAACACGATGCTTATTCCCCACACCCCTACGTTCAGAAGTGTGATGGCGAGTTTCCTCGACATCCGTTTTTTCGTCCTCCCCTGCAGCCTATTACTACTGTGGCGAAAAAATACCAAGAGTGTAAATGATGGGAGCGAAGCTCTCGTGAAGTCGATTGCCCGCCTCGTGGTATGGTGGAGCTACGTTCATTGCTCAGCGTGGGCTGATGAATCGTCACGGCCCGACGTTCGTCTCGTCAGATAGTTCGCAGCCGGAGGTCGTCGTGTCCTCTTCTCTTTGCAAGATCCGAACGATTGCGCAGGTCTTCGTGATGGCGACCTTCGTGTTCACGCTATTCCCTACGAGCTCGAGCCACGCACAAGTGGTGGTGCGTCCGGGGCGGCGAGGAGACCGAGCCACTCACGCCGAGCCGGGACGTCGAGGAGGAGCCGTTGTCGTCCGACCTGAACGTCGGGGAGGGTCGGTTGTCGTGGCTCCCGAGCGCCCCCGTGCTGGAGTCGTCGTTCAACCTCCGCGTCGTGGTCCGGACGTCGTCGTTCAACCTCCACGTCGCGGAGGAAGCGTGGTGGTTGCGCCTCCCACACGGCCTGGTGTCGTGGTCATGGGCCCGCGGGGTGTCGTGCGTTCTGCGCCTGCACGTGTGAGGGGCGTGGCCCCGCCACCTCCGCCGCGTCCGCGCGTTCGCTGGTCTCCTCCAAGTCGCCACGGAGAATTGTGGATTGAACCCTATTGGGGCTGGACCGGTTCGTCGTGGGAGTGGATTGAAGGGCATTGGGAGCAGCCGCCGCAACTTGGTGCGGTGTGGGTTCCTCCGCAATTCGATGGGACCGGCTGGGTGCCGGGGTATTGGACGATCCCGCGCGTTTCAGTGCCTGCCACTCATGGCACGCCCTATCACATCGGAATGCAGATCGCGGGGAGCTTCTCGGGATCGGAACCGCGTGACGTGCAGGGCGCGGTTTATCAGGATTACGTCGTTTCCATGGGCGCTGGCGAGACCGCAACCTTTTTCGTCGTAGGTGGTCCGAGCCCTCGCGATCCAGGGCGACGCATCGATGTCGCGCTTCAAGTGCTTTCGAATGGAGCGCTCATCGCGAATGGTTCGACACGGACCGGATTCGATGCGCAGGTGACGCTGACTTCACCGCGCGCGGCGGTGTACGTGATTCGCGCATCGAGCCGTGCAGGAGCTTATGGAGGGACGTATCTCGTGCAGAGCTCGCGGGGCGCGCAGATGCCGTATGCAAGTGCGTACGATGATTACTGGGGAGGAACTCAGTATCAGCAGCCGTCTGTGCAGGCGTACCCAGATTGTCGCCGAACGCTGATCGATCTCGGTCACTCGCCTTCGAGTTTCATGTTCTGCGATGGAGTCGAACCCACATGCGCGGACGCATTGCTTCGTGCCGGGTACGCACCGTCGAGCCTCATGTTTTGTCAGGGGGTCGATCCCCAATGCGCAGCATCGCTCTTGCAGAGCGGACGCGCACCGGCAGAGCTGCAGTACTGCCGGTGATTCGATCTACTGGAGGGTGTACGTCGGGATCGCGAGCGCCGACTCCGCAGCACCGCTTTCGTTCGGGACGGCGGGCTCGATGGGTGCGTGTCCGAAATCAATCGGGATATAGAAGAGCCAGAGGCGATCGTGGCGCGCACGATGCTCGAAGCCGATGAGGCCGTAGAGCACACGCCACCAATGCTCACCGCTGCTCGTTTCACCCCAATCGAAGAGGGGTGCGAAGTGGAATTCTGTTTCCCAACGATCTTCACCACGCCACTCCCGACGCCGGAAATACGTGTTGAGGAAGAGCTGCGTCTCCGTCACGCCTTCGACGAAGCGCCAGTAGAAGGGAAATGCGACCGTATAACGATCGTGCTTCTCGAGTTGTTCGAAGTCGAACCAGAAGGGCGCGAGCACGTGATGCCGATGCGAAGGCACGTGTTCGTAAAACCAGAATGGATAGATGTTGAAGGCTTCCCCATCACGCCATCTCGAATATTGGAACGTGGGTGCGATCCATGTCGTGTTGTCCCCATGCTCGAGGTCGCGCGTATGTGCGGCGAGCGGGGTGACCCACGTTTGACGTCGTCCGTATTCGTCGAAGTGAGCAAAGAAGGGAAAGACGATCGTATTGCTCGTTGCAGGGCTGCTCCAGCGCGCGAGCACGGGGAGAATCAAGAGCGTCTCGCTGTGATCACGAGGATCACGGATCCACCAGAACAAAGGGGCGACGGCGTCGAGCTCGGTCGCTCCGCGATGACGTTGATAGAGATAGGTGACGAAGGTTTCCGACTCACGCTCTCGGAAATAAAGAAACGCTGGGGTCGTCAGCCGAAGGACGTCGGGCTCTTCGGAGAAATGAAAGAGCAGAGGCGGGACGGTCGTCGAATGAAACCCAGGGCCTTCGTTGTGATGGAGCAAACCGGCGACGCCCCAGAATGTCTCTCCCCGCTGCTCCGAATGATAGAAGAGCCCAGGAGGAACGATGGTGAGCGTTTGCTCCGAACGCGCGTTGTGGTGTCTGAAATAGAATGGCGCGACGAACTGATATTGTTCGCTCGGTGTGTCGTTCCACCAAAGAAACGGAAAAAGCCCCCATCGCTCTTCATCTCTTTTGCGCAAACGATAAAAGAGCGCGCCCGCGAAGAGATAGTCCTCGTCCTCACTGCCCCATGAGAGCGTCAGAAGAGGCGGGATGATGTGGTGATAGGAATGACCCTCGCGGCCTGTCGCAAAGAGTGGAAAAATGCCGAATGAATGGCCTGTGGGTGATGAATGAGACCACACGGGTGGAACGATCCACGTGTGCCAACCAGGCCCGCGCAGCCACCAGAAAATCGGGAAGAGGACGTCTCCCTGCTCGGTTCCTTCGCGATGGTAAATCGGTGGAATTACGAGCTCGCTCGTGTCGGATGATTCCCGCAAATAAAAGACAGGAAATACCGCGGTGGTCGACACTCCCGCCCGCCGCTCGATCAAGAGGGGTGGGAACGCGAGTTGAAAGTCACCCTCGTTTGGGGGAGGAGGTGTTTCGACGAAATACGTCGTTCTCGATCCCATCTCCTCTTCGGGAGCGGGCTCTTCGGGAGCAGGTTCTTCGGGGACGGCTTCGGCTTCTTCTTCCCCGCCTTCGTTCTCTTCGCTTACGTCTTCGTTCTCTTCGATGACGACCTCTTCGTCATCACCCATCTCGTCCTCGTCTGGATCGATGGGCTCGTCCTCTTCTTCGAGAAGACTTTCGTCTTCCAACTCGTCCGCAAACGTCGCGAATGGAAAGGCGCCCATCATCGCCGCAAAGAGCAGCAACCAAAACAGACCGAGAGCTCGCATGCTCGTCACGGCGTGTTCCCCCGCACGATTTCGTTCGTTCGAAGGACGACATCCTGGCGAGACACTTCGAGTTGCGCGTGCGCCTCGAGGTTCTTGAGTTGCACGACGCCTCGTTCCATTTCAGCAGGGCCGAGCACGAGCACGACACGTGCTCCGAGCTTGTCGGCGCGCCGTAACTGACTCTTGAGGGACTGACCTCGAAGATCACCGTCTGCGATCAAACTTGCTGCGCGGAGTTCGTGCAGCAAGACAGCCGCCTCTCGTCGAAGATTGGGATCCGCCACGGCCACTGCGACATCGATCCTTGGCGCTACATCTTGGTCACCCATGACGAGCAAGATGCGCTCGAGTCCCATCGCGAAGCCGATCGACGGCACATCGGGACCGCCCAGCTCTCGCACCAGGCCGTCATATCGACCGCCACCACACAACGTATTTTGCGCTCCGAGCTCTCCGCCTCTGCCTTGGATTTCGAACAGAGTCCGTGAGTAATAATCAAGCCCCCGCACCAACTTGGGCTCGATCCGGTAAGGGGTGCCAAGTGCGTCGAGGGTCTGCTTCAACTCTTCGAAATGCGCCCGATCGTCATCGCCCAAAAACTCAGTCAGGCTCGGCGCATTCGCGCAAATCTCCTGATCGACAGGGCTTTTGCTGTCGAGAATGCGAAGTGGATTGGTCTCCAAACGACGGCGCGAGTCTTCGCTCAGCTGCTCACGATGTGGCAAGAGGAACTGGAGGAGTTCGTGTCGATAACGAGCGCGCGACTCGTGCGATCCGAGCGAGTTGACCAATACCTCGAGATCTTGCACTCCGAGTGACGTGAGCATCGTGACGACGAGATCGATCATCTCGGCGTCGACGTGAGGCCCTGGATCGCCGATGCACTCCACGCCGGCTTGCCAGAACTGCCGATAGCGTCCGCGGGCGGGCCGCTCGCGGCGAAACATCGGACCGAGATACGACCACTTCGTGATCGGCTCGACCCCATGGACAGCGTGCTCGATATAAGCGCGGACGCACGACGCCGTGCCCTCTGGCCGCAGCGTGAGCATGTCGTCGCCTTTGTCGACGAAGGTGTACATTTCCTTCTCGACGATGTCGGTCGCCTCGCCGATCGAACGAACGAACAGCTGGGTGGGTTCGACGATCGGCGTGCGCGCCTCGCGATAGCCGTATCGAGTGGAAATCTCGCGAAACGCCGCCTCCAGACGATGCCAACGTGCGATCGCCTCGGGTAGGACGTCGTTCATTCCCTTGACGGCGCGAACGGTGCTCATCGGTTTTTGTGGGGTCGAATCGAGACGCGCCTTCAAAAAGGACGCAAGAACGGCGCGATTCCTACCCGATGCGAGGAGGGGGCGCAAGCACGGGGGCTCAAGCGGCCCTTCGGTTGCCGCGACCTTTCGTCAGATGCCGGACAGCTTCCCCGAGCCCACTCACGGTGAGCGGGAACATGTCGAACACCCTTCGTACGTATTCGATGGTGTTGCCGTGCCAATACTTCTCGGGCTCCGGATTGAGCCAGCAGCTTCGCTCGAAGTGCTCCTGCATCGCGGTGAGCCAACGAATGCCCTCCACCGCGTTCTCTTCACCGAGATCGAGGGAGCCTCCCGATTGCAAAAGCTCGTAGGGCGCCATCAGCGCGTCGCCCACCATGATGAGCTTGTAGTGTGGGCCACATTCCGCGAGGAGATCTCGAACTCTCTTGGGCTTCGTGAACTGCGGATCTTCGTAGAGGTGACCGTACACGCAGTTATGAAAATAGTAGTGGCGAAGCTCTTTGAAGTGGGTCGCTTTGCTCGCCGCAGTGAAGAGGCGAGAGCATAGATGTGCGTAAGGATCCATCGAGCCGCCGACGTCCATGACGAGGAGAACGCGGACGTTGGGCCGGCGAGGAGGGCGCAGCACGACCTCGAGCTCGCCTGCGTTCTTTGCGGTCTCCCGGATGCTGCCTTCGACATCCAACTCGTTCTCGGCGCCCTCTCGCGCGAATGCCCTGAGCTTGCGTAGCGCGACTTGCATCTGTCGCACGTCCAGGGCGAGATCGTCTCGATATCCCTGCCATGCACGCTTTTCTGCGACTTGAACGGCGCGTCTTCCGCCGCCCTGGCCACCGACGCGAATGCCCGCGCGATGCACTGCGCCCGAATGGCCAAAGGGTGAGGTGCCTCCTGTCCCGATCCATTTGTTTCCGCCATCGTGGCGTTCGGTCTGTTCGGAGAGACGCTCTTCGAACATCTTTCTTAGCGTGTCGAGATCGTAATTCTCGAGCAGCGCTCGCTCTTCGTCGCTGAGCTCCGTCCGATGCGTTGCGGCGTGTTCGAGCCATTCGAAGAGCTCGTCACGAAGCGCCTTGCCAGCGAGCTCGGCGCCTCGAAAGTGGTGCGCGAACGCTTGATCGAACGCGTCGTAATGCGCTTCTGAGTGGATGAGGATCGAGCGCGCCACGTGATAGAAGCCGTCGAGCGACGAATCATGCAACCCCGTCTCGAGCGCGCGCGCGAGCACGATCGCTTCTTGCGCCCCCACGGGCACCTTCATTCGCCGCAGCTCGTACATAAACGGGATGAACACCGGCGTAGTCTACGGCTTTTTCGTCCATCGGCACTCGATGGCGGCGCGGATGGCGTGCTGCAACGTCTCGGAGTCACATGGCTTTTGAAGTACTTGGACAGCACCGGCAGTTTCGAGACGTCGCCGTCGTACGTCGTCGCAAAGCCCGCTGAGAATCACGATGGGGAGCTCAGGATCGATCACGTGAATGGCTCGGGTGGCACGTTCTCCATCGAGCTCGGGCATGTCGAGATCCATGAGGAGCACAGAGATCTCTGCCGCGTGACGACGCGCCATGTCCACGGCAGAAAGGCCATCCGCAGCCTCGATGACGCGAAGCCCTGCGCGCTCGAGTAGGCGACGCATCGTGCGGCGAACCATCGGTTCGTCATCCACGACCAGGGCGAGCCCGGGCTGAGTCGCTTTGGGGAGCGGCGACTCGTGAGGGGTTCGAGTGTCCCTCCGGAAGCCCGCGCTGTCGGCGGCTGGAAGGAGAATCGTGAATGTCGTGCCGCGTCCGGGTTCGGTTTCGCATTCGATGGTGCCGCCGTGAGACGTGATCACGTCGAACGCGATGGCCATCCCGAGACCCGTTCCTTTGTCGGGCGCCTTCGTGGTGAAAAAGGGCTCGAAGAGCCGAGCGCGTGTGTCGGCGTCCATTCCGATTCCCGTATCTTCGACGACGAGACGAACACGAGGACCCGTGTTGTCACCAGGACCGACCGGCACGAATTCTCCACGAATTCGTACGGTCCCACCGCTCGCCATGGCGTCACGCGCGTTGACGAGCAGATTCATCAGCACTTGATGCAAGCGCCCTCGATCTCCGCGCACGATGAATCCAGGAGGCATCGAGATCTCGACATGAACCGAGCGATCGAAGGTACGCCGTGCAAGCTCGACGGCGTCCATTGCGAGTTGGCCGAGATCCACCGCAACATGCTCTTGACCCCCTCGACGTGCGAACGCCAATAGGCGTCCAGTAAGCTCTGCGCCGCGCCGTGTTGCTGCCCGGACATCGTCCATGCAGTCGCGCACATCGCCGTCGCTCAAAGGGAGATCTTTCGGGAGACCTTCGAGATATTCGAGGGCAGCGAGAATCGCGCCGAAATAGTTGTTGAGATCATGCGCGATGCCGGCGCCGAGCCGGCCAAGCGCTTCGATTTTTTGCCGTTCGAGCAAACGCTCGTGCATCGGATCGATGTGCGCGAACAAAAGGACCGATTGGCCCACCACAAGACGATCTCCAAAACGAAGACGGTGGACATCGAAGCGATAACCATTGACGAACGTGCCATTGCGCGAACCGAGATCACGCGCGAGCCATCCAGCTTCGTCGCGGCTGATTGCGACATGTTCTCGAGATACGAGGTTGTCTTCGAGGAGGATGTCCGCCCCGCTACAACGTCCGATCAAAGCATGCGCGCCGAGCGTCCAGTGCCGTCCCGGCTGCGCTCCTTCGAGAAGAACGAGATGAGCCGTGGTTGCGCTATTGGACGACGCGACCGGCACCAGAGTGTTCGAGAGCGAAAGCTCTCCGGTCGACTCGGGAGCGCCACCCACCGCAGTGATGCGCTCGTCACTCATGGATTGAATGCCTCATGGACTGATCATGAACGGAAGCGCCGGCCCCCAGCGAGTTGATCGGCAAACGTGATGAGGTCTTGTTCCTTTTTGAGCAGCGCTCCGAGGAACGGCAACTTCTCGGAGAGCTCGACCTTGTCCACTCCGGCCGCGCGTAGGATGGCGATCCAATCGACGAGCTCACTCGTGCTCGGCCGCTTCCGAAGGCGCTTCATATCGCGGATTTCATAAAATATTTTGAGTGATTGCTCCACCAACTCTCGATGGAGGTCGGGATGATGGACTTGGACGATCCGTCTCATCAGCTCGAGGTCAGGGAACTCGATGAAATGAAATATGCAACGTCGCAAAAATGCGTCTGGCAATTCTTTTTCGTTGTTGCTCGTGAGGATGACGACCGGCCGCTTGACGGCGACGACTTCTTCGTCCGTTTCGTTCACACGGAACCGCATCCGATCGAGCTCGTGGAGCAGATCGTTGGGGAACTCGATGTCGGCTTTGTCGATCTCGTCGATCAAGAGGACGACGCGCTCGGAAGATGCGAACGCTTGACCGAGCGGACCGAGCTTGATGTAACGCCGTATGTCTTTGACATCACCATCGCCAAACCGTGAGTCATAAAGACGTTGGACTGTGTCGTACACGTAGAGCCCGTCTTGTGCGCGCGTGGTGCTTTTGACGTTCCACGTAAGGAGCCGAAGCCCGAGGGCTTCAGCGATGGCTTCGGCGAGGAGCGTCTTGCCCGTGCCAGGTTCGCCTTTGACCAAGAGCGGGCGTTCGAGCACGAGCGCGCAGTTGACCGCAGCTTCGAGGGCCTCGTGGGTGAGGTACTGGTGGGTCCCGTGAAAACGAAGGAAATCACTCATGTTTGTCGTGGCCAGCGTGACCTCGGCCGGTGAATCGTGCCACCCGAGGATGACTCGATGTCACCCGCAACTTTCGAAGCTGTCGAACGCATCTTCTTCGAGATCCAAGGAATCGAGTCGAATTCCGAGTTCACGGGCCAGCGCCCGAGCGCACGCGGTCGCGCGACCGCGGTTGACTCGAACATAGAGGGTATTGCTGGACGCTGCCGCACGCGCCAGGGAGATGTCGGTCGCGTGATCTTGGAATCCCGTTGCGCTCAACACCACACGATATTTCCCTCGGCTCATGGCATTGGTGATGGAGGCGATTCGTCGGGGTTCGGCGGTGGACCATTCGATCTGCCATCCGAGCGCCTTCTCGAGTCGCTCGCGGAGCATTGGGTCTTCACGGTTGCTGACGAAGAGCGCTTGAATGGATGGGAGTTGATCTCGGATCTTGGCGAAGATCATCTCGTCGTGAGTGAGACGTGGGACGACATCCGATTCGAAGAGCGCGGCACCCGAATCGCCGCGTGCGGCGTGTTCGGTGGGGCCGAGTGTGCCTGCCCCTGTGTCTTGCATGAGATATTGGAGCTGACGGAGGCGTCGGCGGAGGCGCCGCTCGTGGGTCGGAAGATCCGTTTCTCGTAAGCCAAGGACCAATGGCGCGACGGACGCGCCCGAAATGGTTCGAGTCTCTGCGAGACGAACGGCGAGGGTGGGCCCATCGACCGCATCGAATACGGTCGTGAGCCAGTCGAGGAGCTCCGGCACTTCGTCGGGTGGGGGGCTCAGCGCGATGAGGCGCGAGCGAGCGGCTTGGACTTGGGCGTCCCAACTCGGCCGGGGTATGAATGCGGGATCGAGCAACCGCGCGAGGCGCGCTCCGCCTTTGTTCTGTGCGGTGAGCCAACGCAATCGTCCGATGGCCGCTCCCCATCGCTCCGGATCCGGAGCGACGTGACGCGACCACCGCAATCGCGCGGCGGCTTCTTCGAGTTCGAGCTCTTCTCGTATTCCGAGATGGGCCATGGGAACGGGGCCGGGCGGCATGTCGATGGACCCGATCAATCGTTCGATGACTGCGATTGCGGCTGCGATTTCACGTCCGCCGAGTTGTGGCGGTGGCTCGAGCGCGCTCGTATCTCGCCAGCCATCATCGGACGGTGGTTCCGAAATCAATTGCTCGAGTCGAGCCTCTGCAGCCTCCGCAACTTCGAGCCATGACATGGCTTGCGGCAGACCTTGCTCGCGGGTGGCGCGTTCGGGGGTCGCATCGAGTTGAAGTGCCCGGACGGACCCTGGCCACCATGTCTTACAGAGAGCGGTGAGCCGTCGCGCGATGGTGCCTGTCGAATCGCATGCGGAACGATGACGCCTTGCTTCGTGCTCCAAGGTGCGTCCACGTGCGATCCATGCGAGCACGTGCAGCTTTTGAAGCATTGGAGCCATCAACGCAGCTTCGGGAATTCCCGCTTCGACACGGGCAGCCACCAGCTCGAGGTCGGACAAAATCGAGCGTAGATCACGAAGCGCCGCGGCGTTCACATCGAGGGGGATCGACTCTCCCGTAGAGCCCCCGGCCACGATTCCATCGCGCGCCGCGCGTTCGATGAATGTTCGCGCGATCTTCGAAGGAGCAAGTTGAGCGAGCACCCGCTCGAGCGCAATCGCCTCATCGACCCCACTCCCTTCCCACCTTTCGTCATGGTTGGACACCACGCATTGCGTGCTTTCAGGTAGATGATGCCAGTCGATCGAATAACCAAACTGCAGGAGCATTCGAATGATGGGCAGGCTCTCGATTGGCTCGCTCATAGCCTCTGCTAACCCATTCGCGAGTCTCGTGGCAACAGCGTTGCAGTCTCAAAAGCGAGAGCAGGAGTGTGTGTACACTAGGACAATATGCCGAGTGAGGTTGGAATGATTGTCGCGTGAGCGTTTTCCCTTACGATTTTCTACAACGAGCCCCTTGGAATCGAAAAAAACGGACGGCTTCGCTGGATTGAAAGTACGTATCGAAAACACTCATCGTGTAAATCGAAGCGCCGGACTGATCGCGCACGAACCCCGAACGCTCATTCGCCGTAGGGGACCCAGATGTTTTTTACTTGGGTAGCTTCCCTCAACCAATCACGGCCTTCGGCCTGGCGTGCATCGAAGAAATCGAGTGCTCGATCATGAAGCATGAATGTGCGCTTCATGTTGCCCGCACTCGCCTTTTCGATTGCATACGTGAGCTCAGGATCTGTTCCGAAATACCAAATTCCGCCCACGTTGTCGTGTGCAGCGAGCACCGGCGCGAGCTCAGAATGGAGGCCGGTGACGATGTTCACGACGCCCGCCGGAACATCGCTCGTGTCGAGCACTTGATAAAAGTCGGTTGCGACCATGGGTGAGCGTTCGCTCGGAACGATGACAATGCGATTTCCCATCGCGATGCACGGCGCCATGGCGCTGACGAACCCCAAAAGAGGCGCGTCGTTTCCGCAGACGATTCCGATGATGCCGAGGGGCTCATTCATCGCGATGGTCACATTGCGATAAGGAGTGGCATGGACGAGGCCGTCGTATTTGTCGGCCCATGCGGCGTAAGTGAACAAGCGCTCGATCGCGAGTTTGACTTCGATCCCCGCACGTTTGGCGTCGGATGTCGTTTCTGCGAGTCGAGCCACGAACTCTCGCTCGCGAACCGCGAGGTTCTCAGCGATGTAATACAGAACTTGCGCGCGAAGATGCGCCGTCTGTCCCGCCCACGCGGATGCAGCACATGCGGCTTCGACCGCATTGCGCAAGTCTTTGCGGTTGCCGTGGCCGACATGGCCAAGGAGATGGTTTTTGGGGTCCACGACGGGCAACACATAACCTTGGTCGGGACGCGTTTGTTTGCCACCGATGTAGAGTTTGGGTGTGCGGTCGAGATCCGGCGTGCCATGGGACCCTCCATTGGATTTGAGAGAGAGTCCCGTCGCGGGGATGCTTTTGCGCTCGGCTTTGGGGAGTGACTTCGTTCGTGACTTGTTTGGCTTGTCGAGATGCCAGCGCGGTTTGACGTATTCGAAGAGACCTTCGCGGCCGCCTTCGCGACCAAAGCCGCTTTCTCGATAGCCGCCGAAGCCGCTCGCCGCATCGAATAGATTCGTGCAGTTGATCCAAATCGTGCCAGCTTTGATTTTGGGCGCGATTTCGAGTGCGAGATGAATGCTGTTGGACCAAACGCTTGCAGCGAGTCCATATCTCGTGTTGTTGGCGAGTTGAATGGCTTCTTCGGGCGTGCGAAACGTCATGAGGACGACGACAGGGCCGAAGATCTCTTCTTGCGCTGCGTTGGAAGCGGATTCGACGTCACTCAATATCGTGGGTGGATAAAATGTGCCGTGGGACGGACAACTCCAACTCGGTTGCCACAAAGTGGCTCCGTCGCGGACGCCTTGTTCCACGAGTGACTCGATCCGCGCGAGTTGCTCTTTTGAAATGATGGCGCCTATGTCGATGCATTTGTCGAGCGAATCGCCGACTCGAAGGGTTTCCATCCGCGCACGCAATCGAGTGAGCAGCCGGGGGGCGATGTTTTCCTGTACAAGGATGCGTGATCCTGCGCAGCAGACTTCTCCTTGATTGAACCAGATGGCATCGACCACTCCTTCGACGGCACTGTCGAGATCGGCGTCATCGAAGATGATGAAAGGAGATTTGCCGCCCAGTTCGAGTGAGAGCTTTTTGCCCGTCCCGGCGGTTGCTTCTCGGATGTTGCGTCCCACCTCGGTCGAGCCGGTGAAGGCGATTTTGCCGATGTCGGGATGTCGAACGAGAGCCGCTCCCGTGCGTCCATCACCCGTCACGAGGTTGATGACTCCTGGAGGGAGCCCGACTTCGTGACAGACTTCGGCGAATAGGAGCGCTGTGAGTGAGGTGAACTCTGCGGGTTTGAGGACCAATGTGTTGCCCATGGCGAGTGCGGGAGCGATTTTCCACGCCAACATGAGCAACGGGAAATTCCACGGGATGATTTGTCCCACGACGCCGATGGGGACGTAATCCGAGAGCTCCTTTTCCATGAGCTGCGCCCATCCTGCGTGGTGATAGAAATGTCGCGCGACGAGGGGAATATCGATGTCGCGCGATTCACGGATGGGTTTGCCATTGTCGAGAGATTCGAGCACTGAAAAAAGTCGAGCGTGCTTTTGGATGTGGCGTGCAATCGCATAAAGATATCGAGCGCGAGCGTGTGCGCCGAGCTTTTGCCACTGTGTTTGTGCCTGGGAGGCCGCACGGACAGCATCGTTGATATCGGTGTCATCCGCCCGTGCGATGTGTCCGAGTTCAGCGTGCTTTCGCCCAGGCGCGGTGGCGGGAAACCACTCGTGACTATGTGGATCGCGAAATCGACCGTCGATATAGAGCCCAAAACGGTGCTCGTGTCGTTCGAGCCATTCGTATGCAGGAGCATCTGCTTCGGGAGCAGGGCCATATTCCATGGTTTCGAAGACTCTCTTGATCAGATTGCTATCCATTTGTTTCGGTCTCGAATCGGAGAATTAGGCCTTAGGCCATGGGATGGCGGTATGCGGAGGAATAGCGGCCGGTGAGATGGAATTCGAGTTGACGTTCGATGTCGGTGAGAAGGGCACTCGCGCCGATTCGGAAGAGTTCGGGCTCGAGATAATCCCGTCCGAGCTCTTCTTTCATCAACATCATGTACTCGAGTGATTGTTTGGCAGTGCGGATTCCGCCAGCGGGCTTATAGCCGACGACGTGTCCTGTGCGCTCGCGATATTCACGAATGGCGCGCATCATGACGAGAGACACGGGAAGTGTCGCATTGATGGGTTCCTTGCCGGTCGAGGTCTTGATGAAATCGGCGCCTGCCATCATCGCGACCATCGACGCGCGGGCGACATTGCGCAGTGTGCCGAGCTCACCTGTCGCGAGAATGACCTTCATATGCGCTTCGCCACAGGCGACGCGCATCGCACGAACTTCCTCGTAGAGAGATTGCCAGTCGCCCGTCAGGACGTCAGCACGGTGAATCACGACATCGATTTCACGGGCGCCGTCCTCCACGCTTCGCTGAATTTCGGCGAGGCGCGTCTCGAGCGGAGTGAGCCCCGCAGGAAAGCCTGTGCTGACGGCGGCCACGGGAATGCCCGAGCCTTCGAGCGCGGCGACCGCTGTCTCGACCAGGCTGTGATACACGCAGACGGCCCCGGTCCGAATGGGAAGCTCCGAGACCCCATAGCCTGCGAGGATATCGGCGCGGACGGGCGCCTTGGCTTTCGCACAAAGGCGTTTGACGTTGCCTGGAGTGTCGTCGCCAGAGAGCGTCGTCAGATCGATGAGCGTGATGGCTTTGAGAAGCCAAGCGACCTGCCATTCTTTTTTGACGGTGCGCCTGCCGGCGAGGCTCTCACATCGACGTTCGATCGCGGTGCGATTGATCTCGATTTCATCGATCCAACCTCGGTGGAACGGAGCCCCCGGGTTCCGCTCGAATTGAGTGGTGAGCGAGGTCTTTGGCTTTTCACGCATTCCGTCGTCCATATCAGCGGACGCAGTGTCGCGCGAGGATATGGCTTCGAGCAAGCCGCTGCAGGTTCGAGAAAATCCTCGGGCGTGGGAAGATTCCGCTCGATTGCGTGTTGCAGGAGCCGCGAACTGCGTGCTAACCGCGAGGCTCCATGTACACCGACGTCCGAGCGATCAACGAGATGGTCCAGCGCGAGAGCGCTTTCGTCGATCCCATTTTGCACGAGGTCAAAAAGGTCATCGTGGGTCAAGAGGCGATGATCGAGCGCATTTTGATTGGCCTTTTGACAGGTGGGCACGTGCTCCTGGAGGGAGTACCGGGGCTCGCCAAAACGTTGACGGTCAAGACCGTGTGCGACACGATTTCCGCAAAGTTTTCGCGGATCCAGTTCACCCCCGACATGCTCCCGGCCGATGTCGTGGGCACCGTGATCTACAACCAGCAAAAGGGTGAGTTTACAGCTAAAAAAGGGCCAATCTTCGCGAATTTGGTGCTGGCGGACGAGATCAACCGCGCGCCTGCGAAGGTGCAAAGTGCGCTGCTCGAAGCGATGCAAGAGCAGCAGATCACGATCGGCGATACCACGCACGAGCTGGAGCAGCCCTTCATGGTCATGGCGACGCAGAATCCGGTCGAACAGGAGGGGACCTATCCACTGCCCGAAGCGCAGATCGATCGCTTCATGTTGCACGTGAAGGTGGGACACCCGAGCCGCGACGAAGAGAAAAAAATCATGTCGCGCATGGCGCAGGCCGCTCTTTTGGGGCCTCGCAAGCGCCGCCCACAAGAGGGCGAGGAGAGCCCCGCGGATCCGCTCTCGGTCCAGCGCATCTGTACACCGGAGCAGGTGCTCAAGGCGAGAGAGACCATCGGGCACATCATCGTGGATGAGAAGATCAACGACTACATCGTCGATGTCGTGATCGCGACCCGCGATCCCAAAAAGGCCGGACTCAAAGATTTGGCGGGCATGGTGGCTCATGGAGCATCGCCACGCGCATCGATCGCTTTGAACCTCGCGGCGCGCGCGCATGCCTTCATTCGCCATCGCGGATATGTGACGCCGGAAGACGTGAAGGCCGTGGGCCCCGATGTGCTGCGTCACCGCATCATCTTGACGTACGAGGCCGAAGCCGAAGAACTCACGAGCGAACAGGTCGTTCGGCGGATCTTCGATACGGTCGAGGTTCCATAGAGCGCTCCTATGATCCCGCGCGAGCTCATCAAGAAGCTTCGGACGATCGAGATCCGCACCGCGAAGCTCGCCAACGAGCAGTTGGCGGGCGGTTATCATTCGGTGTTCAAGGGGCGAGGAATGGCGTTCAGCGAAGTGCGCCAATACCAGCCTGGCGACGATGTGCGTTTCATCGACTGGAACGTCAGCGCTCGGATGAGCGATGTGTATGTGAAGGTTTTCACAGAGGAGCGCGAGATGACGGTCATGCTCCTCGTGGATCTCTCCGCGAGTGAGCGGTTCGGCAGCGTGGCGCGACCCAAGGTCGAAACGGTGGCCGAGGTCGCTGCGCTCCTCGCGTTCAGTGCGATCAAGAATAACGATCGCGTGGGGCTGATTCTGTTTACAGATCGCGTGGAGCGATATGTGCCGCCGAAGAAAGGCAAGGGGCACGTGATGCGGGTGGTGACCGAGATCTTGACGGCGCGTCCCGAGGGACGAGGCACGGATCTCCGCTGCGCGCTCGATCTGCTCGGTGGAGTGCAGCGCCGTCGTTCCGTTGCGTTTTTGGTGAGTGATCTGATCGCGAACGACTGGGAGCGAAGTCTGCGGATCGCTTCGGCGCGCCATGATTTGATTCCGGTGCAAGTGATCGATCCGCGTGAAGAAGAGTTGCCAGATGTTGGGTTTGCGCTGATCGAAGATCTCGAGAGCGGTGAGCTGATCGAGGTGGACACGAGCGACATCGGTGTTCGCAATGCGTATGCGTCTCGGCTCGCGAAAGAGCGTGCTCAACGCGAGCAGCTCTTCGGGCGTCTCGGCATCGATCACGTGACCGTACGCACCGATCGCGATTATGCCCGCGCGCTGAGTGAGCTCTTTCGGCGGCGCAGCAAGCGCATGAAGGGCTACGGATGAGGGCGCTATTCGCAAGCTTCGTCGGATGCCTCGTTTTTTGTGCACCGGCCTTTGCAAACGATGCGGGGACGGCGGTGGACGAGCAGACCGCGATCGAACCCGAATCCGCACCGCTTCCTTTGGAACATCGTCCTGAAGTCGGATTGCGCGTCGAACCTCGCGAAGGGTTGATGGTAGGCGATCCCATCCGTGTGACGATCACGGTACGGTTGCCCGAAGGCGATGATGTCGCCATTCCGCGGCAGAGCTTTGCGCCGTTCGAGCTTCATCACCAGGAACACCACGATCGCCCCGTCGAAGGGGGGCGTCGCGAATATGTATTCGAAGTGACGCTGCTCGCGCTCGAGCCCGGTCAACTCGAGTTGCCCGCATTGCGACTGCGGGTGGTGACGGCGGACGGCAGCGTGGGCTCTGTGTCTACAGAGCCCCAGACGATCTCGATCGGATCGCTTTTGGCGAACGAGCCAGACGCCGAGTTGCGTCCACCCACGGCGCCGCTGCCAGTGATGCAGGATGATTATACTCTTGCGTGGATTTTGGCGACGATTGGCGGGATTCTGCTGACGGCGCTCCTCACGTGGCTCGTCGCACGCTGGTGGAATCGACGACCGAAGAAGGCAGCGCCTCCTCCCCCGCCCAAGCCCGCATGGGAGACCGCACTCGCCAAGCTCACGTCGCTCAAGCAGCGTCGTGGACGCTTGCTCGAAGATGGCAAGCACGTGGAACTCGTCGATGCCGTGAGCGATGCGCTGCGCGAATATTTCGGCGCGCGATACGACTTCAACGGCCTCGAGAGCACCACGGACGAAGTGCTCGCTCGCCTTCGAAACGTGGGGCTCGGAGCGGGAATGCAGAACGAGATCACCGTGCTCCTGGGGGAGTGTGATCTCGTGAAGTTCGCGAAGGCGCTTCCAAACGAAGAGCAGTGCGAACGTATGATCGAAGGTGCCATCGGCATCGTTCGCGGGACGATGCCAGGACGGCCGAACCCGGATCCGGGGGTTCGGGCTCCTTCGAGCGTGAAAGAAAAGGTCGAACCGCAAGTGGCGGGCGCTCCCATCACGTTGCCGCTCGCGCTTTCGTCGGCAGATGCGATCGACGCCGTCGTGAGCGCGACTGTGTTCGGTGTTGCGGAAGCGCGCGCCGCCGACCGCGATTTCAACGGCACGATCGTGGTGACGCTCGGAGTCTCCCTGCCAGACGATGAAGATTCACGTCGCGCGCTTCGCGACGTGCACGCCCAATTGAACCGGTCGCTCTCCGAAAGGAAGACGGCTTCGGGTGCGCCACTTCGTGTGATCATCGAGCATCTCCATGAGTCGGCGCTCGAGGCGGCCCAGCAGGATCGTGAGCCTCGAAAAACGACGTATGGAGCGGCTGCCTCGGCGAAGGAGGACAGGGCGTGAAGCGCGCGACCTCCCTCTTTCTTTCGCTCGGTTGGATGATGGTCTTCTTCGTGCCCATCGCGTACGTGTGCGCGTGGGCCGTGGAGTCGATCTACGAGGTGCCGCTCGAAGCGGGCTCGGTGCGTTTCGAGCGCCCGTGGGCGGGCTTGCTTTTGCTTGCGGCGCCCCTGGTGTGGCTCGCGCGCGGGTGGCTTCATACACGTCACGCACCGCGGATTCTGCTCTCGCGGACGCATGATCTCGCGAAAGTGTCGCGGCCCGGAATTCGAGCGTGGATCGCGCCGGCGATGGCTCCTTTGCGATTCGTTGCGGTGTTGCTTTTGGCGCTCGCGCTCATGGGGCCGCAATCGATTCACGCGCGCGAATCGAGCGACGCGCTCGGGATCGACATCGTGCTCACGCTCGATGTCTCGCTCTCGATGGAGGCCCGCGACATCGAACCGAGCCGCTTCGCGGCGATGAAGGACGTCGTGGACGACTTCCTCGTAAGGCGCCCGAATGATCGCATCGGCGCCGTCATCTTCGGGCGCGACGCATATACGCTTTTGCCGCTCACGACCGACAAAGAAGCGCTGCGCGGGATGATTGCAGAGCTGCAGCTCAATATGGTGGACGGGCGTGGCACGGCGATCGGCAATGCGCTTGGAACGGCGCTCAATCGCCTGCGCCGTTCGGAGGCCGAGAGTCGAGTGGTGATTCTTTTGACGGATGGCGATTCGAACAGCGGCAACGTGTCACCCGAGCAAGCCGCCAGCTTCGCCGAGACGATGGGCGTTCGTGTCTACACCATTTTGATGGGCCAAGACGATCGAGCCGAGGTGCAGACGGGCACGGACATGTTTGGAAGACCCATTCGGGATCGCGGGAACTTCCCGATCAATCCGGAGCTGATGCGGAGCTTGGCCGAACGGACGGGAGGAGAGTCGTTCGTCGCCTCGGACCGCCGCGATTTGCAGCAGAGCTTTCACTCGATCCTCGATCATCTGGAGCGCAGCGAGATCGAAGACGCAGGGCGCATGTATGGTGAGCTCTTTCCGGTGTTCGTGATCCCTGCGCTCGTGTTGCTCGTCTTGGAGCTCTTGATCGGCACGGTGTGGTTGCGGAGGTGGCCATGAGCTTTCGTCATTCGGAGCTGCTCTGGTTGCTCGCGCTCGTTCCCGTTCTGGCGAGCCTTCCGGTGTTCGCGTGGTGGCGACGTCAGCGCGCGGTGATGCGCTTTGGTCATCCGGAGACAACGGCGATGCTCATCGTCGGTCGCTCGGGGCCGTGGCGCGCTGCGCGAGCAGTCCTTTTCGTGCTGGGCCTCGTGCTTGCGGTCATCGCACTCGCAGGTCCGCAATGGGGGAGTCGAACGCGCGTGCTGCGCAAGCGCGGCGTGGATGTCGTCATCGCGCTCGATTTCAGTAAGAGCATGTTGGCGCGCGACGTGCGACCGAGCCGCATCGATCGCGCCAAGGCGGAGATCGTGCGCTTCATTCAAGAACTCGATGGAGATCGCGTGGGCGTCGTGGCCTTCGCCGGGGAAACGATGGAGTTTCCGATGACCACGGATTACGCCGCGCTCGAGCTCTTTTTTCGTGATCTTGGGCCGTACGACATGCCCGTGGGCGGCACTGCGATCGGCCGCGCGTTGACGGCTGCAGGGCGTTTGCTCGATCGCGCGACGCAGCGACGCGGACAGCCGGCTGACACAACGGAGACCGCGCGTTCGCGGGTCGTCATCTTGCTGACGGATGGTGAAGATCACGAGGGCGACCCGATCGCGGTCGCGCGTGAGCTCGGTGAGCGAGGGATTCGGGTGTACACGATCGGAATCGGCTCCCGAACGGGAGAGCCGATTCCGACGTATGCACCCGACGGAACATGGACAGGCTACTTGCGCGATGAGCAGGGTGGGCTCGTGCAGACGGCGCTGACTGAAGAGAACGAGCAGCAACTGCGCGCCATCGCGGAAGCGACCGATGGGGGCCGCTTCTTTGCGGCGGGTCGTGGTGGCGTCGGAATCGAGGAAATTCGCGGCGAAATTCGAAGGATGCACCAGGACGAACAGCGCGCGCGACGTATTACGGTGCAAGAAGATCGATATGCGCTGCTACTCTTTCCAGCGTTTCTATTGATTGTGCTCGAGGGGCTTTTGCCCGATGCGTGGATTGGAGGATGGCGCCGCAAGCGTCAGTCGGGAGGTCATGGACAATGACGCTCGTGTCGAGGATGAGGTGGCTCTCTTTCGGGTTGTCTCTTGGGCTATTGTGGATCGTGCCCTCCCAAGCCTCGGCGTGGGAGCTCTTCCGGAGCGAGAACCCTGACGTTCGAGAAGGCAACGAACGCCTCTTGGCGGGAGATGCGGCAGGCGCGGTGACCGCCTACGATCGCGCGGTGAGGGCATTGCCGAGTGAGCCAGCCGTGCATTTGGATCGAGGACTTGCGCTCTTGCACGCAGCTCGTTTCGATGAAGCGCGGGAGGAGCTTCTGCGGGCGACTGAGCCACCGGCGAGCGCAGAGGTGCGCGCTGCGGCTCATTATGATCTCGGGATCGCGTTCTATCAGCAGGGAGATGCCGCTGCGGCGGAGAATCACGAAGAGGCACAGCGGCTTTTTCGCGAAGCGGCGGATGCATTTCGTAATTCGCTGCGGCAAACACCAGGCAACCGCGACGCCGCATGGAATCTAGAGCTTTCGCTCCGGCGCATTCGAGAACAGCAAGAGCAGCAGGAACAACAAGAGCAAGAGCAAGAGCAACAAGAGCAGCAAGAACGAAATCAAGAGCAAGAGTCGCAGCAAGACGGCGAACAGAACGAACAAGAACGAGAAGGCCAAGAGCGCAACGAGCAGAGCTCGGAAGAGAACGCGGAGCCCAACGACTCTTCGCAAGAGCAGGACTCAGAGGGTGAGTCGAGCGATCCGTCGTCGGAGCAGAATGCGCAGCAACAAGAAGAGTCGCAGCAAGATGCACAAGATTCGGCACAAGAGCCGAACTCCGAAGGCACGACGGATCGATCGGTGCCCGCGGACATGTCGCGGGTCCTCGACGCGCTCGAGGACGGCGAGGAGAATCTCGAGCGTGCGCTCGCTCGGTCGCGCGGCCAACGTCAAGCACGACGCGTGATTCGAGACTGGTAAAGAAATGATGATGAACATCGCTCAGGTTCGAAATGCCATCGCGCGATGGGGGGTCTCAGTCGCGCTGGGATGCGCATTTCTACTGATGGCGATGCCGTGTCATGCGCAATCGGCGACGATTGTGATGAGCGCCGATCGAAATCAGGTCGCCGTGGGGGAGACGTTTCGTGTTCAGGTGCGTCTCGATGTGACGGGGGTCGAAGCGCCCGAGCCCGTGCTTCCCGATTTTGCGAACTTTGACATCGTGAGCCGCCAAATCTCGCGTCCGATGGAGTTTCGATTCGGGTTCGGTACGCAAACTCAGGTCGTTCAGTCGACTGTGGTGTATGCGTTCTTGTTGCGGGCACGCCAGCCTGGTCGTTTCGAATTGTCCGCTGCACGGGCCCACATCGCAGGTCACGATTACACGAGCCAGCCGCTTACGATCGTGGTGGGGGGGCAGGGAGCGCCTGGGACGTCGCCACCATCATCACAAAATTTGCCGGCGCCACCGAATGATGTGGCGTCCTCTGCAGCTCCGCCGAATGGACAGCTCGATGGAGCCGCGTTCGACCCCCAGGCCTTCATCCGCACGGTCGTCGATCGCCCAAACCCATGGCTCGGGCAACAAGTTCGCGTCACCGTTTATTTGTACGTTCGTTCGGCCCTTCGTGCATCTCCGGTGATCACACGTGAGCCGAGCACGGACGGGTTTTGGGTTCATGATTTGTTGCCGCCGGCGCGCACCCTCGAAGCCACGGGCCAGGTCGTCGATGGCGTTCCATTCCGAGTCTATATGTTGCGTCGGTTCGCGGCATTTCCGCTCCGTGCGGGAGACCTGACCATCGGCGCGCCGTCCGTGACGGTGCCCGTGGGCAGCGTATTCGATGTGTTCGCTGGGAACTCGCCCGATCTCGAGCGAACCGGAGTGGCGCAGACGATTCATGTGCGGCCCTTGCCTTCGGAGGGGAGACCGACGGGAGAGGTCCATGTGGGTCAACTGACGCTCGAAGCTTCGGTGGATCGCAATCAAGTTCCGACGGGCGATGCCGTCACGCTCACGTTGCGAGCGAGCGGAACGGGACACGTTCAAGGCGTGCGCGTCGAGGACCCTGTGATCGAGGGGGTCCGTGTCCTTGCGCCGCAGACGAACGATCAGCTCGCAGCTCCGAACGATGTGGTCTCGGGCACTCGGGTGTTCGAGTGGTTGATCGTACCGGAGCGCGAAGGGACTCACACGATTCCTCCCTTTCGAGTTCCGACGTTCGATCCCGAGAGTGGGCGTTATCTCGTGGTCGAATCGCCTGCCGTGACGCTGACGGCTGCGGGCAATCCCGTTCAGGCGGGTCGATCGAGCGCGGCAGAGGACGTCTCGCCATCGAGGGTGAATCCCGACACCGAGAGTCGACTTGGCCCCGTTCGCACCGAGAGCGCACTTTCACGAGGCTCCGAGGGGCTTGCGAAGCAAGCGTTTTATCCGTGGCTCCTCGCGGTGTTTCCGGTCGGGTGGCTCGGATTCGTAGGCTTGGTGTGGGTGCGACGTCGGGCGGCGGCACGTGCCGGGCAGCATACGCCTCGAAAGATCGTTCAAGAGGCGAGGCGTCGTTTGGCGGGTGCCGAGGCACTGCTGGCCAAGGGAGATGCGCGCGAGTTTTACGCTGCGGTGTCGCTTGCGATGAAATCAGTGATCGAAGGGCGTCTCGGGGAGGCGGTTGGAAGCTTGACGCATCGAGAGCTCTCGCGACGGCTCGTGACCCGCGGGATGGATGAAGCGCTGGCGAAGCGAATCACCGAGGAGCTCGAAGGGCACGAGATGGTGCGCTTCAGCGCGAGCGGCGCCGAGCCGGCGGAGATGCAAGCGGCGCTCATGCGCGCCCATGAGTTGATCGGTGAGCTCGATCGGTTCGTAGCCCGTCCATTGGAGGACGCATGAGCGCCCGTTTCGTGTGGAGTGCGCTCTTGGTGATGGCGAGCTTGTCATCCGCGACGGGATGGGCTCGCGCGGACACGCTCGAGGATGTCTTTCGTGCCGGGAACGAAGCGTATTTTCATGGTGAGTATGTCGAAGCCATCGAGCGCTATGAGAGCTTGGTCGAGCTCGGCGTGCGCGACGCGGACGTGTTTTATAACCTCGGGATCGCGTATGAGCGGCGAGGCATGCATGGTGCGGCCATCGCTTCGTTCGAGCGTGCTCTTCGCATGCGTCCTGGGGATGCCGGAGTGAGGCGCGCGCTCGAATCGAGTCGTGAGGCGGCGGCAGAGCGGCGCGCGGAGCGAGAAGGAGAGGCCACGGTCGCATCGGGGCCAGGCCTCGGAGAAGCCTTGTTCGGTGGTGTCTCCGAAGATGTGCTCGCGTGGGCCGTGCTCTTCTTCGATGCGCTATTTTTCGCGGTGCTTGCTGGATTTCTTTTCGTGAGGAGAGAGACCTCGCGTCTCGTGCTCGGCATCGCGGCGCCGCTTTTGGGCATTGCGCTCACGCTCTCGGGGATCGGGCTCGCCGTGCGCTCGGGCGCGTTCGATGAGGGGGTGCCTGCTGTGATCGTGGCGGATCGGAGCGTACTTCGTGAAGGACCGCGCGCGGGCGCCGGGGAGCGTGGTGTGGCGCGCGAAGGCGAGCGTGCGTGGATCATGGGGCGGGATCAGGATTGGGTGCGTGTGCGGATCGGGAGCCGTGAGGGGTGGATCGAGGAAGCGCGGGTGGTCGCGATCGAGTGAAGAGCGGCGCGACTTCGTCAGCAGAGAGTCCTTGAGCTCGGAGCAGTCGTTGCGAAGCTGGCGAACGAGCTCGACCCTCCGGTCGGACTTGCTGAAGCGTCCGAACCGGTGGAGTGAATTTCGCGCCCGTGGCGCGCAGCCGCGTGAAACCCTGGCGCTGATATCGGCATCAAGAGCTCACTCGTCGAGGCCGAGAGCGAAACGAAGCGCGTCGTCGAGCTGGCGCAGCTTTGCCGACGAGAGAGAGCCGATCTTTTCAGCGAGCCGGTCCTTGTGCAGCGTGACCAACCAATCGCAATTGACGACGCAAGGGCGAGAGAGGCCTTCGGCGCGGCCCAGCCGAACCTCGATTGCGAAGCCACGGAGCGTCGTGGAGACAGGTGCGACGATCACCAGTGCACGGACTTCGTAAGCCTCTTTGCGAGAAACAAGTACGACGGGACGCCGTTTGTCGACCTGCGCCCACCATAGCTCACCGCGTTTCACGAGGCCTTTCTCTGCCTTCGTTGCGCGCTCGATTCTTCCCAAGGGACCTCGGCGAGGCTCGCGAGAGAGAGCTCGTCGACCCAGTCTACGCCAGTCTCCGGGATTCGTCGGTACCCCTCGATGTAGGCGGCGACCTTCGCCGCGCGCGCCTCCTCGTCAAGGAGCGTGCGGAGCGCCCGACTGAACACGGCGCTGCGCGACTCGTTGGTGGTGCGACGCAAGCGCTCTGCATGTGCGAGCAACTCTCCGTCTACCGTGATGGCGATCTTCTTCGTACGAGCCATGAGAATACTTCATCATACCGTCAGGTTCTGACCATGCAAGATCCAATGGATGGGGCGATTCAGCATCGCGCTCCTCATGCTCGCGATCGTGACGGGGCTGGCGATGATGATCGCAGAGCGATGGAGTGAGTTTCGCGCTCGTGGCGCGTCTCGTGACGATCAACGATCCAACGTTCGTTGATTTCAGAACGTCATCGCGTCTTCGTGAAGCTTGTTCGTAACGGACGACCGCCCAAGAGCTCAAACGGATTGTGATTACTCGAACTCACATAGGAAGGCGTCTGCCAGTCCACTGCATACTCTGGTGTTCCAGAGGGCGCTGTGATGCGTGAAGAGGCACCCTCCTTCGTAACGGATGGCGAGGGATGATGTCTCCCAGCTTGTATATTCAAAGGGCTCTCCCGTGATCCACACAGGCGAACCAGGCGTCTCGCGCTCAGAGGCTCCAATCCAGGTCGAGATGACAGTGGCGCTCAAGATGGGTGTGACGAGCACCTGTTCTTCGGGCGTGGCCAAGGTCGCGAGATAGCCGCCCCGCGCTGCACATGAGGCTCTAGCGGCATCCCAGTTCAGTCGCTCTTGGTAACTCACGTAAGCATGTCCGTTCGCTGCGACGACCGATTGCTGCGCAATGGATCTCTCGCAGACAAAGCCGTGATTCGTGGACTGGGGCACGGAATACATCGAGCCCTCCGAGTCCATCACCACCGCATAACCATCCTCGGTGGTGAGGGGCTCGCCAGCGGCCCATGGGGTCACCGGCAAAGGTTCGGTGAGGGGATGAACATCCAATCTAAAGCGACTCAGACTGCCGCTCGTCCAATAAAGATTGATCCAATAATTCTCCACCCCCGGGAACACGGCTCGTATCGCCTCGTACTCTTGCACCGTTCCATGTTGGACGAGGCGCCCATGGAGACTGACGCAGGTGTTACATGCGTTGCGAAAGACGATCGGGCCTTCGTGATAGCTGTAGCAGGTGCGCTGCTCACGCCAGTAAAAGCTGAGAGGAGAAAGATCTCCGCATCGATTGCAATCGACCGTGCACCCATCGCTATCATTCGTATTGCCATCGTCGCACGTCTCGACCTCCGCACGCACGAAGCCGTCTCCACACCTCGCTCGCACGCATGTGCTCAGGCATCCATCCGTGTCGAGCTCATTGCCGTCATCACACTCTTCCTCGGAATCGACGATTCCGTTGCCGCAGCTCAGTGCGGCATCTGCAGTCTCGGCCATCGCATCGGGCACATCAGGCGTGTTCCCATCTCCAGTCTTCATGTAATCGATGCGACCACATGCGGACAGGAGAAGGAACACCATCGTCTTGGTGAGCGCACGATATCTCAACGTGAGACACCTCCGCCGTGCTCCATCAAAGCACGATGTTCGAGCACCATACCATTACCTCTCTTCGCGATTCAACGATCCCTGCGAGAGTTCGCTCGCCTCCGACGAATCTCCGTCGCTCTCGTCGCCTTCGTCCACGTCGTTCGCCGCGCTCGGCTTGCGCTTGCGAGACTTCGCATAGAGCGAGGGCGAGAACGCGTCCATATCACCCTCGTCCCACCTCACGAAGCTGACTGCGCGACGGATCCGATCATACATGCTGACGAGGTGCGAGAACGCGCGCTGCCGCATGTCGGTCGCGCCGCCAGACTTCGGCAGCGGTTGCTCGGACAGGGCGAGCAGCAGGCTCGGGCCGATCGAAGCCGCCTCATTCATCTGAGCGAGGGTGATCGCCGTCTTGTCGTGGATCTCGCTCCAGCTCTGACTGAAGAGCGCCGCGAGCGCGACCAGATCGGTCGCCTTGTCGAGGTTGCCCGAACCTTCGCGGATGCGCGCGACGGCCATCGCGTCGACGAGCTCTGCGTCGGCCAACGCATCCGCGGCTTTCAGGAGCTTCGCGCGCAAT
The DNA here is from genome assembly GCA_964481145.1 of uncultured Sandaracinus sp. Lineage (GTDB taxonomy): Bacteria > Myxococcota_A > Polyangia > Polyangiales > Sandaracinaceae > Sandaracinus. The sequence continues at coordinate 42,183 of CAYZTA010000008.1, forward strand.
GACGTCGCTCGATCGAGCAGCTCTTTGGTGGTCTCACCGCTCTTGCTGGGCAGAGTGATCAGGTGCGCGTACCAGGCGCCGAGAGCGGCCTGGCGGAGCCCGTCGACGATGGCGGTGGGCGGGTTCTTCATCTCGGCTTCCATCGCCGGCAACAGCAAACGGACGCGTGGTTCGGCGCCGAGGATCGTGGCGACAGCGCGTGGGATGTCGAGGTTGATCGAGATGAGTGCCGTTGCAGGGAGCTTCGCGTAGTCGGCCTCGAGTGCCTCGAAGGCCTTCGCGGCCGGCGCGAGATCCGACGGGCGATCGACGGGCATCGGATGGGGCCTCTTCTTGGATTTGGTGATGTGCGGGTGGCGCTCGGGCATCGTGGTCTTCCTTCTCCAAGGGGCCCCGATGATCGATGGCGTGCGGCCGCTGCGTCGGCCCCCCTCACGCAACAGGCGCCGTGAACGTCGCGCGCTCTCGCGATCGCGTCAAGGAGGCATGCGTTGCGTTTTGGGAGCCGGTGAAGGCTCCCCGGGAGCCTTTCGCAAGCGCTTTTGCGTCGCAGGTAGCTCCCGAGGAGCCGATCGAGGCCCCACGAGCGGCTCCCGATTGATGTGGGGAGCCCAAATGAACGCCGCGCACGCGGTGACGACGCTCCGGGATGCTTTTCTAGCGGCGAATGCGTCTACAGAAGGCTCCCGAACGCGAAGATCAATGCCGACGAGGTGTGTTCGAGGCTCCGGGGAATGAATTTCTGCGCCGCTCGCGTGCTCTCGAGGCTCCCGGAATCGGCAAATCACAGGCCTGATGCGTTCGATTTAGCTCCGGGGTGTATAAACTCATGGATAGGTGAATACGTTGGGACCCAAATGAGCACACTGAACACAGAAGGTGATCTGGCTCGAGCGATCGAACAAATCCGCGTTCGGGGAAACCTCATGGATGCTCAGCGCGTCCGTGAACTTGCGGATCGGTACAGGGCTGAGGCGGTACCTTTTCTTCGAGATGCCACTCGAGACGGGTCTCCTTCGGTCGTTGCCGCGGCTATTCAGGCGCTCGCACGAGTTGACCCCGAGAATGTGGCTGAGCGTGCTTTCGCCATTCTCACCATGCCAGGCCAAGACTCCGATGCCCGCGCAGCGGCCGCGGAAGCTCTGTCTCAGGTTCATAGTGAGTTGGCACTCACTGTCCTGATTCAAGCCACTGTGGACAGTCCCCTCGTTTCGGACTCGGCGATTCGTGCCCTTCACGAGCACCGGAGCACACGCGCGACTGTTCGGATCCGCGAGCACTTGCGATCGATCCTAGATGATCTCGGGCGCTCGAGGGTGGGAACGACGACCGAAGAAGACGAACAATTCTCGATGGGTCGTCGTACCAGGGCCGCTCTAGGTCTTTTGGGACTCCTCGTGCAGCGATCGTACTCAGACATGGAGGCGGAGCTGTTCTCCTTATGGCGCACACATCCCGATATCGTCGTGAAAGCGGCGGCGGCTCGTGGGCTCTTGGACGGTTCTATCGACAACGCATATGCAGTCCTGATCGAAGGCCTTCCCGGTGGAAACGAAGGGTACCCCCACGAACCGCTGGGGGAACTTGAGAACGGAGGAGTACGGCTCATCTTGGCCGATGCTGCATACGTTGTGCTTCTCGGTGCTTCTCCATCCGATGCTTTCAGTCGACTGTCGTCGCTGTTCGACGTTGAGAAGCTAGGCGATTGGTTCGGCAACAAGCGCGCTGAGATCATCCTTCTTCTCCTCCTTGGCCAAGTGGGTTGGAACCCAACCTCTTGGCTGTGGGGCTATGCTGACGAGTTGCATCGACGAGGCGTTCTGCCGGATGCCCGATGGCAAGCTCTCGGTTCTCGATTGGAGAGCGGCTCTCAGGTGTTGCAAGGTTTGGCCGCCGAGCTACGAGCGAGACTCTCGACTCAGGCGCGATGACGTGCAGGTGAGTGGCGGAGTAGGAGCCGGCAGGCTTATTCGTCAAGCGCGACGAGTCGCTGCCGAAACCAAATCGCGAGCGATTCCGACTCGAGCTCACCTCGCGCCGTGCTCAGCGTGAGCTCTTCGAGTTCTTTCTGCGTCGCATGCACGCGTGCGCCGTGGGCGAGCAGCATGAGCTGGGCACCGGCGAGAGCGACACGCTTATTGCCGTCGACGAAGGGATGGTTCACCGCGAGTGAGTGCATGAGAGCGGCGGCCTTGGAAGCAAGATCAGGATAGAGGTCTTCGCCACCAAACGTCGCCGATGGACGAGCGATCGCGGCTTCCAATCCGCCGCGATCTCGCAATCCGGAGGCACCCCCGAAGACTTCAATCAGTCGCGAGTGCAACTCGATCAGCTGCGGAAGCGCAAGATAGACGATCACTTGGCGAGCTTTGCGTAAGCCACGGCGTTCTCACGAAGCAGTCGGTCGATGTCGGCCTTGACGCGCGGAGTGACCTGACCCCCCTCGTAGTGCTTCATGCCAGGTCGAATGGTCACGACCTTCGTGAGCGGATGAATGGTGACGTCGACCTCGTCACCCTTCTGAAGTCCGAGCTCCTGCACGACTTCAGAGGGAAGGGTGACCGCGAGCGAGCCGCCGGTGGCGACGATTTTTCTCTGCACGTCAGTATGCTGTACTGACGCAATCCACGGAGCAAGCGATTTACGCGCCGGCGCGACCTCCCAATTCGAGGTAACCCACAGGCCCCATGCGTCCGATTCATCTCCGGGGTGCTCGAACCCATAACTTGCAAAGCATCGATCTCGACCTCGATGCCGGCGGCCTCATCGCGATCGTGGGGCCGTCCGGTGCGGGCAAATCGTCGCTCGCGTTCGGGACGCTTTATGCCGAGGGCCAGCGTCGCTATGTCGAGAGCTTCAGCGCGTATGCGCGGCAGTTTCTAGAGCGCCTCGAGCGACCGCCGGTGGATCTCCTCGAGCCGGTCGCGGCCGGCATCGCGGTCGACCGTCAGGCGCCCGTGCGGACGAGCCGATCGACGGTCGGCACGATGACCGAGATCGCCGATTACGCGAAGAGCCTCTGGGCGCGCGCATCCGAGCTCCATTGTCGACAATGCGGCGAGCGCGTGACGCGCGATGTGCCGGAGGCGATCGCCGAGGCGCTGCTCTCGGCGCATCGCGGCGCGCGAATGACGATCACGTATCCCGTCGAGGTGCGCGATGCCGAGGGCTTCCTCGCGGTGCGGGAGGCGCTCCACGGCGCAGGCTATCGACGCGTGCTCGTGAATGGCGAGATGCGCGATCTCGATGACGTGCCGCCGAGCGCGGTGCTCGGGGAGATGGTCGCGAAGCCCAAGAAGACCGCGAAAAAGGCCAGCAAAAAAACAAAGAAGAAGAGAGCCGCAGAGGCGCCCGAGGCGCCGAGCGCGGTGATGGAGGTGGTGGCGGATCGCGCGGCGCTTCGCGACGAAGAGCGCGGACGGCTCGTCGAGTCGATCGAAGCCGCGATGGAGCGAGGTCATGGTCGCGTGTCGGTCGCGCTCGAGCACGGCGAGACCATGCGCTATTCGCGCTCGCTCCATTGCGCGCGCTGTGATCTCTCGTATCGAGATGCGAGCCCCGGGCTCTTCTCGTTCAACAGCGCGGTCGGCGCATGTGAGACGTGTCGCGGCTTTGGTCGGGTGATCGGCGTCGATTGGGGCAAGGTGCTCCCCGATCCGCGATTGACGCTGTCGAACGGCGCGATCGCGCCGTGGCGAGGGAAGTCGACGGGGTGGGAGAGGCGTGCGCTCGTCAAGCATGCGCGCGCCGCGAAGGTGCCGCTCGATGTGCCGCTCTCCGAGCTCACGGAAGAGCAGAGAACGTGGCTCCTCGAAGGAGACGCGCTCGGGTATCCGCGGGGGTGGTTCGGGTTGCGCGCGTGGTTCACGTGGCTCGAGTCGCGCGCGTACAAGATGCATGTCCGCGTCTTGCTGTCGCGCTATCGGAGCTACGACGATTGCACCGCGTGTGGTGGTGCGCGGCTCAAGCCCGAGGCGCGGCTCTGGAAGATCGATGGTCTCGCGGTGTCGGATTTTCTGGGGCTCCCTGCGGCGCAGGCGAGCGCATTCCTCGAGCGCCTCGAGCCCCGCTTCGAGGCAGATCATGCGACGGCGCTCCTATTGCGCGAGTGTCGAGATCGATTGCGCACCCTCGAAGACGTGGGGCTCGGGTATCTCACACTCGATCGCGCGTCCCGCACCCTGAGCGGCGGTGAATCGCAGCGGGTGGCGTTGACGAGCGCGCTCGCGTCGTCGCTTACGGGCGCGATGTTCGTGCTCGACGAGCCGACGGTCGGGCTTCATCCAAGCGATGTCGAGAAGCTCGTTCGGGTCATCGAGCGGCTCGCCAAGAGCGACAATCTCGTGCTGGTGGTCGAGCACGATCTCGATGTGATCCGCGTGGCCGATCGCGTGATCGAGCTCGGTCCGGGCGCGGGCGTGCATGGGGGAAAGGTCGTGTTCGATGGTTCTCCCTCCAAGCTCGCCACGGTCGATACGGCGACGGGCCGTGCGATGCGTGAGGAGGAAGGTGGCGATCGCGCGCGCCGTGATGCGCCGAGCTTCATCACGCTGCGAGGTGCGCGTGGAAACAATCTGCAAGGCGTCGACTTGCGGATTCCGATCGGCGCGATGACATGCGTGACTGGTCCAAGCGGTTCCGGCAAGAGCAGCCTCGTCCTCGAGACGCTCATGCCCGCGATGCAGCGCGCGCTCGGAGCGGGCAGCACCGACGCGCCTCTCGAATTCGATGCGCTCGAAGGGGCGACCCTCGTCTCGAGCATCATTCAGGTGGATCAGAGCCCACTGGGACGCACGTCGCGCGGCAATGCAGCGACGTATCTCGGCGCGTGGGATTTGATCCGCGCGCGCTTCGTCCGTGAGCCACTCGCCAAAGAACGCGGCTACACCGCGGGGTTCTTCTCGTTCAATGTGGAGGGCGGACGCTGCGAGACGTGCCATGGCGATGGCGCCGAGACGGTCGAGATGCAGTTCCTCGCGGACGTGACGTTTTCGTGCCCTGACTGCGGTGGAAGACGCTTCGTGGGGCCGGTGCTCGATGTGGAGCATCGCGGCATGAACGTCGCTGATGTGCTCGAGCTGACGATCGCGCAGTCCATCGAGCGCTTCGAAGGCGATCCAAAGCTCCTCGCGCGGCTTTCGCCGATGGTCGATGTGGGCCTCGGATATCTGCGCTTTGGTCAGTCTCTGAACACGCTGAGCGGCGGTGAAGCGCAGCGGTTGAAGCTGGCGCTCGCGCTCGCGGAGAGCGTTCCCGGCTCGTTGATGATCTTGGATGAACCCACGGCAGGTCTTCACGCCGAAGATGTGCTCCCGCTCATGAAGGTGCTCGAGCGCCTCGTTTCGCGCGGCGACACGGTGGTGGTCGTCGAGCACGACATGCGCGTGGCAGCTCGCGCGGATTACGTGGTGGACTTGGGTCCAGGTGCGGGGAGCGACGGCGGGCGCGTCGTGACGCACGGCACACCGGAGCAAGTCGCGAAGGCGCATGGATCCAAGACCGCGGCATACCTTGCGCGTGCGCTCGGGATCACTCGGAACCAAGAGGAGCGCGCCCGTGCTCCGCTCTCCAAGGGCGAGCTCTCGATCGACGCGACCCATATCGAGGTGGAGCGCGCGTCTGAGCACAACCTTCGCGAGGTGAGCGTCCGCATCCCGCGGGAGAAGCTCGTGGCCGTCACGGGGCCGAGCGGTTCGGGCAAGAGCACGCTCGCGTTCGACGTGGTGTTCGCCGAAGGGCAACGTCGATATCTCGAGACGCTCTCTCCTTATGCACGGCAATATTTGCCGCAGCTGCCGCGTCCCGCGGTCGATCGCGTGGCGGGCGTGCCGCCGACAGTGTCGGTCGAGCAACGCATCACGCGCGGGGGCGCGAACTCGACGGTCGCGACCGTGACGGAGGTCGCGCATTATCTGCGGCTGCTCTGGGCGAGGGCAGGGCAGCTGCATTGCACTGAATGCAAGATCCCGATCTCGGCGCGATCGCCTGCGCTCATCGCGAATGATTTGCTCGAGCGTTTTGGCGCACGAAAAGAGATCGCCGTGCTCGCGCCGATCGTGCGGGGACGGAAGGGAAATCATCGCGAGTTGCTCTCGAGCATGCGAGAGAAAGGTTTCGTCGAAGCGCGCATCGATGGCGCGATGCGCACGATCGAGCCGGGGCTCTCGCTCTCGCGCTTCGTCGAACACGAAGTGGAGGTCGTGGTCGGACGGGTGCGCGGAGATGATGCGAAGCTCGAAGCGGCCGTCGTCGCCGCCCCGCCGCTCGGCGAAGGCAGTGTGGGGGGGGTAGCGGGGGAGGGCATGGATCTACAAAAGACCAAGCGTGCCAGCC
>CAYZTA010000008.1:48525-158888 GCA_964481145.1 uncultured Sandaracinus sp.
GGCTCGTTTAAATATTTGGGTTTGGTGTGGGGGGTTGGGTTGCTTTTTTTTTCTTCTTTTCTCTTGGGGGGGGGGCTCTGGTCCGCGCAGCTCGGCGATGGCAGTGTGCGGGTGATCGCGGGGAAGGACTTGCTTCTCCTCTCGACCAAGCGTGCCTGCCCTCAATGCGGCAAAGGCTATCCCGAGCTCGATCCGCGCTTCTTCTCGTTCAATACGAAGCAGGGGCAATGCGAGTCCTGCGAAGGGCGCGGTCATCATGTGCAGGTGACGGGGCGCGGGAAGAACGCGCGCGAGGTCCACGAGCCGTGCGGAGCGTGTGAGGGCACGCGCCTCTCGAAGCTCGCGCGTGCGGTGACGGTCGATGGGCGACCGATCACGAGCGTGCTATCGAGGCCCGTCTCGGATGCGCATCTCGAGCTCTCGGAGATCGTGCTTCACGGACGAGAAGCCGAGATCGGCGCGCCGTGCCTCTCGGAAGCCGCGCTTCGCCTCGAATTTTTAGAGAAAGTGGGGCTCGGGTATGTAGGGTTGGATCGTCCGGCCAATACATTGAGCGGAGGCGAGACACAGCGTGTGCGCTTGGCGGCGCAGCTCGGCAGTGGGCTGACGGGGCTTCTTTATGTGCTCGATGAGCCGACGATTGGCTTGCATCCACGTGACACCGACAAGCTCGTGGCTGCCCTCCGAGCGCTGGTCGACAAGGGCAACAGCGTGCTCGTCGTCGAGCATGATTCCGATGTGATTCGCGCAGCCGATCACGTGATCGATGTGGGTCCAGGCGGCGGCAAGCGCGGCGGTCGCATCATCGCGGAGGGCGCGCCTTCCGTGCTCGAGGGGGTGAGCGAGTCTGTGACGGGTGCATCGCTCGCACGTCCCGCGGCGATCCCCAGTGCACGTCGTGAATGCAAAGGGGTGCCGCGTCTCGAGCTCGAGGGCGCGCGTGGGCATAACCTTCGCGACATCGACATCTCGATCCCGATGGGTCGTCTCACGGTCGTGACGGGAGTGAGCGGCTCGGGCAAGAGCACGTTGGTGCGTCGGGTTCTTCTACCGGCGGTGCGTGATGCGCTTGGCCTCGTGAACGAAGAGCCTGGTCTTGCATTCGGCAAGCTCCGCGGAGCCGCGCACTTGGAGCGCGCGACCATGGTCGATCAGAGCCCGATCGGCCGCACCCCGCGTTCGGTGCCAGCGACTTATGTCGGTGTATGGGATGAGATTCGTCGCTTGCTCGCGCGCACACCGGAGGCGCGGGCGCGCGGATGGGAAGCGTCACGCTTTTCATTCAACGTCTCGCATCCGGGTCGATGTCCCACGTGCGATGGCAATGGCTCGCTCACGGTGGAGATGGCGTTCTTGCCCGATGTGTATTTGCCGTGCGATGGGTGTCACGGCATGCGCTTCACCGACGAGACGCTCGACGCGCGCATCCATGGCAAGAGCGCGGGCGAGCTCTTGAAGATGGAGATCGAAGAAGCGGCGCAGGTGCTCTCGGCAATTCCGAAGGTGAGCAAACCGCTCGAGTTGTTGACGGACTTGGGGCTTGGATATCTCGAACTCGGTCAAGCCTCGAATACATTGAGCGGTGGAGAAGCGCAGCGTCTCAAGCTCGTCGCCGAGCTCGGCACGAGCGCAGGAGGACGCACGCTCTACGTGCTCGACGAGCCCACGACCGGCTTACATCGCGACGACGTCGCGCGTCTCATCAAGGTGCTCGGCAAGTTCGTGGAGCGCGGCGACACGGTGGTGGTGATCGAGCATCATCCCGATGTGATCTTGGAGGCAGACTGGGTCATCGATCTCGGTCCCGAAGGAGGCGAGGGTGGCGGCCGCGTGGTGGTGAGCGGCACACCCGAGGATGTGGCGGCGTGTGAAGCGAGCCATACCGGCCGCGCGCTTCGCGCGGAATATGCGCGCAGCGGGGTGATGATCGGCCGCCAAGCGGCGCTTCGTGGACGTCAGTGAATGGCGAAATCTGCGCGTCGCGGTCCGGTGATGGCCAAATGCACTCGGTCCTGGAGACCGTGAGATCGGCCGCCAAGCGACGTCAGTGAACGCCAATCTGCGCGCCGAGGTCATTTCTCAGAAGCCAATCGCTTTCAACCTGTTCGGTGCTCTGACCAGGATCGCGCGGCCCGGCAGCAGGACCGGTGCGGGCGAACGCATGGCGAGCGTGCGCGGCCGCCCCGGCTTGCCGCAAGGCGCGTCGAAGTCGTAGGGGAAGCCGCGATCGCTCACCACGTAGCTCTCGACGATGTCTCGATGGGTCTCGTCGTGCAGGCACATGTAGCCGTCGAGGAAGTCGACGCCGAAGAGACCAACGTCAGTGTCCGAAGCGCCCGGACATGATGGCCGCGACGATGCCGTGAACGAACGCGGACGCGTTTTCGCGCACGTGGATCTCGAGTCCAGGCAAGAGCTCGATTCGGCGCCATGCAGCACCCACAGGAGCCCCCGTGCCGTGTTCGTCATCGCGCGATGTGAGTCTGCCACTTCGTGCGAGCTCATCCGACGACACGACACTCGTGCCGAGATGGGTGCCGTGCTCAGTCTCCGTCTCTCTCGACGATGTATCCGGCGGCAGCACGCGTGCCGTTCGTGGTGATGGAAGTGCCGCTGGCGACCCAGAGGTGCGTGAAGGCCGCAAGCCACCGATTTCGCGGAGCTCACGCTCACCTTTGTTCGCAAGGAAACGCGGGATATGTGCGAGCGGTACACCATCACGTCGTAACGCGGCCACCGCATGCGCGATGACGATCAGCTTGCGATCGAAGCGCGTGAGATGACCGCGCGCCGGCGGACGCGGCAGGGCGCGCGCCTGCATCCATGCGCGCAAGGTGCGAACACTGACACCGAGCCGCTTGGCGAGCTCGGTGCCATCGAGAGATTCAGGGACGTCGTCGATGGGCATGCGGTTCCAGAGCGTAGCGGCATGTCCAACGGCAGGCAAGATGCCGTTGGTGTGTCAGCCCGGGAGCTGCATCAGCTCGAGGTCCGGCGCCGCGATGAGCCTGGCTTCGGTCTTCTCCTGCACTTCGCGAGCGCTCGTCCCCGGCGCGAGCTCGATGAGGCGCAAGCCATCCGAGGTCACGTCGATCACCGCGAGATCGGTGATGATGCGGTGAACGACCCTCTTCCCCGTCAAGGGAAGTGTGCATTCTTTGAGGATCTTGGGAGCGCCATCTTTATTGTTGTGTTCCATCACGATGACGACACGCTTGGCACCGGCCACGAGGTCCATCGCACCGCCCATCCCTTTGACCATCTTGCCGGGGATCATCCAGTTCGCGAGATCCCCTTCGGCGCTCACTTCCATCGCACCGAGGAGCGCGAGATCGATGTGGCGACCGCGGATCATCGCGAAGCTCTCGGCGCTATTGAAGAGAGACGCACCCGGAATCATCGTGACGGTTTGCTTCCCTGCGTTGATGAGGTCGGCGTCTTCCTCGCCTTCGAACGGGAAGGGGCCGACACCGAGGATGCCGTTTTCGCTCTGCAGCATCACTTCGATCCCTTGGGGGATGTAGTTGGCGACAAGCGTGGGAATGCCTATTCCAAGGTTCACGTAATAGCCATCCCGGAGTTCCTGGGCGGCACGCATGGCGAGTTGGTCGCGAGTCAGCATCGTGATTCACCCTTTCGGCGTGGTGGTCCGACGTTCGATGCGTTTTTCGTGTGTGCCCACGATCACGCGATGTACGTAGATGCCAGGAGTATCGATTTCGTGCGGCGCGAGCTCGCCGACCTCCACGATTTCTTCGACCTCGGCGATGGTGACTTTCGCTGCCATCGCGCAGAGCGGATTGAAGTTCTTCGCGGCGAGGCGATAGATGAGATTGCCGTAGCGATCCGCCTTCCAGGCTTTGACGATCGCATAGTCGGTCGTGATGCTGCGCTCCATCACGCAATGCCGTCCATCGAACTCGCGCGTCTCTTTGCCCTCGGCGACCACGGTCCCGTAGCCTGTAGGCGTATAGAATGCGGGGATTCCCGCGCCTCCGGCGCGCAGCTTCTCGGCAAGCGTGCCTTGGGGCGTGAGCTCGACCTCGAGCGTGCCGCTCAGGTATTGGCGCTCGAACTCTTTGTTCTCTCCGACATACGACGAGATCATTTTCTTGATCTGTCGATTCTCGAGAAGAACACCGAGTCCAAACCCATCGACTCCGCAGTTGTTGGAGACGATGGTGAGTCCTGAGACACCACGCTCGCGTAGCGCAGCGATGCAGAGCTCGGGGATGCCGCAAAGACCGAATCCTCCGGCGGCAATCGTGGCGCCGTTCGGAATGTCGGAGACTGCGTCGAGTGCTGTCGGGCGGACCTTGTCCATAGGAAGGTCCGTCCTAGCAGACTCGACGTGTTTCCTTCAAGCAGCGCGCTTCTCGTCGGTGTTCTCGCTCTCGTGGGTGGGCTCGACGTGAGGGATTGGCAGCTTGAAGCTGTTACGGAGGAAATCGCGGAAAAACCCACGCGGATTGGGATCGTCTTTGCGTTGAAGCTTCGCGCGGACTTTGAAAAGTCCGTACGTCGCGGCGTACACGACGTTGGCCGCGTGCAGGTACGCCTCGCCATGGTTCTTACGGAAATAGTACTCGCGTGAATCGAACCAGTATTGCGGCACTTTTTTCCACTTCCTCATGCCCGTGGAGGCGCCGCCGACATGCTGCACATGGCTCTCCACGACGTAGTAGGTGGGCCAACCAGCGAGCTTTGCGCGACGACAGAGATCCGTCTCTTCGAAATAGAGAAAGAACTCTTCATCGAAGAGGCCAATCTGATGCAACATCTGGGTACGAAGCATCATGCTCGCGCCGGCGAGCCAATCGACCTCACACGTGGTGAGCGGACGCGGCGCGATGGTGACGCGTTGGTGTGCGAGGAGCTTCGAAACGACGCCGAGGGCGAGGCCACTTTCGAGCTCGCTCCACACGCTAGGAAAGCGAAATGCAGTCGTGTGGGGGACATTGTCGGTGCCGAAGATCGCACTGCCGGCGATGCCAACCTTCGGATGTTCTTCGAGGAAGGCAATTAGTTTTTCGATCGCATCGGGCGCCGGGAAGGCGTCGGAGTTCAGGATGTAAATGAACTCGGGTGGATCGGCGCTCGCGAGCGCTCTCTGCATCGCGAAGTTGTTCCCTGCACCAAAGCCCCCATTGCGCGGGCTTTGAAGGACGCCGACCCTGTGTGGATCATAGCCGCCTTCACGAACGCCTTCGCAGATGCGTTCGTAGCTTCCATCGCCGGAGTGATTGTCGACGATGTCGATGCGAGAGCTCGGAATGCCTGCAAGGGCGCGATGCGCGGCCGCGAGGGATTCGAGCGTCATGTCGGGAGTGCGGTAGTTGAGTAGAACGATGAGCAGCTTCACGAGAAGGACTCTAATCGCCGCCACGAAGACGTCCACATGGCGCGATTCCTCATCGCTCGATTCGGGCGAGGCAAAGAAGAAAACCGTAGCGGCATGCCACGCTTGCACCGCCTGTGTCCAACCAGGATCGCGTGGAACGCGATCGAACGAAGGGGGAATTCCGACGACGCTTGGTGTCCGCTGCTGCGCGAGGAGAGAAGCGCGCCCCCAATGTGCGCAATCGCGGTGACGCTTTCTCGATCGAAGACGCGTCATCCTTGAAGGTGCCTCGGAGTGTTCCTGAAACGAACGGAGACCTGCATGCACTGCAGATGGTCGAGCACAATCAGTTGTGTGTTCTTCTTGTTCGGGTGTGCGGCTCCCACGTTCGTCGGGGAGGGCGATGCTGGCGTGGATTCCGCGATGACTCATGAGCGCGCGGATCCATGTGGAAATGGAATCGACGACGATCGGAACGGTCTCATCGATGATCGATGTCCGTGTAGTCCAGGAGAGGTTCAATCATGCTTTCCTGGAGCCCTCGTGAACCGTCTTGTCGGGACGTGCCGCGATGGCATGCAAACCTGCCGAGCGGCGGAAAATCTCGAATGGGGAGATTGGGGAGATTCCCCTTGTGAAGGTGCAACACCTCCGAGCGCTGAACTTTGCGATGGAATGGATCACGATTGTGATGGCGCTCGAGACGAAGATTGCCCTTGTACTTCGGGTGAATCACGAGAGTGTGGGGGTGAATTTCTGCGAGCACCGTGCATGACCGGAGTGCAGACGTGTCGTTCGATGGGGATGTGGGGGGAGTGTGAGGACGCGATCGAGCCAAGCGCTGACATCTGCGATGGAATCGATAACGATTGCGACGGAAGAGTCGATGTGGGGTGTGGGTGCGTGCCGAGTCCGGAGATTTGTCAGGACGGCATCGATAACGATTGTGACGGAAGTATCGACGAACCAGCGTGTGATCCGAGAGTTTGTAGCTCGGGAACGCCTACGTGGAACATGATTGCTGGCGGTGATGGCAGACGACTTTGGACTGACGTTGCTGCGTGGACGGGCCGTGAGATCTTGTATTGGGGTGGACGCGCCTCCGCAGTGCACCCCTCGGTTTGCGGCAATTGCTCTTTGGGACCTGAAGAAGGACGGCGTTATCAGCCACATACCGACACGTGGCGTCCCATGAGTACCATCGGCGCACCCACCGCACGGACACTGGGACTTTATCAGTGGACGGGAACCGAGCTCTTCGTGTGGGGTGGATTCAATATGCAAGTGGTTGGTGGCGGTTATTCATCCACACCACTCGAAGATGGAGGACTCTACAATCCTACGACGGATTTCTGGCGTCCGATTCCACGTGAGCTCGACCCTCTTCGCGCACCTCAGAATCGTATCGAAGCTGTGGTTGGCTGGACAGGGACCGAGGTCGTCATTTTTGGCGGCAGGAACGCGGACCTGTCCGATGTCGGACAGAGGGTTCGACAAGGCGCTTTTTATCATCCAGGCACCGGTCGATGGCGGCTCTTCGGCTCGCTTGGTCCTGAGATGACCGAAGTCCAAGGCGGTTGGGCGCGAAATCGCCTTTTCGTCTGGGGCACGACGGGCACTGCAACAGAATCCAATCTTGCAAACGTGGCTTTCGTATACGACGACGAGACCGGATGGACGCGCTTGCCGGATGCTCCGCTCACGACCCGCACGATCAGCAGGGTCATCGTTCAAGAACGGGGGATGCTCGTGTACGGGGGTCGAAGGGGAAGTTCACTGGAGTGGCCGAACGACGGCGCATTGTTCGACTTCGATGCATGGACTTGGTCGCCCGTCTTTACCGGACCTTCGAACTTGGACGGCGCGTCCGTTCCCGGCCGTCCTCCGGTCACCTTCTGGACAGGCTGCGACTATGTGTTCATCGATGCGGCGTTCGCTTCGGAACCGCCCGAGCGGGTGTATCAGGATTACCGATTCAATCTCGAATCGAACACATGGACCGCCATGCCCGCGTTCCGAAGTCCCATCAATCGCAATCCGCTCGGTTGGTCATGGTGTGGCGATCGGGCGGTGGGGTGGGGATCCGAGCTCGTGCACCTCGTCTTCGAAGATTGATTTTTCAATTGGCCGTCATGGGTTTTCGCGGCCCTCGACGGTGGCGTCGCGTCGCGGGGCGCTCGCGCTTCGCTCTTGTCGCAGATACTCCGCTGCGCGGTGGGCGACGAGCATCGAAGGGGCGTTCATCGCGGAGACGGGCGTGACGGGAATCGCGGAGGCATCGGCGATTCGCAAGCCTGGTACACCGCGCACGTGGAGACGTGAATCCGTGACCGAACTCGCGCTTTCGCCCATCGCGCAGGTGCCGGCGTAATGATAGGTCGTCATCACGTTTTGGCGGATCCACGACTCGAGGCGAGCGCGTGACTTGCCTTCGGAGGTGGGTGCGAGGATGCCTGGGAAGAGCTCGGTGTTGCCCCACGACGCAAGAGCACTCGCGTTCGCGATCGTTCGCGCGCGATCGACGCCGCGGACCATTGTCTCCATGTCTTCGGGATCGTTGAAGTATCCAGGATCGATGATCGAGGGCGTGCGCGGATTGGAGGACCGCAGCGTGACCGAACCGCGGCTCTTGGGCTTGCCGAGGATGACGACGATTCCGTAGATTTGCGCGATCTGCGAACGAAGAAGGGCGCTGCCGAATGCGCTCTTGACGGCGCCGCGCACGAGCGAGCGCGCTCCGGGCGCCTCGTAAAGGCCTTCGGGCAAGACGAGGCCCGGAAGGATGCGCATCATCGCTTCGCGCAATGAGCTCTTCGCCGGGTAGAAGACGTAACACGTGTCGCTCATGCCCTCGGGCAAATCGCTCGCAGCGTTGGCGCGGTGAAATCCGTAGAGCTGTGGATGCACGCAGTCGATATCGCGCTTGCCACGGAAAAACATGCATGCGTTCGGATGGTCGTGCAGGTTGCGACCCATGCCGGGCACGTCGTAAATCGCAGGAAGCCCCACGCGACGCAGCTCCTCCGACGAACCGATGCCCGAGAGCATGAGCACGCGTGGCGTCTCGAGCGCGCCGGCACACATGACGACTTCTCGCGTCGCACGCGCTTCTTTGTGAGCGCCTTCGTGTTCGTAACGCACGCCGCGAACACCGCGCTCTGTGACGATGAGCCGCTCGACGTTCGCGCGCGTCCGCACGTGGAGGTTTTTTCGACCGAGCGCGGGCTTGAGATACGCGACGTATGAACCACGGCGCGATTCGCCCTCGTAGTTCATCCACTCATAGCCGAGCACGCCGCTCAGATCGCCATCGTTGAGGTCTTCCTTGCGGCGAAATCCAGCTTCTTCCGCGGCGTCGAGGCAGGTCTCGGTGAACTCGGTGGCAGGACGACGATGGGGACGCAAGCGCGCTTCGATCGCTTGGAAGTTCTTCTCGACGTCGTGCCATTTCCATCCCGTAGGCCATTCGTCGTAATCGAGCTTGGCGCCGCGCGTGTACACCATCGCGTTGATGGAGCTTCCACCCCCCAAGCCATGACCCGAGCCCATGAAGAGCCGACGCGTGCCCCAGCGCTCACTCTTGACGCTGAAACGCTCCCAGACGAGCGCGTCATTCGCGAACGCGTCTTTGTAGCCGCTCGCGATGAGCGTCTCGGGATGCTCTTCTGCCGAATCACCATGCTCCAGAAGGAGCACCGAGACGTTGTTGTCTTCGGAGAGCTCGGCAGCCACGAGACAACCGGCCGAGCCCCCACCCACGACGATGTAGTCGAACGAGTCCACGACGATCACTTCTTCTTTTGAACGAGGTCTTTGACGAGGCTCACGGCAGCGCGGGCTTTGCCTTGGAGCGTGGGTTGATAAAGGACACCGATCCCATCGCGTGCAAGCTCGTAGACGCCCTTCTGGATCGGATAGAGCTTTGCGGGCATGTGGAGCGGCATGCGATCTTCGAGGATCGCTTTCATGTTCGTGCAGGCGCGCAAGCCTTCGCGGCCATTGAGTCGACCAAAGCCCGACGCATCGACGCCGCCGAACGGCAGGTCCTGCGCCATGTACGTGAAGCCGAAATCGTTGATGGTGCACGAGCCCACGCGCAACCGTTCGGCGATGCGGCGCGCACGCTCGGGATTCTTGCTCATCACGGTCGAGCCAAGGCCAAAGCGCGTCCCATTGGCGATGGCGACCGCTTCATCTTCATTGCGATAGCGCATCACACACATGATCGGGCCAAAGAGCTCCTCTTTCATGATCGCCATGTCCGGCGTGACATCGACGAGAATGGTCGGCTCGAAGAATTGGCCGTCGCCTTTTTCTCGGCTTCCGCCGACGATGGGACGCGCGCCACGCGCGATGGCGTCGCTCACGAGGCGCTCGATGATCTCGACCTGCGCGGGCGACACGATCGCGCCCATGTCGACGACCTTGTCGAGCGAAGAGCCCACGCGAAACTGGCCGACCTCTTCGGTCACACGTGCGAGGAAGCGCTCATAGACCGACTCATGAATCAACACGCGTTCGGCGGACATGCAGTTCTGTCCTGCCGCGATATAGACGCCCGAGAGCGCTGCGTGGACGGCTTGCTCGATGTGCGCATCTTCACAAACGATGAAGGCGTCCTTGCCGCCGAGCTCGAGGATCACGGGGGTGATGTTCTCCGCGCTGCTCTCGATGATGCGTTTGCCGTTCTCGACCGAACCGGTGAAAACGATTTTGTCGACTCCGCTTTTGACGAGCGCCGCGCCGGTGGGGCCGAAGCCGTTGACGATGCGGACCAAGTCGCGGGAGTAACCGAGCGATTCGAGCGCTTCATCGAAGATGCGTTGGATGCGCGCAGAAGACCAAGCGACTTGCTCGCTGACCTTCACGACCACGGCGTTGCCGGCGAAGAGCGCGGGGATGGTCGGGCCGAGGACGTTCTGAAGCGGATAATTCCACGGACAAATGACACCGACGACGCCGAGCGGCTGGTAGAGCACGGTCGCCCGCTTGTGAACGAAGAGCCCGGACGACATGCGCTCGGGGAGCAGGTGCTTTTCTCCATTCGCGATGGTCCAGCGCATCTTCTCGCACACCGGCCAAATCTCGCCGAGCATCGCGTTTTCACGTGTCTTGCCGGCATCGCGCACGACGAGGTCGCACAGCTCGTCGGCGTGATCGAGCACGTGCGCCATGATGCGGCGCAAGAGCTCGCGGCGCTCGTCGAACGAGCTCTGCCCCCAACGAACTTGGGCGTGGCGCGCGCGCTCGACGGCTTCGCGCACCTGTTCGGCCCCGTCGACGGTCACCGTTCCGAGCGGGGCGTGGGTTGCAGGCTCACGACATTCGATGAGCGTAGGTTGGCTGGGAAGGGTTCGGCTTTGGACGACTTGCTCTAACATGGACCCGGAGTGTCGTCGGGTCTGCGAAGAATCGCAAACCCCCTCCGTGAGCCCATCCACAGTGGGGGTGTCCGGCTGCGACCTACGGTTCGTCAAAAGCTGCCGCGGAGCGACGCCGTTCCTCCGCGACCATCGAGGGCTGGCGCGAAATCGAGCCGAATGTCGAGCTCTGCTTGGGATGTCGGGGTGGAATCATCCATTCCTTGGGTGAGCAGCAACGCTGCGACCAGACCCGCGACTCCTGTCACCGCAGAGACGGTTCCAAACACCGTGGGATCGAACTCTTCGGCCGCGCCCGCAGCGATTCCGGAGATCGCGGCGCCACCCCCCACACCGATCACCAGACCCAACGTGGAAAGCCATGAACGTCGAGGGCTCATGCGAACCCCAGCGCCCGCGATGATGGCGGTCGAAAGCAATCCGAGCCCCAAACCACCGGCGGTGATCGCGAACCCTTGGTGAGAGTTTTCGGCCGCGGCGATCGAGAGCAAGAAGCCGATGCTCGAACCCCATATCCCGCCTGTTTCGACGAAGCGCACCTCGGGGACACCGGGCTCGAGCCCATAACCGATCACGGCGCCAATCAAGAGGCCGCCCAGTCCGAACCCGAACGGAAGCGCCGAACGCTCCACCAACCCCGGACGATTGTCGACTTCATGGCAGGTCAGATCGCACACGAAGCTGTCCGTGGGCGAGAGGACTCCATCGAGCGCACCCCAGAACAAAAGACCCGAGGCGAAGCCATAACGAAGCCCCATGCTCATCGCAGGTGCGGTGCCGGTACGCAGGCCGTCGCCCGAGTCGAGCCCCGCCACACCCAACGCAAAGAGACCGCCTCCGGCGAGCATGGAAAGCGTGTAGACGAGGTTCTCGGCGGAGCCTCCGCCACTCGCAGTGCTTCCTCCCTGAAGCCCCGCGGCGAACGGAATCCAAAACCCGGTGTACACACCGAACGTCGTCGCGGTGATGTACAGCTCGACGAGCTCGCCCGTGCCGCGGCGAGTGGGATCTTGAGGGGCATGTTCAGCAGGGAGTGGGACAGGTGCCATGGGCGCGAACGGCACGACGAGTCCGGTGGCACCGCTGGGCGCGACAGGAGGCGCCACCACGGGCGATGGCGGCGTGAGCGCGTGAATGCTCGCTTGACGCAGGGCTTCGGCCTGGAGCCGTAGAGACGCCCCTGGGGGCAACTGCGCAATGACGAAATCGAGCCGGGCGATCGCGATGGCATGAGCACCTCCACGCGCGTCGATCGCGGCCTGCTGGACGAGAGGATCCAACACCTCCTCGCGCGATGGCGCTTCCGGGGCGGGGTCGGAGAGTTGGCTTCGAGCGACCAAACGCACTCCCTCTGCGCGGATCCGAAGGCTCGAGTCTGCTCCAAGGACGCTCACGACCATTTCGGCCCTGGCCATCGCGAGCGCGGATCGACCTTCTGATGCGTCGCGTTCTGCCGCCGCGAGCAGGGGGAGCAGAAGCTCGTCCTGGTTCGAGGCAGGGTTCACATATTCCGCGGGCGCCGCTGGAATCTGAGCCAGGCTCGGGCTTGGAATAAGCGCAAACGTCAGGCCCATCGCACAGAGGAACATCGAAAGTCGTTGAATCATCACGTCAAACACCTCGGAGTACAGCATCCGTGCGGGGTCCTCAGCACACGCTGTGCCCTCTCATTTCGTTGGAAAACGAAGCGATACGAGTCGATTGTGTGCCAGATTGTGCACAATCCGTGAAAGCTGTTTCATGGGTAGTGTGAAATCCGGGCCCATGTGAGTTGCATTCGACCGAGTCGCACCCCAGAACCCGTCCCTCGTCATGTCCTTTTCTTCATCCACGCCCACGCTCGCACCGCCCACGCATCCGCTCGAACGCACGCCGGAAGAATGGGCTGCTGTTCTCGGTGCATGGGGAGAGCCGAAATATCGCGGCAAACAGGTGTTCCAATGGATTCACCAGCACGGCGTGTTCGATGCGGAGCAGATGACGAATCTGCCGAAATCGCTGCGTCGCAAGCTCGCTGAGGAGCCGCTCGCGCCTCCGGTTCGCGCCCTCGAGATCCACGACAGCACGGATGGTACGCGAAAAATGCTCGTCGGATGCGGGGATGAACGCACGGTCGAAACCGTGCTGATCCCGATGAAGAGCACACAACCTGGCGATGGATACACGCCCGAGGACGATGAATCCGAGTCGAACGAAGGGGAAGTGATCTCGTCGTGGGTCACGCAATGCATTTCATCGCAGGTCGGCTGCGCCATGGGATGCGTGTTTTGTGCATCTGGGATCGCCGGGTTGAAGCGACATTTGAGCGCCGCGGAGATCGTCGGTCAGGTCCTCCTCGGAAAACAACACGCGGCGCCTGGAGAGCGCGTGCGCAACGTCGTTTTCATGGGAATGGGTGAGCCACTTCATAACTACGACGCGGTCGCCAGGGCACTTACGCTCTTGTGTCATCCCGAAGGGCTTGGCTTGAGCAAGAGGCGAGTCACGGTTTCGACCAGCGGCCTCATTCCGGAGATCGATCGGCTCGGGGCTGATTTCGGGGGGCAAGTGCAGTTGGCGATCTCGCTCCATTCGGCGGATGGCGAGAAGCGATCGAGCATCATGCCGATCAATCGCAAATATCCGCTCGCTGCGTTGGTGGAGGCGCTCAAGCGTTATCCGTTGCCGAAGCGACGGAGGATCACCATCGAATACACGCTCATCGACGGCTTCAACGCGTCGGCAGACGACGCGCGCGCCCTTGCGCGGCTCTTGCGCGGGATCCCGATGAAGGTGAACCTCATCCCCATGAACGGCGTGGACGACAACCCGCTCCGAGCGCCCGGTTGGGACGTCGTCGAAGCGTTTCAAGACGCGCTTCGGAGCGAAGGCGTCGCGAGCTTCGTCCGAAGGCGCAAAGGAGACGACATCGCGGCGGCATGTGGGCAGCTCGCGTTGCGTGGAGAAAAGAAGAAGATCCGCGTGGCACTTCCAACGATTGGCTGAGCCGCGGTATCGTCGTCCCTGATGCGAAACGCGCTGGCAATCGCCTTTTTTCTCGCCTGGTTTCCTGCGCTCGCCGACGCACAAGTGGCATTGCCGATGTGGCACGTCGGTGCGGACGGTTCGATCCATGTCGATGGCGCGCTTCGAGAGTGGCGCGGTGTTCGATTCATCGATGTAGGCGAAGGCGCCGACGCCTCGATGCGGATCGGCTTCGCGTACGACGCACATGGGCTCTACGTTGCCGCAGAGGTTCGCGACGATCGAATGATTCGAACGAGAGCGCCTTCGATGAACGAAGATGCGATCGTGCTCACGCTCGCGCTTCCTGCGGGACGCGGACTGTCGGCCACGGAGATCTGGCTCTGGGCGGGCCAGCCTGGACAATCGGCTGCGATCATCGGCATCGGTCCGCTCGGTCGCCGTCCGAGCCAAGTGTCTCAAGGACAAATCGTCGAGGCCCCGGCGCGGGGCGGCTATACGCTCGAGGCCTTCGTTCCGTGGAACGTGATTCCCTCGAGCGCGCGTTGGCAAGAAGGCCGCGGCACGGTGCGGCTGCGCGATGTCGACCAAGCGGCGCATCCCGAAGTCGAAGCCGAGCCCGCGTTTGCGCCGCTCGATCCGGCGCATCTCGAACGCTTGCCGCCTCTCGCGCCCAGTGGTGGCGAAGCCGCGGCATTCGATTCGTTCTTGGCGAGCCGCAATCTCCAGGGCATGCGTCCCGCTCATGATCTGCGCGGTGATGTGGGTGGGATCGATGAGCGCCCCGAGCGTGTTTCGATCGTCGATCGATTCGTGGTCGTGACTGGGCCCGGTTGGCAAGAAGGACGAGGCTTCTCGTTCGTCGAGCTCGCCGTGACGGCCGCGGCAGATATTCGTGAACCGCGGCTCGTGGACCTCACGGGGGATGGGAAGCGCGAGTTGGTGGTGACGCTACGGCAGCAGATCGCAGGAGGTTCGCGCGAGATCTGGCAGGTTCATTCGTTTTCTAATTCGCAGGTGCGAGCGGTGTTCGCGATCGAGACACGCCGGACGACGGCCACGGGCTTTGTCGAGGCGGGGGTGAACGTCAGGACCGAACGGCGGGCGACGGTTCCGACGATCGAAGTGCGTACGGGGCGTGCGGAGGGGCTCGATGCTCGAACATTCGAACCGATACCCGCATCCGACGCGGAATCGATTCTCGTCCCGTGGGGGCGGGTGTTGGCTCGCGCCTATCGTTGGGACGGGAACTCGTTCGCGCAGAGCGATGAGCGCTCGAATCCTCGTTACGTCGAGGCCGCGAGCGCTGCTCCCCCGGCTTCGACGAGCGCACCGAGTGAGCCGCCACCGCCCGGAATCGAAGATCTCTTGACGGCATTTCGGCGCGAACGCGGGATCGCGGATCGCACCCGGCCGACGTTTCGAATCCGCGCGAATGTGTCGGGTGGCGATGAGCCCGAAGAGCTCGTCGTGTATGGGCGCGATCTCGTCGTCGTGGGGACTGCGTTTCGTGGCGGGACGGGATGGTTTCATTTCGAGCTTCCCGCGCGCTCCGTGGACGATGTGCTCGATGTGAGGACCGCTGAGATCACAGGAGACGCGCGTCATGAGATCCTCGTGCGGATTGGCCAGACCCTTGGAGACGTGCGTCGTGAAGTGTTGCTTGCATATCAGTTCACGCCGGTGGGCTTTCCAGCCTTGCTTCAGCGCGAGGTGACGCGAGTCCAAGGCGAGCGCAGGATCGAAAACGAAGTGCGCATCGAGCGCGGTTCTCTCCAGGTCCATCCAGGACGCGCGCGCGGTTGGGAGGCCTCCAACTGGCCTTTCGCCGAAGGTCCGAGCTCGGATGGAGTCGCGCCGCTTCTTCTTCCCTGGCGCGATGCACCCGCGATCTATCGCTTCTCGGGCGGACGCCTCGTCGCGCGTTGATCAGGTTTTATTCGCTGGAATCGCAAGTCAACGACACTGCCCGCATGTTGCCTGTGGGCAAGATGTGCGTGGGGCGAGAGCCATATAGAATGACCAGGTGATCATCGATGCATTGCGCGTCTGCGTGTTCGTATGCGACGCCATGCTCGTAGAGCTGCAGCTCTGGGCCGTGGGGTTCGAGATCAGGAAAATATCGGCGCACCCCCACCAGGCGTTCTGCGCGTGAGCGCGAACGCGGCGCGATGACGAAGACGTCGCGCCCACAGCCGATCGCGATCGATTCGCCCGCCGCATTCGCTGAGCTTCCGTCTTCGAGGCGCGCGAGGGTTCCGTCCCCTTCGACGCGGCCGATGCGGACCCGTGGTCGTGTCCGCGTCTGCAGTCGATCGCGAAACGTGAGCAAGAGCTCGTTGGCCATTCCCGATCGAAGCGTGGGGAGTGAATTCTCGATGTTCGTTTCGGCTGCGCGACTCGCGCGTTCGCCGATGCGCAGCATGATTCTCCCTTCGGAGCGACCTCGAGCGTCGAACCAGGTCTCGGACCATGTCGAGGCGAGTCGCTCCCCTTGCCACTCGAGGCTTGGTCGTGAACCGAAAAAACGAGGGTCCGAAAGACGCTCGGGCAAAGCGCCCGGAGTGAGGGCCTGAATCCAAGAATGGCTGATCGAGGTGTGATCCTCTTGCCAGCCGATGGCGATCGTTCCGTGGGGACTCACGGCCAACGCGACCCCTTCTCCGCTGGCTCCGAGCGCACCGAACGCGCCCTCGGCTCTCACCCCTCCTCCCCGGATCGAGAGCAATTGAACGCCGCCCGTATCGACGCGTGCCGCATCGCCGCGCCGACCACAGGCAACCCACAACACGTCCTCGTGCGCAGCCACCGCAAGGCCACCCTCACACGCACGGCTGACTCGCATGGGGTGATTGATGGCAGCTCCTTCGGAGTCGAGCTCGCTCGCATAGAGACCCGAACGATCGGACCAGAGCGCCCAAATCCGAGATGCGGTTCGTCGGAGCGCGAGATCGTGGATGAGCAGGCCTTCGATCGTGGAAAGCTGATGTTCTGGTCCGAACGCGCAATGGGTCTTTCGGATCCGAATCTGTTCGTCACCACAACCGGTCGCCATGAAAATGAGCGCGGTCGTTGCCGCAATAGAAACAAGACGCACGGTCACAGGCCCTCTGGTCAGAACACGCCGCGAGCGCGCAGGAGGGATGAAATGTCTGCTCGCCGATGCTCGAGCTCTGGTGGGTCTTTGACCGGTTGAAACCGACCATCGGGGCCGCCGCGCTCGACCTCGAGAAACGCCGTTGGCAAATGCGCAGTCAGTTCACCGACGAGCCTTTCGAACTGCACGGCGTCACGTCCTTCGACTTTTTTCTTCACCAAAAACCACGTGAGCTCGAAGTCGCGATCGATCGCATGGGCGTCGAGCACGAACGAGTTCGTGTTGAACACTGGGATTTGGTCTTGATCGAATCCCTCAGGAAAACGGAATGATTCGACGATTTGCGGCATTCCATCGACGCGCGCAGGCGCACCGCCTTTGTCGCCGGGCTCTTTGCGCACCACTTCGGCGGTGATCGAACGTCCAGATTCGAGATGCGCCCCAATCACGGCAGGGTCCAACGTCGCGCCGAGATTGTCGACGTTCGACATGTAGAGAAGACGCCCGCCTCGCTTGATGAAATCCGTAAGCAATCCTGAGCGCCGCAGCGCGAACGTCAGATCGCCGTGCCCTGGCGCATAGGGAGAAACAGAACCGTCGTCCTCGCGGAAGAGATCGCCCTCGGGTGTGAGCCTTAGTGAGATGAATTGAGGAAAGCAGTGGATCGGGGTGTGCGGATGTGCATGGGCACGCGCATCGCACTCGATTTCGTCGTGGGTCGCAAAGCTGGTCATCAAGAAGATCGGAAGGGTCGTGTTCTCGCGCGCCGCCAAGCGTTCGATGTCGCTGACCTTCAAGTCGAGGAAAGTTCGTCCCGGAACAACCTCCACGCTCGCTTTCACCACGCCGCCGAAGCGGGTCGCCATCCCACCGGCCAACACCACGGCGCCGACCTCACCCTTCTGTAGGGCTTCACGCCCGCGTGCTACGAGTCGCGTGCGTTCGGGGCTGCCGAGCGCGGGCAGGGAGACGACATCGCCCGCGTGGGGTGGGCTCACTGCGCCACGGATTCGATTTTCACGTTCCGCTTCACCCGCACGCAATCTCGCACGCAGCGTGTCGAAGGTGTCCTCCTCCCATCCGAATCGTTGAAGTAAATCCTTGGTGCTCACGTCGATGCTCTCGGTGATGGCCATCTTTTGCTCCTCACGGAGGCCTTATCATGGGCACGGCGCGGTCGTGCAGTGCAACCAGAGAGCTCAGCGGGGTACCCAGTCCCGCAGAACTGCCCCAAACTAGAACAGTTCCGCTACTCTTTACGGATGTGGAGGTCGGCTGACATGTTGAACCCGCGTTTTTTTGCCACGGGCATGTTGATTGGATGGGCCATGCTCTCGAGTGGTTGTTACGCAGGGGTCGCACGCGGCCGTGCGGGAGCCGTCGTTTACCAACCGCCTCCGCAGCCTGTTGCGGCCGTCGCCTATGCCGAGCCTGCTCCGATGGCCGGTGCCCAGTGGGTGGAAGGACATTACGAGTGGGACGGCTACCAGTACGTGTGGGTCGAGGGATATTGGATCGAGCCGCGGGCTGGATACATGTTCGTTCAGCCACGCTGGGAGCGTCGAGGCACCGGGTATGTGTATGTCCAGGGTGGTTGGAGTGATTCGCGCGGTGTGATCGTGGCCCCGCCACCTGCCCGTTCGAGCCGGGTCGTCGTTCAGCCCCCTCGAGGTGGCGTGGTCGTTCAGCCCCCTCGGCATGGTGGCGTGGTCGTTCAGCCTCCCCGAGGTGGCGTGGTCGTTCAGCCTCCCCGAAGTGGTGGCGTGGTCGTTCAGCCTCCTCGAAGTGGTGGTGTGGTCGTTCAGCCTCCTCGAAGTGGTGGTGTGGTCGTTCAGCCTCCTCGAAGTGGTGGCGCGGTGGTCCGTCCGCCCTCTCGAGGAGGGAGTGTGACGGTGCAGCCGCCCCGGGGTGGCGGAGTTTCGGTGCAGCCGCCCCGGGGTGGCGGCCGCGTGATCGTGAGACCTCGCTGACCGTCCGAGCACCGAGGGTTGGCGTTCGATTTGCTCTCACTCGGCTGGCCCGCTACACAGGAATGCCTTCGGTGATTCGCGCGTTGCCTCCGTTCCTCGAAGGCGACTCGTTGGCCAAACGCCGTGAGCTCCCCGCCGCCCACCTCGGATTTGCCTCAGCGAAAGCGCCTCGAAAAGGCGCTTTTCCTGCCGCCTGCCATTGTGCTCACGTTGGCACTGCTGGGCTCACTCGCGGTGCATCTGCCGATTTATGCGGGGCTCGGCGCGCTGTCCCATTGGCTCGAGCAGCAAGAGCCCACTTCGTCTGAACCCATCGAATTGACGCTGCTCGATCCGACGACTCCTTCCGACGTTCCGAGCCCAAGCCTCGATCCAGACGATCCGTCGATCGATCCGCTCGAAGAACCGCTCGAACGCACACCTGAGGAGCCCGACGCACCGACACCTCGACGCGTCCCCCCCCGTCCTGAGGAACCTCCCACGGTGGAGGCTCCCGTACGGCAAGAGACGCCTCCTCCGCCCGAGGTCGCGCCTACGCCGCCACCGCCACCACCGCCGCCGCCTCCCTCGGTCGATGAGCGTCGCGCGATCGTACAGCGCAGCGACGACCCTCCGGAAGAAGCCCCGCCCGACGCGCAGTTCATCGCTGAACAGGCGCGTGATGTCGAAGAGCAAACCGTGGCGAGCATCACCAATAGCTTGCGTGATGATCCCGAGCCGACACCGAGTGAACAGCACGAGGCCGCGATCGAAGAGCCGGGCGATTCAGACGAGCACGTCGCGGCCGATCTGCGCGATGTCGAGGGAGATGATCGTCGACGTGTCGTGCGTGAAGAAGCGGAGCGACCGGAGGCTCGGGAAACGGAGGCTTCCGTGTCGCGACAGCCGCGAGCCGCGAGCGCAGAGAGCCTCGACCCTGGGACCGCGGAGAGCGCACGCGAAGGACGACGCGTACGAAGCGCCGAGGGCGGCGCACGCGCGATGGGTGGTGGTGAAGAGCAGGTCGAAGAGGTCGTGGTCTCCGATGGGTTCGGCACATTCGTCGTCAGGCGACCACGCAGAGCGATCGAAGGGAATGAAGAAGGGGAAGCGGGCGGGCCCCGACGTGAGGGGCGAGGGATGGGAGCGAGCGGCGAAGGTCTTGCGACGGGACCTTCGGGAAGACGTCGTGGCGGTGCGCGCAGGAGCGGAGAAGGGCGCCAAGGCGGACCCTCGCTTGGCGTCAGTTGGTCGCAGTTCGAATCCATCTACGGCGAAGAAGAACTGCGCCGAGCCCGTCAAGCGCGCCTCGAAGAACGTCGCTCGCGCTCGCGCGGTGCGTCACGACAAGCGCAATGGGAAGCGTTCCGCTCTGCGATCGAGAACTATATCGCCGAAGTTCGACCAGGAAACCAAACTGCGCTCGACGCGGCCGCGTCTCCTTTCGCGACGTTTCTTTCGGACATGCATCGGAGGATCCATCGTGAGTTTTCGGATCGCTATCTCGCGAGCCTCGCACTCGATGCGGCGGAAGGAGTCAACGATCCCACGCTGCGCACGACGTTGGAGATCTCGATCAACGAAGATGGTTCGATTCATCGCGTCGGCGTGGTCGCCACGAGTGGCAATATCCTGCATGATTTCGCAGCGTTTAATTCCGTCATGCGGGCGCAGCCTTTTCCGAATCCGCCCGATGCCATCTTGAGTGGCGATGGTCGAGCTTGGCTCCACTGGAGCTTCGACCGAGGTCCGCGTCAGTGCTTCACCGGAAACGCGAGGCCTTTCATGTTGGCCAACACCCGCGAGGTCGATCGCGGAGAGCCCGACGCACCCGAGGAGTAAGGGGCCGGAGCTCAATCATCGTTGCCGGAGTCGAACTTGGCTCAGTCGCATCCAACGCGCCGCTTCGATGTCGTGAGGGTCGAGCTTGGACGCCAACGTAAATGCACGCGCGGCTTTTTCGTGCTCGCCCGTCGTCTCGTGCAGACGACCTTGGATGTAATGCGCAAAGGCGCAGCGTTTATCGCTTTTCAAGGTCTCGAGCACGAGCCCCCGAAGAAACGTCTCTCGATCCGTACGCGTGACCGCTTCGCTCGCGAGGAGCCATTCCACGAAAGCATGTGCGAGCCGATACTCGGGCGCGTCCGGCATGGCTGTGCTTGCGGCGTCGAGCTCCCGTTGGGCGGGGCCGAGTTTGCCCTCTCGCAAGAGACGGCGTCCCATTTCGTAATGTCGTTCGGCCGTGAGACGCGAACGCGCCTCGTCGCGGTGCGTCGCGGAGGGCGCGACGTGTCGACGTTCGAGATCGTGCTTCAGCCGCTCCGCGACCATCGCGGCGCGCGCCGTATTTCCCATGGAATCACGAGCGGATGCTTTCGGAGGGCTGGGACTGGCCGCCGTCACGGTCCGGAGTTCGGCCAGATCGAGCAGAAGCAGAGACGCCAAGATCGCCGCGTGCGACTCGGCGCTTGGGGGATCCACATTGAGAATCTCGCCGACGCGACGGCTCCCATCGAGCGCGCGAAGATTGCGGAGCTCCCCAGGACCCAGGCCAAGCTGTGCGGCGGCGTCTGCTGGTGTGGTGACGAGCGCGACAGCAGAACGCGCGCGGAGCTCGAGCCGTCCGATCCATTTCGCAGCCTCCTGTGGCTCTGAGAGCGCTTCGTAGAGGCTCGTCCCGAGTGAGCAGCGAAAATGCGCCACCTGCGAGCTCGCTTCGGGATCATCGCGAAAGGTCCAGTGGGCGCTTTCGAGTTGAAGGCCCCGCACGAGCCGCTCACGCACTTGCGCAGAGAGCCCCGCTGAGACCTGTTCGGGCGATAAAAATCCGAGCTCCATCGCCACTTCGCCGAATCGCATCAGCTCGTCGTGCACGAGTGCGTCGGTCATTCGTCTCAAAATCGTCGCGTATTGCTCAGAGCTCAGCGTGCCTTGACGTACGAGCAATCGGCCGAGTGTTTCGCCGATGATCCCAGCTTCGGCGAAGACGATTTTCCCATCGCGCAAGTAATAGGTGGTCAGCCCTTCTTCGGCCTCGACATCCAAAAGACCGTGGGCGTGTTCGCGCTCGAGGACGAGGAGAGTTCGCGCGAGATGTGTTTCGAGGAGCCCTCGAGCCATGACTTCACCTCGACGCGGTGAGAGTCGTTCGTCCGGGGGCGTCATGGGGGTGCGCGAGTGTACCATTTCTCGGAGGTTGCTTTGGATCCGAAGCGCGGGGGGTGCGCGCAATGTGCGCACGAAACCGGCTCCGTAGCGCCGTGGAAGGGTGCAATGTGCGTCCCATGAGGGGGCCCGCAGCGTCGCGGAGCGTGCAATGTGCGTCCCATCCGCTCTTCCCGAACGTCGCGGAGCGCGCAATGTGCACCCCATGAGGGCTCCGCGGGCGCATCGGACGTGGTTTTGGTATCCATGGGACACCGCCCTCGACGCGGCCGGACCACGTTGGGTTCGTCCAAGTGCGCGCCGGCGACGCATCCCGCCGCCAAAAGCACGAGCGGACCGAGATGGATGGCAGGCGCCACGCATCCGATGCGGAGCATGGCGTTCATTTGCGAACGATCAGGATGTGAACGTGGCCTCGACGATCCGTTCGAGTGTGCTGCGCTCTTCGCGAATCGAGCGGGCCAACGACAACTGCGACGCCGCGCGGGCGCGGTTGTGCGCGACGCGTGACGGATATCGCGCCTTGTCCCATCCGAAATACGTGTCGAGGATCGCGTCGAGCGCGAAGCGACTCGAGAGCTCGAGCGCGATGGTCTCGGTGCCGAGCACGAGAGACGAGATCTCCTCGGGGTCGAGTTCTCCTCGCATCGTTTCTCCCCAACCTCGAAGTGCCGCCTCGAACATTTCGATATCGATCTTCGCGCCCTCGGCGCTCTCTCCTCCCGGATTGCACCACGATCGCAGAGCGTCGCCCATCTCGTGCGCGAGGATTCCGTGGCCCAAGGTATCCAAGTCGAGCAGCGCGATTGCGTGCTCACCGGCTCGGTCGAAGAGAATGTTCGATATCTTCAGGTCCTGATGGAGGATCCGACGTCGGGTCGTCTCCAAAGGTGGGAGCGTGTCCGCGTGCTCCAGGATGGCCTCACCGATGTCTCGCGCGGCCGCCACGAAGGGTCCGTCGGTCGTCAGCGCGGCTTTCAGTCGTTCGAGATGCTGCGCCGTGTCGTGCACTCCCACCCGCACGAAATGAAAGGTGTGATCCAGGTCCGTGACTGCACGATGGAACTGGCCCACGATGAGACCCGCGCGATAGGCCGCCGATGGGTTTGGAATCTCGGTGTGCACCCGCCCTTCGAGGAACGTGAGCGCGCGCCACACCTCACCGTGTTCATCGAGCCAGAGGGCACCTTCCTGTGTTCGGACCACGCGTGGGGTCAGGAGCCCTTTGCGCTCGAGATGAAGGGTCACGGCCTCGATGTCGAGGTTCACTTCGCCTGCAAAGATCGGGTGAAGGCACTGCAACACGAGCGGGGATTCATCCCCGCGATCCACGCGATAGGTACGATTGATGAGCCCGATCGTGATGGGCTCGATCGCCCCTTGCTCTGCTCCCCATGCCGAAAGCACATGGGCCGGGGGACTCACGAGAGCGACTCCGTGTCGTCTTCTTCGAGCTCCACCCGTTCGGAACGTCGGGGCAGAGGAACGTTGCGTGGCGAAGGGGCGATCGGTGTGGCGTCGATCCGCTTCACCATCGCGCGCTGCAACTCGTCGATTCCTTCTCCTGTCGCCGCCGAAAAGGCGAGCACGGTGTCGATCCCTCGTTGTTTCATCCCGCGACGGATCGAAGGAAGACGTTTCTTGACGTCGGGCAAATCGATCTTGCTGACCGCCACGATCATCGGGCGCGCGGCGAGCTCGGGCTCGAAGCGCTCGAGCTCCTTCATGAGCACATCGAAATCGCGAAGCGGCTTCCGAGAGGGGTCTGGGTCGAGTGTGAGGATGTGGAGAAGCACCCGCGTCCTCTCCACGTGCTTGAGGAAACGATGTCCAAGCCCAGCCCCTTCGGCCGCACCTTCGATGATCCCCGGAATGTCGGCGACCACGAAGCTTCGCTCGTCGATCATGGCGACCCCGAGGTTGGGCACCAAGGTCGTGAATGGATAGTCGGCGATCTTCGGTCGGGCCCGTGAGATGCGAGAAACAAGGGTGCTTTTGCCGACATTCGGAAACCCGAGCAACCCCACGTCCGCCAGCAACTTGAGCTCCAGACGCAACATGCGCGCTTCGCCCGGCTCCCCCGGCTCGGCGCGTCGTGGCGCGCGATCTTGCGGTGTGGCGAAGTGAATATTGCCGCGCCCACCTTTGCCACCACGGGCGACGATGTGCGTTTTCCCAAGTGTGTCGAGATCGGCGAAGAGCTCCCCGGTCGCGGCATCGAAGACCTGGGTGCCCACCGGAACACGGATCACGTGATCGGGGCCAGCCGCTCCATATTGGTCTTTTCCACGGCCATTTTCGCCGTTTTCAGCGACGACTTTACGGCGATACCGCAGGTCGAGGAGCGTCGAGAGCCGCTCGTCCGCGACGAAGACGACATCTCCACCTTTGCCGCCATCGCCGCCCGCCGGGCCGCCCAATGGGATGAATTTCTCTCGCCGGAAAGCGACGCTTCCATTGCCGCCGTCACCTCCGCGGACCTCGACCGTGACCTCGTCGACGAAGCGCATCGTTTCCTCTTTCGCCCTTTTCGGGGCTGCGTCGTCTACGTCGATCGAGGAACCGCCGCAAGAGGATCCATGCCTCAGAGCACACCAAAGTCGGTGGCTCGAGCGTTGGAAGGGCTCTCACATTTGTGATTCGTCATGTAGGATGGCGCGCGAATGGGTCCCGAGAGCTCCAGGCCGACGCCGCTCGGCGTCGCACGTGCACGGTTCGTCGATGGTTTGCCTCGAAAGGCTGCCGAGCTGCGCGGCTCGATCGCGCTCTTGGCGGGAGCGCCGACCGAAGAGCGGCCTCGAGAGGAGCTGAGGCGACGGTTGCACGCGCTTTTTGCGTCCGCACAAGTCTTTCAAATTGGCCCGCTCGCGCTCGCGATCCGCGACGCCATCATCCGACTCGATGCAGCACGCGACGAAAAGCGCTCGCTCTCCGACGAGGACATCGAAGTCTTGGCGACTTTGGCGAGCACGCTTCCTGAGCTTGGTCAGGCCGAGCCCGGGACATTGGAGGTGGAGGGGCTGGGCTCTTCCCCGGGCAGCATTCCAGCCGGGCCAAGGTCTTCCGGGTTTCCAACGAGTGCATCCGTCCTGCCAGGGCCTTCGAGCATCTCGGTCGTGCCTCGGCCAGAGACGATTTCAGAGATTTCACGCCCACAACCGGCGACGGCTTCGACGCGCCCGGGTCGCACTGGAGGGGTGACCCTTCGAGGGATTCCCACGCCTTCACCGCCCCCGGAATCCCCTCTGAACCTCGCGCATGGTGCGGTCTCTCCCGTAATTATTCAAGGCGAGGCGCCCCCCCACGTGATGATCATCGCGCCGAACGCGGTGACCACCTCGAACGAAGACAACGCGGATCCGTCGAGCGCGGCGACGTTGGGGACCCGCCTCGATACCGTGACGAGCTTGCTCGTGGTGGATGGGGCGGAGTGGCAGGTCCAGCTGCGCACGCTTCTGCCCGCCGAGCGCTTCGAAGTGCTGGCTGCGGCCGATCCCGAAGAAGCGCTTCGGGTCGCGCGCTCGAGCGCACCCGATGTGGTCATCATCGATGCGACGATGCTCGGGCAGGCGGGCGTCGAGTTCGTCCGTCGCCTCCGCAATGATCCTTTGACGGATTTCGTTCCCGTCATCGCCACCGCGAAAGCGGGCGCTCTGCCGGATGCGGCTGCGCTCGAGGCCCTGGGCGCCGATGATTCGCTCAGCAAGCCGTTTCAAGTGGATGAGCTCAAACGGGCACTGAGCCGAATGAATAGCCCCTCGCGGGGTGCTCTGTCGGGGCTCGCTGGAGAGCACACCATCGAGGAAGTGGCCGCCCGCATCGCCGATGAGGTGAAGCGAGGATTGAGCGAGTCGGCCGATCGCGGAAAAGAGCTCAAAGTGCCGCTCGGAGACGGCACCGAGGTCCTCGCGGCGGCGTGGTCTGCCATCGGCCGGGTGCGGGCCCATGTGTCCTCGCGCAGTGGTGGTCGGGTTCGCTTCAAGGACGAACGTGCCGCGGGAGGTCCGGCCTTCCTCTCGCTCTTGGACGACGACACCGAAGTTCCGAGTTTTGCTCCCGTGAGCTTGCGCGAACGGCACATCCTCGTCGCGGATGACGACCCCGCGGTGGTGTGGTTCTTCGCGGGTCTCTTGCGTGAGGAGGGCGCGATTGTCGATGAAGCGGGCGACGGCCTCATGGCGCTCGAGGTCTCTCGTAAAAAGAGGCCGGACATCCTCATCAGCGACATCCTGATGCCGCGCCTCGATGGGTTTGCGCTCACCCGCGAGTTCAAGCGCGACCCCGCGCTCGCCGATGTGCCCGTCATCCTCATTTCGTGGAAGGAAGACTTCCTTCAGCGGATGCGCGAGCTGCAGTCGGGAGCGAGTGGCTATCTCCGAAAAGAAGCGGCCGCGAGCAAGATCATCGAATGCGTCAAAGACGTGCTGCGTCCGCGCGCACGACTCGAGGCACAACTGCGTGCTGGCGGGGATGTGAGGGGGAGTCTCGAGAGGACCGGAATCATTCCCCTCATCAAGACCACCGCGGTCGAGCGTCCGAACGCGCGCATCACGGTGCGCGATGCATGGAATCTGTTCGAGCTCGACCTGCGGGATGGCCATCTCGTGGATTTGACGCGCACCGCGAGTGACGGTTCGTTTTCGCGTGGCCCCCGAGTCGTCATACCGCTCCTTGGTGCGACGGTCGGACGGTTCGCGATCACCGATGCACACGGCACCGTACGGGCCAGCATCAAAGAGCCCCTCGATGAGATGTTGGAAAAGGGCGCTGCGCAAATCGGTGCGCTGATCGATGCGATCTCTGGCAAAGGCATCGCGCTCGCTGCGCAAGTCGAGTTCGACGACGATGTGCTCGCATCACTCCTTCATGTCTCGCCAGAGCCCATGCGCGAGACCGTAGCTCGCATCCGAAACGGCAAAGGGCCCCGTGCATTGCTGCTGGGTGGTGAGATCGCGCCGCACGAGCTCGAGGCCGTGCTCCTCGATTTGGCGAGGCAAGGCGCGATCATCGGCGTGCGAGGCGAGGAGGGCGAAGATCGAATCGCGATCGCAGCGCATCAGCGCGGCATGATGGAGCTGCCTACCCGAACGCCGAGCATTTTCCCAGAGCTCACGGGGAGTGATGGCGCGGAGGGCGAGGCCGCCTCGTCCGAGGAACAAACGAAAAAGAACTGGGCCGAGACGCAGCGGATGGTCGCGCGATCGCGGCCTCCTGCCTCGAGACGCAGTGTCCCGGCGGCGAGGGACAGCATCCCTGCCGAGATCCTCGAGTTGGACGAACCAGAGACGGATCCCGGGCCGCGCCGCAAGCCTCCGGTTCCTCCCCAAGCCCCTCCGCGCCCCGAGAACAGCGCAGAAGAAGAGAAGGGCGTTCGAGCCTCCGTCGATGCGGTGGCCCCACCCCCTGATCCCAAGCCGAACAAGGCGCCAGAAAGCCTCTCGCAGGGACGAGAGAGTCGGCGGCCTCCACGGCCGGTCGTGGAACCTGGGCCGCCGGTGGAAGCCGAATCTGGGATGGGAACCGTCGGATGGGCCATCTTGCTTGGGATTCTCTTCATTGTTGCGTTCGTGATCGTCAATCGATTCTTCTCCGGAGGAAGTTCGGTGTCCGAGGAGGTCGTCGATGCGCCGTTGCCGGCGGAATCCGCACCATCCGAGGCCGAAGAACCGCCCCCTCCGAGTGAAGCGCCAGAAGCACAAGAAGAGCCGAGGCTTCTTGCTGGATATGGAGAAGAGCAGCCAGGAGTGGCCCCCTCATTCGGAGTTCATGTGGAGCAAGGGCAGGGGTTGCTCGTGCTCGAGCCCATGAACGACGGCTCGATGGTTCGTGTACGGGTTGCGAACCAGGAACACGTCGTGACGACGGATCCGGTGGCGTTTGCCATCGAAGCGGGCGTTCATGAAGTGGCATTTCGACGAGGCGACGATCTCTCGTTTCGTTTCGTGAGAATTCAGGCGGGGACCACGCGACGCGTACCTCCTCCTTGAAAACGAGTCGAATCGCCTTTTCACACGACGTGTTTCATGCCGGTCGTTTGACCCTCGTGAAGCAACCGTGCTATCCGCCAGTCACTGCACGCGCACCCAGGGAACGCCGGTGCAGGTGAGCCGGCATTCGAAACGTGGAGCGCGTCTGGAGGTCTCATGTCGCGTGCCGGGCTGCTTTCCTGGGTATTGACCGTTGGATTTGGATGTTTCGGGCTCTCTGCCTGCGGTTCGGAGAACGCGGGTGGCGCGAACGATCCGACGGGCGAAGGCAGTGGCGGTGGAGGTGCCGCGGCGGCTCCTCAAGCCGAAGTGCCAGAAGCGGCGCGCAGTCTTCGCATGCAGCAGGACTTGCTCGAGATGGCGCACCTCGCCGACGTGGATCACCACGGTCTCTATCTCGATTTTGGCACGCCTTCGCGGATGAAATACACGATCGGTCGCTGGCGTACGGGCTGGGGCTCCGATGGAGCCGATGGCGACGAGACATTCACACACGCGACCGATGCCGCGCGTGTCTATTTCCCTGTGCGCGAAGTGGGACCCATGACGATGCGCATTCGTCTGCGTCCGATCGGGACGCGGCGAATGCAGATCTTCATCAACAACCGTTCGCTTCCCGAGGGAATCAGCCTCGCTGAAGGAGCCGAGTTCCGCGATTACGACGTGCCGATCTCCGCCGACATGCTCCGCGCCGGGGAGAACGCGCTTCTCTTGCGTTTTGGCGGCACCACGCGCGTGGGTGACGAGAACGTCGCGGTGGCCGTGAGCTCCATTCGCTTCATGTCGGGGGCACCCGCCGCCAACGATCAATTCCTTCCGCCCGAGCTCGACGCGCTCGTCGCCCGCATCGATGTTGGCGGCACCGAGCGTCAGGCGCTCGGGATTCGCGCGCCGATGACGCTCAGCTATCACGTCGAGATTCCACAAGGCGCCCGTCTGGTGTTCGGTGTGGGCGGTGAAGGACAAATCGCTGGCGCGCGTGCGCGCGTCGTCGTGCAGCCCGAAGGTGGTGAGCGCGCCGAAGTGTTCTCTGCTGCGCTCACCAATCGTTGGGACGATCAATCGATCGATCTCTCGCGTGTTGCGGGACAAGTGGTGCGCATCGACTTGATCGGGGAAACGTCGGGCGAAGCGCAAGCGGGAGCTGGGCGCATCGCATGGTCGGTGCCAGCGATCATGGTTCCGCCGCCGCAGCTCGCCGAGACTCCGCCTGTGCGCAACGTCGTGGTGCTTCTCATCGACACGCTGCGCGCGAGCAAGCTGCGTCCCTACAATCCGCAGTCGCGCGTGCAAACACCGGTCTTCGATCGCCTCGCGGCCGAGGGGACGCTCTTTGCGGCAGCGCAGTCTCAGGAGAACTGGACCAAGCCGAGTGTGGCCTCGGTGCTCACGGGCCTCACGCCCATGACGCACGGTGCCAAGACCGACGCCGCCATTCTCTCGGCCGATGTCGAGATGGTCAGCGAGTCCTTCGACGCGGCTGGTTTTGCGACCGGAGCTTTCCTTGCGAATGGTTACGTCTCGGACCGTTTTGGTTTCGCGCAAGGGTGGGATCATTACACCAACTACATTCGCGAAAACCGCAGCACTGAAGCGGAGAACGTGTTCCAGGAGGCAGGGAACTTCATCGAGCAGCGTGGCAGCGAACGCTTTTTTGTCTACATCCAGACGATCGATCCGCACGTTCCGTATGATCCTCCGGCCGAGTTCCTCTCGATGTACGACGCGCGCACGGATTATGCGGGGCAAGTTCGACCACGCATGACCGGTGATTTGCTCGAGCGCGCGAAGCGCAATCCACCCGCGGTCACGTTCGATGCGAGCGATCGCCGGAGGCTCGAGGCGCTGCACGATGGCGAGATCAGCTACCACGATCGTGAGCTGGGTCGTTTCCTCGAGCGCTTGGCGGCGCTCGGCCATCGCGATGACACACTCCTCGTGATCACCTCCGATCACGGCGAGGAATTCAACGATCATGGCAGCTGGGGCCATGGTCATAGCGTCTACCAGGAGCTCCTCGGGGTACCGCTCCTCTTCTGGCGGCCTGGGACCGTTCCAGCACAGCGTGTCGCACATACGGTGTCGACCGTTTCAATTTCTCCGACCGTGCTCCAACTCGCGGGTGTGGACGGCTTGCGTCGCGCCGAAGGGCGCTCGCTCGTGCCCGATCTGCGCGGTGACATCCATCCGGGGCCGCAGGTTGCGTTCAGCGATTTCCTCGATGATCGTCGGGTGATCCGTGCCGGACGTTGGAAGCTCATCCTGCGTGGTCACAACCCCACCATGTTCGACCTCGAGACCGATCCTGGGGAGCAGCGTGAGCTCGACATGAATCGTCATCCCATTGCGGCTCGCTATTTGCGCGTGTTGATCGGCCAGTATCTGGGCGCGGTCGATCGCGGCAACTGGCTGAGCGCGCGTCAGACCGCACGCACGGTCTCGAGTGGTGCGAACACTGCGCTCGACGCCGAGACGTGTGCGCAGCTCCGCGCGATGGGCTACGTGCCCGACTGTGCGGGTGTGGAAGCTGCGCCCACGACACGTGGACAGACCGACTGAGCGAGACCTGCTCAGGGCGTGCGGAGGCAGTCATAGGTGACTGCCTCTGCTGGTCCGTGATCGATCACCTCGAAGTCCTCGACCGTCAGCGCTGAGAGGTCACGCGGGCCGAGCAGCCCCTCCCAACGCGCCGTGGTACGTCGGTCACTCCGCGCGGTCAGCGCGATGTCGCCCCCATCCGCGTGGTACATGCCGTAACGTTGGAGCGCTCTGGCCACCACGCGGGCGCCTTCGCTGGGCAGCGTGTCGAGCGGATAATCGGCGCGAAGGCGCAAGTGGACGCCATATGAAGGGTTCTCCGCGCCACCCGTGGTGTTCGTTCCGTGGGTTGCGGGGGGCACCATGCTGCGCATGCGGATGCGGTCGTTGGGCAGGGTGAATCGAATCGCATGGGCGATCTCGCCAGCAGCCACCTCGTCGGCCGTGAAGAGGAGCGGTGAAATCGGAAAGCCCGCGGCGTCCGCGCTCGTGCATTGCAATCCCCGGCCGTCGCGCCCGTAACGACGAGAGGTATCCCAGACCGCAAGGCAGCCGCCATAGAACGTCTCGCCCGTGATGTTGGCGCGCCACATCTCGAAGAGCCTGTGCATCCTGGGGTCATGAACGAGGAGGTGGCAGTCGCCGTCGCCCACACACTCATAGCCGCTTTCGCCCTCGAGGTTGCCGCCCACTGGGACAGGTACGGGGACGTTGTCGCAATCGGGCTCATAGAAATCCTCCGTGGCTTCGAAGCTCCTCATCGGTGTCTCGTCGTCGGCGGTGAGCACTTCGATCGAAAAGTCGATTTGAAACCTATCTCCGTTGCCCCAACCGCCTGACTCGCGGAGCGCAGCGATCATCGTGCCGGAGTAGGGCGCAGGTGCGAGTTCAGAGACGTCATCGATCCAGAATCCGCCACGCTCGAAGAACTCATCGCTGGATGGTTGGCCGCCACCGCTGTCGTGGGAAAGGTGCCCGCTGTCATTGGGAAGATGGCCGCTGTCGTGGGAAAGGTGCCCGCTGTCACTGCGGTCTGATGAACCGGAACAGCCCACGGTCATGAGGCCGAGAGCCAAGAATCGACCGATCATTGGATGCATTACCCTCCTCGGAGAAGTTCGAAGATCCTAACAGATCTTCGAACTTCTCCTGAAGCGCGCGAATCTGACGAAGGGGCGTGCTCTCCAGCGCGTGATGCTCGGGCACTACCTGCTACGCTCGCGCCCTTTCTCTATCCGAAAGGGCGCTCGATGGCTGCCGCAACACTTCCGCCTCCGGGAGATCCCAACACGCTCTACGTCATGGATCTTTCCGGATACGTGTTTCGTGCCTACCACGCGATCCCAGCGCTCTCGAACAGCAAGGGGGAACCTACGCATGCTGTGCTCGGCGTGACGGCGATGATGAACAAGCTCGTCACACAGCAAAGGCCAGCGTATTTCGCGGTGGCGATCGACGCGCATGGTTCGTTTCGAAAAGCGATCGATCCCAACTACAAGTCGACGCGAAAAGAGCGTCCCGCCGATCTCGATCCACAAGCGTTGCGCGTTCAGGAGATCGCCGCCGCATACAACATTCCTTGCCTCGTGAAAGAGAACATGGAGGCCGATGACATCATCGCGACGGTGGTGAAAAGAGCGCGTGAAGTGGGGCTTCATGTCGTCATCGCGAGCGCCGACAAAGATCTTCTCCAGCTCATTCGTGACGACGTCGTCATGCTCGATTCGATGCGCGACAAGATCTACGGAGAAGACGAAACCCTCGAGAAGCTCGGCGTTCGCCCCTCCCAAGTGCGCGATTATCTCTCCTTGACGGGCGACGCTTCGGACAACGTGCCGGGTGTGCCGGGCGTGGGCCCGAAGACGGCGGTTCAACTCCTCACGCAATTCGAAACGCTGGACGAAATCTACGCACACGTCGACTCCATCGAGAAGAAATCGATTCGTGAAAAGCTCGCGGCAAATCGCGACAAAGCCTATTTGTCGCAGCAGCTCGTCTCACTCAAGGACGACGTTTCGATCGACTTCGATCTCGAGCAACTTCGTTATGGAGGGGCCGATGTGCCTCGCCTTCGTCGAATCTTCACCGAGCTCGAGCTTCATCGCGCCAAAGAAGAGCTCGAACGCACACTCGGCAAAGACGTTCCGCGCGAGACCATGGAGTCGAAGCCGGTCCTCGCCGTCGAAACGAAGCCGAAGGCGCCTCCACCTCCGCGAAGCCCCAAGCCCCAGTGGCGTCTCATCGGAAACAAACATGAGCTCGCGGAGGTCGTCCATGAGGTTCGTCAGAGCTCGATGTTTGCGATCCATACGTTGCTCGAAGGCGAGAGCCCTCTCACGGCGCCCATCGTGGGTTTCGCCCTCGCGTGGCCAGGACACGCCGTGTATGTCCCGCTCGGTCACGTCTACCTCGGACGTCCCGACCAAGTCGCGCTCGCGGATGCGCTCTCGGCGCTCACTCTCATCACCCACGACGACACCATCGCAAAGCGTGGGCACGACTTGAAGCGCGAGACACTCGCGTGGAATTGCCTCGGTCTCGCGTTTCGGATCGATCGACACGATTTCGATACGATGCTCGCGAGCTATCTCTTGGACGCCGAGCGACATACGCATGATCTCGAGCCTGTCATCCGATTCGACCTCGGAGACGACCTCCCCACGCTCGAATCGCTGCTGCCCAAAATACGTGGGAAAAAGCCTCGACTTTCGGAGCTCGAGGTCGAGCGTGCGATGGAAGCGGCTTGCATTCGCGTGACAGCGATCCTCGATCTTCATGCGCTGCAGGAACAACGCCTCGGGGAGGAGGGGCTCACCTCGCTCATGCGCACCATGGAGATGCCGCTCGAACGTGTGTTGGCCGACATGGAGATGATCGGCGTCCGGATCGACACAGCACACCTCGCGGGCCTCGCCGTGGACGCAGATGCGCGAATCAAGACCCTCGAACGGCGTTGTCATGAGCTCGCAGGGCGAGAGTTCAACGTCTCGTCGCCTCGGGCGCTCGAGAGCATTCTCTTCGACGAGCTGAAATTGCCGGTCATCAAGCGCACGAAGACGGGGCGCTCGACCGACCACGACGTGCTCGAGGAGCTCGCCCCCGAGCACCCGTTACCCGACACGATCCTCGAGCTGCGTATGCTTCAAAAGCTGCGTGGCACATATATCGAAGCCTTGCCGAAGCAGATCGATCCGCGAGACGGCCGCGTGCATACGCGCTTCAATCAAGCCGTGGCCGCGACAGGGAGGCTCAGCTCGAGTGATCCGAACCTCCAAAACATTCCGATTCGCACCGAAGAAGGGCGCGCGATTCGAGATGCTTTCGTGGCCCGAGAAGGACATTGCCTCTTGAGCGCCGATTATTCGCAGATTGAACTTCGAGTGCTCGCACATGCGAGCGGAGACACGGAGCTCACGAATGCGTTCAAGACGAATGCAGACGTACACGTCCTGACGGCCACGGCTCTCTTTGGCGTCTCTTCCGAGGACGTCACACGCGACATGCGCGGCCGCGCCAAGACGGTCAATTTTGCAGTCATTTATGGTCAAACCGAGTTTGCGTTGGCCCGTAATCTCGACATCAGCAAAACAGAAGCACGTCGATACATCGACGCGTTCTTCGCGCGATACGACGGCGTCACGCGCTATCTACAAGAGCTCGTGCACGAAGCACGCACGACGGGCGCCGTTCGCACACTGCTCGGCCGCAAGCGCGTGATTCCGGATATTCGGAGCCAGAACCGCGTGCTGCGCTTCGCAGCCGAGCGCATGGCGAAGAACACCCCGATCCAAGGAAGCGCGGCTGACATCCTCAAGCTCGCGATGATTCGCATCCACGACGAGCTCGCGACCAAAACGCTTGCGAGCCGAATGATTCTGACGGTTCATGACGAGCTCGTGCTCGAGGTCTTGGAATCAGAGAAGGAGGTGGTCAGCGAGCTCGTTCGCAGGAACATGGAGCAAGCGTTCTCTCTCGAAGTTCCGCTCGAGGTGGAGGTCGGGATGGGTCCGACGTGGGGGAAGGCGCACTGAAGAGTGCTGTGCCTATCGTGGAAACATACGCAGCAGTCTACGTGCGGCGCGGATTATCCATGGCCCTTCATCGGGCTCGAGCACACTGTTTTTGCCGAGGCGCAATCGCGCGCCGCGCCAATGCACCGAGCGCGAGATGGCTGCGTAAGGCCAGATGGCCAAGAGCAGCACGTCTTTGAGCGGAGCCAAAAGGAGATGGCGAAGTCGCATGGGCTCGCCCCTCGTGCGCCGTAGCATCCACGCATCGGTGGTGGTCTTCACGATGACGAATGCGACGAAGGCCAAGAGCGCACGAACATCGAATCCCGAGATCCATACCGCGATGAACGCGAGCCCGACGGGGTTCCCGAACACGTCCGCAATGAATGCAGGGCGATGAATCACGGCGCGCATCTTGAGCCAGCGCGTATGGCGCGAAAGAAAGCGTTCGATGCCCGCTCGTTGATTGACGTTCTCCGCCACCGTGCTCGAAAGGGCGACACGTTTGCCGGCGGCTTCGTACATGCGTCCGAGGAAAAAATCTTCTGCGAGCACGTCTTTGACGCGTTCGAGGCCGCCCAAGTCGTTGAGCTCGAACTTGCGAAAGAGCATCGACTTGCCGACCACACACGCCACCCCGAAATAGCGAAGCGCGAAGCACATCGAGGGCGTGATCATCGCCGAGAGCTGTAAATTTTCGAGTGCAGCTCCGATCGATTGCTCCCCCGTACCCACCACCAAGCTCGAAAGGAGAGAAACATCATGCGCGATCATCTCGCTCACGAGGCACCGCAACGAGTCGCGACCCACGCGTACGTTCGCGTCCGATTGCCATATGAGATCGTATTTCGCTGCATCGAGCGCGCTCTTTAAATTCGAGACCTTGGGGTTCCGTCCAAAATCAGCCTCGGAGAGGACGAACGTCACGTCGACCGCCGGGTATCTCGATGCAACACGACGCGCCACGGGCAAGGCCTCGTCCTCGGGGTCTGTCGTCGAAAAAACGATCTGGAGCGGCGCCCCGTACTCTTGTTCGAAGAACGATTCGAGATTCGACTCGAGCGCCTCTTCCATGCCCTTCAATGGCTTGAGCACAGTGATGGGCGGCAAGCGCAGAGGCGAATCGAATGCACGCTTCTTCGTATGCTCGACCGTTGCGATCATGCCGAGCAACGCCACGCCGTAGGCGATCGCGGCCGCCCCGAGCAACATCCACATCCACACTTCGATCATCGATTCATCGACAATAGCAGTCAAAAACAAGCACGCGCACACGTCCGGAGCTCGAGCTCGCAGGCGCGAAGGCACGCGCGGTGATCTCCCTCACTGCATCGCGAGGAGCATTGAGTCCAACTCGGGCGACACGCTTCGCCGCAGTGCGGCGATGCCGTCCGTGGCAAAGGTGGGATGCGTGTGCGGCGTCGTTCGTGCGCGGGCGCGATCGTGCTCGGCGGAGCAGGCGGTTCGTCGACGACCTCCGCTGGAGCGATCGGCGTAGACTCGACGAGCTCGGTCGAGCTCGCGATCGTCATCGTGGATTCACTCATGACCTGGCCGCTCGCAGGCTCGAGCTCCAGAACGGACATGGACGGTTCGCTTTCGACATCTCCGGTCGCGAGCGCGACGACCTCCGAGTGCGCCGGATCCATCCGGAAAATCCGCTCGCGCACGTAATCGACCCGCTCGACGCTCTGATCTCGCTGCCAATGTTCCATCCATGCTTGCCAACATGCCCGCCGCTCTTCCACGGAAATTCGTAGATCGAAATCCGCGGCAAAGCAGCGCTCGAAATACATGTCGCTGCGGTGCATTCGACGAAGGCTCGGCCCGCAACCGATGATCGAGGCTGTGGTCACGAGCATTCCTGCGGCGATCGCCGACACCGCGAAACCACGCATGAGGACGAAGGCTACCACGTTGCCACGACGGTTTCCTGTGCGGCCATGCACAGCGAGAACTCGTGCTACGTCGTGAGGCTCATGCGTCCCTTCGTTTTTTTCATTTTTCTCGGGCTGGTGCCCGGATGTTGTTGCTCCTCGAACGCACCTCGGGCAGGCGGGCCGACACCCTATGCGCGCTGCGCCATGATGACCCCCCCAGAAGCCTTCGAAACAGAAATTGATGGCCTCCGGATTCGAATCCGAGATCGCACGATGGAGATCGAAGGCTTGCCCGACACCTTCCCCGTGGCGGTCGCACGAGGCCCTGCACCTTTCAATCCCTCTCTCGATGCAGCCATCGATGAGATCCGTCAGAGCCATGCGAAATTGACGTTCGTGTTGGGATCTCTCGGAGACGATCGATCCACCGCGATTGCAAACGTCTCGGCATTGGCTCGATTGTCCATGCCCGTGCTCGTGTTGGCTGGCGGACGCGATCATCCGGGAGATCTCCAGGCCGCCTTCGAAGCTCTTGAAGAACCTGCTCGTCGGCGTGTGATCCACGTCTCTGGACTGCGTCAGATCCGCATCGGGAACGAACTCTCCCTGGTTCCGGTGCCCGGAGCCGTACTTGGTAGATACGCGCGAGACGAAGAAGCCTGCGGGATCGGCCCTGATGATTTTGATGGAATTTCGGCAGATTTGGACGAGACAGAAGGGCGACGACTTCTTCTCTCGTACGCGGCCCCTCTGGGCTCGGCGGCTTCGATCGCCCTCGAGGGTGGGGAGGCGGGGAGTTCCTCCCTTGCAAGTTTTGCCCAACGCATCGGCGCTTCAGGGGGCCTCGTCGCTTGGCCTGAAGCACATGCGGGGCAAGTCATGGGTGAGGCGCCCCATGCCTATGCGGTTGCTCCCGCCTTGGCTGGACCGAGCCTCGTCCGTGCCGATGGATCTCGAGCACCGAGCCACGCTTTGCTGTTCTCGATCGGACCACGAGGAGTGGCTCCCTTTTCGCACACTCCTTGACACTCGGGGGGCGCCGTCTATACCTAGCGGCCTTTTTCGGGCGCTCATCGGGTGTTAAAACCATCGGCGCTTTAAGATCATGGCGGAATTCGAGATCAAGGTCACGGAGCTCGAGTCGAGCGGAAAGCAGCACAACTTCGTGCTCTCTTCCGCATGGCTCGATCGCGCCTTGGCCGAAGTCTCCCTCGAAGGAACGGCATCGCTCCGCGCCGATCCCGAGAAGCCCGAAGGGACGATCTCAGCGTATGCTGAGAAATCTGGTGAAGACGTGGTCGTCCGCGGTGAGATCCGTGCGCATCTCGTGACTGAGTGTGCACGCTGCCTCGGG
This sequence comes from uncultured Sandaracinus sp., assembly GCA_964481145.1. GTDB lineage: Bacteria > Myxococcota_A > Polyangia > Polyangiales > Sandaracinaceae > Sandaracinus. The sequence goes on from CAYZTA010000008.1 coordinate 86,192, forward strand.
GATGCACGCGTTTCGGTGTTCACACCGATGGCTGTGCTTTTTACTCGAGGCAAGGGCCGGGTCGAGTCGGCTCACGTGGCCACCATGGATGACGAAGAGCTCACGGACGAGCCTGATACCGAAGTGTTCAGCGGCGACATTATCGCCCTCGATACATTGGTTCGCGAACATGTGTTGCTCGAAGTTCCTATGCAGTCGCTTTGCAGTGAAAGCTGCAAAGGGCTCGAAGTGCCTCCGGAAGTGCGCGGTCCAGCCGATCTTTCGGAGACAATGTCCAAGCACGAGGGCAAGCGGATTGATCCGCGCCTCGCGCCGTTGCTCGATTTGATGGAAAAGACGAAAAAGGGCTCTTCTTGAAGAGCTTTTCGAGGAGGATTCCGTGGCCGTTCCGAAGCGCCGTACCACCCGCTCCAAACGCAACATGCGTCGCGCCAACCATGACAAGGTTGCGGCTCCGACGATTATCCCCTGCGCCAATTGCGGCGCGATGACCGTTCCGCATCGTGTGTGCGATGCATGCGGGTATTACAAGGGGCGTGCAGTCAAAGAGAAGACTGCCGGAGAGACCGAGGGCTGATCGCGAGCCTCATGGGCTCGTACGATGACGAGAGGCAGGGGGAGTGTTCGACCTCAAGGGAAAAGTTGCGTTGGTCACGGGTGGATCGCGTGGTATTGGCCGCGCGATCTGCGTTGCGCTTGCGAAGCAAGGCGCATATGTCGTGGTCAATTATGCTGGCAACGAGGCTGCGGCCGCTCGGACACTCGAGCTCGTGCATGAGCACGGGGGCGATGGGGAGATGTTGCGTTTCGACGTTGCCAACGCCGATGCGTGCGACACTGCCATCACGGATGTGGCCAAGCGCAAGGGACGGATCGATATCCTTGTGAACAATGCCGGTATCTCGATGGATCAGCTCCTCATTCGGGTCAAACCCGAGGAGTTCGAGGCGACGTTCCACACGAATGTTGCCGGAGCCCTTTGGTGCTCCAAGGCCACCATGCGCTTCATGATGAAAGCGCGTCATGGTCGGATCGTGAACTTGTCGAGTGTGGTTGCCGAGTCGGGCAATCCTGGGCAAGCCGTCTACTCAGCATCGAAAGCAGCGCTCATCGGGTTGACGAAGGCACTCGCTCGGGAGTACGCCTCGCGCGGTGTGACGGTCAATGCCGTCGCACCCGGATTTATTGAGACGGATATGACGGCAGGCCTGCCCGAGCAGGCCAAGCAATCGATTGTCGCCCAGACGCCCGCAGGGCGACAGGGAACGGCAGACGAAGTGGCTGCCGCAGTTGTGTTTTTGGTAAGTGATGAAGCCGCCTATGTCACGGGTCAGGTGATTCGAGTCAACGGCGGAATGTACGTATGAGTTCGAGCCTTCCGAGCAGGGCTCCGCAGACTGAGCAAGAGAGGTCGGGATATGGAGATCGGGGACAAGGTCAAAGAGATCGTCTCACAGCAGCTCGACGTCGATGTCGCGCAGATCAAGCCGGAGTCGCAATTCATCGACGATCTCGGCGCTGATTCACTTGCAATCGTCGAGCTCGTGCTGGCTTTCGAAGAGCAGTTCGAAATCGATATTCCCGACGAAGATACGGAAAAGATCCGTACGGTCGGCGATGCGGTGACCTATATCGCATCTCACACGAAGAAATGATTTCGGAGTCGGCACTCCCATGCGCAGAGTGGTGGTTACGGGTGTTGGAGCGGTAAGTCCGTGTGGATCGGACGCCGAGACGACATGGAAAGCACTCCTTTCGGGCGAGAGCGGCATTGCGCCGATCACTCGTTTCGATGCAGGTGCGTTTGCCTCACGCATTGCCGGGGAGTGCCGAACGTTCGAAGTCGAGAAATATTTCGAAAAAAAGCGGGTTCGCGAGGGCGCTCGATTCATCCATCTTGCGATGGGGGCGAGTGTACAAGCGGTCGAAGCGTCTGGCTTGCTCAGAGCTCCGCTTTCAGAAGAAGAGCTCGAACGCATCGGAACGTTCATTGGTGTAGGGCTTGGTGGGCTTGGACTCATCGAGGACACCAAAGACACTTTGCGCGACAAAGGGCCTCGTAAGGTCTCTCCGTATTTCATCCCTGCGGCGATTTCGAATCTCGCGCCTGGCCAGGTTTCGATGCGATACGGGTTCAAAGGGCCGAACTACACCACGACGAGCGCTTGTTCGTCCGGTGCACACGCGGTCGGCGAAGCGTTCCGTTGGATCCAACGTGGCGATCTCGATGTGGCGGTCGCAGGAGGCGCAGAGAGCACGATTTCGGGGCTCGGTATCGCCGGATTCACCGCGATGCGCGCGCTGAGCGAGCGGAACGACGCGCCGGCGAAGGCGAGCCGTCCTTTCGATAAGAATCGCGACGGATTCGTCGTGGCCGAAGGCGCCGGAACGCTGATTCTAGAGGAGCGCGAGCGGGCGATCGGCCGCGGCGCGACGATTCTGTGCGAAATCCTGGGCTATGGCGCGACGAGTGATGCGTATCACCTGACGCAGCCGGCTCCGGAAGGTGAAGGCGCGCAGCGCGCGATGAAGCATGCGCTTCGTGATGGGAAGATCGCGCTCGAGCGTGTCGACTACATCAACGCGCACGCGACGAGCACTCCCACGGGAGATGCACAAGAGCTCCAAGCGCTCAAGCGAGTATTCGGAGAGCGTGTGCTTGCAAAGAAACACGCGAGCGGCGTGTGGGTCTCCGCGACCAAGAGCATGACGGGACATTTGCTCGGCGGGGCAGGTGGGATCGAAGCGGTCTTTTCTGCGCTCGCGCTACGAGACGGCGTGGTTCCGCCCACCATCAATTTGGATGAGCCGGACGAGGAAGCCGCCGGGATGGATCTCGTGCCTTTCGAGGCACGCCAACGCAAACTCGACGTGGTGCTTTCGAATAGCTTTGGATTTGGCGGAACGAACGTGACGCTCGCTTTTGGCCACCACTAACTTCTCGGGGCAAACATCATGATGACCCACTCGATTGTCGTAGCGGCGGATCATGCGGGTCTTTCACTCAAAGACGAGGTCGTGAGCGCGCTGCGGGAGAGGGGTCACGACATCGTGGACCTGGGCACTCACGATGCGCAATCGGTCGATTATCCCGATTATGCACATCAAGCTTCGCACCTCGTTCATGAGGGAAAACATCGGTTCGCTGTGCTGATGTGTGGCAGCGGTGTGGGAATGTCGATCGCTGCGAACAAGCATCCTGGAATTCGCGCCGTGGTGTGCAGTGAGCCCTACAGCGCCGCGATGGCACGTCGCCACAACGACGCAAACGTGCTCTGCATGGGTGCGCGTGTGGTGGGACCGGGGCTCGCGCTGGAAATTTTGGATGCGTTTCTTGCGCAAGAGTTCGAAGGGGGTCGCCACTCGCGTCGAGTTGGCAAGCTAGAGAGCTCTTGCTCAACGCAAAAATCGTGAGACTCCCGGTCGATCAGCGTTTTCGAGAGGAGCGCGAGCACTTTTCATTTCGCTTTCATTGCGAAGATTGCGCGCTCTTCGACGCTGCGCGCAACGCATGCGCACACGGCTATCCGACCCAAGAACATCGACGACCCGAGCACGAGAGCGAAGATACGGGTGTCGTGTTTTGCAAAGATTTCGAGCTGTTCTGAGGCGGATCACGCGGATCACGCGGATGACGAGACGAGGCGTGTTCGCATGACGTACTCGATTCCAGCAACGAGTCCGATGATGGCAGCGAACACGGACGCCACGATGGCCACGTCCATCCGATTCACGAGCACGGCGACAATCACGACGAACTGAGCGATCGTCGTCAGCTTGCCGCTCGGGCGTGCGCGGTAATCGATGGATCGTTGGGCGCGCCCGGGCATGATCCAGTGCGCGATGATGAGCGGCACGACCACGGCTTCGCGCACCGCGGTCAAAACGACGAGCCACCACGGAGGCTCATGAACGATGGCAATCGCGATGAGAAGGGCGACGATGAAGACCTTGTCGCAGAGAGGGTCGAGCCACGCGCCAATCTGCGGGTCGGCATTGGCTCGTCGCGCCAAGAGTCCATCGAGCGCATCCGAGAGGGCGGCCGCCACCATGAGCAACAGAAGCACGGGGAGCTCGTCTCGATACACGAGGACCAAGATCCCGAGCGGAATTCGCACGAGACTCAGGAGATTCCACGGCTGTGCAAGCTCATGTGCGAGCGAGCGCAAGAAAGCCTCATCGCGTTTCTGTTCGTATTTTACATTTATTCCCCGTGAACGCAGGCACCAGGGTGCACACGATCTCGAAATGACGGGAATTTCGCCCTCTGTGAGGGTTTCCGTTAGCGTCCGCCCGTGGGCACCCTGGCTGCCATCGATCGTACTCTCCGCGACTCCCCGGGTTTATCACACGATTCGGACACGGTGGATCGCATCGAGACACCACAAGGCCGTCTCGACGTTCGGTGTCCTGTCTGTGGCGAACATTTTCCGGCGACGTATGTCGTTTGCCCACGTGATGCAACGCCTCTCGGAGTCGTGAACTCTGAGAGTGATCCGCTGTTGGGAACCATCATCGCGGGGACGTATCGGCTCGTTCGTGTGCTTGGGCGTGGGGGTATGGGGCGGCTTTACGAAGCCGAACACACACGCATCGGTCGTCGATTCGCCATCAAGGTCCTGCATGAATCGCATGCCGATAAACCCGATGCGTTGCGACGCTTCGAACGTGAAGCTCATGCGCTCTCACGCATTCGTTCCGAGCATGTGCTCGACATCGTCGATGTGTTGCGCACCTCCGATGGCCGAATGGCCATCGTGACGGCGTTTCTCGAAGGCGAGGATCTGCAACGTCGCCTCGATCGGGTGGGGCGATTGCCAGTCGACGAAGCCATCGCCCTGGTCGAGCAGCTGTGCCGTGGTCTCGCTGCCGCGCATGCCGCATCGGTGGTTCATCGTGATCTGAAGCCATCGAACCTCTTCCTGGAACCCACGCCCGACGGCCGTATCACCCTCAAAATTCTCGATTTTGGTGTCGCGAAGCTCGCGTCGGAGGACGACATGACCCGCACGGGGGTTGTGCTCGGAACCCCCGCGTACATGGCTCCCGAGCAAGCGCGAGGAAGCGCGCTCGCCGGTCCCCGGAGCGACATCTACGCGACCGGTGCGGTGCTTTATCGCATGGTCACGGGACACATGCCTTATGAGGAGACGGAGCCCGGAGCAACACTGGCGAAGCTTCTCGCGCAAGCACCTCCCCCGCCGCGCGCACTCGTGAACGACATTCCACTCGCCGTCGAGGTCGTGATTCACGAAGCCATGGCCCGCGATCCGAACGAGCGACCATCCACCGCACTCGAGCTTCTGCGTGAGATCCACGCGATTCGTCCGAATGGAGGCGAGCCCCCGAAGCTTCCGAAAGAGATCGCTCTGCACGCAGAGAAGATGGAGCGGGACGCAAAGCGCGCGCGGCCAGCGGCGTTTGCATGGGCGCTGCTCACGGTTGTTTCAATCGGCGCACTCACGGCGAGTGCGATCTCCGGTGCCGCAACATTCACGCTTCTTTCCGAAGCACAGAAGGCGCTCGTGCAGGCGCTTTCGATTGTCGGAGGGCTCGGAGCGGGGATCGCGAGCTTGGTCGCCCTCGCGCGATGGATGTCACCTCGATGGACGAGTGCCCCAGCGGTTCGACACGCCAACACACGGTTGCAACGCGGTGTCGTGGCGGGACTTTCGGTCATCGGATGTGCAGCCCTCAATCGACTCGGGTTCGATGCGATGCTCGGTGAGCCGCTTTGCGGCTCAGGGGCGGCTTTGCTCGCCGTGTTTGCGGTGGGAGGCCTCGGGAGTTGGCTTGCCGCGCGCGGGCCGTCCTGAGGTCATTGCGCCGCGGGATCGCTGTTCGGACGCGATGGTGGAAGAATCACGCGAAAAAGTGCGCCTTCTCCTTCTTTGCTGAGGACTTCGATATGCCCACCATGGGCATCGACGATTTGTTTGACGAGAGCGAGGCCGAGGCCCACGCCATGTCTCCTCTTCGTGAAGAACATATCGAAGAGCCTATGCTGGTCTTCGACAGAAATTCCTTTTCCGTGATCCTCGACCTCGACGGTGGGCGCACCTTCGATGGAATCGACGCGCACCAGAACGAAGTTGCCTCGCTCTGAAAATTGCACCGCATTTTTCAGTAAATTCCAGAGCACCTGACGGAGTTGTGCGGGGTCTGCATGAGAACGCAGCGCGCTTATCTTCGTTTCGAATCGAACATCGACTCCCGCCGCGGCCGAAAGCCCTCGCTTGGCCACATCGACGACGTCTCTTGCGAGCGCAACGACATCCACCGCGGTGCGTTCTGGTTGTGCAGGCAGCCCGACTTCGAGCATCGTCGTCACGAGTTCGTTGAGACGTTCGACCTCTTTGATCACCATTCCAAGAAGCTTTTTGTCTTCGTCCGAGAGCTGCTCTGCGTCGCGCACGAGTTCGACCGAGCCTGAAATCGAGCCGAGGGGATTTCGGATCTCGTGCGCCAGACCAGCCGCGAGTCGACCGAGCACGGCCAAACGTTCAGCGCGCTCCGCTTTTTCACGGAGCTGAGTGATTTCGCTCAAGTCTTGGAAGAGCACAAGAGAGCCGCGCAAGATGCCATCGGCACCCACCAAGGGGCTGCGCGTAAAGCCAACGGGAAAATCCGTTCCATCTTCGCGTTTGGCCATTCCTTCATTTCGCTCGCCGGCTTCCGAAGTGGCGGCGCAGGGGAATATCTCGTCGAGCTTCGTGCCGACGAGCTGCTCCTCTTGGGTGCCAAGGATGCGTGCTCCGGCGCGATTGATCGTGTGGATCTTTGATTCGAGATCCGTGGTGATGAGACCCGAACCAAGCGAGCGCACGATGTCTTCGGTGAGCCGCGCATAGTTGGCGGCGTTTTCGTGGGCAGCCTGTAGTTCTCCGCCCGCTCGACGCAAGCGTTCGCTGAGGACATTGGCAAGAATCCCGACGAGGAAGAGGCCGACGATGTTTCGGAGCAACGCGACGCCGAATTCCGAGGGGGCTTTGATGCCAAAAAGATCATTGGCATCGAGAAAATAAGGGCCACCAGGGACGGAGATTCCGATCGCGAGGTAAAGCACTCCCGCAAGCCCCGCCGTCATGGCCGCGACCCGTGGTCCGCTGATCAGCGCCGCAATGAGGATCACCACCCCGAAAAGAAAACTGAACGAGCTCAGCGCGCCCCCGGTCATCCAGACGAGCACACTCGTCGTGGTGAGATCGATCGCGAGTTGGACAATGACGAGAGATGGAAGCGCGTTTCCTCGCTCGAGCCAGACAAGCGACAACAAGGACGTCGCGTAGATTCCGAGCACGAGCGTGCTGAGGGCATTGCCCGAAAGGTCTCCGCCTCCGAGCACCAACGATCCGCCAAAGAGCACCGTGGTGACAATCAAACGTCCCGCGACGAGCCATGACAGACGACGACGGACGGCCTGCCAGTCGCTGTCGGAGGGAGGAGCGACCGGAGGATCCGTGGTTCGTGTGAAGAATGATTGCGAACTCATGGTCGTTCGACCATCGCATGAATCGCTAATCGGCCTGGATTTTCCCAGCGATATCGAAGATGGGCAAGTACATCGCGATCAGCATCACACCCACCATCCCGCCGATGACGACCATCATGATTGGTTCGAGCATCGACGTCAGACCCGCCACTGCCACATCGACCTCTTCCTCGTAAAAGTCGGCAATTTTGTTGAGCATCTGATCGAGAGCGCCCGTGGCTTCACCCACGCCGATCATCTGCACGACCATGGGAGGAAACACCTTCGTTTCCATGAGCGGATCGGCCATGGTGCGACCTTCACGGATTTTGTCGGCCGTCGCGCGGATGGCTTCTTCGACGACGAGATTGCCCGAGGCTTTGCCAACGATATCGAGTGCATCGAGGATGGGCACCCCCGATGCGAGCAAGGTTCCGAGCGTGCGTGTGAACCGCGAAACCGCAATCTTTCTCATCACGGGTCCGAGGATCGGCACTTCGAGAAGGAATCGATGCCAGAATTTCTTTCCTCCAGGGGCCCGATAGCTCCACACGATGCCGCCCACGGTGCCACTGACAGCGCCGAAGATGTAAATGATATTTGCGATGAAGAACTCGGACATATCGACGACGAACTGAGTGATCCCAGGGAGCTCGTCGGCCGCGCCCATGTCCTCGAACATCGATTGGAAGCTTGGGATGACGAAGGTCAAAAGGACGGTCATCACGCCGAGCGCGATAACTAAAATCGACGTTGGGTAGACGAGCGCGCTTCGAACCTGACGCTTCAGTTTCACGCGCTTTTCGATATAGATGGCGAGGCGTTGGAGGATGGTGTCGAGGATGCCGCCGATCTCTCCAGCTGCGACGAGGTTGACGAAAAGCTCGTCGAAGACCTTGGGATGTCGACGCAGTGCGTCCGAAAATGTCGACCCTTGTTCGACCGTGCCTTTGATGTCCTTCAGAATGCGGCCAAACGCTTTGTTCTCCCCCTGTGCAGAGAGCAAGTCGAGGCACTGCACGAGCGGCAAACCGGCGTCGATCATCGTCGCGAACTGACGAATGAAGACGACGAGCTCCTTTTCGGACACGGGAGAGCCGAACGTGATGTTGATTTCACGAGGTTTCTTTTTGACGCGGGTCGGCGTGAGATTCTGCGCTTTGAGGCGATTTTGGACGGAAAGCTCCGAATCGGCCTCCATCACGCCTTTGCGCACCTCACCAGCGCGCGTACGCGCCTCCCAGACCCACTCCTGCATCGAAGGGTGATCGTATGCGACGAGCGACCGTTACGTCAAAAGAGAACAGGAGGACTGTGCTTTATTCGCGTTGCCAGCGTCGCGAAAGTGCGACTTCGTCACGGTACCGTTGAAGTTCACGATGGCGCGTCGCCTCATCCCAAGAGAGGCACGCGGCGAGGCAATCGGCAACTCGCTCTGCGCATCCAAGGCCCTGGTCGACGTCCCGATAAAAGAGTTGGGTGCGTCGGATGAGCACATCGCATACAGTGGCCGCGAACTCGTTCGTGGCTGCGTACTCGACCTGCGCGAGGATCTCTGGTCGATCGGGGATGAGACGCGACGCGAGCTCGGGCCGCTCTTTGCAGAGCTGCGCGATGTTCAGAGCACACATCCCATAGACTTGGGCAAGAGGAAGCGAAAGATCGCGCGAAAGCGTGCCCCCGCTCGCCTCTTCGACCTGTGCAGCAACCTTCGCCACGTCATCATCTTCGGGCCATCCATCGGCACCAGGAAGCGGCGTGCGTTCGGTTCGGGACACTGCGAGATCGCGTCCACGCAGCGCTCCCGAGAGCTCGAGCAGTTGTATGGCGGTCTCGACGACTTCGGCGCTCATACGGCGATAGGTCGTGAGCTTGCCTCCGGCCACAGTGATGATCCCATCCTGTCCGACGACGATTTTGTGTTCGCGGCTGACGTTCGATTCTCTCGCCCCCTCGACTTCACCAATCAACGGACGGAGCCCCGCCCAGGTGGCGATCACATCACCACGCTCCAAGAGGTGTTCTGGGAAATACGCGTGGCTCGCCGAGAGCAAGTATTCGACGTCGTCACGCGTGGCATGCACGGACGATGGATCGCCCGAATCATCGGTGTCTGTCGTGCCGATATAGGAGCGGTCTCCCCACGGGATCGCAAAGAGGACGCGCTGATCGCGCGGATGAAAGCACACCACCGCATGGGCGAGCGGGAGCTTCGCGCGATCGACCACGATATGCACGCCCTTGGTGGTGCGGAGCATTCGAGGGATTTCGTGAGGGCCTACCGCTTCGGCATCTGCATCGGAGTCTTCGCGCGGCAAGGCGAGGGTGCGATCGGTCCATGGGCCAGTGGCGTTGATGACGGCGGCCGCGCGAATCACGGTGGTCTTGCCTGTCAACTCGTCACGCACGAGGGCACCGCGCACCCGTCCACGTTCAACGATGAAATGCTCGACTTTGGTCCAGGTGGAGATCGTGGCTCCAGCGTGCGCCGCGTCGAGCGCGGTTTCGAGCGTCAAGCGCGCATCATCCGTTGAACAATCGTAATAGAGCGGTGCCCCTTTGAGCCCGTCGCGACGGAGCGCAGGCTCTTCCTTTTCGACGTCCGCAGGAGTCAACGTGCGATGACGACGCGGGGAACGGAAAAGAGAGAGACCGTCATAGAGCCACATGCCGGCTTTGATCGTGAGGAGATTTCTCCGACTCTCTTTATAGACAGGGAAAAGGAAGCCGAGTGGGTGCACGAGGTGCGGCGCCAAATCCATGAGAATTCGTCGCTCGCTGACAGACTCGAAGACGAGCGCGACTTCGTACTGCTCGAGATACCGGAGTCCGCCATGAATGAGCTTGCTCGAGCGCGAACTCGTTCCAAAAGCGAGGTCGTTCATCTCGACGAGGACGACGGAGAGCCCGCGCCGAGCAGCATCGCGCGCAATGCCGGCGCCATTGATTCCACCCCCCACGATCAGCAAATCGACGTGGTCTTTGTTGGGGGTGGAAGGCAGTCCCGAACGTGATGAGAGCCGTTTCCAAATCGCATCTCGGGAGAACGTATCTGCCTTGGTCATCGCAAGCTTTATGAGTCAGCTCTCTAATTTGGTCCAGAGTCCACGGCGCAAAATCGCAGGACGCCGATCGGAGCGGGACACGAGGCGAGCCGCCGACCACGCCGCAAGAAGCTGTCCCTCGAGCCCGAGGCCCGGTACGACCTGTGAATTGCAGACGAGCAAGCGACGAATGGGGGTGCGCACAGGCAACGCGCAAACACCGAGCCCAGAGGCGATGGGAAAACCGTATACGACCTCCATCGTGTGGCGTCCTCGAGCCCAAGTGGCAGCGGGGGTCACGGTCGTTCCTCCTTCGAGAAATTGTGCGGGGCGACCATCGTGTGGAGAATCCATCATCACCAGGTTGGAGCCGAGAAAGGGCACGATCTCGCCGAGGGAAGCGACGATATGCTCTCGAACCGATTCGAGGAATTCGGGCACATCCTCGACGCCGCGACGAGGGAGCAGCGCCTCGACCGAGAGCAACCGTGTTCCGTGCTTGTCTTCGGGATGTGTTTCGATGCGCAGCAAGTTGGATCCCGAAAGAGGACGCGCAGGATCTCGAACGAAGAAGAGATCACGGGCCATCCCCGCAGGAACGCCTTCGGCGCGCACCAGCAGATTCAATGTATAGCGGTAATACCGAGCGACCGGCTCACCCACCCGTTCGAAAAGCTCTTCGAACGGGCGTCGATCTGGCAAAAGCCTCAAAAAATGCCCGATGTCGCTGCCCAACAGCACGAAAGAAGCACCGACCTCTTCCCCTGATGCGGCGATGCGCACCCCCTCGACCGTTCCTCGCGAAACGAGGAGAGCATCGATTTTGTCGCGGGCGCGCATCTCGCCTCCGTGGGCGCGAAGGCTGGCTTCGAGAAGAGAACGAACAGACTCGAGCCCCCCATCGACCACGGCTCCGCCGTCTCGCCATGAGGTGAAATGTCGGACGAGCCTCAACGGGCTGCCATGATCTGGGTCCATTCCGTCAGCAAACCTCGCGGGCGCGTGGACGACGAGTCGAAATGGGTGTGCTTCCGGTAACTCGGATAGAAACTCATCGCTTCGTTGGATCGCGAGATCGGAAGCGAGATGTGCCACGGCGCGCGCGTGCTCACGGCGTTCGAAAAAGTTTTCGGGCGGCCATACCAGATCGCGCTCCACGGCGCGATCCAGCGCGAGCGCGAGATTGCGCGCACGGCCTAGGAAATCATCGATGGGGCGCTTGACGGTCGAGAACTCGCGCTCGATTTCACGCTCGAAGTGCGTCGGGTGCAATGCGACATCCATGCGATGTCCTGGCAACGCCACTTGGAACGCAGGGTCGACGACGACGGCTTGTCGACGGAACGATTGTGCAATCGCAAGCTCCGAAAAAATGCGGCGTGCGATGGGAGAGTGGGCTGCAAGAAACGAAAATGGCGCTCGGGGGAGCGTCATTCCGTCGAGCTCGTAGGTGGCGTCGAGGTTGTCCTGCCCGATCACGAGCACACGAAAACCACGCTTCGCGAGGAGGGAGGCGGCGACGATGGCGCCTAGCCGACCTCCGACGACCACCACATCGTAAAACGAACGAATCACGGGGATACGAACCGCACGCGTTCTTCGAAGTCCACGCCCGGAGTCGGCACGACTCGGCCGATCTGCCACGCACGCTCACCCGATTCGCGCAGCACGTGCACGGCGCGCTCGGCAGCGCTGGCGGATACGATGGCCACGAGCCCCAATCCGAGATTGAATGTGCGTCGCATGTCGTGCTCTGGCACCTCACCTAAAAGCGCCACCAAATCGAACACGGGCGCGCGTTCCCACGCGTGGGGATCGATCTCGACCCCCATCTCGTCCGGAAGCACGCGGGGAATGTTCCCCGGCAATCCACCTCCTGTGATGTGGGCAAGCGCCCGTACCTCGATGGCGCCCATCAATGCGTTGACGGCCCGAGTGTAGATGCGCGTGGGGCGAAGCAGAGCGTCCGCCAAAGGTTCATCGAACCCTTGGGGGATGGCGTTCAAGTCGAGCTTTGCATGCTCGAGAAGAACCTTTCGAACGAGCGAATAACCATTGGAATGAAGCCCGCTCGAGCCGATCCCGATCACGGCATCTCCCGGTGTGACTGTGCGACCATCGAGGATCGACGCGCGCTCGACGACACCGACGGCAAAGCCCGCCAGATCGTACTCACCTGGTGTGTAAAACCCCGGGAGTTCTGCGGTTTCACCACCCAAAAGCGCGCAACCCGCCAATTCACATCCGTTTGCGATTCCTTCGATCACGGCGGAGGCACGGTTCACGTCGAGCTTGCTCGTCGCGAAGTAGTCCAAGAAAAAAAGCGGGCGCGCACCGGTCGTGAGGATGTCGTTGACGCACATCGCAACCAGATCGATACCGATCGTGTCGTGGCGATCGCACGCGAAGGCGATTTTGAGCTTGGTGCCGACGCCATCGGTGCCAGACACGAGCACGGGATCTTTCATGCCCGAAGGCAACGCACAAAGCCCAGCGAAACCGCCTACGCCTGAAAGCACCTCCGCGATTCGCGTCCGCGCTGCAAACGGCTTGATTCTATCGACGAGACGATCTCCCTCGTCGACATCGACACCTGCATCTTTGTATGTGATACCCGCCATCGCCCGCGGAGAATGGGCGGACCGAGGCAGCGGAGCAAGACGAAGTCATTGTGAGCTCGAATCTCGACCGAACCGGGCGCGGGCGGCCTCGGCAGCCGCCGCCAGCGTCGAGAGGAGAGGGGGTAAGAGCGTCGGATCGAACGGCTTGCGCAGATACGCGTCGAAATGCCTCACGATCTCCCAATCGGGATCCACTTGCCCCGTCAAGGCGACGATGGCGACGTGCGTGGTGCTCGGATCACGGCGCAGTGCGCGTGCCAGTTCGGTGCCGCTGCTTTCCGGAAGTTGGAGATCCGTGACGATGACCTCTGCGCCCGACTCGCGAATCTCGCGCAAGGCTTCGTCGGCTCGTTCAAAGTCACGGACGCCAAACCCGGCATTTCGAAGAAAGGTCGCAAGCAACATCCGACTATCACAGTCGTCGTCGATCACGACGGCGCGAAGCCTCTTTTCGGTGCCCGGAACGATCGACACTTCGACATCCCCTTTTGGTGCAGACCAATTAGCGCGGATTCTCGCGATTTGGATCGCGCAGTAAAGCCCCGAACATGGAGGGCTGAATTACCCAATAGCCTTGGCAATTCGCGTCGCGAGCGCTCGTCCATGGGCCGGATCCAGCGATTGAGGGGTCCACGAAAGCCCGAGCCCTTCATTGGAATACTTGGGAATAATGTGGAAATGCACGTGAAAGACCGCTTGATGCGCCGCTGTCCCGTTGTTTTGTAGAACGTTATAGGCACTCGCTCCTGTCGCAGCGAGCACGGCCCGTGCGATTCGCGGCAAGGCCCGTCCGATGGCTGCGCTGGCCTCGTCCGAGAGCTCATGGAGAAAGGCTTTTCGCTCCTTGGGAATGACCAAGGTGTGTCCTTCCGAGAGCGGACCCACATCGAGGAAAGCGAGCACCCAATCGTCTTCGTACACACGGTGACACGGGAGCTCACCGTCCAGAATTCGATCGAAGATCGTTCGTTCTTTCATGGCGTGCCTTGGACGGAGTTTCGAAAGACCACGCGTCCAACGAAAAACGGCCCCATTTTTTCGACGAATTCAGCGGTTTGACGGGTTCTGCGCATGGTCTGGACCACGTGCGACAAGGGGTGCAATTCATGACCCACGAGTCCGATCACGAACTCGTTGTCGCCTGCATCGAGACCGTGGCAGGCGAGGCGAACATCGTGAGCGAGATCGGCACGGCCATAGGACATCCCAATGGCCGCGTGTTCTCGAAGCACGATGGATTGCTCGTGTTTGTCGAGTTTTTCGAACACACCAGTTCGCCTGAGGGGGTACCACACGGCCCAATCCCAACCTTCGTGCATCACGTGTTCGATCGGCCTTTGCAAAAGGGCATGCGCGAGTTCGGGTTCGTGTCCCAGCGAATACGTGCGTCCGAGCATCGTGTGATCCAATCGCTGCCGGAGCTCGCGGAGCATTCCATGGTGGAAAAGGGGGCGAACACGGTCGACGAAAAAGGCCGGGTCTTCACTCCAGGTAAGCAATGCCAAGCCGCCAGGTGCATTGGCATCGGCGTAGACGACAGCGGGCACCTCGGCTTTCGTGAGCGCATCCGCGAGTTCATTTTGGACATCGCGGGGGGAAGGGAAATCACGAAGCGGCGGAACGTCGTGGACGAGCAACTGCATGAACAGACGGCGGTCCATCATTTGCCGTTCGCCATCGCGCTTTCCTCCCCATTCACGCACATCGACTTCGATGAACCCCGGTCCTTCCGGGCGTTCCCCATGACGCGACCCCTGGTCATCACCACGATTCATTTCGCTGCCTCCTCGATTTTCGAACACGGTTCGAACCTGAACGTACCCGCTGAGTGGTTTGGGTCCAGTCTCGACGTCCGTGGAGTCGGCGCTACCGCGGAGCGTGTCGACGTCGTGACCTGTGCTGTTCTTGGGGCTCGAGACGAAGGATCAGTTCACGGTCTTCACTGAGGTCGATGTGTTGCGAAGCGTCGTGAAAACCCGTCGTTTGCGCGACGAGAGCGAGGCTCGCTCCATCGGGCAGCCTTCCGTCGAACGGATTGGCCACGATCCGCCCGTCGAGCAAAAGTGTTGCGCTGCTCGGAACCGTTCGGATCCGCAAACGGCGAAGAATGGGCCTCGACGGAGGAGAGGAAGCCGGTGGGGTGGCGGCCGGAACAGGAGTTTGCTCGGCCACAGCATGGGTAGGAGGTGGTGGTGGGGCTTCCTCGTCGGGCGCCGAGTGCGTGGGGCTCGGAGGTGCCCCCGAAAAGATCACGATGCTGCCTGCAATGGCCAAAAAGAGCGTCAAGAATGCCCCTCCAAAGAGGGCATTGCGTGTCGTTCGGGCGCGGGGCAGGACAGGCAGCGCTTCGTTGACGTCAGACGCCGAACTCGGGATCGGCGCCTCGTCTGAGCTCAGCTCGGATTCTGGAGACGCAATCTCCCAGAGCGCGAACACTTTTGACGCATGCTCCTCCGCGGCGTAATCGTCGAAGGACTCTTCGGTTGGCTCTGGAGAAGACCCTTCGAATGGGTCGGGAGTTTGGGCGCTGCTCATCACGGCTCTCAGGAACAAGACGACAAGCTAACATCCTCCGTCCGGGCTCGCTACCAACCGGCTGTTTCGGAAGATGCTCACCCATGGTGATCGGATGTATTCGATATCGAAAGCAGGGGTTTCGAGCGCGATAGCGAGCTTCGTTCTCATCGCAATCAGCGTGCTTTCGAGCTCTTGTGGAGAAGAACTTCACGAAAGGGAATCGGATCCACGTCACGAAACACTGGCTTGGGTGCAACCTCGATTGGCGATGACGATGCCACTCGATCGACTGGAAGCCCTCGAGAATGCATGGGCAAGACAGGTCGCATGGGGAGGTGTCGAGGGGGTCACGTCGGCGCGTCGAGCCGCGGAGCTCGCTCGAATCCGCGCGCTGCGCGATCCTTCGAGCCGCGCGCTCGTTCGAGCGCGCGACTTGCTTCGGCAAGCATCCGAATCCTCTGAGTTTCAGGGTAGTTGCGATGCTGCGTTGGATCTTGCGCGCCTCGAAGCGCGCGACGCGCAAGACCTTCGAGCGGCCTATCTCGCCGCATATCGGACGACGCGCCTCTTTCAAGGCGAGCCGAATGCGGTGTGCACAGCCGAAGCCACACGCATGTTGGGCGTTCTCACCGGCTATCGCCCCGACGACGCCGTTCTTTCGGCGTTCGATCCGGTCGCGAGGATTCAGTCGATCTCCATCCAGGAAGAGGACATTCAAGGCGCGAAAGGCGTTCGAGTCGTGATCACACTCGATCGCGTCGTGTCGTTTCATCCTCAAGAAATTTCAGCGCAAGACGGGATGTCGCAGTTGATCATCGATGTGGAGGACGCTTTGGCAGCGCCGACGTTGGAGCACGCAATCTCGGTGGAGGCGGGGGGACTTCAGCGCGTGCGCCATGTTCGTCGTGAACATGGTGCACGCGTGGTGTTGAGCCTCGAATCTGAAGTCAACCCACGTGTCTTCATCCTCCCATCCCCATTTCGCATCGTCGTCGACATCGTTCGGGAACGACAGGTGCCACGCACGGCTCCCGCTCCCGAGATGGATCTCCTGGTGCTCGATCCTGGTCACGGTGGCAACGACTACGGTGCGCGCGCATTCGATCTCGAAGAAGCGGATGTCGCGCTCGACCTCGCGTTGCGCGTTCGGGAGATTCTTCGCGCGCGACGGCCGCGGATGCGAGTCGTGCTCACCCGTGAACGCGATGTCTTCGTTTCGCTCGAGCAGCGGGCGGCGATGGCGAATGCGATCGATGCCGATGCGTTCGTCTCGATCCATCTGAACGCATCGGACGACGCCGTTTCCCACGGAGGGGTCACGACGTTCGTTCTCGACACGACCAACGAAAGGCAGGCCCTCCGACTCGCGGCACGAGAGAACGGCGCGAGCATCTCCGAGATCGGAGAGCTTTCCCGCATTTTGGCCGGTTTTCGGCGTGAAGAGCAGGTCTCGGCATCACGCGCGCTGGCCGAACGCATTCATCTCGGTGTGCTGACCGGAGGACGAACTGTACTTCCCACGCTGCACGACCGAGGCGTGCGTACCGCAATGTTTTACGTGTTGGTGGGAGCCACCATGCCAGCGGTTCTCGTGGAAGCGTCGTTCATGACGCGAGAAGACGAGGCGAATGCATTGCATCACGACGGATATCGACAAGCGCTCGCCGATGGAATGGCGGAAGGGATCATTCGCTGGACACAGCAACATTCGACGCATTGATGTCGCGTCGTTGCGTGGACCCATACCGAGGCGAATACTGCTCTTCTTCTCATGGCTGAAAGCGCTCAGGGTTCTTCGAGTCGCGGCTCGAACGGACAGCCTTTGATCGACCTCGCAACGATTGCCCCTGGTCTTCGTCGAGCTTGTGAGGAGTATCGATTCACGCATCGCGCGCGCCTCGCTGAAATGGTGCGCGCAGGTGAGAGCGGGGTGAAAGTCGCAGCCGAGCATGCCCGTGTGCTCGACGGCCTCCTGAGCGCTCTTTTTTGCGCGGCAAGTGCAGCGGCTCGCATGAACTCGTGCACTCCAGCGGGGCGCACGGCGTTGCTTTCCGTGGGCGGATATGGGCGTGGTTTGCTCGGAATCCAGAGCGATTTGGACGTGGTGTTGCTTTGCGATGATCCGAGCGATCCCGGAGCCATCGCCATCGCCGAGGCGATTCTCTATCCGCTTTGGGATTTGGGACTCGAGATCGGTCATGCCGTTCGCGGTGTTGAGGAGACGCTCATTCTGGCGCGTGAGGATCTTCGGACGGCCACGACGCTCCTCGATATTCGTCGCATCTCAGGCGAAGCTGAGCTCGCGTCGGAGCTCCTTCGTGGCGCACGTCGCCAGGTGTTCGAGCCTGCCATGGTGGGTTTGCTCGACGCGCTCGTGAAGGACACCGAGGCCCGTCATGAACGCTACGGGGGATCTCGGTTCTTGCTCGAGCCAGACGTCAAGAGTGGATGCGGAGGGCTGCGCGATCTCGATGTGTTGCTCTGGGCAGTCAACATCCGTTGGGGGGCTCGTTCGCTCGAAGAGGGCATCGTTCATGGAGCCTTGCTCCATCGAGAAGTGCAGGAGCTCGAGGCTGCACGTGAGATGCTTTGGCGTGTGCGCAACCTGCTTCATCTTCGGGCGTCGACCGAACTCGGAACGGGACGGCGTCAGGACCGGTTGACGTTCGAAGACCAAGAGGAGATCGCGACGCAGCTTGGTTTTTCTGGAGATGGAAGCACGCTCGGCGTCGAACAATTCATGCAGGCCTATTATCGGCATGCGCGAACGGTCGAGGTCGGTGTCGAGCGGATGCTTTCGCGAGCTCGCCATTTGGGCCGAAAGGCCCCGGCACCCATCGAAAATCTCGGCTCGGGCGTGCTCGTGTTCGATGGACACGTCACGCTTCGCGATTCGGATGAGCTCGAGCGCGATCCTGCGCTCGCTCTTCGACTCTATCGGTATGTCGTCAAGCGACGGCTCCCACCGTATTCGTTCGCGCGCGATGCCATCGCGCGTGCGGCGAAGAGCCCCGAGTGGTGCGCGCGTTTGCGAGCGAGCCGCGAAGCGTCGGAGCTCTTTTTCGAACATCTGACGCACGTCGCGGATGTGCCCGTGCGACGCGGTTCACTTTTGTCCGAGCTTCACGAAGTCGGGCTTTTGCTCGCGATGATTCCGGAGTTCGAACCAGTCACGGGCCGCGTTCAACACGATGTTTATCACGTGTACACCGTGGATGTTCATTCGGTCGCCGCGGTGGATCGAATGCGCGCGTTGATGCGCGGCGAACATACGGCCGACCTTCCCATTCCGACGCGTCTCGCAGCGGATGTTCCACGCCCTGGGCCGCTTTTCCTTGGAGTTTTGCTGCACGACATCGGAAAGGGGCGCGGTCGAGATCATTCGGTTGTCGGAGCTGAGATGATCCCGGAGATTGGCCGACGACTTGGCCTTGCTCCGAACGACGTGGCGCATGTGCGCTGGCTCGTTCAGGAACACCTGAGCCTCTATCACTGGGCGATGCGTCGCGACACGAGCGATCCAGAGACGATCGCAGAAGTTGCACGAAGGGTGGGTACGCTCGATCGTCTGCGCGATCTTTATGTCCTGACCGTGGTTGACCTCTCGACCACCAACCCGAACGCGATGACTTCGTGGAAGGCACGAATGCTCGACGAGCTCTATCTCGCGACGGCTTCCGTGCTGGAAAATGGGCTCGATTCAGGAGGGGAACGCGCGGACTCCATTCGCGATGAAGTCCGGGTGGGGTTCGTGGGAGATGGCGGCGAGGCCGCGCTCGAATCGTTCCTCGAATCGATGCCGGATCGATACGTCCTCGCAAATCCGGTCGATGTCATTCGCGCGCATGCGCGGATCGCACGTGATCGCAATGAACGAGAGCTGTTCATCGCGCTGCGACCAGGACCGAGTGAGGATGTGACAGAGCTCGTGATCGTGACCAATGACCGCCCCGGTCTGTTGGCGGATGTCGCCGCTGCGCTTGCAGCGAGTCGCCTCGATGTCACGACAGCACAGATTCACACACGTCTTCGCGGGACTCGGAGCGAAGCGTTCGACATCTTCCATGTGCGTCGTGCGGGTCCCGTTGAAGGGGGGGCGATCGATCCGGGAGTTTGGCCGCGGTTCGAGGCCGATCTCGAAGCGCTGCTGAGTGGAGACACTTCGGCTGCGGAGTTGCTCGAAAAGCGCCTCTCGGTGTCACCTTCGTGGGCTCGAAGACACAGCCCTGCGGTCAAGACTGAGATTCTCGTCGACCAAAACGTCTCCTCCCACTTCACCGTCATCGATGTGTTCACACGAGACCGCGTGGGCCTCCTGCATGCGATCGCACGTACGCTCCACGAGCAGGGGCTCTCGATTGCGCTTTCGAAAGTGACGACCGAGGGCGAACGTGCCGCAGACGTGTTCTACGTCACGGATGCGGATGGTGGTCAACTGCGTGATCCTGCCCGCGTGACCGCTCTTTCGACCTCGCTCCGCGAAGCCATTCAAACATTAGAGAATACATAAACTTATTCGAAGGAGAGCATGATGGGTCGGCGCATCGCGATAGCGCTTTTGATTTCGTTCACTCTGGCTTGTGGAGGGACACAGCAGCCATCGAATCTCAGGTCCTCGGAGGAGCCGATCGAGTTTGAAGACGAGGCCGCGGCGCGGCGTGCTCCGCCAGCTTCGGAGATGGTCGCCCAGGCGGAGCTCTTGATCGCAGAGGGCCAAGCCGACGAGGCGATCCCCGTGCTTTTGCGAGCGATCGAAGAGAATCCTCGAGATGTTCGCGCAAGGCTGAATCTTGGTCTCGCATATGAGATGATCGAAAGCCCAGGAGATGCCGAAGCCGCTTACCGCGACGCCCTTCGAATCGATCCGAACTTCGTAGAGGCGCTCAACAACCTGGGAGCAATATTGCGCGACAGCGGTCAGCTCGAGGAAGCGATTGCGCTCTTGCGACGCGCGATCGAACAACGCCCCGGTTTCGCGTCTGCATACTTGAATCTCGCGCTTGCACTCGAAGACATCGGCGACGAC
The DNA here is from genome assembly GCA_964481145.1 of uncultured Sandaracinus sp. Classification (GTDB taxonomy): domain Bacteria; phylum Myxococcota_A; class Polyangia; order Polyangiales; family Sandaracinaceae; genus Sandaracinus. The sequence continues at coordinate 106,871 of CAYZTA010000008.1, forward strand.
GATGGGGCACTCGAGGCGTACCGTTCGGTGATCCGGCTTGCTCCTCGAGATCCCACGAGCCGCACGAATCTGTCGATGATTCTGCTCGAGCGGGGGGAGCGAGAGCAGGCCCTCATCGAGCTCCGTCGGGCTTTGCCGCTGGCAGAAGGAAGCCGCGCCGATCTTGCTGCGATTGGCAATGGATTGCGCCGTGCAGGCGATCCTGATCTTGCGGTCCGCGCTTTGACGATGGCCATCGAGGCCGAAGAAGCTCCGCCGCCGCCGGCGATTCGTGCGGAGCTCGCGCTCGCGGAATATGCAGCGGGTGAGAGGGAGGATGCGATGACTCGAATTCGTGATCTCCTTCGAGACGAACCAACCTATCCCGATGCGCATTGGGTGCTCGCCAATATGCTCGCCGCGCGAGAATCATGGCGAGAAGCCGCCGATCATTATCAAACATTTCTTCGCATGGCGCCGAATGCACCCGAGGCAGAGCAAGCACGAGCGCGGCTCGAGTACGTGCGCTCACGGCGATGAGCCACGCTCTCTTGACCCAGAGGAGTGGCTCGGGTAGGGCGCGTTCATGGCGAATCAAATCGAACGAGAGATCGAAGCGGCAGGCGGAGCCATCGGAGTGCGCGCGGAGCAACGCGGTGCATTGGCGATTTGGACGATCGATCGTCCCGATCGACGAAACGCGCTCTCTCGTTCGGTCGTTCGTGAGATAGGTCGCTTGGCTCGGGAGGCGAGCCGCGATCGCGCGCTTCGTGCGGTGATCATCACCGGCGCAGGCGGGCAGGCCTTTTCGGCGGGTGCTGATCTGAAAGAGCGCCAGGGGATGATAGAAGAGGAGGTTCGTGATTTTTTGAGCCTCTATCGGGTGTCACTTCGCGATCTCGATGAGCTTCCGATCCCCGTGGTGGCCGCCATCGATGGCGTTGCGTTCGGCGGGGGGCTCGAGCTCGCCTTGGCGTGCGACTTTCGGATCGCCGTGCCGACTGCACAGCTCGGCCTGACCGAGACCTCGCTCGGAATCATCCCTGGCGCGGGTGGAACTCAACGATTGACTCGTGAGATCGGGGCTGCACGAGCCAAAGAGTGGATCCTCTTCGCACGGCGTCTTTCTGCATCGGAAGCGCTCGATTACGGCGTCATTCATCACATCGCACCGGTCGGCCGCACGGCGCTCGATGCCGCAATCGAATGGATCGACCCACTTCTCTCCGGCGCGCCCATCGCGATCTCAGCGGCTCTCTCTGCCATCGACGCGGCGAGCGAGCTTTCGCTCGAAGAAGGTCTGTCGTTCGAACGCGCTTGTTACGAGCGAACGCTCGTCTCACGCGATCGACGTGAAGCGCTGGAAGCATTCGCGCAAAAGCGCAAGCCTCGATTCACTGGAGAATGAGCGTTCATTCGAGCGTGATCGGATAACGAACGACCATCTCGGGGCCATCGAAGCGAGCGAATTCGATGCTTCGTGCGGTGGCGCGCAAACATTCTCCGCATTCTCCCGTCGTGAGCGCGGCGGGGCCGCTCAAATTGACGGCGGTGGCTCGTCCACTCCCTGCGATCCGAAGCCCGAACACCAAGCGCCCCTGAACGAGGTCGTCTCCTGCTGCGAGGACGAAGCAGCGGCGAATTCTCCCCATCACGGAATCGAAGCCAGCATCGACCTGAGCGCCCGAGAGCTGCTGCTCGCCCCCATGACCTTCGCCGTCGATCACGCGCATCTCATGTTCGCGAAGATCATCGCCGGTCGTCGCGGCCCCTTGGGGGGCCGCCGCGGAAGGGCGCCCTTCACGTTCTGCTCTGCGTGATGTGCGGCGCTTGGATCGCCTTGGGCTCGAGCCCTCTTCGAGGACGGCTCCACCCGGATCCAACGGCACATCGTCACTGGCAGAAGATTGCGCCACTTCCGGTGGGCCCCAGCCGTATTCCACATGCAACACGCCAAGCGCGCTACCAAAGAGCAGCGTCGCGGTCGCAAATCCCGCAAGAAATCTCACCACCGCGCGTCCGCATACCACAGGTTCCAAGTGGTTGCGAGAATGAGGAACATGCCTCGCTTGACCACGAAACGACGCTCATCTAGCTTGCGGCCCGTGTCTTGGCCTCGCATCGATGCATTTCGCGTTTTTCTCCTCGCGTTTTTTCTCTTCGGTCCATCACGTGTCCTGGCGCAGGAGCCAGTCGAAGGTGAAGCTCCCGAACGAGAAGAAGCTGGGCATTCCCGTGGCGGCTATGCTTGGGGTGAAGAACGTGAAGATCTCACTTCAACGACCTCCGCATATCATCGGTTTGGCCACGCGTTCGTGAGCCTTGGTGCAGGTGGAACCATACGCATTCTTGCGTACGCAGACGTCTGTGATGATCGAGTTCCCGGTCGTGAAGGCTGTCGTTTCTCGCCACCATATCTCCAGCTTCGAGGCGGGTGGTTCTTCGAGGGTGATGGCGACATTCAGCATGGCGTGGGTCTCGGGGTTGCATCGAACCTGAGTCCGGACGGAACGACTGGGCTCGGGATCGATCCCTTCACCCAATGGGTGCTGAGCCCCAGCTATTTCTTCCGATATCATTTCAGCCCTTGGTTTCAGCTCATGGCTCATTTCGGTGTTCCGATGGCCATCTCCAACGTGACGGGCGCCGGACAGAGCGCAACGGACTTCAACTGGGGTTTTGAGCTTCAAGTCGGGGGGGTCTTCAAGTTCCTCACGGGGCTCGGTGTGTACGCTGCTGCGAACGTCACGACTTGGTTTGCGGGCGTGGACATGGTGTGGCCGACCCTCAGCTTCGAGGGGGGTCTGATGTTCGAGTACGAGGTGCTTCCATGACGTCCGCACGTCGCTCCAATCTCATGACGCGTGCCGCGTTGGTGATCGTGATGGCACTGGCGATCGGCGCGCCGACTCCTGGTCACATCTCCGGGTGCAGCACGAGCTCGAACGCCGCAGACTTCCAAAGTTTTTGCGTCGGGTTCGAAGAACGCGTCTGCTATCGCGACGCCGAAGCGGGGCGCCTCGATGGCGACGGATACGATGCATGCCGCGCATCGATCGAAAATCGCTGTTCAGGTGGCAATTTCCCCCCTGGTTGCGCGCCAAGCAACTCCACGGCGCAAGCCTGTTTCGACGCGCTCGTCAAGCCCGCGGACTTCCCTATCGAAGTGAGCCTCGGCAACCCCGCGCTCCCCGAATGCCAAGCGATCTGCGGCGTGGAGGGCATCGAATGAACAGTGTCATGCGAATGGTCGCCGCAGGCGCCGTCTCCATTACCATCGCGTCGTGTGCGACCGTCGCGAGCCACGACGAATATGCAAGCTATCGAAGCTTGCACCTGGCTCACGAACAAAACGAGCGCCTGGAGGCTTTGGCGCGCTATGCCGAGCGCTTTCCGACCGGGCTCTGGATCGAAGAAGTCCGCTCAGAACGCAACGCGAAAGAGCCCGAGGTGTGGGCGAGCCACAATGCCACGCCCGAGGGCTTGCAGTTCTATCTCGCGGTCTATCCAGACGGCACGTATGTGCAGCAAGCCCAACAACGGCTCGCCGCGCTCAGCACGGTCCATGTCCGTCGCGAAGTCGAGCAGGAGCACGTCCAGGAGCTGCATCAAGAACAGCGTCAGCAAGCTTCTGAAGATCGCCGCCTCTGGGTGACCCGTGCGGTCCAATTCTGGACTCGCATCCTCCTAGGAGTTCGCAACTATGGCCAGAGCATTGGCCAAGTGGCCCGTGCAAACCCGGATTTTTCACAGGCCTTCGGCCAGGTTCCGGCGCCTCTTTGCACCCCGACATCATGTATCAAGCACTATCACGCGCGATACGCGATTCCTGTTCCCGGAGCGACACGTATCGAACGTGAGATTCACGTTTTTCTACGGATCCTGCTTGAGCAAGGACGTGTGCAGCGGGTCGAGCTGTTGATCCCCAACAAGGGATTTTCGCGATGGTACGAGCTCGTCCATCGAACGGTCGTCACCGATGAAGACCCCGAGCAACGCCAAGCTGCGCTCACATGGGCCCTCGAGCAGCTCGAGCCGGTGATGGCCGAGGCCTTTGCGGGGGCTCAGACCGTCGATGTGATTCCTGCACCCATCTCTCCGATTTCAGCATCCGCGCAAGCTGCGAGTGCGGCGCCGGGAGAATCTGAACAGATGGCTCCAGAAGCATCTCCACCCGTCGCTTCGAGTGAAGACGCTTCGAGATCAGAAGAGCCCGAAGCTCAAACTGAAATCGATGAGCTGCTTTCGCAGGCTGTCGGCCCAGACGCCCAATCAGGAACGCCCACGATGGAGGAAGAGCCTCCACCGGACATCTCCGCATTGACCTTGCCCATCGGCCTCCGGGCAGCCCAGAGGGGCAATGTTCGAATGGTCGTCTTTGCGGCGGGTGACGAAGATTATGCCGAGGGGTACGACGGGTTCTATATCGAAATTGCACGAGACTGACCGTAGCTGAGATGAGCTCAGAACCGCTGTTCGACTCCGCCATGAGCCCGGCCGAGCGCACCGTTTCGGAGGCGATCGGTCGCTTGATCGAATTCTGGGGATTCAAGCGACATATGGGCCGAGTTTGGGCGGTGCTTCATCTGAGCGATCAGCCGCTCACGTCTCGGGATTTGCAAGAACGTCTTTCACTCAGCACGGGTTCCGTCTCGATGACATTGACGGAATTACAGCGCTGGGGTGTGGTTCGTAGGATTGCGATCGAGGGCTCGCGCGCCGAGCATTTCACCGCGGAAAACGATCTTTGGAAGATGGTCTCGCGGGTGTTGCGAGAACGCGAGCTCGTTGAAATCCAAGAAGCCATCGCACGGTTTGAGACGGGGCTCGTCGAGCTCGAAGGCGAAGCGCCCGAGAGTGAGGAAGAGCGTGCTCACCACGCGATCCAAAAAGCACGCATCAAAGAGCTCCTGGAAGTCGCTCGGTTGGGCCGTTCGCTCCTGGAGGCATTGGTATCGACGGCCCAGGTCGACGCCACAGCGCTCGCCAAGCTGTTCCTCGGATCAAACCAAAACTGAGCGGCCTGCCCTCGTTTTTACGATATGCGACTTCGCAGAAGATGGATTATGTCAACTGGCATGGCGATTCAGGAGGAGACCTTGGGTCGTCTCAATCTGACCTCACAAAATGGCAAATACGAAGAGCGTTCCCGAGTTGGAGAGCACTCCGCCAAGGCCGTGGGAGACTGCCGCGGGTGCTGCGAAGCCATGCCCGGCTTCGATGCGTCCCACTTCGATTCCTCCACTGCGGGTCAACGTGAGGAGCCCACCTTCGCTCTCACCCACGATCACCAAATCATCCACCACGAGCGGCACCGTGGGTGCGCCACGCTCGATTTCATTTCGCCAAATCTGTTCGCCATCTCGAGCCCTCAGCGCGAGCACTCCGAGATCCCCCGAAGATGCGATGAGGACATCGTCGTCTGCCTGCGCCAACCCGACGATTCCGGTGAGCTCGTCTCGAATCCATAGGACGGACCCGCTGCTTCGCTCCAACGCATAGAGGCCTCCAGCAAACGACGCGACGTACACTGTGTCGCCCACCACGAGCGGAGTCGTGTCGACATCGGTGAACCGGAGTGTGTCTGATTCGGGCAAATCCGCGGCTGTGTCGCGTTCCCACAAAATGCTGCCATCTCGAGGGTCGAGAGCCACGACGGTTCCATCGGTAAATGCGGTGATGAGCTGTCGATCCGTCAGCACGAGGCCAGCATGTTCGGTGACGTAAAAGCCTTCGGGCGCCTCACGTCGATAGCGCCAGAGGGCCTCTCCAGTCGACCGATCGAAAGCCACCACGATATCCGCGTCGGTGATGACGTAAATTGCATCATTCGTAGCCGCCGGCGGACGCCCCACGGCACCCCCCAGTTCGGCTCGCCAGCGCAGCTCTCCACTCGAGGCCACGAGTGCGTGAACGAAGCCATCATCACTGGCCACGAAGAGCTGATTCCGGTCCGCATCGAGGAACGGCTGAGAGCCAATCGCGCCGCCCGCTTGGTAGGACCAAATGGGCGTTCCCGTGCCGGTCAACGCCCACAGCGCCCCTGCGCTCGATCCGACGTAAATACGATTTCCCATGGGGTCGAGCGTCGGAACGGCGCGTTCGATGTTCACTGAGCGACCCAGGAGATCACCCGAGAACCGGAGGATCCCCGCAGTCGCGACCGAGGGCCCTCCGTATTCGGGGGCCAACTGACGCGTCCACCGAAGTGGCGTTCGTCCAGCAGCCGCGCGACCACGCTGCCCCTCGAGGCCTCGGTCGACATCCCCACCAAGCCCAATGGACGCGCAGCCGACGAGGCTCGCGCACATCCACAGAAGAACAGCCGACCCAAACCCGAAACGCGTCACTCGCCCGCGCCCTGCTGTTCGAGCTGCCTTCGAAGTTGTTCGAGGATCTGAGGATCGATGCCCTCGAGTCCAGAAGGAAGCTGGCCACCAGGACCGATCAACGAAGGCGTGCTCGAACTCGATATCGAGCTCGGGTCGAGCTCTCGAAGCTTCATTTCTGCCTGAGCGAGCACGAATGGGAACGCAGGCTCTTCACCGTCCCCTCGAAGCCGCGTGACGAGCTCGCGGAGCGCCGTCGTGGCCTGAACGACTTCGCCGTTGGCGAGCCTCATCCGCGCGATGTGATAATCGGCAGGCCCTTGAAATGCTCCATCTTCGATGGTGCGGAGCTCTTCGTATTTCTCGATGGCTGAAGCCCACTGCTCAGTCACTTCGTACGTAAAGCCAATGCCCTCGAGGGCACGCCATGCAATCATGGGGTCGCCCCCCGCTTCATGCAGGGCTCGTTCATACGCCGCGCGTGATTCTTCGAACTGACCGAGCTCGAAGAGGGCTCGAGCTTCTCCCAGTTGGGCCCAAGGGGCTGCATGAGAGCTGCCGTATTCTTGGGTGACTCGACGATAAGCTTCGAGGGCGGCCTGTGCCCGCTCGTCACGGGTGGCAAACGCCGGAGCTTCAGACTCGCGCTCTTCCTCGGAAGGTGTCGTGCGAATCTCGGCATTGGCGATTTCGAGAGCGGTTTCGAGTAGTGATCCGGCCGCTTCCGCCTGACTCGCGCTCCACCAGCCGAATGAAACCCAGCCGAGAGCGGCAAGAACGACCACGGAAAAAATGCCAACGGCGAGGTTTCGGTTGGTCTTCGCCCATTCGGAGGCTTGCGATGCGGCATGTCCCAACGAACTCGATTTGAGTGCGTCGATCGACTGCTTCGTTGCGTCGACTCCGGCCCCTGAAGCCGCGTTTTCACGGCTTTTCTTGGCCGCCTTTTTTGCAGCTTTCGCAGCTTTCGCTGCGGCGAGACGAGCGCCTGCGCTTTCGGCCGTCGTCTTCGACGCATTCATCGCCGAGGACGATTCAGACTCCGAATCACCACGTCCCGATTTTTCTTCGGACTCGGCGACGTTTTCGTCAGGCTCACCGCCCTCGCGCTCGTCGAACTCCTGCTGCTCCTCGGTGGACACGCTTGACTCTCTCCAAAGAACCCCACGTTGGGGGCGGCACATTACACGCGGCTTGGGGGGCCCGCAACTCGGGCTCGACACTTGCGTGTGGCCGCGACATACGAGCTTCGTGCGTCATCTGCAAACGATCCTGATCATCGCCCTTCTCCTCGTATTCTTCGCACCTCGAGCCCATGCGTACGAGGACCAATTCGGACTCTCGATCGCGGGCGGTTATGCGGTCATTCCAAGCAGCGATCCGCGATCTCCCGCGTCAGCACCCCTGCCTCCACACGGTTTCGTGCTTCAAGCCGAGGCGTCTCTTGGCCTTGGAGATACGTGGGAGCTTCGCGCCCTTGGTGGATATGCGATGGGCATCGGGGACTCGCTGTTGCACCGCGCCATCCTCGGGGCCGAAATCGTTTATCTCATCGACATCCTCGAGGTCGTGCCCTTTTTGGGCCTCGGGATCGACGCGCCCATTTCGGTGTTGGGTGACGAAGTCTGGGCCGACTTTGCTGGGCATGCCGTGCTCGGCGTCGATTGGCTCTTGGCCCGTGAATACTCGATTGGTCTCGAACTGCGCCCTTACGTCCTCTTCACGGCCCTCCCAAGAAGCTCGGGCGACCCGGTCTGGATGACCGCGGTCGCCCGCTTTCAGTACTTGTTCGAGATTTGAATCAGGGTTCCGCAGCGCAGGTCAGGCCTGCGATATCTCGTTCATCACGCACTCGAAGCGACCAACGCCCGAAGTTCGGGAGGAGCACACCGCTCACCGTGGCGGTGTCGGTCCCTTCGGCGAGACGGTTCAACTCATCACGAACGCAACGGGTCGTCACGAAGTTCTGGACGATGACCTCGAGCGCGACGGTCGGCGCGTCGGCGAGATAAGCCGAATACAGCGTGATCGTGCTCGTTCCCGCGGTCTCCATACGTGCGCTGATGCGAACGTTTTCGACCTGCAAAAGGCCTCCTTCGAGCGCCAACGCGCGGGTGCCCGGAGCGCCGTTCTCAGAGACCAGTTCGGAGACGGTGACCATGGTCGGAACGGGAGCCGTGCCTGTTGCACCGCGCGTGATGGTGGCCGTGCCACCGAGGAAGATATTCGACTGTTCGAAGTCGGTGCACGGCGTCACGCCTCCAGGGCCTGCACAGAATTCGCTATAAGTCGCGTTTTCGATGGAGGTCACGGCATCGCCCGGCGCGAAATCAGGGCTGATCTTGCCCGCGGGCACATCGAAGCAGCTCGTCGTTCCGGTGGGCAATCGAATGAGCTCTTGGACTTGAATCGCGGTGTAATCATCAGAGACAGGGCTTCCGACCCAGATCGTGAAGCGGCAGCTCCCGTCACTTCCGCGCGAGGAGCCCACGAGCATGCGGCCGGTCAATGCGACCATGCCTTCTTCTTCGATCGTGACCCGAGCGCCCGGCTCGGGATGGGCCGGATCGTCAGGGTTTTGGAGCTGTTCGAGGGTGAATGTCGTCGGGACGACCCCACCGTCACCACGACGGCCACAGAAGGTCGTCGCTGGACAATCGGTGCGCACGCTGCAGCAATCGAATTCATTGCAATCGACAAACGTGTTCTCGTCGTTGTCGCAGCCATCCGAGCATGCGGCGAGCGTGTTTTCATCGCCCACCGTCTCGCACGCCATCGGCATTCCGGCATCAGGGGTCGTGGGACGACCGCACTCGGTCGTGGCGGGACAATCCGTGCGATGCGCGCAGCAGCCGGAGTCATCGCAATCGGCGGCCCCATCACCTTCGTTGTCGCATCCGTCCATGCAAGCCGCGGGCGTATTTTCTGGTCCCGTCGTCTCACAGACGTTGTCGACACGTGCATCCATGCCGATCGGACCAGCGTCGGCCGTTTGATTGGAGTTGTTGCCACAGGCAGAACAAAGAAGGAGCGCGAGGCTCGTCAGGGAAAGTATGGAGCGCATGCAGGGGGTCTCCTCGGTAAGGCGCGTCGCGCGGATGTAGCGCGCCATGAGGACAGCGCAAAGCGAACTCAAGGTGACGATGCGGCATCGATCGTGATGAGTGGTCTCAAGACTTCGAGGGTCGCGGGTCCGATTCCTCGCACCCGTTCCAGATCTTCCACAGCATGAAAGGGCCCGTTTCGTTCGCGATCTTCGATGATTCGACGCGCCAGCGAGGGGCCGATGCGAGGTAGCGCTTCGAGCGCGGCCGCATCGGCGTGATTCAGATCGAGCGGACCGCGCGGGGCAGGAGGCGTCAAGACGATCGGCGTCCGGGCCGGAGATTCCGATCGGTGTCGAGTCGAAAGCGAGCCGATGGCGATTGCAACGAGCACGACACCACACGCTGCAAGCGGAGAAGATACCTGCCGCACCCGCGCAGTATCGTACCGACGTTTTTTTTGTTGCGGCTCAGGTCCCCAAGCCGAAGCCATCGTGGAGCGTGCGCACCGCGAGCTCACCGTATTTCGAGTGGATCAAACACGATATTTTGATCTCACTCGTGCTGATGGCCTGGAGGTTGATGCCCTCGTCTGCCATCAAGCGAAACATCTTCGCGGCGACCCCCGTGTGAGAGCGCATCCCGAGTCCGACGATCGAGACTTTGACGACGTTCTCATCGACATCGACATTCCGTCCTGGGAGAGTCTCGCGGGCGATTGCTCGCGCTTGCTCCGCTTCGTTTTTCGGCACCGTGAACGTGAGGTCCGTGACGCTCTGCGCACTCGGATTCTGAATGATCATGTCCACCGAAATACGCGCATTCGCGAGCGCCTCGAAGAGGCCCGCTGCACGCCCCGGCTCGTCCGGTACGTGGCGAATCGTGAGCTTCGCTTCGTTCTTGTCGCTCGTCACACCAGCCACCACCACCGACTCGAGCGACGCGTCCTCACCCGTCACCCACGTCCCAGGGGCATCCGAAAAGCTCGACCTCACATGCACGGGCACGCCGTATTTCATCGCCAACTCCACGGATCGGATTTGGAGCACCTTCGCGCCGAGAGACGCAAGCTCGAGCATCTCTTCATAGCTGATTTTTCTTATTTTTTTCGCGTTTTTGCAGACGTTGGGATCCGCCGTAAAAACGCCTTCGACGTCTGTATAAATCTCGCAAACGACATCTTGGCTCTTGGCTTGTTGCCTCAATGCCGCAGCGATGGCCACCGCGGTCGTATCCGAGCCGCCTCGACCGAGCGTGGTCGTGTTGCCGTCATCATCGATGCCCTGAAAGCCCGCGACGATGGGCACCCTTCCATTCCGCAAGGTCTCGTGAAGGACATCGGCGTCGACGCCGCGGATGCGTGCCTTGGTGAACCCGTTGTCCGTGCGGAGATGCACCTGATGCGCGAGAAACGAACGCGCCGGCACGCCGATCGCTTCGAGGGCAATTGCGAGGAGTGCGACTGAGACCTGTTCGCCGGTGGCGATGAGGGCATCGAGCTCACGTTCGTTCGGAGTCTTCGTGAGCTCGCGACTGAGCCCGATGAGCCGATTGGTCTCGCCGGCCATGGCGCTCGCGACGACCACGACATCATCTCCGCTCGAACGAGCTCCTTTGATGCGCTCGGCGACCGCGCGGATGCGCTCGATCGAGCCCACGCTGGTCCCGCCGTACTTCTGAACAATGAACGTCACGCGCCGCGCAGTGTAGGCCGTTTTGGTGGATGCACTACTCCTCTCCTTCGTTTTCGGTGTCTGGGGCTCCTCGTTCGCGCTCCGTTCTCGCGGGACGCGCGACGCGAGGGGGCTCACCGAAATCATCTCGGAGCTTTCGAGTCAATCGATCCATCAACATGCGTTCGACCCAGGATGGCATCGAGGGCACTTGCACGACGGCCCTCACCCGCTCGATACCATCGCTGCCTACGGTGCGCACGAGCTCGATACTCCCCGCGTGCGTGCGGCCACCCTCGGCATAGTCGAACATGACAAAACCAATCTCAGAATCACGATCGGTGATCGGACACTGCAAATCGACTCGCACCATTCGGACTGAAGCCTGCCAAATCTGGTTCCATGAATACGTGTAATCGGTCTGCATGCGCGCAGACGCGAGCTGTGGCGCGGCGAACATCACCGCGAGCGCCACCTGCAACCAAACGAAGAACGAACGCCGATTCGACACCGCGTGTGAACCTACGCGGCTGTGATCCGTGAGCCAAATTTTCGACGGTAGAATTACTTGTGGGGCAGAGTAAGCTATCCCCATGAGTCGTGACGTGTTGAAGCTGCCGGAGAATGGCAAGAAGTTGCTGCTGCACTCCTGCTGTGCCCCCTGCTCAGGTGAAGTGATGGAGGCGATCATGGCCTCCGAGATCGAGTTCTCCGTCTTCTTCTACAATCCGAATATTCATCCGAAACAAGAATACGAGCTGCGGAAAGACGAGAACATCCGCTTCGCCGAGAAGCATGGCATTCCGTTCATCGACGCTGATTATGATACGGACAGCTGGTTTGCGCGGGCCAAAGGAATGGAGATGGAGCCCGAGCGAGGCAATCGCTGCACGATGTGCTTCGATATGCGATTCGAACGCACGGCTTTGCACGCTCACGAAAATGGATTCGATGTCATCTCCAGTTCGTTGGGCATCTCCCGCTGGAAAAACATGGATCAGATCAATGGCTGCGGCATCAAAGCCGCGGCGCATTACCCAGGGATCACCTACTGGACATACAATTGGCGCAAAAAAGGGGGAGCTTCGCGCATGTTGGAAATTAGTAAGAAGGAAAACTTCTACATGCAGGAGTATTGCGGCTGCGTCTATTCGTTGAGGGACACCAACGAGAAGCGAATTCAATCCGGCAGAGAGCGCATCCAGATAGGCAAGAAGTATTACGGAGACACGACGGAGTAAGGGCTCATCCGTCTTTCAGCACATCGGCGCGGAGCAAATCCGAGAAGCGGAGCCGCAATGCATAGAGCGGCACGATGCCCGCCACCACGATCACCAAGGCCTGCGTGATGTACATCAAAAAAACGTACACCGCGCCCGCCTGCCCGATGACCGCATCCGCGAAATAGAGGCGCAGCGCGGCGGAGACGGCGAGTTGGAACGCGCCGAAGAGACCCGGGCCCGCGGGCAGGAGAATACCGATCGCAAGAATGCCCATCACGGCCACGGCGTGTCCCAGGCTCATCTCGAGACCACAGCCGATCGCAAGGATCCACATTCCAATTGCGTTGATGGCCCAGTAGAGAATCGTTTCTCCGATGAACCCTGCGGCGAGGCGCGGCTCAGCGAGGGAGCGCATCCCATCGGCCACGCTCGCGACCTTCGCGGAGACCACCCTGGAGAGGCGCTTGCTGACGAGGCCGAATGTCCAATCGACGAGGCGTACAGCGAGCTTTCGTTGCCACAAAAAGAGAACCAGCCCCACGAGCGCAGCCGAGAAGATTTGAACGGCGAGCATCCCGTATTGCGGCAGATGTCGCGCGATGGGGTCTTGCGTCTCGAGGTGCGGAAGCGCGAAGAGCGCCCACACCACGCAGAGGCTCGTCACGAATCCATCGAAGACGCGTTCGACCGCGACGGTGCCCAGACCCGCTGAAATGGGAATGCCTTGCCGGATCTTGGTGAGCGCCGGGCGTGCCATTTCACCGAGGCGGAGCGGAAGCGCGAAGATCGCGAAGAATCCAATCCAATTGAGGAAAATGACCTCGCGAAACGGAACAGGCTTCATGGGCGCGATGAGGAAACGCCAGCGACTCGCGCGGAAATAGTGAGTGACGACGAGCAGCACGAGATAGCTCGGGACGGTCCACCATGCGACGCGCGCAAACGCAGCGGCTGGCGGGATGAGCGGCATGCCTCCACGCTGGAGGATCCAGCCGAAAAGCGCGGCGAGCGCGAGTGAAATCGCAAGTTTCGGTAGGATTTGCCGCCACACCGACGGTTCGGGCGGGGAATCACTCTCGGCCAACATGGACATTTGAGACATAGAAGATTGGAAATAAGGGAAGTGAGTGATACCGCATCTCGCCCAGCGGTCGACCGACCTTCAAGGCACGACGAAATCGACCGGGGTGTTTACGGATCGTAGCGGCCTTCGAGGATTGCGTGGGGGTGATCGCGAAGAAGGAGCTCGGCCTCTTCTCGTCCGACGAGTCGATGAAGGGTTTCGATGGCGCGAGCGACGATGAGAACATCGTCGGGACGATGGGCGTCGGTGCAGGCGGCATCGTAAGCACCCTCTTCGAGAAGACGAAGCGCAGCTCGCTCTGGGCGCTCGCCGTAGCGCCCCACGAGGGACATCAAGTCGAGCAGGGTCACGGCGCCCACGTCGAGGAGCGGGTCGAGCGGATCGGTTTCGCGAAAGAGCGCGTGGTAGCGCTCGGGATGCGCGATGACGGGACGCACTCCGCGGAGCTGCATGTCGAACAAGCGTTGCTCGATTTTGCGCGGCCACGCTTCGTAGTGAAACTCGATGAGCGCGGCCTTGCCGCCCGGATAAGGAAGCGCCTCGCCGCGCACGAAGAGGTCCCAAAACACGTCGTCGCAGTAGTGCTCTGCCGCGAGACCGAGCGCTGGGATACGCGGTACGTTCGCCACGAGTGAGACCATCTCGGCAAAGGCCGCGCGCAACCCAGGAGCGCGGTTTTCGAACATCGCCGTGCGGATGTGCGGCGTGGCGATGACCTGTGCGTAGCCAAGATCGTGAAGGCCACCGAGCACGCGAACGCCTTCGTCCACGGTGCGCACGCCGTCGTCGATGCCAGGGAGGTAATGACAATGCAGGTCGATGAAGCCGCTCATGCATCCACCTCGCTCGCGATCCCAGGGATGAGCGCGACCAGTCGATCATGCGTGTTGATCGAAGGGTCCAAGAGCGCGCGCTCGAGCAAGCGCGCGAGGATCAATCCGACGTATCGCCCTGGTCCCTTGCCCAAGATCTGCATCACGTCTTTGCCAGAGATGTCGAGCTCGCCCGTGGTGAGCGGCGCATTCGATTCGAGCACGCGATCGATGAGGACGCCGAGCGACGCAATCGGTTCGATCGAGAGACCGCGCGCGACGCGATCGGCGTGCTCGAGTGCGACGACATCAGCCCAATGTGTTCGCCCTACCCGGGCGAGGAAACGTCGCACCTCCGCGTCGGACCACGATTCGAAGCCGCGCATCTCGTGGCTTCGAATGAGGTGGAGCGTCGTCTCGCGTTCTTCGTTCGAAAAGCGCATCGTGCGCATCCATGCGTCGAGCTCGCCTCGAGCTTCCAAGAGGAGCGCGGCCATCCGAAGCGGCACGTGCTTCATGGCAGCATCGATGCGTCGCATCGTGCGCGCGAAGGTTTCGTCGTCTTGCTCCGCGAGCATGGGCGCGGTGATCGCCAGGATGCCGCTCTCGCGCATGACTTCGAACGCGCGCGAAGGTCGACGCGCCTTGGTAAGCGTCTTGACCCATTCGTCGCGCACACGCTCGGGACTGACTTTTCGATAAGTCGAGAGCGCCTCGGAGAGGGCGGCCTTCGTCGCGGGGTCGAGATCGAATTCGAGGTTCGCCACGAAGCGCGCGGCGCGAAGGATGCGCAGGCCGTCTTCGGAGAAGCGCTCTTTGGGGTCTCGCACGGCCCGCACGATGTGTCGGCTGAGATCGTCGATGCCGCCCCAGGGATCGACGATGCTATCCGTTCGCGGATCATAGGCGATGGCGTTCACGGTGAAGTCGCGCCGCGAGAGGTCGTCTTCGATCTCGGTCACGAAGTGAACGCTGTCCGGCCTTCGTCCATCGGTGTAAGCGCCCTCCCCTCGCAGCGTCGTCACTTCGTAGCTGCCGCCGCGATGCAACACCGTCATGGTGCCGTGGGCGATGCCGGTGGGGATGGTGCGACGAAAGACGCGGCGAATGTCGTCAGGGGTCGCATTGGATGCGAGATCCCAATCCGAGACTTCTTTGCCCATCAAGAGATCACGGATGCATCCACCGACGATCCACGCGCGAAAGCCGTGTTCGGCGAGGCGCTCGCAGAGCTCGTGCACTGGCTCGGGAATCGAGCGCGCCGAGATATGAGGACGGTTCGGAGGGGGATGGGTCACGCGGCCGGGTGTAGCGCTCGGGGCACGGGATTTCCATCCGGCGTGATTCCACGATTCCACAGAGGAACATTCATTCGGCACCTCCATCCCCTTCGTGGTTCTGATCGAAGAGTCGATCTCCGCGCGCTGGGACTTCTTCGCGGAGCGCGATGCCGCCCATGTTCTGCGGCATGGGAGCGTTATCGCAGGCGAGATGACGCGCGCGACCTTCGCAGGTGATGACGTGGTTGTGCCAAGCCCACACCGGGATGTAGACCGCATCGCCCGCTTTCCAGTCGACGCGCTTTCCACCGATGTACGAATAACCTTCGCCTTCGAGCACGTAGAGCATCGTCTCGTACGTGTGACGATGGCGGTTGGAGGACTGGCCCGGATCGAGCCACCCGATCGTCATGCTGATCGCGTGAGAAGGAAGGTCGACGAAGAAGACCGGGTGCTTGCGCACGTTCGAATATTCTCCGTGCTCACCGGCACTTTCGACGTTGGGATGCGCAAGCTTGTCAGGCATGACGACGCGCGGGCGCGAGGGCGTTCGGTCGAAGTCGGCGGAATGAAATTTTCGAGAGCTCGAATCAGTCATTGGATCCTGAATGGCGAATGCATGAGTGCGAGAATCGTTTCGAACGAGACACCTCTCCAGAGCTCGGGCATCGCGAGCTCATCGCCGTCCGTGATCCAGCGAGCAAGCGCACGATCTGCTGAGATCCTATCGTGCTCCTCGGCGGCGAGGACCACGCCATAGCCACGCACCCCTGCGTTGCCAAGAACAGCATGCTCCATGAGCGCGTGCCCGAACACATGCACGGCGACACGCCCCCATGAAGACGAAGGAGCTTGGGCTCGGAGAGCCGAGATGGTGCGGGCTGGTTCTTCGGCGAGGATCACGATCCCACCTTCGTCGAGCATTGCGAGCGCGTCCTCCTCACGCGTCCGCGCTCCCGGGATGGAGCGAGCCGTCACTGGCACACGGATTTCGGTGATCGCGTGTTGTCGTGCGGTCAGCGCACGCTTGCTCATGGGGAATGCCGCCCACACGAGAGCATTCAGGAGATCATGCCACGAGCGTTCACGCGTCGGGATTCGCCCAGCATCGTGAATGCGCATGACGTAAAGCGCGCTGCGATCGAGCGGTCCACGCCGCCGCTTTTTTTTCGCGGCTTGGACTTCGAGCGCGACGCCTGGCTCGATCATCAATCGATCGTGGAGAATTCGATCGATCTCCAGAACACTTGGCCAGGTATCGAACGCACGCAGGCGCTCCGCGTAGGGACGCACCGACTCGAGCGCGGGATGGTCGAGGCGCATCGGATTGAAATCAGAGGTTGGCGTCGTTGACATGGATTGCGGGGAAAGATGAATTGTCTCTCCCTCCTTGCGCGAGCTCTTTGCACAGGCCACGAGAACCGCGATGCGAGTTTCGTCCTGGGCTTCGTGGTTCGTGATGGGGATGTTCGTCTTTGTTGGGGCGTGCGAAAAGCCGCCTGCAAGAGGCGACATTCGTATTCTTTTAGGCGATCCGCGCACCGCTCCCGTGCTCGATCCGGAGACGCCGGAGCCGAACGAATCGGCGCGTTCATGGGCCACAGCTCCGTGGGCCGGCCATCCGTGGCTCGAGTACCGAGGTCGTGCTGTGTTGAACTTGGACCATGATCTGGGTCGCGTGCCCCAAGGGGTGCTCGTCTATATTTCCTTTACACAAGACGGTGCGGATCCGGGGCTTGCTGCAGGTGATCTCGCACAATTCCGGGAGATCACCAGCGAGCGGGTCGTCGTCTGGAACAATACGAATGGTGATTATTTCGCACGAATCGTGGTCTTTTGAGCGTGAACTCTGATTCTGCATTTCGAACGTTCGAGCATGATCGGGAGCAAGAGCGAAGCGTCATGTTCCTGCGCGGGATCGCTGCGCTTTGGACCCTCTTCTGCGTCGGATGGCTCGGCTTCGTCATGAAGAATGCGGTGGGGCTTGGCCTTGGTCTCCTTGGGACGCTCGTCGCCGTGGTGTGGATGGCGATGATCGCCAAGGCACGGAAGCGCGCTCGCACACATGTGGCGCTCTGTCTCACGCCCGAATCGCTCGCTTATCGAGACGGGGCGAGCTCATTCGAGCTCGCTTGGACCGATGTCCACTCCATCGAGATCGATGAGAATCAGCTCGTGGTTCTGATTTTTCGGAGCTCGGGCGATCCCGTGCGCATCGAGCCGCTCTTTCGGGGGGTGGGTGTCTACGATCTGGCCGATGCGGTGCGCGCCGCATGGACAGAGGCGTCGAGCCGGATCACGGGGTAAAATCGTTTCGAGAGCGACGTTTCTCTAGATACACTTGCCTTTGAGTACGAGGAAATTGTGGCAGAACCCTTCGAACCCGATTCCGGAGTCGTCACCGAAACGCGCTCCGCGAACAAGGTGCAGCGCCCGCGCATGTTCCGGGTGCTGCTCCACAACGACGACTACACGACACGCGATTTCGTGATCGAGGTACTCCACTCGATCTTCCATCATACTGAGGCCCAGGCGGTTCGAGTGATGCTTCACGTCCATTACAATGGAGTGGGCGTGGCGGGGGTGTTTACGCGAGAAATCGCGGAAACGAAGATAGCGATTGTCGAGCGCCTGGCTCGCGAGCGAGAGTTCCCTTTGCGCCTTTCGATGGAGCCCGAAGACGATGAAGACGACGAGAGGCTCCCATGAAGGAAATCCGCTTTCGAGGCACTGACTCCGGTGAAGGCACGGCTTTAGGAATAGCGTGGAAACGATGGCTACTCCGATAATTGCGAAGGAATTGCAGGCAACGTTGAGCAAGGCGACCGACGAAGCCAGGCGCCTGCGCCACGAGTTCGTCACGCTGGAGCATTTGCTTCTGGCCCTCTGTGATGATCCGAAGGCTGCCAAAGCGCTCGATGCGTGCCGTGCCAATCGCACCAAGCTACGCCGGGTGTTGACCGATTGGCTCGTGGCGAACTTGGAGGCGATCTCTTCCGAGGACGAAGAAGACTTCCAACCACATTACACAATCGCTGTCGAGCGGGTGCTTCAGCGCGCCGCGATTCACGCAATTTCATCGGAAATGAAGCAAATCGATGGCGCAGGCGTGCTCGTTCAGCTCTTTCACGAGCGCGATTCGCAAGCAGTCTTCGTGATGTCACAGCAAGGGCTCACGCAGTACGATCTCAAGCGGTATGTGAGCCACGGAATCGCTCCTGAATCAGCCGACCCCATGGGAGAGTCGGAGGACGGGGGTGACGAGTCTTCTTCTTCGGGAGAAGGAGACGACGAAGAAGAAGGCGCAACGAGCACGGGTCGCGATCCGCTCAAGGCGTACACGGTCGACCTCAACAAGGAGGCCAAGGAGGGGCGCATCGATCCGTTGATCGGTCGCGCGCTCGAGCTCGAGCGTACGATTCAAGTGCTCTGCCGTCGTCGCAAGAACAATCCCGTGTTCGTGGGTGAGCCGGGGGTCGGGAAAACTGCGATCGCCGAAGGACTCGCCCTCCACATCGTGGAGGGCAAGGTGCCCGAAGTGCTGAAGAGCGCGACGATTTATTCGCTCGACATGGGAGCGCTGCTCGCGGGGACGAAATATCGCGGTCAGTTCGAAGAGCGGCTCAAAGGCGTCATCAAAAAGCTGGTCGAGCATGAAGATGCGATCCTCTTCATCGACGAGATCCACACGATCGTAGGCGCGGGCGCGACCACCGGCTCGTCGATGGACGCATCGAATATTTTGAAGCCGGCGCTCGGCGCGGGAAAGTTGCGCTGCATCGGTTCGACCACGTTCTCCGAATACAAAGGCAGCTTCGAGCGTGATCGTGCGCTCGCGCGACGCTTTCAGAAAATCGATGTGGGCGAGCCTTCGATCGAAGACTCGATCGATATCTTGAAGGGGCTTCAATCGCGCTACGAAGAGCATCACGGCGTGAAGTACGAGGACGGCGCGATCGAAGCGGCCGTCAAGCTCTCTTCGAAACACGTCGTCGAGCGCTTCCTACCGGACAAGGCGATCGACGTCATCGACGAAGCGGGCGCGCAGGATCGAATGCGCAAGGACCGCTCCTACAAGGTGACCGTACGGGATATCGAGCGGGTCATCGCGAAGATGGCGCGCGTCCCTGAGAAGACGGTGTCAGCGGGCGAGCAAGAGCGTCTGCGCGACATCGAGAACGAACTCCAACGGGTGGTCTTCGGGCAGGACGAAGCGATCGCGAAGATCGCGAGCGCGATCAAGCTGGCGCGTGCGGGCCTTCGCACGGGCGAAAAGCCGATCGGCAACTTCCTCTTCGCGGGTCCGACGGGTGTCGGCAAAACCGAGCTCGCGCGGCAACTCGCCAAAGTCCTCGGCGTCGACCTCATCCGCTTCGACATGAGCGAGTACCAAGAGCGGCACACGGTGTCGCGCTTGATCGGCGCGCCTCCGGGATATGTTGGATTCGATCAAGGCGGGCTTTTGACCGATGCGATCCGCAAGCAACCGTATGCGGTGCTCTTGCTCGACGAAATCGAAAAAGCGCATCCCGATCTCTTCAACGTGCTCCTTCAGGTGATGGATCACGCGAGCCTCACCGACAACAACGGCCGCAAGGCGGATTTCCGAAACGTCGTCTTGATCATGACGACGAACGCTGGCGCTCAAGAGCTCGCGAAGCGAACACTCGGCTTCGGTGGCGGCGTCGATGCGGCTGATGCGAGCAAGGCGAAGCAAGCCTTGGAGCGAACGTTCTCACCCGAATTCCGCAATCGCCTCGATGCGTGGGTGCTCTTTGGAGGCCTTTCGCGCGAAGTGATCCTCAAGGTCGTCGACAAGGAAGTCGACTTGCTTCGTGCACAAGTCGCCGAACGAAAGCTGCGCATCGAGCTGACGGAAGAAGCGCGTGAGTGGCTTGCGGACAAGGGCTACGATCCTGCGTTTGGTGCGCGGCCCATGGGCCGCACGGTCGAGACCTATTTGAAGCGACCTCTCGCCGAAGCCTTGCTCTTCGGTCCGCTCAAAGAGGGAGGAACGGTTCTCTTCGACGTGGGCGAAAAAGACGGGGAAACGCTCGTCCTTCCGCAGTTCGCTGACGCGAGTACGAGCATCAGCGCGTGATATCCGGTGGATTTTCCCTCTAGGGACAATTTGAGCCCAAACGTGCTTTGTTATCCCTCTAGCTAGCTAAGTCTGTTCGTTGGCTGCGCCGCAGCCATCGAGCACGCGATGAGCTTGTCCTTCGATGACTACGTGTCCAAAGTCGTCGCCTACCTCGATCCAGAACAGTCTGGTCCGTACGAAGAACGGGGGCCCCTTGCGCTGCATAGGTAGGAAGCGCACACTTGGAGTATGCAAGAAGCTCATAAGCAGCGTGTGACGATTTCGATCGGTCCGCAGATCTTGGTGGCGGTCGATCGAGAGGCCAAGCGGACGGGAGACTCGCGGAGCGCAGTGATCGAGCAATGGCTCTCGCAGGTTTCCAAAATACGAGTAGCCGATGCATTGAATCATCAGATCGAGGCGTACTACTCTGCGCAATCGCCTGAGGAGCGGGCAGAAGACGAAGCGTGGGGGGAATTGGGAATTGAAGATTGGTCTGCGGCAGATAAGGCACAACCAGTCATGAGGGAGACCTCTGGTTCGCGGCATCGCAAACGCGCATCACGAACTCCCGCGCGGACCGCGAAGCGATGATTCGCCGTGGAATGCTGTATTGGGTGGTGATGCCGAATGAAAAGCAGCGACCTGCGTTGGTCCTCTCGCACGATCGGCGCAACGAACTGGCGAGCAACATCGTCGTTGTGCCTTGTTCGTCTCAGTTGCGCTTTGGACCGTGGCACGTCGAGCTATCGAAGAAGGAGTCGGGGTTGTCTGCACCGTCCGTGTTGCGTTGTGAGGACATTCAAACGGTATCCAAAGACCGAGTCCGCACACCAGCCATTGGCGGTCCGCTCTCTGCGACTCGGCTTGAAGAGGTACGCCGCGCGCTGCTCAGTGCCCTCGCCTTCGAGTCGTAGCCTCAACACGCTTCTTGATGTTCTCTTCTCACTGACGCAGTCGTCTCGGTACGCAATGCGCAGCTCGACCGGGCCACGACCAAGCTCGCCGCGCTCGCCAAGGCACACGACGCGAGCGGCGACCTCTTCGAGCGATTCTTGGGCTCCCTTGCCCGCCGGCCCGTCCTCTCTCGGGGCTCACGTGGAGAAAAGCACCTTCCGCACAATGCCAAGGCCGAGGTGCGGAGGCTCGTGCACACGCGTGAATCAGGCTCGGCACAAGTGCCGAACGGGCCTTTTGGCGTCGCGACGGCCATCGGGCCAGCGCCGAGCACCGCCTCGAGTTCGAGGCGCACCTCGAGAGCGCCACCGCCCTCTCAACCGGCGACGTGGCGCTCGTTTATCGACGCGATATGGAACCCAACTCCCAGCCCATGGAGCTGAGCGAGCTCCGGGCGCGAATCATCGCCCTGCCAGAAGTGGCGGACGAGCTCAACTGAACAGCACCGAGCTCCCAGTACGTTCTTGGCATTCGACGCGCCCGTCGCTCCCGGTGCATGATTGCGGCGCACGTGCCCGTCTATCTCCTGACCAAAGAGCTCATCTTCCCGCCGCCCGAAGGGGCGTCGCGGGAAGGCGTCGTGGCGATCGGCGGAGATCTCTCGGCCGAGCGCCTCTTGCTCGCGTATGCGCAAGGGATTTTCCCATGGCCGAGCGAGGGCATGCCGCTCCTTTGGTTTTCACCCGACCCACGCTTCGCGCTCGAGCCATCGAAGGCGCATATCGGACGCTCGCTCAAAAAGCGGGTGCGGCGTGGTGGCTTCGAGATCCGTTGCGACACCGCATTTCGTCAAGTGATGCTCGGCTGTCAGCGTTCGTATCGACCTGGGCAGCACGGCACGTGGATCACACGCGACATGATCCGCGGCTACGAAGCGCTCCACGAGCGCGGCTACGCGCACTCGATCGAATGCTGGATGGAGGGCGCATTGGCCGGTGGGCTCTATGGTGTGTCACTCGGCCGCACCTTCTTCGGAGAGTCGATGTTCGCCGATGAGCCCGATGCTTCGAAGCTCGCGTTCACGACGCTGCTCGGCAATCTCGTGCATTGGGGCTTCGACCTCGTCGACTGCCAAGTGCGCACCGAGCATTTGGAGCGCTTTGGTGCTGGTGATTGGTCGCGCAAACGTTTCCTCGCTGCATTGCGCAGCTCCCTCGAAGCTCCGACTCGGCACGGCGCGTGGACCTTCGAGCTCGACCCAAAAGAGGCGCTCGCGAAGCTCGGTGGCCATATTTGAACCACCCGCTCATGAACCCACCCAGTGCATCACCGGACGTAACAGGAAATCCTCGACTGGCACGCCATCACCGCCCACCAGCAGCGTGCGATGCACCTTGAAGGATTGCGCGAAGGCCGCGCTTCCGGCATGGGCCAGCGGCGCTCGGCCGCTCTTGACCTCGATGGCTGTAAGCCGCCGCCCGGCTTGCACGACGAAATCCACCTCCCAGTTTCGTTCACGCCAGTAGTACACGTCGCAGATACCGGCCGCTTCGGCATTGGCGAGGTGCGCGCCGACGGCCGATTCCACAGGCGACCCCAGAACTCGCGATCCTCGCGCGCTTCATCGAACGACACACCCGAGGTGGCGGTCATCAGCGCGGTGTTGAGCACCTGCAGCTTGGGACTGGAGCCACGTCGTCGCGCAGCATCGCCTGCGTACTTGGGTACGCCGCGCACCATCCCAGCCCCCGCAAGCAGTTCCAGATAGTGTGCCAACGTCGTCGTGTTGCCGGCGTCCTGCAGCTGGCCCAGCATCTTGGTATACGAGAGCACCTGCCCCGAATAGTGGCAGGCCAGATCGAACAAGCGGCGTAGGAGCGCTGGCTTGTCCACCCGCGAAAGCAGCAGCACATCACGGGCGATCGAGGTCTCGATCAGACTGTCGACCACATAGCGCGACCAGCGTGTCGGCTCGCCGATGAGCGACGCAGCACCCGGATAGCCACCGTAGAAAAGGTACTCATCGAGCGTCCAACCGAAGGCATCGCGCATCTCAGCGAACGACCAATGCGACAGATGCAGGGTCTCGAAGCGCCCGGCGAGGCTTTCTGTCAATCCCCTCGCGATGAGCAGCGGCGCCGACCCGAGTACCACGACCTTGAGCGGATGCTTCGCACGCGTATCCTCGTCCCACAGACGCTTGACCGTCTCCGACCACTCCGGAATCTTCTGAATCTCGTCCAGCACCAACAGCGCCCCGCCTTTGCCTGTCGTGGACACTTCGAGGCGTGCGGCTTCCCATTGCTGACTGATCCAGCTCGCCCCGCGCAGTGTCGGCTCGTCTGCGCTCGCGTAGCGCACCGGCACGCCCAGGCTCTCTGTGACCTGCTGCACCAGCGTGGATTTGCCCACCTGCCGGGGGCCTGTCACGACCTGCATGAAGCGACGCGGCTCGGCCAAGCGTCCTGGCCAGCGTTTCGGCTTGGGGGCGCTGGAAGGGGTTCGACATTTTACTCATCATGCCGAGTAATTTTACTCAATGCATTGAGTAAACTGTGTGGGGCCCGCGATCGCCATGGAATGTATGGGGTTTTGGGTCAGCGTATGGGCGCTCGCGGATGAGCCCGACGCATCGAAGCCCGCGTTCCCCTCCGATTTTCCGTACAGGGTCTCCAATCCGATGAAAGGTGGGCTCCTTTCATCGAGTGACGGCCTCGATGAAACCCCATGGCGGCCTCGATTTACAACGTGACGGCCCCGATTTACCGCACGATGGCCCCGCTCAACCAAGCGGCGGCCCCGATGTACAACGCGATGGCCCCCATCCGCAGTGCGGCGACCCCACTTCCATCGAGCGACGGCCTCGTTTCGCCAAGCGACGGCCTCATTTCGCCAAGCGGCGGCCTCCATTCGTCGAAAGACGGCCTCGTTTCCATCCTCGCCAGGTCCGAATCCCTCATTTCTCGTCCAGTCGCGATCTCAACCGAATCCATTACACTTCGCCGGTTTTCCCTCCGGAGTCACTGTGATCCGCACCATCTTCGGCATCGATCAGCGCCGCTTCGCGCATGTTGCGTTTCTCTTCTCCGGCGCATCGAGCCTCGTCTTTCAGACGGTATGGACCCGCATGTTGCACCACGTCTTCGGTGCAAAATCCGCGGCCATCGGCGCCGTGTTCGTGGCGTTCATGGTAGGGCTGGGCTTCGGTGCATGGATCTCCGGTCGCATGGCGGATCGCATCAAGCATCCGATCTTCGCATACGCGCTCATCGAGATCGCGATCGCAGCATGGGGCCTCCTCATCCCTTTCCTCGTCGACTCCGAGGGCTTCCTCGCGACGGTGAACGCGTTCCTTCGCCAAGAACTCAGCGCCGAGAGCGGCACCTTCATGAGCGCGCGCTTCTTATGCGTGGTGCCGATCCTTCTCGTGCCCACGACGCTCATGGGTATGTCTCTTCCCTTGCTCGCGCAGCACGTCGCAAGAGAGGAAAGAGGAAAAGGTCCAAACCTCGTCGGGGTCTATGTCGGCGCGCTATACGCGATCCATATCTTCGGCGCCGCATGCGAGCCCATTCTCCCGCCCTTCATCTTGATGCGAACGGCCGGCCTTGCGATCACAAATGTCATCGCGAGTTCTCTTTGTCTCACGCTCGCCGCACTCATCTTCGCGTTTCGTAAGCCCCTGATCGGAAAGCGCATAGGCAGCGGAGAGAAGATTTTGATCCGCTGAACGCCCGGCTTTCCCATTCGCGCCACAATTCTCCTTTTTTTCGCCCAGTCGCGGCCCCGACCGAATCCACTATACTCCGCCGGCTTTTCCCTCCGGGAGTCACTGTGATCCGCACCATCTTTGGCGATATCGATCAGCGCCGCTTCGCGCCTTACGTCGCGTTCCTCCTTTCGGGCGCATCGAGCCTCGTCTTTCAGACGATATGGACCCGCATGTTGCACCACGTCTTTGGTGCGACGTCTGTCGCCATCAGCACGGTGCTCACGGTGTTCATGGCGGGGCTCGGCCTCGGCGCATGGATCTCCGGGCGCGTGGCGGATCGCATCAAGCATCCGATCTTCGCGTACGCCATCGCTGAGATCGCGATCGCAGCGTGGGGCCTCATCATCCCGTTCCTCGTCGACTCCGAAGGCTTCCTCGCGACCGTGAACGCGTTCCTTCGCCAAGAGCTCGGCGCCGAGAGCGGCACCTTCATGATCGCGCGCTTCTTGTGCGTGGTGCCGATCCTCCTCGTGCCGACGACGCTCATGGGCACCTCCCTTCCCCTGCTCGCGCAGCACTTCGCGAGGAGAGAGAAGGACCCGAACCTCGTCGGCGCCTACGTCGGCACGCTCTATTCCGTCAACACCTTCGGCGCCGCATGCGGTCCCATTCTCTCGGCGTTCATCCTGATGCCGACCGTGGGCTTGGCCATCACGAACGTCGTCGCGTGCTCGCTCAACCTGACGCTCGCCGCGCTCATCTTCGCGTTCCGTAAGCCCCTCATCGGCAGCGCATGGGGCAGCGGAGAGAAGATTTCAATCTGGCCTGGCAAGAAGGAGGTCGAAGAGCGTGATCCGATCACTGACGCAAAACCACACACGGATCCCCAAGACGACATCTGGATTCCGCCGATTGCGCGGAAGATGGCGTTCATTGCCTTCGCGCTCTCGGGGGCGAGCGCGCTCTGTTACGAGGTCGTCTGGTCGCGCGCGCTCGCGATGACGATCGGTTCGTCGATCTATTCGTTTGCACTGATTCTCGAGACCTTCCTCATCGGCATCGCCACAGGGGCGGCTGCGATGAGCGCGCTCATGGGACGCGGACACACACCATTGCGCGGCATCGCGATCGCCGCGGGTGCGCTCACGCTGCTCGCCATGGCGCCGTGGGCCATCGATATTCAGATCGGCGAGGGACGCACGCATCACGGCGATCTCGGTTCGTTCTTTCTCGTGTCGGCCTTTCCGATCGTGATCATCACGCTCGTGGCGATCTATGCGGCACGTTCGGCCACCCGCACCGAGGCGCTCGCCAAGCAGGGCGGCGTCGATGCCCGAACCGTAGGCGACACGCTCACTCCGCCTTCGCTCGTCATTTTGCTCGTTCCTCTCACGTGCGCGGTCCTCAACGCGGGCTATTTCAGCGCTGGGTATCTCCCGAAGATCCTCGCGTCGGTCGTGGCGTCGATCGCCATTATCTTGGGGACTGCGATCACGCTGCGACGTCATCCGGTGCTTCTGCTCGCGCTCATTCAGCTCCTCATCGCCGGCGCAACGACCGTTTCGTACATCTGGCAGGACGAGATTCCGTACGCGTTCGCGCAGCTCGTCGTCTCGATCGGCGACCTTCCTTCGCACGTCGGCACCGTGCAGTTCTTCATGTTCTTTACGGCCGCTCTCTGCACCCTGCCCGCGACGCTCGGCATGGGCGCGATGTTCCCGCTGACGGTGCGCGTGTGGACCGCAGGCGGCTCGGGTGTCGCGCGTGACGTCGCCGTCGTCTACACCGGCAACACGATCGGTTCGATCGTGGGTTCATGGCTCCCTGGATTCGTTCTTTTGCCGCTCATCGGCATGGAGCGGACGCTGCACGTCGGCATCGCGCTCAACATGCTGCTCGCGCTCGGCATGCTGATCGCGGGCGCAGCCGAGCCTGATCCGACGCTGGCCACGAGCCCTTCACGCAAAGCACGAAAGGACTTGCCGATCGGTTGGATCGTGACGGGAGTGTTCTACTTCGCGGCGTCTGGCGGCGCTCTTTTCGCGTCCCATCAGAGCGACGACGTCGAAGTGCAAAAAGCCGTGTGGCTCGGCAGCGCGGCCATCGGTTTTCTCATCGTCGCGCTCGGTGTCCTGCTCCACGTCGCAGGCCGCAATCAACAGGAGGACAATGCACCAAGTTCACACGAACTTCCCGCTTGGCACGCGGTGATGGTGTATGTGCTCTCACCCGCGATCCCTGCGCTCCTCGCCCTGCTCTACCTCGGCACGGCGCACCCCGACTCGCTTCTGCGTTGGAATCTCACGCAGATGACGCTCGGCGTCTTCCGCGTTTCGCTCGCAGAAGGCATGCTCGACCCGCAGTCGTGGGGGCAGCCCGACCTCGTCTATTACCAAGACGGCTTGAGCACGACCGTCTCCGTCGAGCGGTGGGGACGGCATTACGCGCTCAAGAACAACGGCAAAGTCGACGCCTCCAATGGCGATGACATGCCGACGCAGATCACGGTGGCGGCCTATCCCCTGCTCATGCATCAGGCAGGCCCTCAAGATCTCGATGTCGCTGTCGTCGGTTTCGGTTCGGGCGTGTCCGTGGGGACCACGATGTCTTTCCCGGTCCGCAGCGTGGATGTGATCGAGCTCGAGCGCGCCGTGCCCGAAGCCGCTCGGTTCTTCCAGGACGTGAATCTCCTCGAATACAACCTCGAAACCTTCCCTTACGTCGAGATGGATCGGCTCCAGATCATTGGCGATGATGGCCGCAACTATCTCGCATCGACGGACCGCCAGTACGACGTGATCATCAGTGAGCCGTCCAACCCGTGGATCACGGGTGTGAGCGACCTCTTCACCACGGATCATTTCCGAATCACCAAGCAGCGTCTTCGTCCAGGCGGAATCTACTGTCAGTGGGTCCAGCTCTATGAGCTCAGCCCCGAGAACATCAAGACCATCTATCGCACCTTCGCTGAGCAATACCGCTACGTGATCGTGCTCGCGGCCGATGATCAATCGAGCGACACCGTGATGCTCGGCTCGGATGCTCCGCTCACGCTCGATGTCGAGCGCTTGTCTCGTGTGTGGCAAACGCCTGCGGTAGACGGTTTGATGAGCGTGCACGCTCAGCTCGAGCGAGCCGATTTGCATTCACCCTTCGATGTCTTCGCTCGCATCTTGCTCTCGAGCAAAGAAGAGGTGCTCTCCTATGCGCAAATCGAACGACGCCTTCGCGGTGGGCAATGGCATGTCGACGCGGCGTCCGCCAATGGCGGTTCGTGCAACGCGCCCAATTGCATTCGAGAACCCGTCGTCCTCAACACCGATGACAATGCGCGCATCGAGTTCGCTGCGCCCCACGATTTGATCGGCTTCGAACGCTACGAAGGGTATCTCGGCACCATCTACTCTCCCGAATGGCCTTACGGACGTTTCGAAGATGCCCTGCGTGGCATCGGTGAAGGCGACGAACGAGCGCGCAATCTCGCAGAGCTCGCGATGTCGCTGATCGGACACGGACGCTACGAAGTCGCGGCGCACTTCATCGAGCTCTCACAAGCCGCAGGTCGTGCCCGTGAAACCGCGGTCGCCGTCGAGGTGCTGACGCATCTGCTCTCCGGAGAACACGAACCTGCCATGCGTATCGAAGAACCCGTGCCTGGTCCGGAGATGGAGCGGACGAGCGCAGAGCAGCTCCTGCGCGGGTTCGCGCGGGTTCGAACGGCGATGGATCGCACGCAGTGGGCCACGGCGCTCACCGCGATGGAGGACATCCCTGCGCCGCTTCGCTTGCATAGTGGTCCTGCGATGCGCGCGCTCTACGGCTATCTGCTCTTCAAAGCCGCCGATGGCGCGTTCGCACAATTCCGCGCGGCTGCCGAGCAGTTCGAAGATCTCGTGCGCACGGATGAGAACTATGTCGCGAGTCACCCCGAGATCTTCTACTTCCTCGCACGTTCCAAAGATTCCGAAGGCAAATACGGAGAGGCACTCCGCTCGATGCGTCGCTACATCGAGGCCCGGCTCACGGTTTCTCCTTCGGATGCAGTCGAGCTCGCCGAACCGCCGAGTGGCGAAGCGGTGGCGACCGATGCCGCAGGCCTTTCAGAGAAAACCGAACACGCGGATCGCGAGTGATTCTGCGTGGTGTGCTGCGCACCCCTTCTGACTGCGCAGCACATTTCGCAGCGATCGCCTCTTTCACTGCGCATCGTGATACGCACCTCCATTGAAACCGGCCGATTGGCCGGTGTGAACGAGCCTCGTAACATGCCGAAATCAATGATGAATTGTGCTCTTGTTTCAACATGGCATGGTGGATGCTCATCGGGGCAGCAAGGAGGAGGAATCAACCTCATGAACCAAACAGTCGTCAGCACCGCCACCACGTCTCAGGGTCCGCGAGCGCTGCGCATTCTCGCCAAGTCGGTTTTCCGTGAGCTCCGCAGCAGTGGCTATAGCCGCTCGGACATGGTCGCGTTCGCGACGGAGATGCTCGCTCTCGTGAGCTCTGATATCCGGGATGGAGATCGTGAATCGATCTCGTCCGATATCG
Organism: uncultured Sandaracinus sp.; assembly: GCA_964481145.1. Taxonomy (GTDB): domain Bacteria; phylum Myxococcota_A; class Polyangia; order Polyangiales; family Sandaracinaceae; genus Sandaracinus. The sequence goes on from CAYZTA010000008.1 coordinate 136,538, forward strand.
CCGCAGAGTGAGTTCGATGACAGTCACGCCGAAATGGCGATCAAGGGAGCCCTCGAGGCTCCCTTTTTCGTTTTGGATCGGCTGGTGACGAGCCCCTTGGGGGACTACCTTGACCGGCCTGAACTGTGGGGGCTAGATTCCGCGCCCCGCCGAGTGTTCGACGAGAAAAACGAAGGAGAGATCCCATGGCGACCCGTATCGCGATCAACGGCTTTGGCCGTATTGGACGTTGCGTTACACGCGTGATGGAGGCCACGAAGAGCGCGAACCTCGAGCTCGTTGCGATCAATGATCTCACAGATCCCGCGACACTCGCGCATCTGCTCACCTGGGATTCGGTGCACCGTCGATTCGAGATGCCCGTCGAAACCACGAGCGATGGCATTTCGATCGGTGGACGACGCATTCCGATCTTCGCGAAAAAGAACCCGAACGAACTTCCTTGGAAGGATCTCGGCGTCGATATCGTGCTCGAATGCACGGGGCATTTTCGTGATCGAGCCGGGGGGCAGAAGCATCTCGATGCGGGCGCCAAGCGCGTCATCATCAGCGCGCCTGGTGAGAAAGACATCGACGGCACGTTCTGCATCGGCATCAATACGGACGGATATGATCCCGCGAAGCACCGGATCATTTCGAACGCGTCGTGCACCACGAACTGCCTCGCGCCGATGGCGAAGGTCCTCCATGAGACCTTTGGAATCATCAAAGGCCACATGGTGACGGTGCATTCGTACACCAATGATCAGAACCTCCTCGATCTCCCTCACAAAGATTTGCGCCGCGCCCGCGCCGCTGCGCTTTCGATGATTCCTTCGACGACTGGCGCCGCCAAAGCGATTGGTCTCGTGATTCCCGAGCTCAAAGGCAAGCTCGACGGAACGGCGATTCGCGTGCCGACCCCCGATGGATCGATCACGTGTTTGACAGCGCACGTTTCGAAACAGACCACGAAGGAAGAGGTCAACGCGGCGCTCGAAAGCGCGGCCAACGGCGCGCTCAAGGGCATCCTCGGGTTCGAAAAGGCGCCCTTGGTTTCGACGGATTACGTGGGTGATCCGCGGAGCTCCATCATCGACGCTGCTCAGACAGCCGTCATGGGAGGAGACCTCGTCGAGGTGCAGAGCTGGTACGATAACGAATGGGGCTTCTCGCATCGCATGGTCGATCTCGCGGCGCTCGTCGCGAAGAAGGGTGTCTGAGTCGTGTCGCTCGAAGGCATTCGCACGATTCGCGATCTCCCAATCGAAGGGCGACGCGTGTTCGTTCGGGTCGATTTCAATGTGCCGCTCGAGGGCACCAAGATCACGGATGACACTCGGATTCGCGCGGCGCTTCCCACGCTGAAGCATGCGCTCGAACGCGGCGCCCGGGTGATCGTGGCTTCTCATTTGGGCCGCCCCAAAGGCAGCCCCGATCCGAAGTACAGTCTCGAGCCCGCTGCAATGCGATTGGCCGAACTCCTGGGTGTGGAAGTGTTGCTCGCCGACGACTGCATCGGGGATGGTCCGAAGAAGGTCGTTCAAGATTTGCGTGAAGGCCAAATCGCGTGTCTCGAAAATCTTCGTTTTCACCCCGAAGAGGAAAAGAACGACGCGCAGTTTGCGGCAGAGCTCGCCAAGCTCGCGGATGTCTACGTCAATGATGCCTTCGGTGCGGCCCATCGCGCGCATGCATCGGTCACTGCGCTGCCCAAGTTGATGCGTGATCGAGGGGCAGGCCTCCTCATGGAGGCCGAGCTCGATGCCCTTTCGAAGATCGCCAAAGGAGACGTGCAACGACCTTACGTCGCCGTCCTCGGAGGCGCCAAAGTCAGCGACAAAATCGCCGTCCTCGAGGCTCTCCTTTTGCGCGTCGATGCCTTGATCATCGGTGGCGCCATGGCCAATACCTTCCTCGCGGCCAAAGGGGCTTCTCTCGGCAAGAGCCTCGTCGAACATGATCGATTCGCGCTCGCCCGCACGATCATCGCGCGGGCTGCCGAACGGAAAGTCGATCTCGTACTGCCTGAAGATTTCGTCGTTGCGACGGAACTCGATGCGACCTCGGGTCGTGTCACCGTGCCTGATGAGTTCAACTCCAACGAGATGGCGCTCGATATCGGTCCTCGAAGCGTCGACCTCATCATCCAGCGTCTGAAGGGAGCACGGGCGGTCTTCTGGAATGGTCCGATGGGCCGTTTCGAGAACGAAGCGTTTGCCGTAGGCACGCGAAAAGTGGCACATGCGATCGCGGATCTGCCTGGTGCGTTCACCGTCGTAGGAGGTGGTGATAGCGTCGCTGCGGTGGAAGAAGCCGGGATTGCCAATCGTTTCGGACACATCTCGACAGGAGGCGGCGCATCCCTCGAGCTGCTCGAAGGACGTAAGCTCCCAGGTGTCGAGGCACTTCGATGAGTTCGATGAACCGAACGCCTTTGGTGGCTGGCAACTGGAAGTTGCATCACGGGCTCCGCGCCAGTGAAGAGCTCGCGCGGGCGATCGAACGAGGTGTGCCCGCGTCGTGTGGCGTCGAGGTCGTGATCGCTCCGGTGTTCACGGCGCTCGATGCGGTGCATCGCGTGCTCGAAGGTTCTTCCATCGGGCTTGCTGCGCAAGATCTGTACTTCGAGGGCCAGGGTGCCTTTACAGGTGAAGTGTCAGCGCCCCTTCTCCGTGATGTGGGTTGTACCCACGTGATCATCGGCCACTCGGAACGAAGGCAGCTTTTCGGCGAAACCGACTCGAACGTGCAGCGCAAGGTCCAAGCCGCGCTCGCAGGGGGTCTTGTTCCGATCGCGTGTGTGGGCGAAACATTGGAAGAGCGAGAGAAGGAGCTCACGCTCAGCGTCGTCATTCGACAGCTCGATGCCGTGATCGAAGGACTTTCCCCCGAATCGCTCGTCCGCGCGGTGATCGCGTATGAGCCCGTGTGGGCCATCGGCACAGGCAAAGTGGCCAAGCCCGAAGATGCACAAGCCGTTCATGCTGCGATTCGTGCCCGTATTGGGGAGCGTTTCGGCGCGGAGATGGCTTCTCGGGTGCGAATTCTTTACGGTGGCAGTGTCAAACCCGAGAACGCTGCGGATCTCATGGCCCAGCCGGATCTCGATGGCGCATTGGTTGGGGGCGCGTCTCTTTCCGCCGATTTGTTTTTACCCATCGTCAAGGCCGCCGTGGCTCGCGTCTGAAGTGGAAGAAACGGCGGGCCCTGCTATCGTTGGCCGCCGTTTCCCCGTCCTTTCCTTGGGAGCACCATGTATCTCGCGCTTTCTATCGTTTATTGCCTCGTGTGTGCATTTTTGATTTTCGTCGTTTTGCTCCAACAGGGGCGCGGCGGCGGAATGGGTGCACTCGGAGGCGGCAGCAGCCAAACCGTGTTCGGTGGAGCGGGTGCCGGCAATGTCCTGACTCGCATTACCTCGGTATGTGCAGCGCTCTTCATGCTGCTGAGCGCGACCCTTGCGTACATGTCATCGAGCAGCGATTCGAATCTGGAAAACGTCGGTGCAGAAATCGAGGCAAGACAAGCCGCGACGATCGTCACCGAACCTGCTGCAGCCACAGAAACCGCCGAACCCCAAGCGGACGAAGCTGCCACTCCGGAAGCTGCGGAAGATGTGGCCGAGCCCGTAGAGGCGCCTGCTCCCGGTGAGGAGCCGACAGAAGCTGCACCGACGGATCCTGCACCCGCCGAATGAGTTCAATCGGCCGTTCGCCTCACTCCGGCATTGGGATGGGCTGGCCGCTGTCCAACGCTTGAAGTGCCCGCTCGGCGGCCGCCACGTAGTTCGCATGGCCATGCTCAGCTGCAAGACGCAGCACTTCGCGGAGTGCTGCACGCGCGTCTTCGTATGCGGCCTGAGCTTGATCGACCATCGCGAGGTAATAGCGGCCCTGAATGAGATCCCACACGAGCCCGCGTGCATCTGCGAAGTCGTTGGCGTCGACGATGTGTCGCCGCCCCTCCGCGCTGCCGAAACGCATGGCGTCGATGAATCCTAGGCTTCGCATGTTGCCCATCATCAACATCTCGTACCCATGGTCGCGCGTGAGCTCGTACGAATAGCGAAGAGATGCAAACGCTCGTTTGTACTCTCCCATTCGGAGCAACATCTCACCGACATTGTGTCCGTTGGCCGCGACCTCATAGGTGAAGCCGTATTCTTTGGCGAGCTCGAGCGCGCGCTCGCCGACCTCGACACCTTTTGCGTAGTCGCGCGCATAGTGATGTGCGAGCGATTCCATTTTGAGCAACTCGCACTCGGTGAACCGATCGAACCGAGAGCTCGCCAACACACGCGCGTCGGTCAGTGCTTGTAATGCCGCCTGTCGATTGCCAGCTGTCGAATAGGCGAGTGCAAGGGGCACGAGACAGCATACTTGGGGCTCGATCGCATCGCTCTCGCGCGAGAGCTCGAGCGCTTGCTCGAAATAGTGAATTCCAGCGCGATGATCGCCGAGGCGCATACACGACTCGGCCGTGGCGAGCACGACGTCGCGAAAGAGCTCTTTGTCATCGACTCTTCGCGCCCGCTCGCCCGCAAGTTCGAGCCAACGGCGCCCTTCATCGACGCGATGTCCAGCGATGAGCAGACGTCCTTTTTGGAGCGAAAGCCGCGCCGTCCAATCGTCTCGTCCGAGCCCTTCGGCCAACTCGAGCCCTCGTGTCATTCGTTCGGCGCCGTGCTCGAGAATCCGGCCTTTCCAGCAAATTTCACCGATGCGGCGATAGAGAGCCAACATGCGCTCTCGGTCGGGAGTCGCCATTTGTGAAAGCAAATCGATGGCTGACTGCAGGCTCTCGAGAGCCGCTTCCGTCGCATGTTCGGCTGCCATGCGTTCGCCCGCGCGCACCAGATACTCCGCGGCACGCCCTCGCTCTCCAGCTTCGCGATAATGCGCGGCGAGTCGCTCTGCGATTTCATCCGCGCGTTGTGGATAAAGCAGCTCGAGCGCGCGAGCGACTGCGCCGTGAATCTCGCGTCGAGTTTCGAGCGTGAGCCCTTCCCGAAGCACTTCACCTGCAAGCTCGTGTGCAAAAACGAAATCGTTGACGGCCGGTCCCGTTCGCGCGATGAGCCCGCGCTTTTCGAGCGCGTTCAGAGCGGCCGTGACGTTGGGGATTGGCTCGGCCGATACCTCCGCGAGCAATTCGACCGTGAACCGCGAGCCAGCCACCGCCGCGATTTGCAGCAAGTGACGGTGCGTGAGGTCGAGCCGACCCAGGCGTGCTCCCACGATGCCCCGCAGTGTTTTCGGAACATCGAGTTCTGCTACCGCGGGCTGATAAGTCACGCTTCCATCGAGCACTTCCACGGCGCCCGCATCGCTCAACGCTTTGAGGTATTCCTCCACGTAAAGAGGGTTGCCCGCGCTCTTCGCCGTGACCTCACGCAGGAGTTCGAAAGGCACCTCTCGAGCTGCCAAACGCGTTGCCGCAAGGCGCGCGATGTCCTCATCGCTCATCGGGCCGATCGTCAACTCATGGTATGTCGGAAGGCTTGCCCATCCGTGTACGAAACCGGGGCGATACGCGAGCACGATCGCGATGCGCGCATCACGCCCATCCCGAATCAGCGTGTCGAGCACCATCTGTGACTCATCATCGAGTGATTCGGCGCCATCGAATGCAAGAACCGTCAGACGATCTTCAGCCAACTTGATCGCGACGCGATGGATGGCAGGGCGCAAAACCCGCACGAGAGAATCTGCGCCCTCGGGGAGCGGCCCCATGCCGAGCACCGCAGTGATCGCCGCGATATCCGTTTGCCCCAGCCCCAGCTCGCGCAAACGATGGATCTTCGTTTCGAGCTCTTCTGCTGGGTCGAATTCATCGATGCCCAACACGGCTCGCAACATCTCGGTGATACCTGAAAGAGGCACGGTGCGCCCTTGGCGAGCGCAGGTGGCGATGTAGACGCCAACGTCGTGTCCCCCGAGCTTGAGGCGGCGGCGGGTCTCGAGAAGCAGACGCGTTTTACCGAGGCCGGCCTCACTCACCATCGAGAGAATTGCGAGCTTGCCGCGGTTGGCGAGCGCGAGGATTTCTCCCATGCGACGGAGCTCATCACGTCTGCCGACGAATTTTCCGGAGGCATCTCCGAGTTCTCGCTCTTCCGCGATGTAGAAGGGAGTGAACTCGCCATCGCCATGAGGAAGCGTGATAAAGACGCCAGCGACGATACGTTCAGCAACCGGCGTCAAGAGGACTTGTCCATGGGCGGCGCGTGCTGAGAGCGCCCGCGCCGCCGTGAGAAAGCGATCGTAGGTCTCATCCTCGATCGCTTCGCCGTCGACGTTGACGAGAACGCGCGCCGAGTGCACGGCCATGTGCACGCGAACACCTGCATGCGTGCCGCTCGTGGCTGCTCGCACGATGCGCAACGCGCTGCGAGCCGCCGATTCGGTATCGCGCCCATCAGGATCACGAATGCCGAAAAGAAAAATCGCTTCGGACATGCCTTCGACAGGGGGTGGCCCACTCAGGCGAAAACCGCCGAAGCGAGCGGCGATGTCGTTCACCCACATGCTCTTGAGGAAAGCTGATGATGACGACTGGATCGCGAGTGCACTGACATCGCGTCGCTCTTGGGTCGGTCGCGGAACCGTCGTAATGACCCGACGCGGGCTCTCTTCGGGGCTGCTGGAGGTGTGCCGAGAGCTCTTCGAGCTCGGCACTTCGACGGGGGTCGAAGCGGGCGAGTGAACCGAACCCTCGCCATCGGAGAAGTCGGCGCGCAAACGAGCTGCATCACGTTCCGCTTCGCGGATCTGACTTACTTCACGCAGTTCATTGAGATACCGCGCGAGCTCGTGCCCTCCCACACGTCGCCCACTCGAATAAAGAAACTGGACCAGATCTTCGTAGAAGCGTCCCGCATTGGGATAGCGCTCTTCGGCGTTCGGAAAGAGAGCGCGGTCGACGATCTCAGCGAGCTCGGGTGAGACGTCGTGCGTCACGCTCAGAAGAGACGGCGCCTCGCCCTTCCGAACGCGTCGCAGTGTTTCGTGGTGTGATTTCGTGTGGAATGGATTGATGCCCGAGAGCGCTTCGAAAAGGACGATCCCGAGCGCATACAGATCCGTTCGCGCATCGACGTTTTCTCCGCGCGCTTGCTCGGGAGACATGTATGCATATTTGCCTTTGAGCACACGCTCTTCGGCCTCTTCGGAGGCGATGATCTTCGCCTTGGCGATGCCAAAGTCGGTCAGTTTGACCTCGCCTTCGAACGACACGAGGACGTTTTGAGGCGAAACATCGCGATGAACGATGTGAAGAGGCCGGAGGCTCGCGTCGCGACGTCGATGTGCATAATCGAGCCCTTTGGCGAGTTCGCTCACGATGAAGACGACGAGCTCTTCTGGCAGGGGTTGCCCGTATTTCGCGGCACGGCGCAACACGGTCGCAAGGTCGTAGCCCGCGACGTATTCCATCGCGATGAAATAGGTTTCGTCTTCGCGACCGAGATCGAAGACTTGAACGATGTTCGCGTGTGACAGCGAGACCGCGATCTTCGCCTCGTTGATGAACATGTCGACGAACTGTGGGTTACGGCTCAGCTCAGGAAGGATCCTTTTGATGACGAGGATCTTCTCGAACCCTTCGACGCCGTGCGACTTGGCCTTGAACACCTCGGCCATGCCGCCCCGTGCGAGCAGGTCGAGAAGTTGGTACTTGCCGTAGACGGCGGGAGCGTGCTCGGACATGGTCGAGCCCAGGGGTACACGCTCGAAGGCGCTTTTCCCAATCGGCAGCTAAAGAGTGTATCCTATTTGGCTCCTTATACCCGAATTTTTGGAAAATCTCGCGATTTAACAGGGTTTTTATGGCCTACGAAGCGCGCTTTCGTTGTGTTCTCGGGTGCGAGGGGAGTCATCCGCTCGATCAGGTGATCTACCAGTGTCCGCGTTGCGGAGAGCTGCTCGAGGTCGTTCACGATCTCGAAGCCTTGCGCGAACGGAGCGCCGATGGATGGAAGCAGCTCTTCGATTCGCGATGGAACGGTCTGCGCGCGACACGTGCGAGCGGTGTGTGGAACAAGAAGGAGTGGGTTGCCCCTGGTGTACGCGAGGAATGCATCGTCTCCATGGGAGAAGGTGCGAGCCACCTCTACCCCGCGGAACGATACGGAAGCTCACTCGGCCTTTCGAACGTCTTGATCAAACACTGCGGCAACAGTCACACAGGCTCGTTCAAGGATCTCGGGATGACCGTGCTTGTCAGCGTCGTCCGGCAGATGATCATGGACGGCGCGCCGATTCGCGCGATTGCGTGTGCCTCGACGGGCGATACTTCTGCGGCCCTTGCGGCATATTGCGCGGCCGCAGGAATCCGAGCGGTGGTGCTGCTCCCCAAAGGAAAAATCTCGACCGCACAGCTCGTCCAACCGTTGGCGCACGGCGCCCTCGTGCTCGCGCTCGACACCGATTTCGATGGTTGTATGACGCTGGTGCAGAGACTCGCGCGTGAGCCTGGAGTGTATTTGGCGAACTCGATGAACTCGCTTCGGCTCGAAGGGCAAAAGACAGTTGCGCTCGAGATGTGTCAGCAGCTCGACTGGCAAGTGCCCGATTGGGTGATGATTCCGGGAGGCAACCTTGGCAACGTGTCAGCGCTCGGTGCGGGCTTCGAAATGATGCGCGCGCTCGGGCTCATCTCGAAACGTCCGCGCATATGTGTCGCGCAGGCCGAGAGGGCCAATCCGCTCTATCGTGCTTTTGAGAGAGGTCTTCCTGATGAGCTCGTTTCGATGGAGGCTCAGCCGACCGAAGCGAGCGCGATTCGCATCGGAAACCCTGTTTCTTATCGTCGCGCGGTTCGAGTCTTGAAAGACTTCGACGGTGTGGTGGAGCAGGCGAGCGAAGAAGAGCTCGCCTGCACTTCGGCCGCTGCCGATCGCAGCGGTCTTTATGTTTGTCCGCAAACGAGCGTTGCGCTCGCGGCGCTCCAAAAGCTCGTGCATCGTGGAGAGATCGAAAAGGACGCGCGCGTCGTCGTGGTGTCTACCGCCAATGCGCTCAAGTTCACCGACTTCAAAGTGCGTTATCACGAAGGAACGCTCGGTCACAAACCGGTCGAGCTCTCCGCTAATTACGAGGACGTGAAACGCGCGGTGCTGACCGGTCTCGATCAGGGGTGACGCGAAAGCTACGCATTCGCGAGACGGGCGCGCGCATCGCGCGTGAAGTTCACGAGTCGCAAGCGCACATCGAAGCTGCCGTCGGGGCGCCTCTTCGATGCGATGGTTCGACCTTGAAGCGAGAGGGTCTCATCGCGGAGCGATACGCTTAGCGAAATCGGTGCACCCGGCGCATAGGCGCGATCGATGACGAGATGAAGGAGCTCGCCTTCCAAAGAAAGAGCCTCGCCCTTCCCACCTTGATTGACCTCGACCCTTCCGATGCTCATTTGCGTGCCTTTGCCGTTCGAATCGCGTTTCGCGCCTCTTTGAGATCGGCTTCGCGTCGAATCTTCTCGCGCTCGTCGCCAATCTTTTTGCCTTTGCCAAGGGCGATTTCGATCTTGACCCAGTCGCGTTTGAAATAAACCCGCACCGGAACGAGGGTGTAGCCCTTCGTGGCGATGCGACTCGCCCACTTTTCGAGTTCGCGCTTGCTGAGCAAGAGCTTGCGGGTGCGACGCGGATCATGACCGAAGGCTGTCGCAGGGCCGTAGGTCGGAATGTACATGTTGTAGAGCATCAGCTCGCCGCCCTCGAAGCGGGCGAAAGCGCCCTCGAGATCGGCACGCCCTGCACGGAGGCTCTTCACCTCGGAGCCTGTGAGCACCATGCCGGCTTCGAGTCGATCCTCGAGTTCGTAGCGGTGCGTTGCTTTCGCATTTCGTGCGATGAGCTTTTCACCAGGGACTTCACCTTTTTGTTTTCCGGACATGGCCACTGAAGAGCTTCGAGGCATAGCACTGGAAGAGCCAATGCACGATGACACGTGCATACTCTCGCCTCGGTGCACCCGCTCCTCTCGTGTCTCTTGCTTTTTTCGTCGCTCGCATGCGGTTGCGGTGGGCGACGTTCGCTCTTGCCCGACTACTCGGAGTGGCTCGCTGTCGGAGTGAGCCCCGAAGCCGAAGCCGATGCACTCATCTCGGGATTCGAACGCGCAGGCTACACCCTCATCGAGCGCATCGATGGAGCCGGTTGGATCGCTTTCGAAGCACGTCGCGATCCTGGTCTTCGAGCGATTCGAGTCGTCACTTCACGCGGGGCCGCGCTCGTGCTCGATTCACACGAACCCGATGGGGTGAGACCTCGACATGGGCGAATCGAACTCATCCCCCCACCCCATCCATCAGGCCACGATCTCGATGGAGACGGGCGCGATGAAATCGTTGTCGGCGCGTGGCATGGAGATCAGCGATGTCTGCTTCCATTTCGCATTCGAGACACGGGGGAAGCGCATCCGCTTGTTCCCGTCCTCGATGAGCTCGGGCCCAATGCTTGTGTCGAGGCCATTCGTGATATCGACGAGAACGGACGAATGGAAGGCATCGCCGTGCTTCGAATGAGCGAGCTCGCGCACGACGTGATCCCCACCATCGAGGCGCCACTCGAGCTCGATGAGCACGATCGCTTTCGCGCAGGGCCCCCTCCCGTGCGATTTCTCGTCGAAGAACGCGACCGACGCGCCCGCGCTCTCGAAGAGGCGGTGCGCAACGTGGATATCAGACAAGTCTATCGCCTCGCGATCGAGCTCGCCGCGCTTTCGCGCATCGCGGGCAACACACGCGATGCGCAACTTCAAACCTTCGATGAAGCGATCTCGAGGGTCGTTTGGACCGAAGATTTCGCGATCGAGGTGCGTGCAGCACGCGAGTTCATCGAGAATTCTTGGCGTGAGTGAGCCTGTGACCGACGAGCAACAACGCATGCGATGTTGCGAACAAGCCAGGCGATGGGAGGATTTGCGGACACGACCTCGCGTTCATCCCTCTGCTTGGGTTGGACGCATGACGGACATCAGCATTGCGGCGCAGGACAAAGCCCAAGCAGCCATGGCGACATAGATGAAATACTTTGGAATGGCGGATAGGAATGCGATGTCGCTCGCCTCGGCAAGTCGAAACGTGGCCACTGTATACATCCCGAGTGGGAACACGATGGCCCAGCAATCAGGGGCGAATCGAAGCGGGAAGCGACGCTTGAAATGACGCCAGAATCCTAGCGATACGAGAAGAGGGATCCACCACGTCGCACAGACCCAAAAGGTGGTCGCGGCACCCAGTAAGAACGAGGCCATCGTTTGGAGTAGCGTGGATTCCACACGCAACGAAAACAGCAACGAACCAGCGAGCGTGGAAATGGCGGCCGCCCCCATGTTGATCCAATAGGACGGCGCCAGCTGCTCTGGCCGCAAATCAATGAACAGAAATCGATAAAAGATGATGGTGATGAGAGTGAAATAGAGCGCGGCTCCGCAAAGAAACATGCAGAGAGCGACGAAGATGAAACCCGTCTTGGTGTCCTCCAGTCCGGGCACAATCAGCGAAGCCAGGATGGAGACGCTTTGTGTTGCAACGACCGCGATGAGCCATCCTCCGCTCAATCCGACATCGAAAGGGGGCTTTTCGGCTCGTGTCGTGATGGCGGTGAAAAAACCGTACGTGATCACGAGCCACAGCCCAGCGCCGACAAACCATAGGATAGAAGCGAGCGTGTGATCGTGATCGAGGACGAGCGCCTGTGCTCCCAAAACATTCGTTCCAGCAACCCAGGTAAACAACCCAGGACCGCGTGGATGGCTACCGAAATCACTCAAAAGGTTGCGGGGATATAAAACCGCCCGCACAACGGAAAGAATGACGAGGAATGCATACGAGATCATGTTGACGCAGTGAAGTCCTCGCGCGATTCGAGGCATTCCTTCGCGCTCCGCCGCGATGGACACGATTCCCGTCGCCATCACGAAGGCGAACTGAGCTGGCAGCAAATCTGCGAGGCCTGCCGTGAATCGGCTCGAGGCATTCTTCGACTGGGTGGTCATCGAGGGAGGAGCCATCATGCGCCCGCAAGGGCCCGCCCGTACACTGTTCGAGCATCGCTCTCGTGCAAAGCGCGAAATGCTTCTGAGAATGTCGTGCCTGTCGTACGCACGTCATCGATCACGAGCACTCGTCGACCTCGAACACGATTTGCTACGAAACATCCTTTCACGTTGCTCGCCCTCGTCATTGCATCGAGACCGGCTTGTGCACGAGTGTCTCTCGTTCGTCGCAACACGCGAGTGTCGAGTGGTACGGAAAGGCGCCTGGCCACGGGATGTGCAAGGAGTGCCGCTTGATTGAAACCTCGCTCGCGAAGGCGACGAGGATAGAGCGGAATCGGAACGACCACATCGATTGAACCCGCAAGGTCGGCGCATGCGTCGGCAAGCAACGCGCCGAGCGCTACGACATGATCCGTGCGCGCCTCATACTTGAGCCGTCGAATCGCGTCTCCCATCGGCCCGCCATACGCATAGATCGCGTTCGCTCCAGCCTTTGCATCGAGGCGTTCGATCAGCGGTTCACACGCATCGCAAAATCCGATCTGCCCCGGATCGATCACGAGATCACACCCGGGGCACGAGCGGGGCGCAAGGAGATCGACAAGACCATTGAATGCCGCACGAAACACACGTGCATATCGTGCGAAGTCACGAGAACGTTTCGTTCGTTTAGTGCGAATACGGCTCGTGACGCAAAATCGTAAATGCTCGGTAAATCTGCTCGGCGAGCACCAACCTCGCGAGGCGATGTGGAAAAATCATATCGCTCATCGAGAGGCGCAAGTCCGCACTTTGCGAAAGTTTTTTCGGAAGTCCGTACGAGCCGCCGATCAAAAATACGATGGCTGGCACCGCGCCGATTTCGCACTGTTCGATCCAGCGTGCGAAGCGCTCACTCGTCATGCGTTGCCCTTCGACCTCGAGGGCCACCGTGCGCGCTCGCGCCGGAATCGCCTTTCGAAATCGTGCTTCGAGCTCGACGTCTCGCGCATCGTCGAGCTCGATTTCTTCGATCTTTGCGTAGCGCCCAATGCGCTTTTCGTAGTCGTCGATCGCCGCGCGAAGTCCGGATTCTTTGACCTTTCCCACGGCGGCGATCGTGATTTTCATCCGCGTGCAGCCGGTGGCATGGAGAGACGTGCCGCATCGAGCCAGAGAGACTCGAGATCGTAGTAGCCGCGAACGTCCTGATGGAAGATGTGAACGACGACATCGCCGAAATCCATCAACACCCACGCTCCACCGGGCAACCCTTCCACGCCGAGACACTTTGTTTTCGTATTGTTCTCGACATCTTCGGCGATTCCGCGAGCGAGTGCATTCACCTGTCGATCGCTCGTACCGCTCATCACCACCACATAATCCGCGTAGTCAACCTTGCCAGCGACGTCGAGGATCTCGACGTTCACGGCTTTTTTGTCGAGCGCGGCCTCCGCCACCGCCAACGCCACGCGCTTGGTCGAAGAGACCTCGGCCCCTTTCGGCTTGGCACGCACCGCGCGCGGTTTCGTTATCGCCATCGGCTTCACGACTGATTTGGCCGCACCCTTGGCTGCTGATTTCGTCTCTTTCGTCTTGGCCGTCACGGCCTTGCTCGTCGCCTTCTTACGCGTCGTCGCCACGTGTTCTCGCTCTCCTCCGCTCGCTCAGCGGCGGATCTGACCGTCTCCGAACGCGACCCATTTTCGCGTGCAGAGTTCTTCTAGCCCCATCGGGCCGTAAGCATGCAATTTCGAGGTGGAAATTCCCATTTCGGCGCCCAGCCCAAGCTCGCCGCCATCGTTGAAGCGCGTCGAAGCATTCACGAGGACACAGCTGGCGTCCACCTCTCGCAGCCATCGCTGCGCATGTTCGTAGCTGCGCGTGACGATCGATTCGGTGTGATTGGAGCCATGTCGCGCGACGTGATCGAGGGCGCCGTCGATGCCATCGACGATCGCGATCGACAGCACACGTTCGAGATATTCCGTATCCCAATCAGCGTCGGTCGCTGTTTTGATCGAGGGATCGAGCATGGACACGCGCGCATCGCCGCGGAGTTCGACGCCTTCAGCGCGCATGACAGGCCCGATGCGCGGGATGAATGAGGCTGCGCACGCCGCGTCGACGAGCAGCGTTTCCATGGCGTTGCACACCCCTGGTCGCTGCACTTTGGCGTTGAGCGCGATTCGCGCGGCGATCTCGAGGTCTGCGTCGCCATCGACATAGACGTGGCAAACCCCCTTGTAGTGTTGGATGACCGGCACGGTCGCGTGTTCGGTGACGTAGCGAATCAATCCTTCCCCGCCGCGTGGAATCAACAAATCCACGATGCCATGAAGGCGCACCATCGCAGCAAGCGCCTCGCGAGCGGTCGTGCGAACCAGGTTCGCACCGGCTTTCGGCAAACCAACGGCCGAGAGCGCGTCGCCAAACAGATCGGCGATCGTCCGGTTGGTTTCGAAGGCCTCCGAACCGCCGCGCAACAAGCAAGCGTTGCCGCTTTTCAGACAAAGCGCCGCGGCTTCGGCCGTCACATTGGGGCGCGACTCGTACACAATGGCAATCAGCCCAAGAGGGACTCGCATCCGACCCACGAGTAGCCCATTGGGCCTTTTCGTGAGCGCCTCGATCGAGCCGACTGGATCTGGCAACCGCGCGATTTCCTCGACTGATGTCGCAATACCTTCCACCCGCGCTTCGTCCAACCTCAATCGATCGAGCATCGCCGTCGACAGTTTGGCATCGGCAGCGCGCTCGAGGTCGCTCGCATTCGCCCTCAACATCTGAGCTGATGATGTCCGAATGGCAGCAGCCACGCGCATCAAAGCCTGGTTTTTGATGTCCGTCCCCGCACGCGCGAGCGCTCGTGCCGCTTCTTTTGCCAGAAGCGCCTCGGCTCTCACTTCGCCTTCGATGTCCACGCCCGCGAAACTAGCACACGGAAGGCCGATGGCTGGGTCTGCTTGAATCCATCCCCTCATGCGTGCAAAACCTCACCGTTTCTCCGCCAGAATGCGACAGAGCGGGCTACACCTCTCGGGTCGCTCAAACGCGGGCGCTGTGGATGGATATGATGGAATTGAGTGAAACCGCTGCTGTTTCCGGCCAAACCTCCCAACCGAGTGGTGAGGCACGACAGGCGTGGCCTCCGGGGCGTCGAAGCCCGAAGGAGCTGCTCGCTGCTGCAAAGGAGTTCGGGAAAGAGAACCGTGCTCGCAGTTGGTTCCACGTCATCGAGACCTTCTCCGTGCTCTCCGCGCTCTCTCTGACGACGATCTTCGCCCCCTATTGGCCGGTCCGGCTCGTCGCGTCTGTTCTTATGGGGTTCGTGATCGTGCGAGGCTTCATCCTCTACCACGACTTCATGCACAACTCGCTCTTGCGGGGCTCCAAGCTCGGCAAGTGGCTCATGTACACCTATGGTGTGCTCGTGCTGACGCCGCCCAATGTTTGGCGTCAAACGCATAATTATCATCACGCACATACGGCGAAGGTCGTCGGCTCCCATGTTGGCTCGTACCTTATGGTCACGACCGATATGTGGAAGCAGATGTCTTCGAAAGAGCGGCTCGTCTATAAGATCTACCGCCACCCACTCACGATCTTCTTCGCCTATTTTACCGTCTTTTTTTACGGAATGTGCGTCTCGTCATTCCAGCGTAACCCGCGCAAGAACTGGGACTCGCTGTTGGCGATCATTGTGCACATCACGCTCGCCATCCTGCTCACTGTATTTGCCGGTTGGCAAATGTTCTTATTTGCGTATTTCATCCCGCTCTTCGTCGCGACGATGGCTGGGGCATATCTCTTTTACGCGCAGCACGACTTCCCTGAAATGAATGTGCAGCCGCGCGAGACGTGGGAGTACACGCGCGCGGCGCTCGAGAGTTCGAGCTACATGAAAGGGGGTCCGATCATGCACTGGCTCACAGGCAACATCGGCTATCACCATGTGCACCATCTGAATCCGGGCATTCCGTTTTATCGACTTCCAGAGGCGATGGCTTCCATCCCTGAGTTGCAAAACCCTCTCGGCACCACGAGCCTCCATCCCCGGGACATCGCGGCCTGTTTTCGCGCGAAGTTGTGGGATCCCACCGAGCAACGGATCGTGGGTTATCCAAAAGACTGATGTTTCATGGAATGCCCGCATCGCTCGCGTCGGGCATTCCGCAACCGATGATCGACGGTGGAGCGCCCGCGACGAGCAAGACTTCTGCGCTCGAGATCGCACGTAAAGGCCAATAATCGTTGTTTTGGCCCACGGCTTGACGAACGAACCCGCCAACGACCAAGACGCGATCACCAGGCAAGGGGGTCATGGTGTGCCCCCAACGAGGGCCAATCATCGAAGCGAGCGATGTCCCGGCGTATGCTCCCTCGGCGTCGCGGGCGACTCGAATCACACGATCACTCGCCCATAAATGCGAAGGGGACGCCGCGCCGGGCGGCATCCACCGCAACGCGCCCCCTCCCACGATCACACTTCCATCGGGCAGCGAGGTCACTGCGTGGAAGATCGGTGCAGGCCAAGTCGCCGCATCGAAGACGACGGGGGTGCCGGTGATTTGTCCTGTTGAATCGAGTGAAAGAACCGTGAGAGGTTGGCTGGACGGCGTGGTGCTCACACCACCCGAGCTCTGTCCTGGGGTCACTTCCATACCACCCGCGATGAGAGTTCCACCTTCGATGGAGCTCGCCGTATGGAACGCCGTGGCCGGAGGCCGGCCCAACACACTCGATGGGATGGCTCCAGCATCTGCGCCCAGGATCTCTCCCGCCTGCATGCTGACCTCGTCCGGACTCGCCAGCGTGACATTTCCGCCCCAAATCAGCACCGAAGCCTCGTTGATGCGGGTTGCGGTATGCCCAAAGCGCGGAGCGAGCATGGGCGTCACCGAGGTGGACGGGGTGGCGAGCAGAGGCAGAGAGTACCACTGCCCTGAAAGCATCGGCATGGGCCGCAGCGCAGAGCCACCGCCGTCGAGGAGCCCCAGCGCCACAGTGACGAGACCGTTTGCATCGGGCTCGCTCACTGCGTTCATCCCCGCACGTCGGACGACTCCTGGATCGACGAGCAGGACTTCGATCGTGCGCGTCCTCGGATCATAGAGGAGATCCACGGAGTCTCGCACCTCGGCCCGAGCTGCGGGCAAAACCGGAGCGCTGTATTGCGTCAGCCCTTGAACGGCGTCGAAACGCGCCCCCGGTTGATCGACGCTCGTAAATCCTCCAATCACCCGGACTCGATACCGCGTGTCATTCGTTGTCTCGAGATAGTAAGCGTGATGGAACACCGCTCCGATCCCTGGCACACCGTCGAGATCCGTCACTTGAACCTCGTAGAATCGAGACTCGGACGCGGAGTACACCTCGACGACGCGTTGCAACACCGCGCCCCCTTCGACTGAAACGGGCTGCACGCCTTCGCCTGTCACTCCACCGATGACGAGTGCATCTCCATTCGGCAAAGCCACGGTTTGATGAAGCGCGCGCGCGAGGGGAAGGCTTCCATCGATTCGCGAACCTGCGCACGTCCATTGTCCATAGGGTTCGAGTCGAACGCGCAATAGCGGATCTCCCGCACGAACGCCCGACGCACGTCCCCTCGCATAGGGCACGCCTGCTGCGTAAGCGCGTATTTCGAGTTCGTGTTCGGCATCTTGCGCAAGCTCTAGGTCGAACTGAATCTGGTTGTCTGTCCCGCTGCGCGAGAATCGAAGCTCGGTGTCTCGGGCGCTCTCGTGATCATCGCTCGTGCGCAGCGCGCGCACGGGAACGCATTCGCCTCCTTCTTTTCGACACGCCGTGATGCTCACGCAATCGACGTGGCTCGGCAAAAAAGCGCGAGCGTCCGCGCGACATTGGCGATCCCCGAGCGGATCGCCGGGCGCAAACGCCGGAGCAAGTTCAATCTCGAGTCGTGTGCTGGCGTGATTTCCGCAGCCCGAACAGAGGAGAAGTGCAAACAGCCAGAAGTTCACATTCAAGGAAAGGTGACGCACACGGCAAACCTATCACACGTAGAACGAATCGAGCCCTTCGCTCCCGGTCGGCTGCTTGCGAAGCCAGGACCACGGAAGTAGGTCCCAATCGAAATGCTCGCTCTTCATACTCGTCTGGCACGGGCGCTTCGTGGCTTGCTTCGCCAAACGGATTTGCGCCTCTTGCTCATGTTGCTCTCGGTCGTTCTTTCGATTTGGATCTTCGTCGCGCTCGCCGACGCAGTCGGTGCGGGAGCAACCCAGGCCCTGGACGACGCCATCGTTCAGGCTCTCCATGAATCTTCTGGCGCAGTGCGCGACATGACCCGGGACATCACCTCACTTGGCTCGATACCGGTATTGACATTCGTGAGCATCGCAGTCGTCGGGTTTCTTGCTCTTTCAAGGCTTTATCGCGCGCTCGTCCTTGTCCTCGTCGCCGCCCTCGGAGGCACGGCTTGGACGTTCGCGCTCAAAGTGTTTTTCTCACGCGAGAGGCCTCCGTTTGCGACTCATGATGTCGTCAGCACGATGAGTTTTCCGAGTGGACACTCTGCCCTTTCAGCAGTCATTTATTTGACACTCGCAGCCCTTTCAGCGCGCCTCGTCGAACGACGCACCTTGCGCGCCTATATCATCGGGGTCGCGGCACTCGCCACAGCGCTCATTGGCATCAGTCGGATCGCGCTTGGAGTTCACTATCCAACCGACGTGCTCGCGGGTTGGACTCTGGGGCTTGGCTGGGCGGTGTTCTGCTGGACCGCGATGACGTTTCTGCAGCGGCGAGGCACGGTGGAAACGATGGAAGAGGCACACGAGCCGTAAGCCCTCGTCGAACCTTCCGCGGCGGTGTAGGAAGGCTCATGCAAGAGTTCGCCTATCGACTTCGAATCTGGGCCCTGACATCCGCGCAGAAGATGTTGGCTCGCACGGGTAAGTTCGAACACGAGGGCCTATCGCTCGTCGTCTCGCCTGGGGTGCACCATCCCGCCCCTGCCTTCGGCATTGGATTTGCGCCTTTACAGAAAGCCGCTCTCGAATCCATCCGAGAGGGCGCGCGTGTACTCGAACTCGGCACTGGAGCGGGGTTTTGGGCTCTGAACGCTGCACGCCGTGGGTTCGACGTCACCGCCACAGATTTGCCGCACGTTCCGCTCGAATCGGTGGCGGAGGCCTCAGCGCAGATGGGCGTTCCCTTGCGTCTCTTGCATTCCGATTTGTTCGAGGCGCTTTCAGGGGAAAAATACGACGCGATTCTTTTCAATCCACCCTTCCATGATGCCGTACCGCAAACATTGGAAGAAGCAGCGTGGTGCGGTGGGGACGTGATGCGACGTTTCCTGCAATCCGCGTCCGAGCACCTCACCCCCAATGGTGCGCTCTATTTGATCATCCCCCGTGTAGATCGAGAGCGATACAAGGACGAGATCAAGCCGTGGTCGGTGCGCGTCATTACGTCGCGCTGGTACCCCCTGCTTGGGCGCACTCAACTCCTCGAACTGCGATCACGCTGACACATTCAACCGAAACAGGATGGGCGTTACTGGAGTCGAAGCCGAGCTCATCTCCGGAAATGCAAGCAATATAAGGGAAGCGAGCGATTCGGCTCAAGCTCAAGAGCCTCCGGTTGAGCTTGAAATTCCGCACTCTCACGCCGCCGACCTGCAAACGGTGCCACATGTCACCGAACTCGCGGCTCGCCTCGCCGAAGCCTCACCCGAGACGCTCGCGCAGATTGCCGCTCTGCTTCGGGGGAAGCCATGACGCCCTCCCCCACCCGCGGCGTGATGGTCAGCGTGACCGAGGGCGAGCACGGCACCGTCATCGTCGGCATCCGCATCTCACGCGAAGACCTCGAGGAGCTCATCGCTTCGTGGGGGCGCGCTGTCCTCATCTCACCGGCCCCTGAAAAGAGCGCTCTGGACCTGCCCGAGACGCCGTAAGCAAATACGCCAACCGGCAAACGCCAACGAATCGCGAGCGAATCGCGTCTTCCATCAAATGACCAGCAAGTAACCCGACTCGGCTCCATCGAGCCGACCGGCCCCGTATTGCCCGAACCCAAGGAGACCCATCATGACCAACCTGCCGTCGACCGAAGACATGAAAGCCTGGGAAAAGCTCATTGCTCAACGCCTTGCTGCGCTTGCCGAATCGCGAGGCAATGCATTCGCATCGCGTGAAGCGCTGAAGTGCTTGCGAACGCTGTTTGCGCTCGAGGACGACCCTCCGAAGCGGGCCGAGCTCTATGGGATCCTCGGTCTGGGCGAGGACATCGTCGCGGAGTTGGACCACCCGCGGACGTACGAGGCGATTGTACGTGTGCACGAGATGCTTTCGGAGTTCGATCGCATCGGCATCGAGGACGGGGAGACCGTCGATGCGATGCACGCGGTCTGGCACGCGTCTCTGACGAACTGGATGGAGTTCGCGACGGCGTATTGCTGGCTCGCTTGTGAAACCATGAGGGATCACGAACTCGACGTGCGCGAGTCCTTGGCGCCGATCGTCAAGAGCGAGAGTGCGGAGGTCGCGCAAGCGTAGACCCGGTGGCATGCTCGGCCCCGTGCGTCTCATCGGGCCGCCGTGGAAGACAGAAGGTCGGGCATGCCTCGTTGCTGTGCTTCAGAAGACCCGCGCCCGTGAGGTGGCGGCGCGTTGCCGGGTGAGCCCTTCGCGAGTGAGCGAGTGGTCATCCGGCGCGTGCCGGCCTTCGGAGCGCGCGCTGGTCGTGCTCGAGGGGTGCTACCGGATTCCACGGGAGGCGTGGGAACAGCCGCGTCGACCGGTGCCAACTTCGCGAGATTTGCTGAGTCCGCGGGCGTAAAACCCTATCTTTCCGGCCCTTTTGAAGTGGTGCTGAAGGCGCCGATCCGGTTCCCCCATCTCGCGCGAGGGTGTGACCTCTTCAACCCCAAGCTCAAGTGCCCGGAAATATAGGGGTTCAGCCCTGCCGAGCCCGCAAAACGGTCGATCACGGACCCACCCGCCTCGGCATTGAATCCCAGCGCCTTTGCCGTCCCACGGCGAGGTGGAAGGGGCATGGCGAGGGCCCTTGACCTTGGTCCTCACTTCGCGAGATTTGCGGTATCTGACGGCGTAAAGCCGTTCATTTCCAACAGCTTGAGCTTGATCCTCTCTGTCGTTGCGATGCTTCTGCGACGTTGCTGTCGTGAGCAGTTCCGCGGCCTGCTTGTCACCGCGGTCACGCTCGCGCTTCAGGCGGGCGACGACCCCTTCAGCCGTGTCGTTGTGCCGTTTGCCCGTCGGAACGCGATTACGTTCCGACGGCTCTCCCTTCACAAACCGCCCCTTGTCATCCTTGGGTCGTACACTGTTCGCCGGTCGCGAATACTCGTCGGCTGCCGGCGCAATCGCCTGATCATCGAAACGACTGGGCTTGTCGCCTTTCACACCCGCGTGATGCTCGGCGTGACCGTCCCCACGACCGGCACCGCCGTCGCCCCAAGCTGAACATTCGCTGCAGGGGCCGTGAGGGTGAGGCTCACGAGGTTGGGCGCCACCACGGGACGTGAGAAGTCGATGATGCGCATCCCAAGGGCCGTGCGGATGACAGTGTCGATGATCGCCGCGCTCACGAGCCCGCCGATGGGGATCGTCGCAAAGTGCTCGGCGAGGCGTTCCTCGATCGCATCTTCGATCTCGCCATTCGTCGGCGACGTCGCGTCATCGACGCTGAGCGTGTAGCCAATCGCGATGCCGATGTCGGTCGCGGCAACGGCCGGTGAGCGGGCGTAAATGGCCCGCCGAAGGATGGCGAGGTCATCGACGTCGGTGATGCCGCCCTCCGGCCCTGCAACGTGGATGGTGTTGCCCACTGCACGAGCTCGATTCGCACCGATGAGGGTCGTGTCTGGTCGGCGCGCTGCGCGAGCGAGAGTCGAGTATCGGTCGGAGTTCAATATGCGCGTCCGGAGCTCAAGGAGGCTCTCGGCATCATCCGCGATGAGCACACCTGGATTCGTGACCGTGACGTCGGCAATGGGCGGGTCGAGCACCGTGATCGTTCCTGACAAGGCCATGCTCGCAGAGCCGGCTTCTTCGGCCTCGATGCGCGTGGATGCGGAGCGAGGAGTGGACGGCGGACGAAAGCGCGGAGCGCGCGGCAGCTGAACCGCTTCGAGCGTGCGATAGGCTTTGCCGCTCGTGCCATGCAGTAAACGTGTGCCCGGTGGGACGTAGATCGCATCCGTCGACGTGGATGTGAACGTCACGCTACCGCTGGCAGTCGTCGCCCGCATGGGTGCCACTTCGACCCAGCTTTGGGGGTCGTCGATGACCTCGAGGACGCCCGCGGCATCGAGCGGGTCATGGACGAGCTTGGAGAAAACCGGCTTGGCCAGAAGAGAGCGTGGTACCGATTGCTCGGCAACGTAGGCC
>CAYZTA010000009.1:0-152339 GCA_964481145.1 uncultured Sandaracinus sp.
GCAGACCCTCCCCCCGCCCGGCAAAGCCGGCTCGGGGCCCCCCTCCCAACTCCGCAAAGCGTCTAACCAGAGTCGGTTTGATCTCCGATCAATGCGACTCTGGTTAGGTACTGAGGCACGATGGGCGTTCTGAGCTTGTCGCTCTGCACAAACGCACCGAGCGAGAATACTCCGATAAGGCGATGCAGGTCGCGCCTTGGCCGCGAGACGCATCGTCGTTCTCGGCGGTCTATGGCTCCTGGAACTCGATATATTCCGGAGGCACTCGATCCGTAAGCCAGACCCCATTGGCAGACACGAAGAAGACGTGTCCGGCGTCATGCATTCGAACGGCCGAGATCCGTAGGAGAACGGGTTTGCCGCGACGCATTCCGACCGCGCGCGCAGTTTCGGCGTCGGCCGATAGGTGCACATGATGCCGCGCCATCTTTTGAAGTCCTCGGGCGCGAATGGAAGCGAGAGCGGACGAGATGGTCCCGTGAAAGAGAGTCTCGGGCGGCAGAGTCGGGCGATAGCCGAGGTCGACGTTCGTCGAGTGGCCTTGATTGGCCCGAATGAAACGACCGTCTTCGCTGATCGCAAAACGCTGCTTCGAATTCGTCGCGACGACTGTTTCGATGATCTCACGAGATGGCTTCCTCCCGTGCGCCTGCGACTGTGCGAGCAGGCAATCGATCTCTGCCCATCCATGCGGGTCCAACACGAGACCAATGGATTGAGGCTGATGGCGAAGTACGAAACTCAAGAACTTGCTGAACTGCATGAGCGCCTTCGGATCCATGTCGATGTCCTCTGCGTCCAAGATGACTCACTCGTAGTCTTGCCCACACCACAAAAAATCCGCGAACGTCTCCCAGGAGATCGACTCGATCTCGAAGAGCCGAGATTCGATGTCGCAAGGTTCGAAATTGTACCAGCGAGAACTGCGTACACTCATTCCCGGAATGCTGCGGCCTCGCGGCCAAATCGAAGCTCGACTTCGAGATCTGATCAAAGCATGGAACCAACGAACATAATTCCATTTGCGACGTTGTGAGCGATCATCGCCGGATAGACGCTTTCAGTTTTCGCTCGGATCCAGCCGAGGATAAATCCGGTCAAAGCGACAGGAATCAGCGCTTGCCAGTCCGCAGAAAATGAGAGCGATCCAGTCTTCGATACCTGAACGAAGTGAACACTCCAAAATAGGAGTGAAGTAAAGATCCATCCCAGACCCAGATCCGCACCAAGAATTCGCCATGGTCTACCAAAGACTTGGTCACATATCGCCCATAGAATGCCGCGGTAGACGATCTCCTCTGCGATACCAGGTAGGGTGAGTTGAAATGCGACGCTCTCCGTCGTCGCCAATTCATCTGGGACGCGGTCACCAGTTGCGAGAGCGTATAGGTTCAATGACCATATGATACTGGCCATCCCTAGTGCACTTACGAGGCCGAGTGAGTTCTTTGGCAAGGTAAATCCCACAACCTGGCGGTCGAGACGCAGTACAAGCATCATCAATATGGCACTCAGCGCCTCAAGGGTTTTTCCCTGCCAGTTCCAGTACAAGCCATCGAAGATGGTCATACGTGGTGCGAACACGGCCATGGTCGTAACCAAGAAGACGAACGCGCACGCACCAACAACCTGTACTGATCGCTTTCCGTACAATTTCCATGCGATGAGCCAAAACGGAAGGGTGATAGCCCAGTTGACAGACCAGAATATGCCAGTGCGCGCCCAGTAGTGCTCCATGCCCGCTATCTACGACATCGGCAAGCGTCCTGCACTTTTGTCAGTGACGAACGAAGGAGCGAAGCAGATGCGCACGCTCATCCTCGAAACGCTGCGGCCTCACGGCTCACATTGACCTTCGGGAGCACCAGCGTCGACCCATGTTTCGAAGGCTGCGATTTCGGCTCCTGTCGGACGCGCACCCAAGGGCGGCATCGGCAATGTCGACGCTCGCATCCTTAGGACGGAGCGCTCCGCGTAAGTTGCCGTGCGGTTCCTGATGGCAGCGACGGCAGTAGGTCGCGAGCAGGTTTTCAATCTCGCAGGGCAGTCCACCACCGTCATGGGTTAACACTACTGCGTCAGGTTGTCATTTTCTCAGAACTTTCGACCATGATCACCAATGAAACCAGAGCCGCTTTCGCGGGTTTTTCGTGGCGTGCAGCTGCCTCGAATCAAAATGTGACGCAGTAGTGTTAAGTGAGCGGCATTGGGGCTAGACCATCGACACGGCACCCTCGACAGCTGTTCAGGTCGTCGCTCCTCGTTTCCTTCGTAGCGCGCCGGAACCCGATCCCGCACAAGCTGTCCATTGGCCCATGAGCACTGAGCACGCCCTCATCACACTCGCCCACCAGATCTCGACGCCCTCGGCGCTCCGCGATGGCGCGCTCAAGGTCCTATGTGACGATCTGAACGCCGAGATCGGCATCTTCGTCGCGATGGAGACAGGCAGAGAGATGCACGCGCTTCACGGCCTCGCGGCTTCCGAGCGCGCTATCGTTCACGCGAGCTGGCGTCGCTCGTCACTGGACCTCCACGAAGTCAAAGCGCGCGCCGTCCTCGAAGGCGCGACCACCGATCGCCGCGTGCTCGGCATGTCGCTCGAGCACACGATGCTCTATCGCCACGTGATGGCGCCTCTCGGCGGGGTAGAGACTTTGGTGCTGATACCGACGGCCAGAGGCCGCCCCCTCGGCATGGTCGCACTTGGACGACGCGGCCGCCGATTCTCGGACGCCGCCCTCGCGCACGCGCGCGGTCTCGTCCCTGTGCTCTCAGTGGCTTGCCTCGCGGCCGCTGCGCCACACGATCCGTGTCCAGTCGTGACCACCGCCGAAGCGGACCTGCTCGACTATCTCGAACTCGGGCTGAGTACGGGGCAGATCGCCAAAGCGCGCGGCACCTCGTTCTACACGGTGCGGAATCAGCTCGCCGCGCTTTATCGCAAGCTCGGTGTATCGAATCGCGCGGAGGCGATCGGTCGGCGTCATGGCCGATGAGGATGGGTCGAATGACCCATTCTTGTGATCGCACGAAGCGCGGATTCTCAGCGTATGGCGCTCTTGTGGATTTCAATGCTCGCCGGGCTGGCCAGCGGTGCTCTATCGATCCTTGCATCACGTCTTCCGCTGCTCGCGTGGGTCGCTCTTGCTCCGCTGGGGTTTGCGATCACGAGATGCGGGTGGAGAGCCGCGATCGCAGGCGCCCTCACGGGCGCGATCATCCACGGCTTCGCACAGCGGGGCTCGCCTCCACCGCTTCGCTGGCTCGGCGCGAAGATCGGGGCTGTCGGGTGGGGTGTTGCGGGAGGCCTCGGCGGCGCCGCGCTCGAGCACGTCGCATCATCGGCGCTCGTCGTACTGCTCCCGCTCGTCGAGTGGCTCGCAACGCGGCCGATGCAGGTTGCGGGCGCGCCGCGGTGGGTATACGCGCCGCTCGCCTGCACGCAGGAGGTGTGGCCCACCGTGATCCGGGCGGGATGGGTGGGCGGCGAGCGGACGGTGACCGTGCTCCTCGCGGCGGTGAACGCCGCATGGGTGCTCCTGCTGCCCGGTCCGACGAACGCGTGGCCGATGGCGGCAGCCACGCTCTTCTTCGCGTCGATGGGGCTCGTGCTCGCGCACGCGTCGCTCCGCCGTGCGCGCGTGGCGATCGACCGGGCACCGCGGGTGAAGATGGCAGCGGTCGTCGTCAACGGTGCACCTCCCGACGACGCACCCGTCGATGGTCTCTGGCCGATGCGCTCGCCGGAGTATCGCGACGTCGAGCACACGGTCGCGCGCTATGCTCCGCACGTGGCGGAGGCGGCTGCGCGGGGGGCGCGTCTCGTCGTCCTCCCCGAGGTCGCCGTCGTCGTCGACGACACCACGAGGGCCCAATGGCTCGAGGCGACACGTCGTTGGGCTGCCGAACACGGCATCACCATCGTCGCGCCCCGCATCGATCTTTCGATCCCGTGCAACACGCTCGAGGTGATCGAAGCGTCGGGGCAGACGTGGGTTCATGACAAGCAACACCCAGCGCCGAATCTCGAGCCGCCCCGCCGCATCGCAGAGCCACCTGGCCCTCGTCGTCTCACCGAGGGCTTTGCGCTGTCGACTCCGATCTGCGTTGACCTCGACTACCCGGATATCATTGCGGCGGCCCGTCAGGGAGGAGTCGTCGCGGTTCCTGCCAACGATTGGCCGCAGTCTGACTTCCACGAGCTTCACGATCGCACCGCGGTCTGGGCTGCCGTGCTGGGAGAGGCTTCGATCTTACGTGCAACTGGGCACGGCATCTGTTCGGTGCGCGACGGCGCGGGACGCCTCCTCGCGCGCGCATCGAGCCTCGACGGCCCTGTCGTGCTCGTCGGCGAGGTCCCCGTCGCGGACGCGAGGAACTCGTCAAGCGTGAGAGAGCGGGCCCGACGATCTCGGCGAGCGCTCGACGACGCAGATGGGCGCGCTCCTGGGGGGTCGCGCGCTTCCCGTCATGATCAGCAGGTGGCGGTGCTTGATCGCGTCCATGAGGATCTCGAGCACGGAGCGATCACGCGAGCGCGCTCCGGATGAATCGAGAAGCGACCCTTGGTCAGCGCCTTCCATGCCGTCGCGATCGCGTCGACGTCGAAGCGCTCTGGGCCGCCTCGGCTTCGCCTCCACCTCGACTTCGATTTCCGCCTCTAAGCTCAAGGAATCATGATCGTCGTCTCGAACCTGCCAGCGCGAATGACGTGAATGCTCGATTCCAAGGCCACGAGAGGGTGCCACGCCTCGAACTCCACCTGTTCACCGATGCAATCACAGTCCTCTTGCACGCATGTCCGAAGGTCCAGGCTGATCTGTCCGGCGGGACCCACACCCTGATCGATCGCCGGTGCTGGCGGAACGCAGCAGAGCTGTTCGACTCCAGACACGACCGCCCAATGAATCGCAGGACCACTCGAACGGAGCTCGGGATCGGGGGAAACGATGCGCAGACCCGTCGGCTCGAGCGCACGACATGGATCGCGTGTGGTGACGTGGATGACCCGGGCTCCGAGCGGAGTCATGAACGTGTGGGCACCCAAAGACGGGGCCGTCGTGACGAGGCTGGCTTCGTAACCAGGATCGATGCAGCTGCACGCATCACAACAGTCGCATCGCTGCAATCTCACATCGAACGAGCCCTCCAGCACCGCGCGCGGCTGACAGTGACATGAGCTCGCTTCACGCTCGATGAGCGTCATGGCGAGCGGCTGATCTTCGAAGAGGACCGTGGGCGCACGGAATTCGTCGATCTCCGATGCATGGCATGCCTCCGGTCTCGGGACGAGCAGATTGCACGAAGAGCCTTCCGAACGAACCGTATAGGTTCCCGGCTCGAGCGCTCCGAGAGAGACGCGCACCTCTTCAGTCGGCCCGATGCAACGGCACCCTTCGCAGCAATCGCATGCGTTCCATGCGAGCGCGACATCGAAGCTCGATCCACTTGCGCTCAGCGTGGGCGTCACTGAGCCGGAACCGCAACATTGGCTGGGGCTCGTCGTGATCATCGCCACGGCCTCACCGCTCGGCTCCACATTGCAGCGAATCGTTTGCACGATCGCTGGCAGAGTGAGACACGTCCCAGTATCGACACGAGGTCCCGCATCGTCCTCGCGATTCGTTCCATGGGATCCGAAACAAGCCGGCAGGACCGCGCTCGTCAGCGCTAAAATGAGCCAAGTTCGTCGCATAAGGGATCTCTCGAGCAGAGCGTTTATGAATCCGATTCTCACCGTCTCTGCTGGCTTCAGCAAGTCACCTCAGCGCCTTAACCAAGATATCGATGATTGGCTGCCAGCGATGGCCTATGTCTGAGAAGCGAACCTTTGGGTCGCTTTGATTCACAGCTCAGAGTCCACAAATGGTCAATTCCGCAGTAATTCTCAGGCATTCATCATTGCGATCACACTTGCCGGACAGAGTGCCCGCCGGGCACAGGCTCGATCGAGATGTGGTGCGATGATCCATCTTGTTTGTGCGCTTCTGGGATGAGCGCACCGCTTTGTGTTTCAAGAGGAGAGCCAACCATTCGTTGCACCGATGATGAGCAGTGCTTTCCGAGCACCGTATGCCGTCTCAACGAAGCTGGGATTCCTCGGTGTGGACATCCTGCGAACTCCGTTGCTCGCGGTGGAGCGTGCACGAGAAACGAGGAGTGCCCAACGACGGCGGGACCGTCCGGTGCGATCATGTGTGCAGCGACTCGGGAAGGGGATTCGTTGCGTGTGGAACCGGTCCTATATCCATCGCCGAATTTATCCCATAGAGACATGCGTCGCAGACGCTGAGGTTTCAGCTCGATAAACGCCTCGACGGGAGCGGGCCGCGGATTAGACTCGGCCCCTCCATGGCCCAGGCACGTGCCAAAAAATCCACGAAAAAGCCCATTTCGGCTCCGCCGCGTGCGGGGCGTTGCGTCATTGCAGGGCGTCCCAACGTCGGAAAATCGACGCTGCTCAATGCATTGCTCGGTCAAAAGCTGTCCATCGTCGCGCCGCGTCCGGGCACGACGCGATCGGTGTTGCTCGGTGTGCTCGACACCGAGGTCGAAGCGTCGAGAACACAGATCGCATTCCTCGATACGCCGGGGCTCGAAGTTCCAAAGAGCGTGCTCGGTCGCGTGCTGGTCGAAGAAGCCCAGGGCGCACTCGAGCAAGGAGACGTGCTCTTGCTCTTGGTCGATGCGCCCGAGGTCGTGAAGAAAAGAGAACTTCCCTCGGAAGACGCACGCATTCTCGAGCTGATGAAGCCGCTCGGTAAACCTGTGATCATCGCGCTCAACAAAGTCGATAAGGTCAAAGACAAGACGACGCTCTTACCGGCGCTTCAGGTGATCGACGCCGTGCATCCGTGGGCCGCGATCATGCCGATCTCCGGCCTCAAAAAGACAAATATCGCGCCGCTCGTGGCGGCGATTCGCGAGCACCTTCCCGAAGGCCTCCTCTGGGAAGAAGATGTCCTGACCGATCGACCCGAGCGCTTCTTCGTGGCCGAACTCGTGCGCGAAGCGGTGCTCAAGCACACCCGCCAAGAGGTGCCGCACGGTGTTGCCGTGCAGGTCGATGAGTGGGTGGTCGAGGGTGAGCTCGTGCGCATCGGCGTGACGATCGTCGTGACCAAGGAGTCGCACAAGGGCATCGTCATCGGCAACAAGGGGCAGATGCTCAAGCAAATCGGGAGCGACGCTCGGGTGGCGATCGAGACGATGCTCGAACGCAAAGTATTCCTTCGCACCTTCGTGAAGGTCATCCAGGGATGGACCGAGGACCCACAAAAAGTGCGACGTTTGACCCGTGAAGGAGGGCTCGAATGACGGACGAGTTCGAGCAAGAGGGCGAAGAGGCTCCGCGTGGCAGCAAGAGGCGCAAGCGCAAGCAGCCTCTGCCGGCGGGTGCCGTGGCCGCGCGTCCGGTCGTGGCGATCGTGGGCAGGCCCAATGTGGGAAAGAGCACGCTCTTCAATCGACTCGCGGGCCAGCGCATTGCGATCGTCGAAGACATCCCCGGTGTGACGCGGGATCGTCACTATGCCGATGCGCTGTTTCGTGGACGCGAGATCGTGCTCGTCGATACGGGCGGCTTCGATCCGCATAGCGATGATCCGATGAAGGAAGGCATCGCGCAGCACGTGCGTTTGGCGCTCTCCGAAGCGGATCTCGTCGTATGCGTGCTCGATGCAACGAGCGGGGCGCTTCCGGCGGATCGTGCGGCGATCGAGCTGTTGCGACGCGCCCAAAAGCCGGTGATTTACGTTGCAAACAAAGCCGATTCTCGCGCGATCGCCCATGAAGGCATGGAGCTCTACGAGCTCGGATTAGACCACTTGATTCCTGTGTCGGGGCTTCATGGCAATGGCATGACGGATCTCGAGGACGCGATCCTCGAGGCGTTGCCGCCGCCTGAAGAAGGCGCGGGGACGAGCCTGCCAGACGATGTTCCGCGCGTGGCGATCGTCGGTCGTCCCAACGCTGGCAAGAGCTCACTCGTCAATCGCTTGCTCAGGGAAGACCGACAGCTCGTCGACTCGAGGCCGGGCACGACCATCGACGCCATCGATGCGCTTTACGAAAAGAATGGCGAGCCGTGGGTGCTGATCGACACCGCGGGCATGCGCCGTAAGCGCGGCATCGACAAGGGCGTCGAGGGGCTCGCAGTGATGAAGGCGATCCGCGCGATCGAGCGGAGTCACGTCGTGGTTCTTTTGGTCGATGCCAAAGAAGGTGTCGCCGAGCAGGATGCGAAGCTCGCAGGGCTCGTCGTCGATCGAGGTCGCGCGCTCGTGATCGGCATGAACAAGATGGATCTCATGGACGAATCCGAGCGAAAGCACGCCATCGAACGGGCGCGTGATGTGCTCGCGTTTGCACCATGGGCGCGTGTCGTGGGGACGAGCGCAGTCAACGGCCGTGGCGTGAACAAGTTGATGGATGCTGCGGAAGCCGCGCTTGGTGAGCATCGAAAGCGCGTGACGACCGCGGAGCTCAATCGCTTCATGGAAGAAGTGCTCGCACATCATCCGCCGCCGACGATGAAGGGCAGATCCGTGCGCCTTTATTACGTGACGCAGGCGGAGGTGCGGCCGCCTCGCTTCGTCATCGTGACGAACGAGCCCGACGCTGTGCATTTCAGCTATCAGCGCTACGTGGCCAATGCGTTGCGCGAGCGCTTTGGGTTCGAGGGCACACCGATCCGCCTTTCGTGGAAGAGGAAATCAAAACGCGAATTTACGCCCTAAAGACATCGCGGTTTTTCAGTGGGTCTGCTTTCGGATAGAATGGATGGGTGACGCGGACCTTATCGTCGCTCTCGCTTGTCTTCATTGTTTGCGGATGTGGACTGACGTTCGACCTGGATCCGCCAGATCCGCCGCAGCAAGGTGACGTGGACGCTTCACATCACCTCGATGCGGGCGGCGGATGGAGGGATTCAGGAGCGAGCGATGCTTCGGGCTCGATGGACGCTGAGGCACGCGATGCGTCGGATTCGCGCGATGCGTCGGGTCGGATGGATTCGAGCACCATCGATGCCTCGGAGGTGGCTGACTCGGGCCTGACGGATGCAGGCGCCAACCTATGCGCGAGCGCAGTCAATGGTTCTTCGTGTGGGAGTACGGCGAACCATCGACTGATCTGCGTAGACGGTGCGTGTGTCGTCGGAAGGTGTGGGGACGGCTTCCGAGACGCGGATGAAGAATGCGACGACGGAAACGAAATCCCGGGTGATGGATGCGAGCCGTTCGCCTGTGTGTACACATGTACGTCTCACGCCAACTGCGCGGATTCGAATCCGTGCAACGGGCAGGAGCGGTGTGAGCGTCATCTCTGTATCGCGGGGGTGCCTATGGCGAGCGACTCATGCCCATTGCACGACGGGAACACAGGTGTCTGCAACACGACAGGGCTTTGCGTACCGATGGGTTGTGGCAATGGAGTCGTCGAATCGGGGGAGGAATGCGACGATCGCAACACGATATCGAATGATGGTTGCGAGAACGATTGTACTCACACCTGTCGTCGTGATGCGGATTGTGATGATGGAGATGTCTGCAATGGCCTCGAAGCATGCAATATGGCCCAGGGCTGCTTTCGCAGCTCCGTCTCCGTATGCACCGTCCTCGACGCTTGTCACACGGCTTCGTGCGACTCGCGCATCGGATGTGTGACGACGCAGATCGATGCGGACGGCGACGGGCATTCGCCACGATCGGCTGGCGATTGTGGCGATGATTGCGATGATACCCGGGCGGATGTCCATCCGGGTGCGGTGGAGCAATGTGGCAATGGTCGGGACGACGATTGTGATACTCGAATCGATGAATCCACGGTGTCGTTCGAGTGCTACGCCGATTCGGATGGTGATGGATTTGGCGATCCCACGGATACCGTACACGCATGTATGTGCCCGGCGGGGACTCTCACGGTGGCTGGAGACTGCTTCGATGTGATGGGGGATCCGGCATCCGCGCTCGTGCGTCCGAATCAGCCTAATTTCTTCGCCACTCCCTATTGCACGCCGAGTGGCGATTGTCATTACGACTACGATTGTAATGGCAATGAAGAGCTTCGCTTCACGACGGTCTTCGATCGATGTCGGTTGCTCACGTTGAGCTCTCTCTGCGCAGGGACTGGGTGGCGAGACGCCACGCCTGCATGTGGCGCGACTGCGGATTGGGTCGAGTGTGAGTTGGGGTTAGATCTGTTGGGAGCTCTGCTTTGTCGAGCTCGTACGACTTCGCGCACTCAACTCTGTCGCTGACGAATGGACATAGGTACATAGGATGAGAATCGGAATTCTGACATCGGGTGGAGATGCCCCGGGCATGAACACAGCGCTGCGCGCCATCACATTGATCGCCGCGCAGCAAGGAGTGGAGGTGCTCGGCATCGAGCGTGGCTACGAAGGGCTCGTCCACAAAAAATGGAGAAGCTTGACGCGACGCAGCTCCGAGGGTGCCCTGGCGCCGACTTTGGAGATCGATACGAGCGCGCAGCTCGGAGGCAGCATCCTTGGCTCGGCGCGCTGCAAGGCGTTTTATGAACGCGCGGGGCGTGATCGTGCGGCCGATGCGTTGCGCGAGATGGACGGCCTCATCGTGATCGGGGGCAATGGATCGCTCACGGGTGCACATGCGCTCGCTGTCGAGCAAGGCGCGAAGGTCATCGGCATCCCTGCCTCCATCGACAACGACATCGGATGCACGGCGACTGCCATTGGCGTCGATACCGCGCTCAATACGATTGTCGAGGCTTGCGATCGAATCAGCGACACCGCGCGCGCTCATCGACGTGCATTCATCGTCGAAGTGATGGGGAGGCAATCGGGATACTTGTGCATGGCGAGCGCGATCGCAGCAGGGGCGGATGCCGCGCTCTTCCGAGAAGAAACACGCGATGAAGACGTGATCGTAGAATCGGTCGCGCAGGTGATTCGGCGAGGGTTCGGCGAAGATCGTGGCAAGCAGCGTGTCTTGGTGATCAAAGCAGAGGGGGTGGATGTTCCGTGCACGAAATTGGTGCGTCGATTGACCGAGCTTCTCGAAACGGAGCTCCCTGACGTATCGATTCGCGGGACGGTGCTCGGACATCTGGTGCGCGGTGGGAGCCCGAGCTTTCTCGATCGCATGGTGGCGAGTCGTTTCGCGCTCGGAGCCGTGAGCGCATTGCTCGGGGGTGCAACCGATCAAATGGTGGCGTGGCAGACGCCCCTCAAGGGCGGAACCGAGACCGCCGATCGCAGCATCACGCGGTGGCCGCTCGCGGAGGTTCTCGAAGAGACACAGCGCATGCTCGACGGCACGAGCCCCGTGACGCAGCAGCGCGTCGCGATGATGCAGAAGGTCGCTGGTGTTTTGTCGATCTGAGGGCTCGTCTCACTCCCAATCGGGCAATAGCACACTGAGTGTATTGGCGTGATCATCGGTGAACAGGGGACCTCGCCGAGGTCTCTCTGCCGTGACCTCTTCGAATCCGCGCGCAAGAAACGAGGCGAGGTCTTCATCATGATTCGTCATCACGAAATAGACACTCGGATCAGCAAAATCTCGCTCGCTCGTCTCTCGTGCGCTTTTGAATGCGGCGCTCATTTCGAGCGCACGCGAGATCGTCGCCAATACAGGGCGTAAGTCGTAATAGCGATTGGAGATGTGGAAGAGGAGGATGCCGCGCTCGTTCAAGAGAGAACGATAGAGCTCTACGGCTTCGAGCGTGATGAGGTGCGTCGGGATGGCATCTCCAGCGAACGCATCGACGAGCAAAAGATCGTATCGTGCACCGCTCGAATGACGTGCGAGTGTGAGTCGAGCATCTCCGACGAAGGTGTGGACCTCACCGCGGCAATCTTCGAGGTATGTAAAGTGTGCTTCTGCGAGATCGACGACGGCTCGATCGATCTCGAAGAACTCGATCGCGTCCGACGGCTCGACGTACGCGGCCATCGTTCCGACCCCAAGGCCGATCGCGCCGATCGAGAGAGGCCCGCTCGAACGTTCGCGCATGATGGCGATCGTGTCACCAGCGGGTCCTTGGCGATGGTAGTAGCTGAGTGGTTCACGTCGGTATTCGGATTCACGAATCTGCCGTCCATGACGTGTGGCCCCGCTGATGAGATCGCGCTCGACGCCGTGTGAACCAGGGCGCTCGAGGACGTGATAGATGCCGTAATGGCTGCGACGAACTTCGAGTGTGCGCACCGTGTGCCCCGCGTTCGTCCCGTCGATGACGCGCCATGCCATGACTGCGACGAGCACAGCCATGAGCGCGACGCCGATTCGGCCCGGGCCGCGCGCCCACGTCCAGAGCTCGACGTGGCGCGCCGAGAGGAATGTGATCATGAGTCCGATGATCGCGACGGGATATTCCGTGAGCCCGCTGAAGAGCGCTGGCGCGAGGAGCGCAACGAAGGCGCCGCCGGCCCATCCTCCTCCTGCGATCACGAGATAATAAAGGGTGAGCTGTCGCGCTGCAGGCCTCACTCGATAGAGCTCGCCATGCGCGGCGAGACAGACAATGAAGAGGACTGCGAGATGGAGCGAGACTTGGAGCCAGGTGCCGCCCGTATCGCCGCCTGCGAAGATGAAAAGACCGAACAATGCGAACGCAGGCCACAGACGACGGATCCAGCCAGGCACGCGATCACGAGAAGAGAACGCAAAGACGAAGCTCAGAAGGTACAGCGTCAGCGGCACGACCCAAACGAGCGGCACGTTCCCCGCGTCGAGCGCAATGAGGTTCGTGACGGCCATCAAAAAGATGGACGGGAAGGCCGATAGCAAGAGCCAATATGCCACTCGAGATGCGCGAACTGGAGAGGGCGCGTGGTCTTCATCATTTGCGACAGCAGCGTCGAGCCGCTGTGTTTTTGGACGACGCGTCGCGCGATAAGCGACGAGCGCCACACCGAGATATGCGAGGTAGCCAATCGCCCAAAGTCGTCCTTGCCATCGGAGACCGATCAGCGGTTCGATGATGAAGACATACCCAAGGAGCGCGACGAGTGAACCGATGTTCGAGGTGGCGTAGAGAAGATAAGGGCTCGCGCGCTCCGGAAGCGAAGAGCGGAAAAGCCACCCTTGTGCGATGACCCCTGTCGTTGCGAGCGCGATGAAGGGGAGGGCGAAGTCGAGTGTGAGCGCGGCGAGGATCGCTCCGATGCCATCACCAGCATCGGCGAAACGCACTCGAAGCGGGAGAAATACGATCGGGAGCAGCAACACCAGAAAATGTGCGCGTGAAAATCGAATCGGCGCGAGGTGGGCATACGAATACCCAAGAAAGAGCGCGCCTTGAAAAAACATGAGCGACGTCGTCCAGACATGGAAGCCTCCTCCGAAATGCGGAAGGAGGAGGCGACCCACCATCGGCTCCATCGAGAAAAGGAGAAACGCTCCCAGGAAAACGAATATGCGGAGCGCGGTCATCGAAGCGTTTCTGACCAGAGTCGCATTGATCGGAGATCAAACCGACTCTGGTTCGACGCGGAGCGGAGTTGGGAGGGGGGCCCCGAGCCGGCTTTGCCGGGCGGGGGGAGGGTCTGCGTCAGACCCTCCGAAAAGAAACTGCTATACAGGATCGCGCTCAACGCGATCCTGTATAGCAGAGCTCGCGGACTTTTTTAAGGATCGAACACGATCTCGACGCCTGTCTCGAACTGAAAGAATCCGAGATTCTCTTCCTCACGAAGATCGTGAAGCCAGCCGAGGGCGACCCCTCCCAACAGATTCAAGCGAACATTGTCCTCTGCATCGAGGGTGAGCGGGATGCGAAAGCCTGTCGAGACTTGCCATCCGAACGTATCGTAGGGACGTAAGACGAATATCTCGTCGTCACTCGTGACGGTACGGGTCTTTGGATTGATCGGCACGCTGACCCATCCTCGAAGCGCAAGCCACGGGACGAAATAGCGATTTTCATAAGCGAAGATCAGACCCACATCGGGAGAGGCGAACGCTCCATGCGTGTGTCCGCCCATACCGAAGCCAGCGACGAACGCAAAGTGCTCGATCGGTGCGAGCTTGAGTCCGAGACGGCTCGCGCCCACATGGGGCGAGCGACGATCGTAGTCATGAGGATAGTTGATCGCGAGATAGGAGGCCTCGACCTGCGCCTCGAGGAAGGAGGTCAGACCGAAGCGTCCGCGGACCGCAGCGGCGCCGCCCGTGGCGCCATCGGCATGCACGCCGCCCGCGGCCTGCACGGCCACGTCGCCCTCGGCGAGGGTGGCCGAGCTCTCGAGTGGGAGTGAGCGCGCAGGTGGCGAGAACGCGACTGGAACGCATCCCGTGAGGACGCCAACGCCAATCCAAATCATGATTCGATCAGAAAAGAGACGCATGATGAGCACTATCAAGCAATGCTTGGACCAGCATTGATTCGGGGGCTCATTGGCCACTGAGTGTGACATTCATGACATGGTCAGGGCGTAGTTTTCACATGTCGGTGTCGCCATCGATCGGTCGCGCTTGCTCGTCTTCAGGGCGAATTTCGGTGCCTATCGTGCGCTCCCAAAACGCAATGCGATCACGCCATGCTGCGCGCGCCAGGAGATGGGTGGCCACTGGGACCGAAAGCATGATGAATGTGAGGGCGATGAGGGAACGCGCGACCAGCGCCGGATCCCCAAAGTGAATGGCGGCCGCGATGAGCGCCATGCCGCTCCCGAAGGCGCTCACTTTCGTAGCGGCATGCATTCGAGTCATGGCGTCTGGCATCCGCAATACGCCGATGCCAGCAAGAAGAGAGAACGCGGCTCCGATGAGTGCGAGGATGGCTGCGATGAGCGCCATGGTTCTTATTGTCTCCGATGGACTTCGAGCCACCGCGCAAACGCTGTCATTGCGAGAAACGCGGTGAATGCAAGCGAGAGTACGACATCGACAATCTTTGGCTCGTCGAAGTGGATCGCATAAAACGAGATCAACGAGATTCCGAGCATCGTGATCAGATCGACGGCGACCACACGATCCACGATCGTGGGACCGCGAACCATGCGTATCAATGCCAAGAAGGCAGCGATCAAAATGAGCGCAGTCGCAAGCCCATAAATGCCATTCATGAACGCGTCTCCAGGATCCGTCGTTCGAGCCCTTCTTTCATGCTTCGGATCGTGCGCTCGGGATCAGGAATATCCAACGCGTGCACGATGAGATGAGACCGGTCTTTGGAGACATCCAAGACAGCCGTTCCTGGTGTCAACGTGAGCATATTGGCGAACATCGTGATCTGGGCATCGCTCATGGGTTCGAGAGGAATGCGTAGGATTCCAGGACGAAAGCGCATGCGCGGGCGCATCACGTGAAGCGCGACATCGATGTTCGATTGGATGAGCTCTCGAAGGAACTTCAGCGCAAGCCGGAGCCACGCCAGCGGTCGTGGCTTCGGGTTTTGCGCGCGCATCATTCCCGAGAAAAACAAACACACGAGAGCGATGAGAACGCCGATGACGAGCTGACCGGGCGCGGGTTCCGTGAGCGCCAGCCACAGCAAGACGAGCGATAGCAAGCCCGATCGATTCATGGCCTGTTTTCCAGCACGGCATCAATGTAATCCGTGCGGTCGATGAGCTCGAGGGCGGCGCGTTCGGTGAGGCTCACGAGAGGTTCGGGCCAGAGGCCAATCGAGGTGGTGAAGAGAGAGAGAACGATCACCGGTGCGCAACTCCACGCGGAGATTCGAGGGGAGGGGATTTCGCTCTCGGCAGTCTGCTCTCGCGGACGAGAATTCGCTCTGGTAAAGAACACCGATTGCCAGATCTTGGTCATCGAGAAGAGCGTGAGCGCGCTCGTGATGAGCGCGATGGCCACGAGCGCTTCTCGATGTGCTTCGAGCCCCGCATCGATGATGACGAGCTTTGCCCAAAAGCCTGAGAGAGGAGGGATTCCGGCGAGGCTGGCGGCAGGAATCGCAAAGAGCCATGCGAGGGCTGGATGCGTTCCGAGGAGGCCTCCGCGGAGGCGGGTCAGGTCACTGGACCCACCGGCCCGCGCGATGAGGCCGGAGACGAAAAATAGATTCGATTTCACCAAAATATGATGAACGATGTAAAAGATCCCCGCGGAGAACGCCGCCGCAGAAGGAAAAGCCAAAGGCATGATCATATATCCAATCTGACTCACGATATGAAATGACAAAATCGCGCGTATTTCGGAGGACGCCACGGCGCCGAGGACGCCAGTGAGCATCGTGAGGCCTGCGATGACGGAAAATATCGGAGTCAAAGTCGACATTTCCTCTGCGAAGACGAGGGACATGACACGATAAAGGCTATACACACCGACTTTCGTCAAAAGACCTGCGAGCGCAGACGAAACCACGATGCTGGAGTTTGGATACGTCGGTGGGAGCCAGAAATAGAGGGGGAATGTCGCGGATTTGAGGCAAAATGCGAAGACGAAGAGCATTGCGACCGAAGAGTCATCGGTGTCTTCTCGTGAAGTGCGTATTGCGAGATCAGCGAGATTCAATGTTCCATGTGCGCCATACGTCATCGCGATCGCGAGGAGCAAGACTGTCGTGGCGATGATATTGAGCACGACATATTTCATCGTTCCGCCGAGTTGACGGGGACGATTGCCGATCAC
Organism: uncultured Sandaracinus sp.; assembly: GCA_964481145.1. Classification (GTDB taxonomy): domain Bacteria; phylum Myxococcota_A; class Polyangia; order Polyangiales; family Sandaracinaceae; genus Sandaracinus. The sequence continues at coordinate 16,581 of CAYZTA010000009.1, forward strand.
CAAGAGCCCGAACGACGTGACGAGCATGACTTCGAACCACACATAGAGATTGAAAAGATCTCCTGTGAGGAACGCGCCGGAGATGCCTCCGAGCATGAACGAAAGGAGTGGGAGAAATAACGGCGCTCGCTCGGGGGAGAGGTCGCTGCTCGCGTGTGAGTACACGACGGCAGAGAGGCCAATCACGCCGGTGATCCCGACCATCGCCGAGCTCAAGAGATCGGCTACGAATGTGATGCCGAAAGGCGCCGGCCAGCTGCCGAACTGGAGCACGAGATGCCCTCTTCGCAGAGTCATGAACAGACATGCTGCGGATACGATGATGAGGCTAAGGGCGCCGACGATCGAAATGGCGAGCTGAAGGAGAGGGCGCCGCCGAACGATCACCGCCGCAGCTCCGCATAGGAGAGGAACGAACACTGGCAGTGCGAGGATGAGAGTCACGGGGAGCTCGACTCGGCGACGTCTGTCTCGTCCTCCTCCGGAGGAAGCGAATCGACATCGAGTGTGTGCGAATGCTGAACGAGAGGAACGACGAGCGTGAGAGCAAAGGCGAAGATGGCGAATCCAATGACGATGGCCGTGAGAACGAGCGCTTGAGGGAGAGGATTGGCGACCGTGCTCGCGGGAATCGCCATCGCGTGCTCTGGAACGAATGAGGGTGTTTGATCGTGGGTGCCCCCGAGGAGGATCACCGCGAGATTGGCCCCGTTTGTCAGCATCATTGCACCGAGAAGAATGCGAAATAGATCGCGTGACAAGAGAAGATGCACCGCGCATCCAAGGACGACGCTGGTCAAAAACGTGAAAGAGGTGCTCATCCTCGATGCTCCGAAATCAATGGAAGGAGAACCGCGAGACCACTCCCAATCACCGTGAGAAATATGCCGAGATCGAATAAGATAGGCGTTCCAATCGTGAGGTGACTTCCAAGAGAGTCCACCTCGAGCCAGCCCCCAGTCATCCATGTCGCGCCATGAATTGGCCCGAAAGCCGTGCTCATCAACGCGAGCAAGAGGCCGATGCCGAGGAGAGCTTCTGGCGCGATGCGAAGTCGAGCGCGGGTGATGGAGGCTCCGTGGGCGTAGGCGTCCAGCACGTAGGCCGCGATGGCCACGAGACCTCCTTCGAATCCGCCGCCGAGTGAATCATGACCTCGGAGTGCGATCCAGAACGCGCTGACGAGCATCGGTGGGACGAGCCAACGTGAGGTCGTCTTGAGGATGAGTGAGGACATCACGCGCGAGGCTCCGAAGTAAAGAGTGCGATCGCACCGAGCGCGGCGGCTCCGAGCACCGTAATTTCTCCAAGCGTGTCGAGCGCGCGAAAGTCGACCAGGATCGTATTGACGACATTTCGTCCGTGGGCTCGAGGTACGCTCTCTTTCAGGAAATATGCAGGAAGAGAGTCGTCGAGGGGAGTTGCAACGATATTCGAAAGGAGAACGAAGAAGGTGCTTCCAAAAACGAGCGCGAGCCCACCATCGCGCAGTCGGACTCTCGGCGTGCGCCGCGCGACGGGTGGCGCGTGAAAGCGTCCGAGCACGAGCGTCACGAGCACGACGAGCAAGGCTTCCACAGCGAACTGTGTGAATGCCACGTCGGGGGCACCGATGATGACGAAGACGATCGCCACACCGAATCCGACCATCATCGCGCAGATGAGGGGCACGATCCGTCCTTTCACGAGGACCGCGAGAAAAGCCGCGCTGACCGTCAGGATGACGATGGCGAGTTCGAAGGGCTGAGCGGAGAGTTCAATCGATGTATGCGCTTCACCGAGCATGCCGACGGGGAGGAGCGCAGCGCATGCGATGGTCACGAAGATATAATCGCGCAGCCTTCCGGTTTGAATGAATCGTGTCACACCGGCGGCGAACAGGGCGAGCGCGTGAAGAAGTGCGTCGTAGATGCGATCGGCACGATCTACGAAGAGAACGGGCCATCGTGATCCCAAATCGAGCACTCGAGAGCGTCTTATGTAAATCACCACGCCCGCAATGACGGTGATGGCGCTGAGCGCGAGCGCCCACTGAAATCCATGCCAGAGTCGGAGCTCGACCGATGTGCGTGGACTTTCCACGACGCGGACGGCTTCCGCGACGAGTTGAGTCGCGGTCCATGTATGAAATACACCGAATGCCAAGCTCGCGATCGCGAGGAACGCAGGGCCGATCAAGATCGGTAGATTGGCATCCGTGACTTCCCGTGATTCTGTGGTGTGGATGCGCCCGAAAAACGTGTGATGAACCACCAAAAGGGCGCCACTGACCGTCAGCGCATTCCCGCCCAGTGCGGCGCTCGTCCAGAGCGGTGCAAAGCGATCGGCGCCGAGGGTGGTTTGATAAATGAGCTCTTTCCCGATGAATCCGAACATCGGCGGTAAACCCATCATCGCAATTCCAATCACGACAGCGACGGATGCCGTTTTTGGCATGGCATGCGCGAGGCCGCCGAGCTCGCGCAGATCACGAGTCCCCGTGTGCTTGTCGACAATGCCAACGATCATGAAGAGAGAGGCTTTGTAGAGCGCATGCACGACGAGAAAGACGATGACCGCGGTCGAGGCATGCGCCGCTGGCATTCCGAGCATCATGACGAGCGCGCCAAGTGCGATGACGGTGGTCTCGGCCAGGACGCTTTTGAGGTCGTTCTGCCGTAAGACACGGGTTGATGCGAGCGCGACTGTGGTTGCGCCGGAAAGCCCCAGGAGCAATGTCCAGTCGTCGGTTCCTCCGAGGACGGGTCGCAAGCGCAAGAGTAGATAAATGCCCGCGTTCACCATCGTGGCGGAGTGGAGATAGGCACTCGCTGGCGTGGGTGCCGCCATGGCGTTGGGAAGCCAGAAATGAAATGGAAAGATCGCGGATTTGGTGAAGGCGCCGAGCGCGATCAGGGTGAGAATCCAGACATGATGTGATTCGGATTCGAATGAGACTCGATCGATGATGGCCGTTAGCTCTCGAGTTCCTGCGTCGTGAGAGAGAAGCAAAAGACCTACGAGGAGCGCCAAACCGCCGCCCGACGTCACGAGCCATGCTTGTCGTGCGTTTCGAACGGCTTCGGGTTTTTCATACGATGTCGCGATGAGGAGATACGATGTGACGCTCGTGAGCTCCCAGAACACGAAGAGCACGATCACGTCGTTCGCGAGGACGAGCCCGAGCATCGAGCCCATGAACACGAAGAGATTCGCGAAGAATGCGTCACGCCGCGAAGGCGTGATGCCGTAGGCACCCGCGTAGATCACGATCAATGTGCCGATGCCTGTGACGAGGAGCGCGAAGAGCAGGCTCAGACCATCGAGATGGAGCGCGAGCCGAACATCCAAGCGAGGAACCCAAGGCAGGACCTCATCGGTGGGAGGCCCTGTGGGTAGGGCGGGAATCGCGGAGCCCAACCACACGAAGACGGCTGTTGGAACCAGTGCAATCGCCCATGTCGCCTTCTGACCAAGGACTCGATACGTCACTGGCCAGAGTACGGCGCACGACAAAATCGCGAAGATCGCCCACCACATGTGTTCGGACGAACGTAGGGACCGCGGGCCGCCTCGAAAGCACGAGGGGGTCGCGTCGGTTTATTTTTCGGCGAGGCCACTGGGGCACGAGACACCCGTACCGCCCAGACCGCAATAACCACTGGGATTTTTTGCGAGATATTGCTGGTGGTCGTCTTCCGCGTAGGTAAAGGGCGGCGCGTCCTTGATTTCGGTTGTGATGGCACCATACCCCGCCGCGCGAAGGGCGGATTCGTATGCTTCTTTGCTCGCGATGGCCGCGCGTTTTTGTTCGGGAGAATGGACGTAGATGCCCGAGCGATACTGAGTGCCGACGTCGTTTCCCTGGCGCATGCCTTGCGTCGGGTCGTGACTTTCCCAAAACACGTTGAGCAAGGTCTCGTACGAGACTTGCGATGGATCGTAGACGACACGCACGACCTCAGCGTGCCCTGTGCGGCCCGAGCAAACGTCGCGATAGGTGGGGTTTGCTGTGTGGCCTGCGGCGTAGCCGACGGAGGTGCTGAACACTCCGGGCAGTTTCCAAAACTTTTTTTCTGCGCCCCAGAAGCAACCGAGTCCAAACATGGCCAGCTCGGTGCCCTCCGGAAAAGGAGGCAAGAGCGGCGTACCAAGGACGAAATGGTTCGAAGCCACGGGCATCTTCTGGGAGATCATGGTCTCTATCTTCGAACCACTCAGAGAGTTCGGCAAGTCGCCGATGAACGGGTTTATCCGAGGCTCGTGAGTTGGTGTTCGACGAGGCGCCGGTAAAGGCCGTTTTCGGTCATGAGGGCGCTGTGCTTGCCTGCTTGTACGATCCTTCCGGCTTCGATGACGAGCACGCGATCCGCATCGCGAACGGTCGAGAGGCGGTGTGCGATGATGAGGGTCGTGCGTCCTTTCATCAGTCGATCGAGGGCTTCTTTGACGAGATGCTCGCTTTCGGCATCGAGCGCGCTCGTGGCCTCGTCGAGGACCAAGATGCGCGGATCTTTGAGGACAGCCCGTGCGATCGCGATTCGCTGTTTTTGGCCCCCCGAGAGTTGGACTCCACGCTCGCCGACCTCGGTTTCGTAACGACTTGGAAAGCGTGTGATGAAGTCGTGTGCGTTTGCGATGCGTGCCGCCGCCTCGACGTCGGCCATGTCCGCGGTGGGGCGCGCGTATCGGATGTTTTCGAGGATGCTCGTGGAGAAAAGAATCGGCTCTTGTGCGACTGTGCCGACTTGCCTGCGGAGCCACTCGGGATCGAGTTCGCGCAGGTCGTGTCCGTCGAGTCGAATCTGCCCTTCGGTGGGGTCGTAGAGGCGAGTGAGAAGCGAGGCGAGCGTCGATTTTCCGGCGCCGCTCGGGCCCACGAGCGCCACGATTTCGCCAGGCGCGACGGTGAGCTCGAGTGCGTCGAGGACGCGCACGTCGGGCCTCGTTGGATACGCGAAGAAGACGCGCTCGAAGTGGAGCTCACCACGGATGGAGGGAAGTGTGGCGCCCCCGTGTGGCGGAATGGAGGGTTGTCTTCGAAGGAGCTCGAAGATGCGCTCGGCTGCTCCGGTGGCTTTGGTGAGCTCGGCGTAGAGATCGGTGAGCGCGCCCATCGAGAAGGCGACCATCATCGTATAGACGAGGAACGACGTGAGATCGCCGATGGACATCTCGGACGCGAGGACCATCTTGCCGCCGTACCAGAGGACGAGCGTGATCACGGCGAAGCCAGCGGTGCTGACCGAAGACATGAAGAACGCCGCGACGTGGATGCGTCGCGCCTGGAGCTCATAGGCGCGTTCGACTGCGGCTGAGTATCGATCGACTTCTGTCCGTTCGGCGACGAACGCACGAACCGTGCGGATGCCAGAGAGCGTCTCTTCGGCGACGGCACTTGCGTCGGCGAGTGCGTCCTGTGCTTGGCGTGCGAGTCGGCGCAGCGCGCGTCCCCATGTCACGGCGCCCAGAGCGATGGGTGGGAGCACGCAGAGCATGATGAGTGTGAGCCTTGGAGACGTGTAGAAGAGAAGTGTGAACCCACCGAAGATCGTGGCGGCATTTCGGAGCGCCATCGAGATGTTCACGCTGACGGCGTTTTGGAGAATCGTGGTGTCGGAGGCGAGTCGTGATTGAAGCGCGCCTGTGCGTTCTCCATCAAAAAAGCCGATTTCTTGTTCGAGCAGGCGAGCGAAGAGCGTGCGTCGCAAGTCGGTGACGATGCGTTCTCCGGTCCTCGTGAAGAGCACGTATCGAAGCCCTGTCGCGAGCGCTTGAACGATGATGACGACGCCCATGAGCATCGCGACATGATCGATGGAAGGGCCAGAAGCGTTGCCGTCGAGCGCTTGATCGAGAAGGAGGCGAATCGCTTGCGGATAGACGAGGGTTGCGCCACTCGCGATGGCGAGGAAGAAAGTTCCGAGCGCAAGCGGCCGCCATTGTCCTCGCGCCAAACGAAGCACGTTTCTCACGGGGACAGGATTCTGATATGTGGCATCTCGCAATTTCACGGAAGATTCCTCCTACCCGTGTAATTCGTCTTATTGCAAGGGTTTCTTCGAGCGCCTGTGATTTTTCGTTGAAGATGACAAATTGCACTTCATGGATCAGCGTCGCGTGTCGGAGGTCTTGAATCGTTTGGCGTTTGCGCGCGAACTGCTCGAAGGTGCATCGCGCGAATCGAAGGCGTTCGCCCATGCTGCGCGCGTCATTCGTGGGCTGCCGGGTGATTTGCGCTCGATGCTCGCGAGCGGTGAGCTCACGCGGGTGCGTGGCATCGGTGCATCGACCCGCAAGATCGTGCGCGAGGTCCTCGAGGGACGCGAACCGACTCTGCTCGTGGAGCTCGAAGCCCAGATCCCTCCCGGGATTTTTGCGATTCGTCGGATCCAAGGGCTCGGCCCTGCGAAGATACGGAAGCTCTGGCAGGAATTGGGGATCACGACCGTGGGCGAACTCGAGCACGCATGTCTCGAGAATCGACTCGTCTTGCTCGAAGGGTTTGGAAAGAAGACGCAAGCCAACGCGCTCGAAGCGATCGCTGCGATGGAGCGCGCCGAAGGCGTGCTCTTGCGTAGCCGCGCGATGGAGGTGGCGACACCGCTCGTGGCGAGTCTCGTGGCGCGCGGGATCCGAGCTGAGATACTTGGTGATCTACGACGCGGCAAAGAGCTCGTGACGGACCTCGCGATCGTCGTGGTCGGTGATGAGCCTCTCGACGACGTGCAATGCGACGTGCGAAGGACCGATGATGCGCGGTTTGGTGTCATCGCCGTGCTCGGGACCGCGGCGCGAGAACATATCGATGCGCTTCGCGCGCACGCCACGATGAAAGGTTTCGATCTTCGTGACGAAGGTCTGTTCGACCCCGTGGGGAAACTCGTTCCGTGCGCTGACGAAAGCGCGCTCTACGCCGCACTCGGCCTCGTGACGACACCCCCCGAGCGTCGCGAAAAAGACGTTCCGCTCGTAAGCATCGGCAAGGTCGTGCCGCGTCTCATCGAGCTACGTGATCTGCGCGGCGCTCTTCACAATCACACGATCGAGAGTGATGGGACGGGAACGCTCGAGGAGATGCGCGCTGCTGCGATCGCGATGGAGCTCGAATACCTGGGCATCTCGGACCACAGTCAAAGCGCGAACTACGCGCGTGGCCTTTCTCCAGAGGCGTTGCGCGCGCAAATCGCGACGCTGGCGAAACTTCGCGGCACCTCCGAGGGATGCGTTCTGCTGACCGGCGTCGAGAGCGATATTCTCGAAGACGGGCAGCTCGATTACGACGATGACGTGCTCAGAGGGCTCGAGATCGTCATTGCGTCCGTGCACAAGCGACATGGGCTCGATCGCGAGACGACGACCGCTCGAATGGTGAGGGCTGCGAAGAACCCCTTCACGGACGTGTTGGGTCATCCGACGGGGCGCCTTTTGCTTGGACGCGCGCCCAACGACTTCGATGTCGCGGCGATGCTCGAAGCGGCTGCCGAAAGCGGTTGCGCGGTCGAGCTGAATGCGAGTCCGCATCGGCTGGATCTGAATGACATCCAGTGCGCGATGGCCAAAGAGCGTGGCGTGCTCGTTTCGATTGCAGCGGACGCTCATGCGCCCTCGGAGCTCATGCAACTCGAGCACGGGATCGCCATCGCACGGCGCGCGGGGCTCACGCCTGATGATGTGTTGAACTGTATGCCGCTCAATGAGCTTCGCACGTGGCTCGCCGAGCGACGAAATCGACAGGGCGTGTTGAGATGAGAGGCCGGTTGGATACTGGACCGAACGCGCGATGAGGACACAATCTGCGCAACTTCGTCGCTCTCACCCAGCTCCTACGCTCGTCTACTGATCATGTTTTCACGCCGAACCGAACACGAATCGACGAAGAGTGTGCTCGAACTTGCCGCACAGGACCGACGCGAGCGAGGTGCAACGATCCTCGATCTGACGTATTCGAATCCGCCCGATGCGCTGACAGCAAGTCGGAATGAAGCGTATTCGCTCTTGTTCACGATGCTTTGTGACCCCGAAGACGAGGTCCTCGTGCCGGCTCCCGGCTCTCCGTTCCTCGAGCCGCTCGCGTGCATTCGAGATGTCCAACTTTGCTCCTATCCCCTCCATTTCGAAGGGGGATGTTGGAGGCTCGATCCCGCACTCGTCTTCGACGCGATCAGTGAGCGCACCCGCGCCATCGTGGTCGGCAATCCACACGAACCAACCGGTGCCTGCCTCGACGCAGAAGGCGCCGAGGCCATCGACGCGCTGGGCGTTCCGATCATCAGCGATGAGACGTTCGCCCATTGTTTTCCTGATGGACGGGGCGTCAGCATTCTTTCCGCGCAACGCGAATCGCTCTGCTTCGCGCTCGGTGTGCACGATGCGTCTCTCGCGCGGATTGGAGTCGGTGGCCCAGGAGAAGTCGTCGCCCAAGCAAAGGAGCGACTCGAGCGCTTGAGCCTCATGTTCCCTGCCGTTTCCGCACCACCTCGGCAATCGTGGACTTCCCGATGCGGGAGCAATTGGGCGCGTCTCCATGAGCTCACCCGAGACGCGGCGATCGATGTCCCCATCCATTGTGGCGGCACGTGGGCATGTTTGCGCATTCGCGGAGATCGAACGGATCAAGAGCTGGCGCTCTCACTCCTCGAGAACGAGGGCGTGCTCGTTCATCCAGGTCGAGTGTTTGATTTCCCGTCTCGCCCTGCGTGGCTCGTCGTGAGCCTGCTGACCCCCGAAGTCGCGTTCGATGTGGGGATACGCGCGATCGTCCGATTGCAGGCGCTCAGCGCCCATTGACGTGAACCATTGATCTCGACGAACCTCCAATCACGCATGCCGATCGTCATCTCGGATTCGCTTTTCACGCCAACGACGGATCCTACGATCGGCCAACCCCGCGCTGCGCAGCTCCGTCCACGACTCACTCGTACAGGCCCATTCGAGGCTGCGATGCGTCATCTGATCACGAAGCCTTCGGAGATGCTCGTCGATCTCCGGATCCGCCACACACAAGTCGAGCTCCATGCGACGGAGCTCGACTTCACCCGTGAAGCTTGCCCGCACATAGGCATCGGAGATGACTCGATCCGTTCGCTCGGCGAGCGAAGTCGCGATGGCGGCGTCTTTGTCGGGATCGTGCACGGCTCGTCCGAGCGGTAGGAGATCTTTGAGCGCGAGGTGCGTCGTGAGATGCGCGCGCAACGGACCAGACAAGACCTCGAACCAATCGAGCCAACGCAAGAGAGGCGTTTTCTCTTCGAACGGATCTCCCATGGCACGCATCTTCATAGACACCCCCTCCATTTCATTCAAGGGAGCGTGGTGGAACGACACAAATGGCGCGCTTTGCGTCGGGCCTGTCATAGAAAGGGTGAATCCATTGGGTGGCATGTGCTTGGCTATTCCAGCTCCTCTGGAGCCGCTTCATGAAATCCACCGTGTCATTATGGAATCTTGCCCAGCATTCGCGTTACCCCGCGCTCGAATCGGACATCGAGGTCGATACTGTCGTCGTGGGTTCTGGAATCACCGGTTTGACGGCCGCTGTGCTCCTCGCAGAAGCCGGTCGAGAGGTGATCGTCCTCGAAGCACGCACGCTCGGCAGTGGCGTGAGCAGTCACACCACGGCGCATCTCACGGAAGCCATCGACGCTCGCTATCAACACATCGAGACCTCGTTCGGTGCCGAAGCCTCGCGCAAAGTCGCTGAGTCCAATCGTGCCGCCATCGACCTCATGGCCCGACTCATTGCGCGGTATGACATCGACTGCGATTTCGAGCGCGTTCCGGGATATCTCTATGCCGAGCATATCGATGAAGGAGGCGTCGAGACCCTCGGACGAGAGTTCGCGGCGTCGGTGCGCGCCGGACTCACCGTGAGCGAAGTATCGAATGTCCCCCTGCCGTTTGGGGATCGAATCGCGCGTTCGGTGCGCTACGAGAACCAGGCTTGCCTCGACGCAGGCGCGTACATCGAGGGCCTCGCGCGCGCCGCGATCGCAGAAGGAGCTCGGATTTTCGAGCATTCACGGGTCGTTGCGGTCGAAGACGGATCGATGCCCATCGTGCATCTCGAATCTGGGATCGAGGTGCGCACCCGTCATGTGTTCTTTGCGACCGACGCGGCCCCCCATCGGTTCTTTCTCCAAACCAAAGTGCATCCGTATCGTTCGTACGTGCTCGCCTACGAAATCGAGGAGCGCGTTCCTGGTCTCTTCTGGGACACCCACGAGCCCTATCACTATTTGCGCACAGCGGATGTTTCGGGCTCCTCCTATCTCCTCGTCGGTGGCGCCGATCATCGAACCGGGACCGAGAGTGAGACTGAAAAGCACTACGACGAACTCGCGAAGTACGTCTTCGAACGCTACGGAATTCGAGGCGCCGCCTTGCGTTGGTCGAGTCAAGTCTATGAGTCTGTCGACGGGCTCCCGTTCATCGGCAAAAGACCCACCGGCAAGCACGTCTATTACGCGACGGGGTTTGGAGGCAATGGGATGACGTTCGGCACCCTCGCCGCGAAGATGACGACCGATGCAATCTTAGGAATCGAAAACCCGTGGACGGGTCTCTACTCGGCCAGCCGCATCAAGCCGATCGCGTCTGCGCCGACGTTCGTAAAGGAAAACCTCGAAGCGCCGATTCACTTGATCGAAGACTGGGTGCTTGGAAGCACAGAGGCCGCGAGCGTCGATGCCGTGACTCCGGGAGACGGCAAGATCGTGAGGGTCCATGGGAAACGGCTGGCTGTGTATCGAGATCCTCGAGGACATCTCCACGCCGTCTCACCGGTATGCACCCACCTTGGGTGTCACGTGCATTTCAACCAAGCAGAGCGGAGTTGGGACTGCGCATGTCATGGATCGCGATTCGATGTCGACGGCGCCGTTCTGCACGGGCCGGCAACGCGCGATCTCGCACCGCGAATCATCGATGAAAGCCCCGCGATGCAGCGTTTGGAGGCCTCCACGAAAGAAGCGCCGACGACATAGACGACCCCAACCCCGACTTCAGCTCATACGCCGAAGACTTCTTCGGTCGACTCGTTGCGCATACTCAACATGAAGCGGCTCAGGGCGAGACGCGGTCCGCCGCGATGTTGGATGGCCGTCTCCGGATGCCACCCGAACCACGCCAGTTGATTACACACTTCTTCTACGAGCGGCTCGCGCACGCCGAGCCACTCGGTGCACCATCCCGCAAGGATGTCATCATCGGACGATTCTGCCGTGGCGCGGAGGAGCTTCACGAGATCCAGCCCATGTCGCATTCCTAGCAGCGTGGCTCGATAGGCGCGCTCTTCTTCCATCATGGCATCGGCGAACCATGCCCGCGCGAGCGAGAAGAGTTCGCCGACCTTTCTTCCGGCCGCGATGCGAATTCCGCGGCTGCACGCGATTTCGTGGAGCTCGTCTCGAACTGAGAGCGCGTGCTGCGAGACGCTGCGGAGTGCTCGTGCCGGGGCGCTGTCCTCGAGCCGAGATGCCTCTCGACGGGGAAGGATCTCCGCCGAGCGTTCACTCTGAATGAGCTCGAGAAAGAGGCTCTCGAGCATGGTGCGATGAGGGTTGATGCGCCGGCGCTGGATGTCTTCGTATCGTTCACTCCTCGAAATCATCGGCCCTCCTTGACGCGATGCCCGCATCTGATCTGCCACGACTCATGCTCAGAACGGATGCGCGAAAAAGCGTCGACTCGGAGCTGCGAGCCCGAACATTCATCGGCCTCTTCGTCAGGCCCATCGCACGGTGCAGAGTGCGTGCCTTGACGTGGAGATAGATTTCAGAGGGACGATTGGGGTTTTCTTCCCGAGTGAGCCATTCGCGCGCATCTCGGAGTGGGGCACCTCACCACCTCACCCCGTCTCACTCGGATAAAACTGATATATCTGCATGAGTACATCTGCACGAGGACTCTCCGAGCTCGCCTCTTCATTCGCGGATGAAATGCGAATCGCGGACACGTGTGGTTTCACGCATCCGCGATGGCGGCAGTTCACCTCCACTCGATCACGAGTGTCGAACGTTGCGTCCCATTCCGCGATTCGGATCGTAGGCCTCTCCGCTCGCGCCGACACCTTCGGACAAGCGCCTCACTCGGATCTCATTGTGCACGTCCACGACTGCGGGAAGGTCCTCGATCATGCGCTCGAGCATCCGCTTGTGTTCGCGATGCGCGATGGTCCCCGACAGCGTGACCTCTCCTGATTGCACCTTCACCTCGACATCGCTTGCATCGATCCACCCCTGACGGGCGATCGCCTCGGAGACGTCTTCACGAATTCGTTCGTCGCTGCGCTTGAATCCCTTGGGGCCTTTCCCGAAATGGGGACCGCGCATGCGCTCTCGGTCCCCCATGCCGAAGGCATTCTTGATCCCCTCGCCCATGCGATGAAAGAGGCCACCCTCTTCACGATCCACATCGCGGCTCATCCATTCGCGCCGCGCTCCATAGCCGCGCTCACGACGATCTCGATCACGCCATTCATCGCGCTCCCAAGGGGAGCTCTCGTATTCGCGATCACTCTGAGGATCCCAAAGAGGTTCCCAACGCGAACGACCGCGCCAATCCTCATCACGATCGCGGATGGGCCGCGCGTGCCACTCCTCGCGCTCCCCCCAATGTCCCCCGCGAAAATCCGGCATAGCCCGGCGGTGTCGTCCACCCCATTCCTCGCGCTCGTCCATCCGCTCGTCGTTTCCCCCATACCGACGCTCTCTCTGCATTTTCCCTCCTGTCGATCGTTCGAAGACTCACCCCGCCGCGATGTCATGCTTCGTCGCGACTGCGATAACCACGGTGACTGCGCTCGTGTGAACGGATTCCGAACGAGACCTTCGCGACCATGCGAAACTCGACGATCCGATCGTTCGAGACGATCGCCGTCATGTCTTTGATGTAGATCGACTTGATGTCATCGAGCGTTCTGCTGGCTTCCGAGAGGGCCCGACGTGCGGCGTCTTCCCAAGAATGCGGCGATTGCGCGACCACCTCGATCACTTTGACGATCGGCGCTTCGTGCATGAGGGAGCGCATGTCATCGTCGCGCCACATCCGCCCCCGAGGGCTCCCATAGCCACGCTCCATACGGCCTTCGTAATCTTCGTCGCGATGCCGCATTCGCCCTTCCGAGCCACGAAAGCCGACATCCTGACCATTCGTTCCCCATTCTCGCATTTGCTCCCCCTTGGTTCCATCCGGATGGATGGGGCCCCGGCTGCAATGGATATGCCCGGTGGTGTGATGCACCCCATGAGACACAAGGGAAATCGTGTCCCATGTGATCTGCGGTGCGACTTGCCTCGCTGGGGCAGGGTGTGGCGCGACGAGGCGTCGCGTCCCCATCGTCGAAAGCCCTGTGCAGGGGCTCGCTAGACGTGCTAACGCGACGTCGGTTGGAGGTTCAACGAACGTGCCGAACGCTTACATCTCGGGAACGGGTGGTTATCTACCGCCGCGCGTTGTCACAAATGACGACCTGCGAACCCAATACGGGATCGACACCACACACGAATGGATCCATCAAAGGACCGGAATCGAAGAACGGCGTTACGCCGACGACGGTGTCGGATCTGCGGACATGGGATACGAGGCGGCGAAGGTCGCCATTGCCCGCGCTGGTCTCACGCCGCGTGACATCGATATGATTCTCTTCGCGACGCTGTCGCCGGAGCATCATTTCCCGGGCAGCGGTGTCTTCATGCAGCGGAAATTCGCCGAGCTCTTCGAGGGCGACATGCCCAAATACGTGCCGGCCATGGATATCCGTAATCAATGCAGCGGGTTCCTCTATGGGCTCGGGACGGCGTCTTCGATCGTGCAGGCGGGTGCGATGAAGCACGTGCTCGTCGTGGGGAGCGAAACGCACTCTGCCGCGCTCGATATGACGACCCGCGGACGAACGGTGACATCACTTTTCGGCGATGGCGCAGGGGCGGCTGTCGTGAGCGCCACCGATGATCCCAAGCGCGGGATTCGCAAGTGGCATCTGGGCGCCGATGGACGATTTGCCGAATCGCTTTGGATGCCGGTTTGGGACATTCGGAAAAAGCCGTTTACCCCTCTTCCTGAGGGCCGTGATGGTCACGCTCGAATCGAGCCGACCTCGCTCTGGCCGCAGATGGATGGCAAGCAGGTGTTCCGACATGCCGTCGAGAAGATGTGCATGTCGCTCATGCAGGTCTGCTTCGATCAGCAACTGAGCGCGAGCGACATCGATCTCTTCGTGTTTCACCAAGCCAACATGCGGATCAATACGTATGTCGCCGATACGTTGGGGATTCCTCAGGAAAAGTTGATCCACAACATTCACAAGTACGGCAACACGACCGCGGCCACGATTCCTCTTCTGCTTTGGGAGGCCGAAGAGACAGGCCGACTCAAGCCCGGAATGAAGGTCGCGATGGTCGCCTTCGGCTCTGGCTTCACGTGGGGAGCTGCCATCGCCGACTGGTGAGGGGCTGGGTATACCCGGGCCTGATCTCAGCTCACGAGAGCTCTTGATGTAAAAAGCCCAGCGTACGCGACCAAGCCGCCGCGGCGCTGGGCGCGTGATGCACCTTGGGGTCCGACTCTCGCATGAACGCGTGTCCAGCATCGTAGAGGTAAAGCTCCATCGAGCCTCCGAGCGCTTTGACTTGTTCGCAAAAACTCGCAGCGCGTCCTGCATCGACGGACGTGTCGTTTTTCGCGAAGTGCGCTTGGATCGGACATTTGACCTTGGCTGGATCGAAATAGCCGGGGACTGGAATGCCGTAAAAGGGAACGGCCGCGGAGAGCCCATCCACGCTGGTGGCCGCGGCGAATGTCATGGCGCCGCCCATACAGAACCCCGTGATCCCGATTTTTCCGGCACATCGAGGATCGCTCTTCAAACGCGCGAGGGCGGCTCGAATGTCTTGCATGGCCGATGCGGTCGAGAGCTTCTGCATGAGGAGCATGGCTTCATTCGGATCGGTGGCGCTCTCTCCGTGATAGAGATCGGGGGCGAGGACGAGGAAGCCTTCCTTGGCGAAGCGATCACACATCGCCCGAATCGAATCGTTCAGTCCCCACCATTCATGGATCACGATCAACCCTGGATGAATATCCTGCCCCGCAGGGGTGGCCAGCTCGGCGTCGACGTCATCTGCGATTCGAATGCGTTCTGTCATCGGGTCCTCTCCATCGATCGTATTCATACGCGCAAATGCGTGCGAGTGGATCGACTCTTTCTCCGGACACATGGTTGGAGGCGATGACACTCCGAGATGCATGGGATCGCACGGTGACGGGCCCTCTGCTCGAACGATCGATGCGAGGTGTCGTGCCGTTGCGCGCCGAACTGCTCATGTCGGCTCATGGACGAACGATCGAGATTGGGTTTGGGACTGGCGCCAATCTTCCGTTTTATCCGAGCGCAGTCACGGAGCTCGTCGTGGTGGAGCCCAGCTTGGGGTTGATTGAACGCGCTCGGGATCGCCTTCGAGCGTGGGGGCGCCCGCACACCGTCCTCACCCACTCGGCGACGAACACGTTGCCGCTCGATGCACATTCGTTCGATACGGTCGTGATGACGTTCGTGCTCTGCTCCGTGCCCGACGTCCAAGCCGTGCTTGCAGAGGCGGCGCGCTTGCTCAAGCCGAAAGCTCCTCTTCTGCTCGCAGAACACGTCGCGGCACAGAGGCTTCCTTGGAGATGGATGCAGCGCGCCGCGCGTCCCTTCTCGCGAGCCGTGGCTGGCTGCGATCCAACACGTGAGACCGCCTCCATCATGAGTGCTCTTGGTTGGGATACGCACGGATTGCATTCGCAGAAGCTCGACCTCTTGCCCCCTGTACACACGGGGCTCGTCGGTGTCGCGTATCCTCCGAACGCGAGTCATCACGTGTAGGCACGCGCACTTCCTTTGAGCACCAATCCTCTCGCGAGGCTCTGAAGATGATGCGCAAGAGGACTCTTCTCGTGTAGTTTCGAAAGTCCATGCATCGATCCTCATCGTGTTCTGACTCGATCGGTTCTTTGCTGAGTCTCGCCGCGTTGTTGTTCTCGATCTCGTTATGCGCTTCCACTGCGGAAGCCCAAGCCGTCGATCGCATTGGGCGCGTCGTGTTGGCGGAGCGCATCCCCGAGCGTTGGCTCTCGAGTGATGCGGATCGTTTTCCGCTGCAGCCTGCGCGGCAGCGCATGCGGATGCCTCGTCAGTGTCGTACCCGCGGCGGCTATCGTTTGCATTGCCAGGGCGAGCGTCTCGTGCCGACGCCCATGGGGCCCGCGGCTGCGCTCGCGCGACATCTGGGCCTCGGTCTTCGCGCCACGGCGATGGCGATCATGCATCAAAGACCACTCGAGGAGTGGCTGATGGCCGTTCGTGATCTCGACTCCGCAGAGCGACTGACATTCCCCGTTCCCACGGGGCATGCGGGGCGTGGATTCGGATACACGCGCGATCCTGGCCTCATGCATCGACGTCACGACGGGATCGACATCGGCGCAGCAGAAGGCGATGCGATCGTCGCCGCGCGCGGTGGGCTCGTCGTGTATAGCGACAACGGCATCACGGGCATGGGCAACGTGGTCATCGTGCTCCATCGAGACGGAGCGTCCACGCTCTACGCGCATTGCCGCGCCAACCATGTGTTCGCGGGTCAGTACGTCGCACGTGGAGAGATCATCGCCGAGGTTGGAAAGACAGGTTTCGCGAACGCGCCTCATTTGCATTTCGAATGGCGTGAACGAGGATGGTTGCGCGATCCTGGACGTCATTTCATTCCACGTACGGCCGATCCGGCGCTCGGTCCCCGCGATACGTGAATCGAGGTCCCTTGTTTTTGGCTTGCGACTCGCGCGTCAGAGCGCATTCTGGCGCGCTATCGCAACCTATCTCGGGAGAAAGATTCAAATGCGCCATTCTGTGGGTTCACTTCTCATTGCGTTGTCTCTCGCCGCTTGTGGTGGCTCCTCGAGCCAAGATGTCGAATCGGCCTCTGCCGAGAGCACGAGCGGCAGCGAAGCGCAGGCTTCATTCAGTCAAATCGGCGTCGAAGAAGTGGCCGCGGCCCTTGTGGCGCAGCCTGAACGAATCGCGGTTTTCGACGCGAATTCGCGCGAAACCTACGACGAGCATCATGTCCCGGGTGCGGTTTGGGTGGATTACGACGCCGTGACGGCGGAACAACTGCCCCAGGACCGCGAGACCCAACTCGTATTCTATTGTGCCAACGAGCAGTGCTCGGCGAGCCATGTCGCGGCCGAGACCGCTCACTCGCTCGGATATGCAAACGTCGCGGTGATGGGTGCGGGCATCCAAGGTTGGATGGCAGCAGGCAAGCCGGTCGAGACGACGAATTCGGCCGTTGCTGCCGAATGAACGAACGAGTCTCGCATTCAACGAAGGGTCCTGAACTGTAGATCAAGACAGTTCGTCTACGCGCCAAATTGCGGTGGCTATTTTGGCTAGCTTTTGCTGACGAAGCGCGATTCGCCCAGGGTTCCAGTCAGCGTTCTCCTCTGCCAGCTTTCGTGTCAGAGCGAAGCTGCTCGCTTGCAACCTGGGGCGCTTCGCCTGGTAGTCAGCATTTGCGATATCTCGGTTCACGCTCTTTTCCAAGAGTGCCATGTTGCCGATGCGGTAGACCATGGCTTCAGCCTCCTCGTCCGTGAACTGAGCCCAATTCGTTTCCGGATTTTGCGGAAGGATGTGTTCGACATTGAATATGTCGCTCTCGAAGTCGTAATCCTGATTGCTGTCTTGTCGTTCCAGCTCACATAGAACGTAACGAACGACGCGGCGGTTTCGTGCATCGGTGGTGCGGATAATCTTTTCAGAGAAAGCAGTTTTGAATTGATCATCCGTTGGATAGATCTCGTAAAGCGACTCCAGTACGGATCGAGCATTCGTCGCTTCACCGATATTCAACTTCTGAGCGGCTGCATAATAGGCGCGTTCTTGCTCATGAGTCGGCAGATTTCCGATCACGTTATAGCGAAAGGCAACCATCACGCAGGCACGCAAGATCTTTTTGAAGTCTTCCTCTGACAATGTGCGGTGTGCGGCCAGGATAAAAGGGAACGGTTGGCGCACTTTGAACATGCGTAGCTGTTGCGCATGGTTCTTGAGGGTTGCGTTCCAGTGCGAAGCTTCCGGGTTCGTGAGGGACAGGTAGGTGTCCATGTCCTCTTCGAGTCCACGTAGGAGCTCGAAGACAGCTTCTCGATTGGTCACTTTGCCGCGGATGGTTTTGAACAACTCGGACTGCCGTACAAAGGTCCTACGACTGTTCCAGTGGCTTCGCAGAAAGTCGGGGAAGCTCTCTGCGCCGAGCCGCGTCACGATCGCTTCCCATCGATCTTCGAGTGCCGCCATCTCGTGGGGATGTTCGCCATTTCGATGCAACACAGAAAACAAATAGTTCTTGAGGAGATCGGTGGATGACAGCCGGACTCCGCGTGCGTTCAGAGTTTCGAACACCTTGTAAGCGTTGAGCTCGTCGGTGACGTTGATGACTGTAAAGAACAGCCGATCGCTCAAGGTCTCGACAAGACTGGCCAGCGCGACCCCTTCATCGCCGCCTCGCTTCTTCGTATAATCTCGAATCCGCTTTTCGTACCACTCGAACGCCTTACGTAAGCTGTGCTCGGACGCGCGGAAGCCGCGCACAGGTAGGTGGCCGAGCGGCACCAAATAGTTCTGATAGTAACTGTCGTTGTTGCGGTTCAACGTCAGTTTGCTGCGAGCCACCAACGTGACCGGGTCGAGATAACCAATGTACGTGCTTCGGATTTGGTCGAGTCGCTGCTGGTTTTGCTCGGGGTTCTTGCCCTCTCCCACCAGGCGTTTGAGGTTCTTCAGCGCTGCGAGGACAATCAAACTCAAGGTGCTAAGGCGTTGTTGACCGTCGATCACATCGAAGGTCTTTTCGTCCTGTGACTGCAGTACGAGGTAGCCCATGTAGTGGGCCGGTTCGCCGTCTTCTCGAATCGTGCCGAGAATGTCTGACCAAAGATCTTCCCACTCTTCGTCGGTCCAACTGTAATCGCGCTGGAAACGAGGCACACGGTACGTGAGACCGTTGCCGATGAGCTTGCGATACGTGTTGTTTTCCGTCTTGAAGTTGGTTGCTGACATGCCCTACTTCCGCATCATGGCCCGCTTCGATACCACGGGCCAAGCGCGGTGCGATCGTTCCATCAAGCGATCGTGCGGAGCTTCAGCTTCGGCTTCGCTGCGCGTGGGCGCTTCGCATCTGGCGGAGGCTCGGGGAGAACGCCATCGGCATCGGCGAGATCCCCCACCAAGTCATGATCGGCGCTCGCGGTGATGAGGACTTTGCGGAGCTCTCCTCGTTCGGCCGTGCCATTGGCGAGATGAACTTCACCGTCGATTTCGGGCGCTTGTCCCCACCATCGTCCACGCAAAAGAAACTCGCTCTCTTCGCTCCCGCCTTCCACGAGCACTTCCACTTCTTTTCCCACCATCGCTTTGGTGAGACGGCGTGAGATCGGACGCTGGATCGCCACCAACTTGCGTGCGCGCGCATTGGCGATCTTGTGTGGAACGACGTCTTCCATTCGGCCGCTCGGGGTGTCTTCTTCGGGTGAGAAACGGAACACACCGACCCGATCGAACTCGGCCCACTTCACGAACGTCGCGAGCTCTTCGAAGTCAGCGTCGGTCTCGCCTGGATGTCCGACGATGAATGCCGTGCGGAACACGAGATCGGGGACTTCCTTACGGAGCCGCTCGACCACACGGCGTTGGCGATCGAGCCCATGTCCACGTCGCATGATCTTGAGCATGCGATCGGAGGCATGTTGGAGCGGCATGTCGACATACGGAAGCACCTTCGGATGATGCGCGAGGAGCTCGATGAGCTCGGGCTTGAGCGTCTCCGGGTACAAATAGAAAAGACGCACCCACTGCGCGCCCGGCAGGTCGGCGATGCGCCTGACGAGCGCCGCGAGCTCGGTGCCATCCTTCAAGTCGCGTCCGAACGAGATCGTGTCCTGCGAAATCAAGTTCAGCTCGACCGCGCCCCGATCGATGTGCGCCTCGCATTCTCGGACGATGTCGTCGATCGAGCGGCTTCGCTGTTTGCCGCGGAACGATGGGATCGCACAAAACGAACACGTGCGGTTGCAGCCCTCCGCGATCTTCACGTACATCGAGTGCGAGCCTTGTGAAGGCAACCGCGGATCGCTCGCGCGAAGGGTGTGCTCGGCGGGGTTGCCCACGAGCATGCGCGGCGTGCGGTTCGGCGCTTCCAGCACGTCCTTCAGCTTCAACATGTCGGAGGTGCCGAGGAAGTGATCGACCTCGGGCATCTCCTCGGCGAGCTGCTCTGGGTAGCGCTGCGAAAGACAGCCTGCCACCACGAGCGTTTTGCAGGAACCCGCGTCCTTGAGCTCCGACATTTGGAGAATCGTGTCGATCGATTCTTCCTTGGCTGGCCCGATGAAACCGCACGTGTTGATGACAATGACCTCGGCCGCCTCGGGCTCGGGGACGCACTCGTAACCGGTGAGGCCGCTGACACCGAGCATGATCTCGGTGTCGACGCGGTTTTTCGGACAGCCTAGAGAAACGAAGTGGATCGTGGGGCGCGAGGTCATTTTCGGCGGCGAAACCTGGGAGAACCTGAGGTTCAGGTCAAGTCGCGCGATCACGATCAGACGGCTCTCCGGTTCGGAGAGAGTGCACGAGCTCACTGAGCGCGCTCGCGGTGTCGCGCACGATTTGATCCGCGTTCGTTCCGACCTTGCCGCGGAGCTCGATCACTTTGTCTTGCACGCGATTCCACGTTGTTTTCGCGTCGAGGCCCGCGAGATGAAGCTGCACCTTCGCCTCATCGACGATCATCGTGAGCTCGTCTCCGATGCGCTCGAGATGCGCGCGATCCCACGCATCTTTGGCTTCCATTCCCGCGAGATGAGCCCGAACCCGCAGCTCGTCTCCGATCCGTTCGATGTCCTCGGTAATTCGTTCGAGCGGCTTCTTCGTCGTCGGTTCCGTCATGGTGTTTTCCTCCAGAGATCATGCTTTTCGCAAGTTACGGGCCGCTCGATATTTCCACGATGAGATCGAGGCACACATCGAGGATGTGCGGCAATTGCGCCACAACCGAGACTTCTTGCCTCGAAGTCGGCGATCTCATGTGCTTTCGCTCTTTTCTATCGCGGAACGAGGCGCTACAAGGCGCGCCGATGAGCCGCAAGAATCAAACCAGCAAGAATTCGATGCGTCTGACGGCGCGCACGGCTGACAAGCACGACCTCTATCAGCGCAGTGTTCAAGCGCCCGAGTACGAGATTCGGTTCTTGAACAAAGTTTATAAAGCGCACACGGGGCGTAAGCCGATGCTCCTGCGCGAAGATTTCTGCGGGACCGCGCTCCTCTGCGCCAAGTGGGTCAAGAGCGACGGCGAACGACGCGCGGTCGGTCTCGATATCGATCTCCCCACTCTCACGTGGGGCACGGAGCACAACCTCACGCCGCTTGGTGAAAAGGCCGCTCGCGTGAAGCTCCTTCCCCAAGACGTCTGCGTGCCGACGCGCGAGAAGTTCGAGGCCATCTGCGCCTACAACTATAGCTACTCCGTCTTTCATACGCGTGACGCGATGCGGCGGTATTTCAAGGCGGTGCATCGATCGCTGAGAGACGACGGCATCTTCACGCTCGATGCGATTGGCGGATGGGAAGCGCAACAAGTGCTCACGGAGAAGCGCGCCGTCGATGGCGGCTTCACCTATGTGTGGGAGCAGGCCGAATACGATCCGATCACGAGCCATCTCGTCTGTCACATCTCGTTCGAATTCCGCGACAAGACGAAGCTACGCCGCGCCTTCACGTACGACTGGCGGCTCTGGACATTGCAGGAGCTGCGCGAGCTCCTCATCGAAGCAGGCTTCGCCGAGGTCGACGCCTATTGGGAAGGCGAAGACGAAAACGGCGAAGGCACGGGCAATTTCCACCGAGTCACGAGCACGACCAATGATCCCGGATGGAACGCTTATCTCGTCGCGAAAAAGAGCCTCAAGGTGTGATCGTGAGTGGTTCGCTCTCGGCCGTTCCAACTCCGCGGACTTCCACTCGGACGGTGACAGTCCCGGGGCGCCTCGGTAAATCGAGCTCGAGATACGTGGCTGTCTCTCGACGCACGCGCATTCGCTGATTGCCGATCGTGACCGTGTTGCGACCCCGACCCGGCGCGAAGCCAAAGCCGCGAATGATCACCCGACAGCCTACGCGCAAACAATCAGGTTCGACCGCGGTGATTCCAACGGCCGCGGGAGGCGCTGCGATCGTGAAGGGCATCGCGCTCTCGCGCCCATCCACGCTTCGCACCGAGAGCGACCCGCTCGTCGCGCCTTGCGGCACGTGGACTCGAATCTCGCGCGGACTGACGAACGAATAAGGCATGGCTTCGCTCACACCAGCGAAGCGCACTTGCATGCCTTGGGCTGTGAATCCCACGCCGCGAATGGAGATCGCTTGCCCCGGATAAGCGCTCTGGGGCTCGATCGCGGCGAGCGAAAAATCTCCGAGCACGACCATGTCGCGCTCGCTGAGCGAAGTCCCTTGAAGGCGCACGGTCACACGAATGCGCCCTGTCACTGCGCCTGCCGGGAGCACCGCTTCGATGTGCTGGTCACTTGCCGAACGAATCTCCATTCTGCGATCGGCGATCGCCGCTTCGATGAGCGCGGGGTTCGACCCAAAATTGCTCCCCCGAATGACGATCACCGAGCCAGGTGCGGCCTGCTCGGGCTCGACGCGGGCGATGATCGGAGGATTGGTCACGACGAACGGCTGGCTCGCGCGCGCCTGACCTGCGTGCTGCACGTCGACGGTCAAGAGCCCACTGGCTGCTCGTGGAATGCGCACTCGTAGCTCGGTGGGGCTCCCCGAGAGCACCGGACACGGCACACCCGAGAGCATCACTCGGTTGTTCGTGAGCACTGGCGAAAAACCATTTCCGCGAATCACGACATCCGTGCCGGGCGGACCGCTCCGAGGCGCAAACTCCTGCAGCATGGGCGCAATGAGCGCGGTGAAATGCGTCGACGACACGACGGGACCCATCCCTTGAACGCTCACTTGAATGGGGCCCGTCGAGACACCTGCAGGCACTTCGGCGAGAATCTCGGTTTCACTCAACCCGCGCACCTGCGCGATCACGTTTCCGAAGACGACTTGGATCGCGCGCACATCCTGACCGAAGTTCGCTCCGCGAATTCGCACTTGAGCGCCAGGCGGGCCCGCGGGCGGATCGAAGCTCGCGATCACGGGTGCCGCTTGCACCGTGAACGGCGTCGATGCGTAAGCGCGGCCGACGCGGCGCACATCGACCATGAAGAGTCCCGTGGTGCCGCCTTGGGGAACTTGCACGGTGAGTGTCGTCGGTGTGGCCTCGATCACACGGCATGGGGTATTGCCGAGATACACGGCTTGTTGTGTGCGCCGCGGAGAAAATCCAGTCCCGGTCAGCGTGACCGTGGTGCCGGGTGCGCCGATCGTGGGTGAAAAGCTGGCGATCGAAATGCCACTTCCGATCTCGAGATCGACGCTGGCCGTCGCTTCGCCCGTGCCCGAGACGCGAACGGTCAAGCGACCACGTTGTGCGCCCTGGGGCACGATCACGACGAGCTCGGTCGGAGTCGCGCTGCGAACGACGATCGGCTGACCCCCGAAGAGCACGATGTTTTCCGTGATTCTGGGGGAGAAATTCTCGCCCATGATCCGCACTTCAGCGCCGGGCGAGGCGATGCGAGGTTGGATATCGGCGATGATGGGCGGGGGAGCGGCTGCGAGCACCCGGAACTCCGGGCCCACGGTCGTGACCACACCGGGCACTTCGATTCCGATTCGGCCGCTCGTCGCGTCTCTGGGGATGCGGAAGGTCCAGCGGTTCGGCAAACGCGTCAGCACCTCCACGTCGCGGCCGGCCAACCGAAGGCGCTGTTCGGGCCTGAAATAACGTCCGATCATTTGCACGACCGTTCCCGGTGGCCCTGACGTCGGCTCGATGCGTTCGATCACCGGAGGTGGCTGCTGGACTTGGGCGGTGGCGAGGGTGGGCGCACCAAGAATCGAAGCGAGTGCAAAGAGAACGAATGAGAGATGGGTCCGCATGCGAGGTCCTCGGGAGATGACGGCTGAGGATACGACAATACGGACGCCAAACGAAATCCGCGCACAGACGCGATTTTCGACGCATCCGTTACAGCCAGCTGATATCAGCATCGATGCCGATGGCGTAGCTCGTAAAACCGAGTACGGGCGTGACTTCACCGCGCAAGGTGACGAAACTGGCGTGATGGAATTGGATGCTTGGAGCCGTGCCTGCCTCGTAGGTGAGCTCGAGGGTGTCACTGGGTTGCCCGTCTCGCTGGGACTCGATCCGAGAAATCAACCCGGATGCATTGTAGAAATATGTATATGTCATCGTGAATACACTATTTCCACGAACCTCGGCGGATGCGAGGCGGCCATTGTCGTCATACGTCAACTGGGTCTCGTAAATCCGTTCGTCTCCTGGCGAATCGATTCGGGTCGTGCGGATTCGAGAAATCCGGCCTGATGTATAGAAAAGCTCCGCACCTCCCGCATTCGTGTCTCCGTTGAAGCTCAACCTCCAACGGTCGACCGTGCCTGTCTCTGCATACATGATCGAACGAAGCGACGTGGAAGTGTTCCCCATTGCATTGGTATATCGATGTTCGATGGACTCGACCCCTAGAACGCCAAAGGTGCGCATTTCCGAGTAGTGGACGGGATCATTGGACGAAATGCCCTCAAGGCCGAGAAAGCGATCCCCATCCCAAGAGAGAGTCCTTTCGGCACCCCAAACACCATCTCGGAAAGATTCGATCTTCGCGAGCCGGCCTCCTTCGTACGTGTACCGAATCGTGAACAACACTGACAAAGTTTCATCAGAGATGATTCCCCCATCGAGTTGTACCGGAGGTCGAGCATGGTCCTCGAGCTGCCACCAGCGCTTCGCTCCACGACGCGTGCGAGACGAGGGCTGGGAGGAAATACGTAGTTGCCGCACGTCGGGAGATCGCAGGTGACACCGCCGTCCGAGCCGTGCGTCACCGCCGCATCACCCCGTTCACCGATCGACGCTTGTTGATCGCACCCCAGCATCAGCACGAGGACGAAGCCAAGCCCATACCCAATCGTTCTCATCATTGTTTCTCCACTCCTAGGACGATGATTGGGGCGGCATCCGCAAATCTGTGTGGAGAGCGTGAGACAGCTCACGAGCCCTTGCGATTATTATGCTGAATTGGGTCTCCATGCGGGTTGCGATCCGTGTCGAGAGGGAAGACCAATAGCGCCATCGAACGCGACTTGACACCTTGGTTGCGGGCGTGGAAACAAGCGGCCCATGAGCGACCTTCCCGCATGCCCCCAATGCAACTCCGCGTACACCTATGAAGATCGCGGCCTTTTCGTTTGCCCCGAATGTGCACACGAATGGACGGCTGCAACGGCAAGCAACGCAGAGTCTGACACAGACTTGGTGGTGCGAGATGCGTTCGGCAACGAGCTGAACGACGGTGACTCAGTCACCCTCATCAAAGATCTGAAAGTGAAGGGCGCTTCGTCCGCTCTCAAGGTCGGCACCAAGGTGAAGAACATTCGCCTCGTCGATGGCGACCACAATATCGACTGCAAGATCGACGGCTTCGGCGCGATGCAACTCAAGTCCGAGTTCGTCAAAAAAGCTTGAGCGAGGGATCAGGACGAGCTCTCATCGTCAGGAATTTTTCGATTTATGCGGTTACTCACGACGGTTCTTCTTTCATCTCCGCAAATGAAAGATATGCCAGGTGAGAGGCTGCCTGGTCGTTGACACGCTCTGCATCGAAAAATCATGGACGATCAAAGAACAAGCAACACCAGGCAGCCGATATCCAGGCAATCATTGCTGAGATGACGAACCTGGCAGCACGAAGCACTCAAAAAGCTTGAGCGAGGGATCAGAACTCCCTGCAATCGATTGGAATCTCGATGTTCCCAAATGAATAAGGGCGCGCCTGTTTGACGGACAGCGTGCGATCGCGATCGAACTTGAACTCGATGTCCATCGCGAACCATCGCGCTTCGCCCTCAGGGTCGAGCAGCGGACGAAATGCGTCGTGAATCGCAGAGAGTGTGCACGCGACTCGATCGATCTCGGAATCCGACAAGATGTCGAAGCTCGTAAGGCTGCTCCGAGTTTGGCGCACGATGCGCGGGTCGCGCCCAAATCGATAAAGGATTTCTTCCGTGCTCACGCCAGGCGCGGGATTGACGACACCGGCTTCGCCAATCTGAAGATTGAAATAATACATATCACCGCGGGTGGGGTCGAAGATGTTGCGACTCACGCCCACACCATTGGCGGCCTCTCCGAGAGACGTGAGGTGCACGAGGATCCCCATCGCAGCCGCAGTCTGATCGACATTGGCAATCTCGCGCTCGTCGTATGCACGTTGATTCCACAAACTCGCCCACACGATCCGCATCGCATCGGCGATTGGACGCGCAGGGTCATCGAGCTCTGCGCTCACCGAGGTGTAGAGCCCTGCGCCGTTGAAGTGGGGAAGATCTTCGATATTGCTGCTGCTTCGAAAACGCACGCGCTCGTCTCCAAAGCGATCTCGTACGACTTCGGTCACGCGTGCGAGGAGCGTTGGTTCGATGGGGTGATCGAGGATTTGCTGACGAACTCGATCGAGCCCTTCGGCGCGGACCCGTGGATCGGCGCGGAATGCAGGATCGCTCATGAGCTCCGTCAGTCGCTCGCGAGCACCGCTCGCTTCGAAATGTTCGATCGAGTGGACGATCGGAATCGCAAACGCATCGCGCGGGATCGGAATCGGTCCGGCGCACATCGGACGATTCGAGACCATGTGTCCAAGTTCGGCGAGCTGCGCTGCTTTGGCTCCAATCGACGGCAGATCAGACAGGCTTGCGCGATCGAGCGAAATCAAATCGCGCACGCTCGTATCGAGTCTGGGGATGAGACGTGGACCGCTCGGCCGACGTTCGGACCAAAACGCTTCTGCATCGGCGAGGTTCGCCGGTTCGATATGGAATCCACCTCCATCGACCTCGAAACGCACGAGCGAATCGAAATAAGGCGCGAGCCGCGGATCTTCCCGTGCAGCGCGAAGCGCCATATTGGGCGTGCCGCGACCACGACTGAGCACATTGATGTGCGAAAGAGGAGTCTGCATGGTTTCGGTGATCAACCCGCCGACCAAAGGGAGATCGCCGGGAACATCATCGGTCACCACGATGGTATCGAGGCCGAGCGGCGTATCGGTGAGCTCATCGGCGGCGATCCAACGCAGCACACCAAATCCCACGCCCGGCGACAAGGGCTGAAGGACCAAATCACGAAGAGGCGCGTTCGACCCGATGATCGGAACACGCCCCTCGATTCTTCGGAGCTTTCGGCTTTGTTCCGCGCTGAGCGAACGAATCGACCAATCGCGCGGAGACCATACGTGCGATGTGATCGCGAAAAAGGCGCGTTCCATCTGGGCCGGACTGATGCGGTCGCCGGTCTCGAACTCGATCGTTCGATGCCCCGTGGCTGCGTATTCGACCAAGGTCGCGAGCAGATATCGACGAGTTTCGATGGGTTGATACTGCTCATCGCTGAACGTGTACCAGCCTCGCGTGAAGAGCTCATTCTGCTCGGGATCGCACCGATCGAGATGAGGCTCTCCCTCGATCACTTCTCGCACGAACGTGTAGTGCAAATCCCATCTCTCTGAACCAAGGAAATGAACGACATCGCCCGCTTCCATGTCGATCACGACTTTGACGGCTCGCAATCCGATTTCGGTTCCTCCGGCTGCGAGCGCTTCGAAATCGGACGCCATACGCAGATTGCGAAGACGGCCGTCCATCTCGCGCCTGTCGATCGGGACACACGCGTCATTGGGCGCGCCTGGCGTTTCACCTTCACAAAAAACGAGCGGTCCGCGCCCTTCGGACACGCGGGCCAGCACCGCATTCTCCGGCCACGCAGTGAAATCCACGCGCAAGAGCGCGCGTCCACTCGCACGCTCGAAGAGTGTGACGACACCTTCGAATGAAGAAGCGAGCACTTCGAGATCGCTCTCGGTGACGGGCAAGACGATGCGCTGATCGCGTTCGAGCGTGCTCACCGGCCATTCGAGCGCGATCCCCGCGGTGATGTCTGGAGCGGGTGCACCCGGCGGTTGTGCTGCGATGCGCACTTCGTAATCCGCGAGTGTGACTCGCTCCTCCGAATCATTGAGGAGCTCGATGAACGATGCGGGGACGAGCGCGATCTCGGTGATCGCGAGGGGACCTTCGGAAGGCGGAAACGGAGTTGGCCACTCGAAGGCTTCGAACTCTTCGACCTCGAGAGGATTCCTCGAAGGGGGATGACACGAATCGCCATTGTCACGCCCAGGACTCGTGTAGCGACACACACTCATTTCTCCTGTTCCATCCGGGAAGCGCGCGAACGCATGATCCATGGCGAGTGAATTCCATGTCGCGGAGTCATGAAGATGGCCTTCGCGATCTTGCAGATAGAGTGTCTCGCCCTCGGCAGAGAGCTTGAATGGAAGATGCCGATCGCCTTCTTCGATTTCGTCATCAGCGAAGAAGATGATGCGTTCTCCGGGGCCAAGGGGAATGGCGGGGAGCCACGTCATTTCGTTGCGTCGATCGGACAAGGCGTATTCATCGAGCCAAATCCGTTCGTCACTCACGTTGACGAGCTCGATCCAATCTTCGGTTTCCCCCGATTCGTCGACCCACACGCCTTCGTTGTCGGCGACGATTTCATTGATTCGAAGCGGTGATGGATGAACCGTCTCGGTGCATCCCCCGAGCGCAATCACGCCCACGAACAAGCCCACCCATGTCTTCCACTTCATGGCGAACAAGCCCTCTGCAGATTCAGCGCCAAGCCAATATGGCTTCGTTACCTTGAAGAATATCCTGTTGGTTCAGAAATTGCTGTATACCAAGACATGCACACCACGCGGCACACACTGGCACGAACGAGCGCGTTTCTTCCATTCGTCTCATTCATTCTCGCGGGCTGCTTTGGTTCGCATCATGAGCCCAATCGATGTGAAGAGACCAAGCTGTGCTTTCCACACGACAGCCTTGGTTGCTGTGGTTCCGAAGGGGCTTTGATCTCCATCTGTGAGAGCTGTCCATCGGGCATGATCGAAGCGCGGGAGTGTCGAACGAGTGGCTGCTCCGAGCCCTGCGCATCGGATCGTGACATCGCGCTTTTGCCGCCTGATGGCGGTGCTGGGGTACCACTTCCGGCGGAGCGCTGTTTCGAAGATCGTGGTGACGCGTGTTGCGGTGTCGAAGTGCCCGCATTGCGGTGTGGAGGTTGTCCGGAGGGCGCGATTTCGGAAGGCGCATGCTCCGCACACGTACCTGCGTGTGGATGTCCAACGAGCCGACCCGCGCCGCCGCCTCTCGATGGAGGAGTGATGGATCCGATTCCTTACTGCCGAATCGATCACGGTTCGGGGTGCTGCGGGGATGTCGTTGCGGCGGATCCGTGCACGAACGAATGTCCCTCGGGTGCGATTCGCGAACGATTGTGCAATGAGTTTGCTTCCTCGGGAGCGCCTCGCCCACTTCCTCCTCTTCCATCCGATGCCGGCACATCCGACGAGGCGCCTCCCTTCATGCCCACGTGTCGCATGGATCTTGGCGAAGCGTGCTGTGGTGGACCGGTGGAGGTCAATGCTTGCGGGTCGTGTCCATCGGGGTCGATTCCTGCCTCCGAGTGTTCTGTTTGTGCTCCATGACGTTCGGAAGAACGTCATGCGCGTGGGTGCGGATGTGGAAGGTGTTCGAGCGTCCAAGGATGTTCGTGGTGGTCGCGTAGATCGCAGGGCGCGACATAACCCGGATCGAGGCGAGCTCGGAGACGCGCGAGTGTACGGAAGTCGCGTTGACTGACGATGGGAATCCCCGCGTCGAGCAAGAGCGCCGTTGCGACGCCGACTCCTTTCTGGAATTTCCGGATCGGCACGAGTCGACATCCTTCCGAGATCACCTGACTGCCGCACGCCGCGCTCATGTCCGTGAGGATGGCGAGCTCGCTCCCGTTTGCCCGTGCGAAGTCGAGCATCGCGCGCGCACCCGCGAGCATTTTTTCGGTGAGGTCTTCACCGTGTTCGTCGAGGACCCGCGCGCGGCCGAGCAGCGCATCGACTCCGTCACCGCCATGCAGGTCCGGCATCGTTCGTGGTGTGCCGAGTGCGTGCTGCTCGGGGCAGAACGGAAGCGCGCGAAGGGTGGGGAGCGAGAGCAAGTCGCCGAGCACGGCGCCAAGTCCGTTGTCGTCGCCTTTCACGCCACAAGGCCATGCTGCGAGGCATCCGCTGACGAGGACCCGCCACGGATCCCGCTCGGAGGGCGTGCGGAGGTGAGCGATCGCGTCGGGGTGATGTGCGAGGAGCATGGGTCTCTCATATCAAAGGGCCGAACCGCATTCCTGTAAAGGATCGGAGAAGCGAATCGCTGTCGCTTCGAATCTCAGAACCACAGGGCTATATATGGCAAAATTGTCGGTAATTCCGGGTGTGATCGCCCTCGCGATCACACTCGTCGCCTGTTCTTCATCGGCTCCGCTGACCCTGCGTGGCTCGACCCAGTGTCCGCCGGGCGCGGGCTCGATCGACACGTGGTGCGACGATCTCGGCAACTGCGAATATCGTGTGACGACTGGCGGCGTGTTTCGTTGTGGCGCCGGCGATACGGCAGGTTGCAGCCGCGCGTTGACCGATGCGACGACGGCATGTCAGACAGGAAGGATTCCTTCCGATCCTGACGCAGGCCCGCCCGTGCCGTCCGCCTGCGTGAGTGAAGTTCCATGTGTCGATGATGGTCAATGCGCCGCTGTGGCCGGCACATCGTGCAATACGATCACGAACCGCTGCCAGACAGTCCTGTGCGGAACAGAAGGGGTGGCGTGCTCGACGGGCAATCATTGCGCGACAGGGCTGACGTGTGTTGGCGCGCGATGTGTTGTCGGGAGAACAGGGTGCCGTTCGGACGACCCTGAGGTATGTGTGCTTACTGACGACGACGAGGTATGTTCATCTGGCGGTACATTTACATTTGGCATATGTCCTTCGAATGAAGTTGGCACCTGCGTCATCGAGAGTGGGACCATGCTGCTTTACGGCAGCGAAACAGACGCAGCAGAGCTGTGCGCCATTCTTGGCGGCACATATCAGCCCCGCTGAGCCGTGCTCTCAACGAGGGTCCGTCACCCGTCCTAGAAAAAGCACCGTCCCGGTGCGGCGATCCATGAGCGCGAAGAGGAATGGGTGATCTGCGATGAATCGTGGTGGCTCGGGTGCCGCAGCGGACGGCGCGCCCCGAGTCATCATGACGACGGCAGTCGCAGCCGCAGCCTCAGTGCCTTCCTCGTTCACTTCGATGAAGGCTTTATGAAACACGTCAGAGATATAAAGACCATCAGGAAGGTTCGCGATCCCCGTGAAATCCGCATGAGGATCGAACGCGAGATTCATCCCCATGGCCTTGAGCGAATCCGAGAGCGCGATCGTCGGCGGTTCGAGCCGGAAGCGAGGAAGTTTCACTTCGACTTCGACTTCCCTCAACGCACCGCGCCATCGCTCGAGTGATTCGGACGACAGATTGCGCTCGAGCTCGGCGAGGCCGTCCCGCGCTTCGGGAAGAAGCCACACCATGCTGAGCTCACCGCCGGCATAAGGCATCTCGAGGATTCGCACTCCATCACGATGTCTCGCCCACGCGAAGCGCGAGCGCGCGTTCATCATGAGCACGCTCGGTGTGCCGCCGCTCTCCAAATAGAATGTGTCCGGGTTCGTTCGATTCGATTCGAATTGCGTCTGCCAAGTGCCTTTGAAATAAACAGCATTGGCGAGTACGAGGCGTGTCAGAGAGAGAATGGAGCCCGCAGGCAATAAATCGCGAATACGATCTCGAGTGCGCTCGGCCACCCAACGATTGATTTCCGCGCGTGCAGGCTCGGGCGCATGGATGAAGTCCACCGCTGCAATCGGCGCCATATAAGAGTCTCTCGTCAATGCGACGAAGTCTGATTCGAGTGACGCTGTCTGCTCTGCATAAATACGATTGGCCACCCGCAGCGTCGCAGTCTCGGTGTCGTTCCACGCGCGAAGCGCAGTGCCATAGGCGCGATGGAGCGACTCACTCGGGCCTTCCGAACGAAGCACACGCGCCATTTCCGTCGCGGTCTCCCCTCGTGCCCCCGCATACGTCATACCGAGCGCGATGTGGATGCTCGCCGGCGAAACGACGAGGTTGCCCGGTTGCGTGCGCAGCTGTTGATAGAGCGCGAAGCCGAAATCGTTCGCTCGCGACAGCACGCGAAGCTCTTCGTCGCTCGCAGGGGTGAAGGTTGCTTCAGGCACTTCGGGCATCGCCTCTTCCTCTCGTGGCTGCGTCTCCGTTTCCCTTTCCGTCGTTGGGTTCGGCGAAGAGGATTCACTCGACTGCGAGCTGCCGCATCCGAGAAGCGCGAAGACCAAGAACCAATGAGTGACGCGTGACATGCCGAGCATGATGCCCGACGAAGGACATGCTTCGTCCGAAATTCCTCTTGCAAGACCCCATCCTCATCTCGTATTCATATCTGAACAAAAGTTCAGCTTGTTCAAGCGGAGGTTCTCGTGCCCGATCGCGACCCAGTTCCTTCTCTCGCTCGCGAGATCATCGATCTTTACCGTGGCCCCTTGGCCGACGTGCAGTTTCCTGAGCTCGATCGCGCCGTGCTCGAGTGTGCCGAAGGCGAGCTGCTCGACGCACAAACCGCGCTCGAAGCGGCCGAGCTCGCGCTTCAGGACGCACGTGAGAGGGTGTCCGAGCAGGTGGCTGCGCTCACGAAGAAAGCGCAGCTCGGGCTCGCATATGCGCGTGTGTTCGTCGAGACCAGGCCCGAGTTGCGCGAGCACATCGAGCTGCTCTCCGCGCCGCAGGCCAAGCGCGAACGGGACGCTCAGAGCGTGAATACGCCGCGTCGTCCGCGTCGCGCGCGGAAAGAAGAGGAAGAAGGCGCCACGCTCTTCGAAGGCGCGCCCGCTTCGGAAGAAGAGTCGATTGCCACCGCTGCCTGAGCACGCCAATCATACTTTCGCGCGATTGGCAATCAGGATTTCGACTCTTAAAAGCGAACAGACCGTGATGTGTGCTTGCTTCCGAGAGCCGCATCCGGGTATGCAGGAAGCGCGCAGTTGTCGCGATTCCTGGAGGCGGAATGGTGATTTTTCGTACGTTGTCCCTATTCGCAATTCTGCTGTTCGCGGTTGTGATTGGGGAGTTTTCTTTGGTTTCGTCGGCCGAGGCCCAGCGCGGCATTCCAGTGAATGTCGAATCCGTGCCGCCGGGGGCGACCGTATACCTCGATTCGCCCGATGGTACGCCCCTCGGGTCGACGCCGCTCTCCGCGGTTCGTATTCCTGCGGGGGCACATACGCTGATCTTCCGGATGCCGAATTACGAAGAGGCACGCCTCACGGTGACGGTGCGTCGTCGTCGTGAAACGTTCCGTGCTGTATTGCGGCCCCTGGGCACGATCGAGGTGAGCGCTGGAAATGATGGCGCAAGGGGCGCCGAGGTGCGCATCGATGGACAGCCGGTCGGGGGGGGGACCCTCGGCTCGCTTCCGATTCGCGTCGAGAATCTCGCGCCCGGACGTCATCAAGTCCAAGTCATTCGCGAAGAGTGGAACCCATTCGAGCAATGGGTCGAGGTGCAGGGAGGGCAAGTCGTGCGCGTGACGGCATTGCTCGAACGAGCTGCGCCCACGACGGGATCCATCCTGGTCACGGCCGATGTGCAGGGGGCCGCGATCACGCTCGATGGACAGCCGCGAGGCACGACGACCACCGTGATCGATGATGTGCCGGCGGGCATGCATCAAATCGAGATCCGCGCCGAAGGGGAAGGGATGCGACCCTTCACGCAACAGGTGCTCGTGCAGGCGGGTCAACGCGCGACGGTGAACGCGACGCTGCGCGCGCAGCAGGCTTCGACGGGATCGATTGCGGTGATCACGGATGTGCCGGGCGCCGAGGTGCGGATCAACGGGCAGCCGCTCCCGGTCGGGGCCTTCTCGCGTGAAGGTCTTGCTCCAGGCAACTACGTGGTTCAGGTGATCGCGCCTTCACATCGTCCGTTCCGCACCGAAGTTCAGGTGCAAGCGGGACAAACGACCTCGGTCGATGCACAGCTTCAAGCCGAGCTCGGCCCGCCCGGACGGATCAATATTGTCGTGTCCAACGTGTCTGGCGCGCGCATCACGGTCGATGGGGAGGAGCGCTCGGCGCCCTTCGTCGTCAATCAACCCGAGCCAGGAACGCATGCCGTGGTCGTGCGCGCCGAGGGACATGCCGAGGTGAGCTTCACGTGTTCGACGGTGCCCGGTGCGCCCGAAGGGGATTCGTGTGATCGCCAGATCACGCTCGAGCCGCTTGCGGTGGCCCTGCGCGTCACGCTGCAAGAAGATGTCGAAGGTCGCGCCGTCCTTTTGATCGATGGGCGCGAAGTCGGTCAGGTGCCCTACGAAGGTCGTGTGTCGGTGGGCGATCACGTCTTCGAGGTGGCGGCCGAAGGCTATGAGACCTACCGCCAACAAATGCTCGTCACCCATGGAGAAGGGGCGATTCTCATCGACGCACGCCTTCGCGATTCGAGTGAAGAAGCGGCGGCCGAGGGCACGACCCATTCGGCGCTTCCGATCGCGATGAACCACCCGATGCTCGATGCATCGGTCGGTTGGCCTTATCTCGGCGAGTTGCGTCTCTCGATCGGTCTGCACGAGCTCTTCGACGCGGGCTTCGCGATTCGCACCTTCGGCCGGATCACCGAGTTCGAAGGGCGAGTTCGATTCGGTGGACGGGTGCTCCGACAGCTCGCCTTCGGTGCACAAGCTCGTTTCGGCGGCGGAATCGGTCCCAGCATCTCGGTGGGTGCGCCTCAATACGACCCATCCGTGATGATGAATCGCCATCAAGAAGAGCGTCCCGAAGTGTTGGCCGGTGGGATGAGGTACGATTATCCGGTCAATACCGCGTTTTTCTCGGTCGAAGGGCTCATGTCGTTGCTCCTCGAGCCGATCGCGACCGTGACGCTCTGGCTTGGTTTCGATGTCTCGAGCGATGAGTATGCAGCGAGCGCGCGGAACTCGGGCGCATGGGCCGATCTCAACGGGGAAGGTGGGGAGATCTGCAGGGTCACGTCTCGGTTGCAATGTGATCGCCAAGACATGGTTCGACTGCGTCTCGGCGGTGCGGTGGACTTCGTGTTGAGCCCGAATTTTAATATTTGGGTCATCTTCGAGGGCGTACTCGCTCAGACGAGCGATCATCGTCGTATGCTGAGCGGATTCGTCGAGGATGAGCTCGATTTCCGCATCTATCCGCGTCTGGGCATCACCTACAAGTTCTGACGAAACTGAAAAACGAAGGACCACGTGCGGTCGCACGTGGTCCTTTGTGTTATTTTGTCCGCCCACATGCGTGAGCTCGGAAGAGCGTGGATCGTCCTCTTCGTGCTCCTCGTGTGTTTGCGCGCTCGAGCCGATGAGCCTCAGCGCTCGAATCAGCTCGACCCAGCCGCTGGGCTCACGCTGAGGCCAGTCCCAGAGCTTCGGAGTCTGACCGAGCGCGTCGCAAGGATGCTGCACGTGCGTACAGGTCTTTCGGTCGAGGTTGGCGCATCTCCGCCACGGGACTTGCCTCAGGCCGTGCTCGCATCGCAGGTGGCGATCGTCCGTGAGGGGCCCGAGGTCGTGGTGGTGCTCGTCGGTCCTGGCGGCTTCGTCTATGAAAGCCGGGTCGATTTGCCTGCGGGCACCGATGCGTCGGTGCGTGCGATCGGCCTCACGATCGAGGCGTTGCGCGATGCGGCGATCGCTGGACCACCACCACGCGCGGAAGGTCCTGGTGCCGTGGGTGGTGCACGGGTGAGCTTCGTGTATCTCGAACCCGAAGGTGGTCTTTTCGGAGTGCGTCAGCGCGTCGAGCCCATTGCGCGCCCCACCATTTATCTCCGCGCATTGGTGGGCTTTTCGACCGCGAGAAACACGGTTCTTCTCGGGCCAGGCGTCGGCGTGGGGTTGTGTGTGGAGCTCAGTTGTCTCGTGCTCGAGGGAGATTTGCCTGTTTTCCCTGAGGAACATCCCAGCCCCAGCGACGATCGAATCGTGCGTTATCGACCGATCAATTTGGGCATGAGGCTCCAGATTCGGCCTTTTCGCTTCGATGATTTCGTGCCAGGCCTGACCGTGGGCGTGTTGACCCGCTTCGGAAGTGCGTGGGTGGAGGAGGATGTCGTCGCGCATCTGCCTCCCGAATCACAGACGGTCACGGCGTTCGGGCTCCGCGGGAGCTTGGAGCTCGCGTGGGTCTTTGCAGAACCTTTTGAAATCGTGCTCGAAGTGGGCGTGGATTTCGTGGTGAATCCAGCCCGTTTCATTCGCATGGGGCAGGTCGTCTTGCTCGAGGACATCGCGACCCTCTGGGCCACCACCTCCATCAGGTTACGTCCATGATTCGTCTCGAAAAAGAGCGCTTTGGAATTTGGGCCCTGCTCGAACGACCCTTCGATGTGAAACGGGATGTCGCGATGCGAGTGCTCGAAGGCGGAGCTTCGAAAGGCAACCCAAGCGTTGACGAAGCTGTGGCGGACGATGATGACGAGCGTACCCTTTTGATGCGCGCTTCGATGGGTGATGAAGCGGCGGTCAAACAATTTTATCGCGCCCATGTGGACCGTGTGTTTCGGACGGTCACGCGGATTCTCGGGTCGACCGATGGCGATGTCGAAGATGTCGTCCAACAGACGTTTCTCGCGGCGTTCGATGGAGCAGCCCGCTTCGATGGGCGCTCGAAGGCGTCGACGTGGCTCATCGGCATCGCGACCCGTCGCGCGCTCGATCAGTCGCGCGATCGCTGGCGTCGTTCGCGCTGGCGGCGACTTGGGGACATGGTGGGTCTCGGCCGTGCTTCGGCGCGTCCCGACGATGTGCACGACTCGCGCGAATTCGCTGAATGGGCGCTCGCACGGCTCACCCCCGAACAACGGACTGTCTTCATTCTGCATGAAGTCGAGGGGCATACTCTCGCCGAAGTCGCGGGCATGACGGGCACTGGAATCTCGACGTTGCACGCGCGTCTGGTGGCGTGTCGCAAGCGCCTCGACGCTGTCTTGGCGTCGATCGGGCATGAGTCGAGACGATCCCACGGCGCGAAAGGAGACGATCATG
The DNA here is from genome assembly GCA_964481145.1 of uncultured Sandaracinus sp. Lineage (GTDB taxonomy): Bacteria > Myxococcota_A > Polyangia > Polyangiales > Sandaracinaceae > Sandaracinus. The sequence continues at coordinate 53,825 of CAYZTA010000009.1, forward strand.
ACGCGGCGTGATGGGAGCGCACGGGTGGCAGAAGCGCTCCAGGCCTCGCCGCCTGCGTTGGACGAGCTTCGTCGGGCTCGAATCGAGCGACGTGTGATCGAGGGCATGAGCCATTCGAAAGAAAAGCCTCGGATTCGTACGCAACACGGTCTGAGGTTCGCGTGGGCGGGTGCGTTCGCTCTTTCAGCGGCGTCGCTCGCGGCATGGTTGTTTCGTCCCGATGTGAATGAGCTCGCTCATTTCGAACGCACTGGGGCGAGCGTCGAGCAGGGGACGATCGGCGTAGGGGCAATGCTCGAAGTGAGAGCGACTGAGCATGCCGTGGTGCAGGCGTTCGGAGCCCACGTCATGGTGGGTGGGGCGCCGACCACGATGCGGTTCACGGCGCTCGAGCGCGAGCACGTCGAAGTCGAGCTTCAACGGGGGAGCATCGATGTCGCTTTCCATCCGAGCGAGCGAGGGCGTGAGCATTTGAGTATCGAAACGCCCCATGCGCGCGTCGAAGTCGTCGGCACCGAGTTCACGGTACGAATCTCGGGGCAGGAGACGCAGGTCTCGGTGCGTGAAGGGGTGGTGCGCATCATGCCCCATGAACGACGCGCCGAGGCGGTTCTCGTGCATGCGGGAGAGCGCGTGGCCGTGGTGAACGGACATGAAGAAACGTCCTCTTCAACCGAAGTGAATTCCGTGGGGGACGTGAGCGCTGCACAGGCCGAGACTCCTGCTGAACAGGGTGAAGCGAGAGCTCCCGCGCCGCGCACACGCGTCGAGTCCGTTGTTCCGCCCGGCACGGCTCCACCGGCGATTCCTGCGACGGAGCGCCTCGCGTCTGCGCGGGAGGTGCTCGAGCGAGGGGAGCATGCACAGGCGCGCACGCTGCTCACGGCCCTCGTGCGCGCATCGGATGCGCCGATCGATGTGAGAATCGAAGCCGAAATGCTGATGGGCGATTCGTTTCAAGCCTCGGGTTCCGCGGAGCAAGCCGTTTCGGCTTATGAGCGCGCCGCGATGCTCGGTCGTGATCGACCCCTCGGGCACCTCGCCATCATCGCGCTCGCCCGTCTTCACGAGCGCGTGCGCCTCGACCCAGAAGCGGCGAAACACGCTTATTTGCGTTATCTCGAAGAAGCCCCGAGCGGCGCGAACGCGCGCATGGCAAGAGAGGCCGTGTGTCGGCTTGGAGGAGCACCGAGCATCGAATGCGGAGGACGTATCCCTCCATGAAGGTGCATTGGGCGATCGTGTGCTTGTGGGGCGCGGTGCTCATCGGGTGCTACCGCGATTTCACGATTGCGCCTCGAGGCGGCACCGATGCTGGGGGCCGAACCGCCGATGGTGGCTTTCGAGAGCCGCCCGGCGCGTGCATCGCGAGTTCGGATGTCGATCTTTTGTTCGTGATCGACGATTCGCCATCGATGATCGAAACGCAAGCACATCTGGCCCGCGCGCTCCCCGGTTTCATCGAGATGTTGATGGATCCCATCGTGGATCTTCGAGTGGGCGTGATCACGACGGACATGGGCGTCGGTTCACATACGCTTCCGTCATGCTCGGAGCTCGGCGAGGATGGCAGGTTGCGAACGACGAGTGCGGGTGAAACGTGCACGGGGCCATATCCGCAGTTCTTGCAATTTGCATCGGACTCACCCAGCTCAACGGTGAATGATCTCTCATGCTTGCTTCAAGCTGGGGGGGATGGTTGTGGGGTCGAACAACCGCTCGAAGCATGGCTCAAGGCGCTTTCACCTCAGACCCCCACGTCTTACACCTCACCTTCCTACGTGCCGCCGACATTTCTTTCGGGTGAAGGCCATGGCGATCGAGCGCATGCAGGCTTCATTCGAGATGACACTTTGCTCTCTGTCATCATCGTGACCGACGAAGACGACTGCTCGATCCTCGATCCCGAGCTCTTCAACCCAGAATCGACTCGTTATGGCGGTACGGGGTTGAATCTGCGCTGCTCGACGTTCCCTCGCGCGCTCTTTTCTGAGGATCGCTATATCGATGGTCTTCTCGCCTTGCGCGCGCGAAGGCCCGATCTGGTCACGCTGTCGGTCATTGCGGGCCTTCCTGGCGATCTGGCGACCGAGACGCCCAACGCGGCAGATTTCCAAGCGATGCTCGAAGACCCTCGAATGCAAGAGCGCCTCGATCCCGAGAACCCGGAGCGTCTTTTTGCATCATGTTCGAGGCGAGAAGGAAGACTGGCTTTTCCTCCACGAAGGCTCGTGCGTGTCGCGGCGGGTCTCGGTGTTGGGCGTGCCACGGTGCAATCCATTTGTGAGCCAAGCTTCGAGTCTGTGATGGCGCCCATCGCACGTTTGATCGCGCGGCGTGCATGTGCAGAACGGGCTCCACGGTGAGCACGCTCTCGTGCTAAGATTTCCTATTATGATCGAGGGACTTTTCATTGTCCTTGAAGGCATCGACGGCGTTGGCTCCACCACGCACACCCGCCATCTGGCCGAGGGATTGCGGGCGCGTGGGTTGCCGGTGCACACGTCACGTGAACCGAGCGACGGCCCGATAGGCGTTCAGATCCGACAGATTCTCACAGGACGGATGGTCGTGCCGGGCCTCCATGGGCCAAGGCCTCCGTCGTGGACGACGATGGCGCTTTTGTTTGCGGCCGATCGAATGGATCATCTGGAATCATCGATCGTGCCGAACTTGATGGATGGCGTGACGGTGTTGAGCGATCGTTATTATCACTCTTCGGTCGCGTATCAGTCGGTCACCGCGGGCGGCGATCCTGGGGCGGTGCAGTGGGTCAAGGAGCTCAACCGGCATGCGCGCAGGCCCGATCTCACGATCGTTCTCGATGCGCCCGATGAAGTCTCCGCAAAGAGGCGCGGGGCGCGGCAGTCTGCCCGCGAAATCTTCGATGATTTCGACTTACAAAAGAAACTCGCGGCTTTCTATCGCGACATCGACTCGCATTTTCCTGGAGAGCGAATCGTCCACGTATCCGCGGATCGACCCGTGGACGAAGTGGCCCAGGACGTGATGATGCATGTGAAGTGTCTTCGCGGAGAACTTTGAAGTCACGCCCATTTCTGGACCGAGTGATGCTTTTCGGTTAGCTCGGCATCATGCGTTGGTTTGTCTGTCTCGCGATCGTCTTCGCGCTTGGTTGTGGTGGTACACAATCGACTCGTTCCGCATCGGAAGAGCGACGGGTGGGCGAGGTGCCCTCTCACATCACCGACCGAGAACATGTGATTCATCGTGCAGTCCTCGACCGAGTGCTCGAGGATGGTCCGGGATCTTTTCTGCAGAGAGTCTCGACCGAGGCGGATGTTCGTGAGGGCAGGTTCGTTGGCTTCCGCCTCACCGAGTTGCGTGACGAGCAGCTCTTCGAAGGGATCGATCTCGATGTGGGCGACACACTCGTCGCGGTCAACGGTCTTGTGATCGAAAGGCCTGAAGATGCGTTTACCGTGTGGTCGTCTCTCGCTGTCGCAAGCGAGCTCAGCCTCGTCGTATTGCGCGGTGAGGAGCGACGAGAGTTGCACTTCGCGATCGTCGACTGAGACCTGCGCGATTTTCGTGTAAGATTCGAAGCGCTTGTCCTACCGAATTTTCACCACAAAGGTTTTCGCCTTGGTTGCGGCGTGCGTCGTGATGGATGTGCAGCTCGCCTCCGCTCAAGACGAACGTCCGCCGATCGAAGTGGCCCGAGCGCATATGGAGCAGGGTCAGGCGTATTATCTCCAAGGGAGATTCGGAGAGGCCGCGACGGAGTTCGAAGCCGCTTACGAGGCTCAACCATTCAGCGCGTTTCTCTACAATGCCGGTGTCGCGTACGAGAACGCGGGGCAGCCTGGGCGCGCGCTGGATTTCTTCCAGCTTTATCTCGAACGAGATCCGAATGCGTCCGATGCTGCGACGGTGGAGCAGCGGATCGCGACTCTTCGTGCAGCGATCGAAGCGCGTCGCGCTGCGCGAGAAGCGCTGGAAGCCTCTTCGGAAGAAGAAGCCTCGACGTCTTCGGTGCCCGAACCGGATGTGGCGAGCGCACCTCCTGAATCGCTTCCGCGAGATTTCAAGTCGCTCGTCTCGGTTCGAACCGATCCTGAAGGTGCGAGGGTGACGATCTTGAGGGAAGGCGAACGCATCGCGTCGGGCCCTTCACCGTTCTCACACACGCTCGACCAGGGCGAATACCGGATTCGTATCGAGCATCCTGATTTCAATGTGGCCGAGCAAGACATCGATGTAGAGCCGGGCAAGGTCTACGTGGTGATCGTCAATCTCAGCCAAGGTGAATTTCTCGGATATCTGCGGGTCGTCGCGAGCGTGCCGGGAGCGCTCGTCTTCGTCGACGATCGCGAAGCAGGTCCACGAGGCCAAAGCCCGTTCGAAGGGCCCATTCCGGTTGGATCTCATCGCATCTGGGTCGAACGGCCAGGCTATGTGCCTGTGGAACGAGAGGTCGAAGTCGGGATCGGTTCGGAGGTTCTCGTCGAAGCGGCACTCGAGCGGGTCCTCTATGGGCGCGTTCGGGTGATCGGAAATGTTCGAGGGGCCAACGTCTCGATCGATGGTGAGCGCGTGGGCACGGTTCCCTACGAAGGTCAGGTGGATGCGGGAGCCCATACAATCAAAGTCGAAGCCGATGGGATGAAGGCGTTCGAGCAAACGATCGATGTTCGGCGCGGGCAACTGACGCCAGTGCGTGTGCGTCTCCGGCCTGCGGTGGGTCGAGGGGGTGCTTGGGTGGCGATGAGTGCGGCGGCGCTTTCGCTTGGCGGCGGGATCGCATTGGCGGTCATCTCCGATGAACTGCGAGGTACGTTGCAGCGCGAGCAAGCGGCGGGTCGGCTCGCGAGTCACGACCCACGTCTCGATCACGGCATCTATCTCTCCATCGGCGCCGATTCTGCGTTCGCGTTGGCGGCCGTGCTCGCGGCACTCGGCACGTACTACATGTTCGAAGATTCCTTGCCTCCTTCTGAAGGCACACTGCTCGAACCACGTGATTGGGCGTTTGCCCCGATGCTCGATCCGCGCGCCGGCGCTTTCGGCGGCGCCATCGGAGGGCGATTCTGATGGGAGCTCGAAAGCGATTTTTCCTGGTCTTCCTTCTGCTTGCATCACTCGGTTGCGATCCGACTTTATGGGATGCCTTGCGCGCAGAAGCGCCCGTGGTGGTGATTTCGTCACCTGGAGGTGTGGGCGCTGCGGCGTTCGGGAGCGTGCTCACCGCGTACGAAGCGAATCTTGGTGGTGATCGCGCCTCTCGGGTGGTGGTCGCTGGGGCGACGAACGAAACGGATTCGGGGTTTTATTCTTACCCCGTCTACGAAGGGCTCGATCGCGACGAGGCGCGTTTGCGTCTTGGGGGTGGTGCGGTTCTCACGGCATGTGAATTTGGGCAATGTGATCCTGGACATGGCGTGTCGATGGCGGCCTTTCCCGAGTGGACCGTGGGCGGGGCCATCTTTCATGGGTGTGTCGCAGTGCCCTCGCGTTCTTCGGGGAAGACCCAGGTGTGGTGCGAAGATCAGCAGCCGACGTTTCAAACCGTCCTCGGACCTCTCGGGGAAGATTTCGGAGCTTCATCCGCGGGCATCGTCACGCCGCGTCACCCTGTCGGGGTGGCGTTGTTTGGCGCACCCGCGGCGGACCTCGGGGATGGAGCCGTCTATCGACTGCCGAGCGGAGCCAGTGTGCCGATTCGGATCGATCTCAGCGCGATGAATGCGCCTCCTGGAGGACGTATGGGGTCGAGCCTCGCGGCGAAGCCTCTCTCGGAGAATGCGATTTTGTTCGCGGTTCGTGCGATCGATGCGGATGGTGATCGTGTGATCGTGGCGAGCATCGAAGTCGATTCGATGTCGGATGTCCATGTCACGAATCATGCGTGCATCGAAGGCCCTTCGGGCTTTGGAGCGGCTCTCGCGTTCGGCGATCTCGATGCCGACGGTTCACCCGACCTCGCGGTCGGCATGAGCATCGATTCCAGTGAGCAGAGCATGTACCTCTTTCGAGGAGCTGATCTGATTGGCAGTCATGCCGGGTGCGGCGACGCGATTCAACCCACGCCTGCGTCGACGATCACCTGTGCGGATGTGTCTGATGAAGAGATTTCTTGTGATGACGGGCCCATCGGGCTGGGTACTGCACTCGCGATCGGAGATGTCGATGGCGACGGGGTCGCAGATCTGATCGCCGGCGCACCGAACGCGAGCCCGTCGGGAAATCTCATGGCGGGTGCCGTGTTCGCGCTGGCGGGTGAGAGCGGAGCCCTCGAACGGGTGGGTGCACGACGTTCTGTGCTTCTCCACTCCGGACAGGGGGCGGGAGATCGTTTGGGTCATGCAGTGGCGACGATCCCTGGAAGAGGCCACGATGAGATCGCCGCAGGCGCGCCAGGTGCGCGCGAGGTCGCGGTCTTTTTGTGCTCGGGGCTCGGCGATGACCGACCGAGTCCTCACGCCGAACGTGGTTGTGTCGACCGATGAAGTGGATTCCATGCGCGAAAAAAAGCAGATTCTGATCGCCGATGACGAGGCCAATCTGAGACGTGTTCTCGGGGCTCAACTTCAGCGTGACGGTTACGATGTCCTTTTCGCCGAAGATGGAGAGCAGGCCCTCGCAATGCTCTCGGATCATCATGTCGATCTGGTGATCAGCGATCTGCGGATGCCCAAGCTCGACGGCATGCAGTTGCTCAAGCGCGTGGTCGAGAACAAGCCCGAGCTACCGGTGATCATCATCACCGCCCACGGCACCGTCGACACGGCCGTCGAGGCGCTCAAGCTGGGTGCCTTCGACTACGTCACCAAGCCCTTCGATCGGCATGAGTTCAAGCACGTCGTCGACAAAGCCGCGCGCACGGTGGAGCTCACCGAAAGAGACTTCGCGTCGTCTCATTTCGGTGCGGGTCCAGTCGAGCGCGGGAGATATCGACTGATCGGCCAATCCCAGCCGATGGTGGAAGTTTATTCGGTGATCGACAAAGTGGCCGACACTCCGAGCACCGTGCTGATCACGGGCGAGAGTGGAACAGGCAAAGAATTGATCGCGCGCGCCTTGCATGAACATTCGTCTCGCCGCGACAAACCCTTCATTCGGATCAACTGTGCAGCAATTCCTCGTGATCTCATCGAGAGTGAGCTGTTCGGATACGAGAAAGGTGCATTTACAGGCGCGGTGACCAGCAAGCCAGGGCGCTTCGAGCTTGCCCATGGCGGCACCCTGTTTCTCGACGAGATCGGTGAGATTCCTGTCAATATGCAGGTGAAGTTACTGCGTGCCATCCAAGAGCAGGAGTTCGAGCGCGTGGGGGGGGTGAAAACCATCCGCGTGGATGTGCGGCTCGTGGCAGCAACGAATCGAGATCTCGCCGAAGAGATCAAAGAGCAGCGTTTTCGAGAAGATCTCTATTATCGATTGAACGTCGTTCAAGTTCGATTGCCACCTCTCCGAGAGCGCAGGAGTGATATCCCCCTTCTGGTTGAACACTTCGTTCTTCGTTTCCGAGAGCGTCTCCACAAAAAGAGTCTGATTGGCGTCACTGACGCTGCGATGGATGTGTTGCTCAATCATGGTTGGCCGGGCAACATCCGCGAGCTCGAAAATGTGATCGAGCGATGCACTCTTTTCTGTGATGGAGAGCGAATCGACCACGGCGATTTGCCGCCTGATTTGCGCGCGACGCACTCCACGATTTCGCAGAGCCCATTGCTCCGAGCGCCCACGCCGGAGTCCGAAGCAGGCGACGATAGCGCGACCGATGATGACGAACCTGCCGCGAGCGGAGAGGTCGGACTCAAGGAGCTCGTTCGTGAAGCGGCCGCGAAGATTGAGCGCGATTTGATTTTGCGCGCTTTGCAGCAGACGGGCAGCAACGTCACGCACACAGCGAGACTCTTGAAGATTTCCCGAAAGAGCCTTCAAACGAAGATGAAGGAACTGGGGCTTCGTGAGTCGCGTGATGAATGATCGACCATGTCGGTCATTGTCAGATTTCTCGCGCATGATGGGTGGATGTAGAGGTCCCTATTTGCGCATGAAATGATGTATCGGAGAATCCTCCGGTAGCGGAGTAATGTTGCGTCATGGTAATCTGGTACAAAATCTACCGGAGGACTCGATGCACGCGAACATCAGGCCAGGGGAAAGCCTAGCTGAGTCGGCTTTTGCATTGTTCAACGTTGAATTTGTAGTTGGAACTGAGCACCAAACGCGCCGATTGACTGCGCTCGATGTCGTTTTGACGACAAATGTGTTCGAACCGCTCTCTCGTATCACGTAGCCGTACGTTCGACGCGATCTTCGATGTTCGCGCATCACACGTAAACAGCTGTTCGTGACCTGTTCGTGTCTCAGTGCAACGGCCGAGCATCCGCTCGCCGATCACTCGAGATATGTTCTTTTTCAAGCAATCAAAAAGGGGGATCAATGGAAACATCTGAGCTTTTAGCGATGATTGAGACGTTGCATTCGGACGCTCGGAGTCGAGGCCTGTTCTTTCAGACATGTGAGGAAATAGAACTAAGAGGGCGGCTCATTCGTTTGCATGGACGCGACTTGGTGTCCTTTGGTTCTTGCGGGTATCTTGGGCTTGAGTCCCATCCAGCGCTGATTGAAGGTTCAGTCGAGATGACACGGCGTTATGGGACGCAATTCGCATCATCTCGCGGGTATTTGTCCGCACCTCCGTACGAGGAGTTCGAAGCGACGCTGGGACGCATTTTTGGCGCGCATGTCCTGACGATTCAAACGACGACGTTGGCGCATCAAGCGATGTTCGACACATTTCTTACTGAGAAAGATGCGATCGTCCTCGATCACCAAGTGCACTATAGCGTTCAACGTGCAGCGACGTTGGCGCGGGCGGCGGGCGCGCGTGTGGAGCTCGTGCGCCATGAGCATCTCGAGCAGGCGGAAGAGTTGATTCGGAACCTTGCGCGTCAGTATCGATCCGTGTGGTTTGCGACCGATGGAATCACCAGCATGTATGGTGATCTTGCGCCAGTCGGGCTTTTGACACGTTTGCTCGACATCGCGGAGAACGTGCGCGTGTACGTCGATGATGCGCACGGCATGTCGTGGTGTGGTGAGAACGGACGAGGATCGATCCTGTCACGCATGGAATTTCATCCGAGGATGGTCGTCGCGACGTCTCTTGCAAAGGCGTTTGCGGGCGGTGGCGCGGCATTGGTATTTCCTCATCGTGAGGAATGTGAGCGTGTTCGTCTCTGTGGGGGTCCTTCCGTATTCAGCGGTCCGCTCCAGCCTCCGATTCTAGGAGCCTCTCTTGCATCGGCGAGGCTGCACGTCTCAGGCGAATTGTGGCGCTTGCAGGAAGAGCTCGCGGCGCGCGTGGCTTATGCGAATGCTCGCATCATCGAGGCAGGATTGCCGCTTCTGGTGGAGAATGAGACGCCGATCAAATTCGTACGATGCGGATTGCCGCGTGTCGCGGCCGAGATCGCAGAGCGTCTCGCGAAAGACGGAACCTACGTGAATGTGTCGATGTATCCCGCGGTTCCAATGCGTCGTGCGGGGTTGCGGATGGGAATTACGCGTTCGCATTCCGAAGCAGATATCGATCGGCTCGTCGAAGGGCTCGCGCGGCATGTTCCTGATGTGTTGCGAGAGGAGGGGGTGCGCATGGCGGATCTCGACGATCTGTTTGCGCAATCGGTCGTTCGCGACCGCGCTCCGGCCCTCGAGAAGAGTTTTCTCTCGGCCATCGTGGAGAACGTGTCCACGGAAATATTGCTCCCAGCGCTTCCAGCGGGACGAGCTCTCGCGGCGACGGCCCATCAGAAACGAATTCGCGAAGAGGAAATCGGGCTGACGGTGCAGCACGTCGACTCGATTCGAGAGCTCGATCGCGAGGAATGGAACAGCGCGCTCGGAGCGGTCGGTTGCGTGAGTTGGGAGGCGATGCTGGGTGTAGAGAATGCGTTCAACGTGAAGCAAGAGCGTAAGGAGCATCGATGGGATTTCGATTACATCGTGGTTCGTGATGCTCATGATCGCCCCGTGGCGATGACCTCCCTCTGTACAGCACTCCAGAAGGACGACATGTTGATGCGGGCCAAGGTGTCAGAAGCCGTCGAGCGTGTGCGGCTTCATGATCCATATTTCCTGACGTCTCGTGTGACCGTGACGGGTTCCAACCTGTCCGAGGGACGTCACGTGTTCATTGACGAGAATGGACCTTGGCGCGGTGCGCTCGCCCTTTTGCTCGCGAAGGCCGTCGAAATTCAGGAGAGGCGGCAGGCGGACGCGCTGATCCTCCGTGAGATGCCGGGTGATTCGGCGGAGCTCGATGCGTTTTTGTTGGAGGAAGGGTTCGTGAAGTTCCCTGCTCTCGATTCTCATCTGATCGAGCTCTTGGAAGAGAACGAAGAGGAGATGATCACACGGCTTTCGCCGCGCAGCCGTCGAGTCGTGCGGCAAAGCGTGACCGATGACGTGATGTACGAGGTCGATATCTACGATCGAAATCGTTCATTCGATATTCCGACGTCACGGTTGCATCGACTCTACGCCGATGTCGCAGTGCGCAATCGGAGGATGAATATGTTTGAGCTTCCTCAAACACTCCTCGAGAATCTGGTCAAGAATGAGGCTTGGGAGATCGGCACGCTACGCCTCAAGCGGGAGTTTGGCGGACCCCAAGAGGACGTGCCGGTTGCGTTCTGGGCGGCTCATCGCCATCGCGAACATTACGCGCCCCTCCTTTGCGGCTTGGACTATCGGTTCGTCGAATCGCATCGACTTTACAGACAGACTCTTCGCCAAGTGATCGCTCGCGCCAGAGCCGTCGGTGCGCAGGTGGTTCATCTCGGGATGGATGCGGAGCTCGAAAAGCGTCGATGGGGTGCGAAGGCACGCACATCTGCGGTGTTCGTTCAGGCCCGCGCGGAGTACAATGGCGCCTTGCTGCGCGAAATTGTGAGCACAGTGGGTCTAAAGGTGGCGGCATAGAGCACGGAACCGCTGCCACGGCGTCGAACTCCGAAGGTGAGTTCGACGCCGGAGGAGAGCAGTTTTGAGCTATGTGCGTTCTCGGATCGGAAGGGTGTTGGCGGTTCTTTGGGAGGACACGACGCTCGAGGACATCAAGCAACTCCGCCAAGAAATTCCGGAGGCGCGGCGAATCGCTGGAGACAAGCTCATCTACCTCTCCATTTCTGATGTGAAGACTCCTCCGCCGGGTGCGGCCGAGCGCAAAGCGATGGTGCAGCTCGCCGAGGACATGATGGAATATTACGAGGCGCTCTACATCGTCCTGCGAGCCGAAGGCTTTCATGGTTCGGTGTTGCGGAGTGTCATGGCAACGATGATGCTGTTCTCGAGGCATCGTCAACACGTCTACGTGGTCGATTCGATCGAAGAAGTGCTCTATCGACACAGCGATCGGCTGGGTCTGGATGAGAGCTCCGTGCGACGGCAATTGGCAAAAGATGGCATCCTTCTTCCCCGCGAGCTCGGCTCGGAAGTATGAGGCGTCCGTGGTAGTTTGCGCAGGTGTCCAAAGCAGCCATTCTCGTCGTAGATGACGAAAAGAATATTTTGTCGACCCTTTCGCGCGCATTGCGGCTCGAAGACTTCGATGTCGACGTGGCCGGGAGCGCGGAGATCGCGCTCGAAAAGATACAAACGCGTGCTTACGACGCCTTCATTGTCGACGTGAACATGCCAGGGATGGACGGGATCGCGCTTTTGCGCTCCCTCCGCGATGCGCACGTGGAGGCGCCCGTGCTCGTGATGAGCGGACAGGGGAGCATCGAGGCGGCCGTCGAAGCGACGCGCCTTGGGGCGCATGACTTTCTCGAAAAGCCGATCGGCACGGATCGCCTTCTGTTGTCGCTCGACCGCGCGCTGCAGTTCACTCGCCTCGCGAATGAGAACGCAACACTTCGCGTACGCACGGGCGAATCGTCGGGCCTGATCGGCGAGAGCGCGCCGATGCGCACGCTTCGCGAGCAGATCTCTCTGGCGGCGAGTGCGAGCGCAAACGTGCTCATCATGGGGGAACGAGGGACGGGCAAGGAGCTCGTGGCCGCGGCGGTTCATCGGAGCAGCAAACGGAGCAAAGCGCCCTTCGAGAAGCTCAACTGTGCCGCTGTTCCAAGCGAGCTCATCGAGAGCGAATTGTTTGGTCACGAGGCGGGGGCCTTCACCGGCGCGACGCGACAACGCCGTGGGAAGTTCGAACGCGCGACCAAAGGCACTCTCTTCCTCGACGAGGTGGGTGACATGCCGGGGCCGATGCAGGCCAAGTTGTTACGCGTGTTGCAAGAGGGGGAAATCGAGCGGGTGGGCGGCCACGACTGCTTGAAGGTCGACGTACGCGTATTGGCGGCCACGAACAAGTCGCTCAAAAAAGAGATCGAAGAGGGGCGCTTTCGAGCAGATCTCTTCGACCGACTCCACGTGGTTCCTCTGCGCGTCCCGAGCCTTCGAGAGAGAGCCGAAGACATCCCTCTTTTGGCAGCGCATTTCCTGCGCATTGCGTGCACTGTCAACGATCGGCGCGGAAAGAGCTGGAGCGATGGGGCGCTCCAGACGCTCGCAAAGCACGACTATCCCGGAAACGTTCGAGAGCTCCGCAATCTGGTCGAGCGGCTCGTGATCCTCGTGCCTCACGATGAGATCGTGGAAAGCGATGTGCGTGCCCATGTCGGCAGCGGCGCGAATTCCCAAGGGGGCTATTACAGGCCCGGCACGCCTCTCGAAGAGATGGTGAAGGCTGCCGAGCGAGATCTCGTGTTGCGTGCACTCGAGCAGAACCAAGGTCATATCACGCGGACGGCTCAAGACCTCGGTCTCGAGCGGAGTCATCTCTATAAGAAGATGAAAGCTCTCGGGATCCGGCGTGATGTCGAGAGCGACAACGAGTGATCAAGGTCGAAGCATGGCGCCGGGCCGGTCGGGATCGAATCCTGTTCTTTCCGCGAATTGACGGCCTTCGCGTTCGTGAATCTCGGCGCACTCGTCGGCATGGGCAAGCTGGTATGTGATGCTCAGGCAGCGTTGTTGGCTTTCAGGCAGCGTTCGACATTGGGTGAGGAACTCTTGTCGGTCCCTTGGGCGATCGGGGAGGCGTGTGTTCCACGCCTCTTGGCAAGCATCGTCGTCTCGGGTCGCATTCTGTTCGACCTCCTGCAAGCGGTCACGTAGCGTTTCTTCTGCGATCCGTCGTCCTGCCGCTTCGGGGCTTTCGATGCGTTGGGGTCCTGCGCGCTCAGCGTTCTCGACCGCATCGAAAGCACGTCCGAAGATGCCGCCGCGAGGCCGCTCACCACGCCGGAACTCTTGTGAGACGCCTGCGAACATGGGTCCGCTCGAGGAGGAAGGAGCGGGAGGCAAGGGGGTGGTTTGTGAAGAAGGGAGCGGTTCGCCGCCTGCCCGCCGCCCCTCTTGGCTGGGCCCGCAGCCGCTGATGACGCCGAGCGCCGCACAAAGGAGTGTGGAGCCGACGATGGATCGCATCAGCTTTCCCCCGCGGTTTGACCCGTTTCGATGATTGCGGTGGCGGTGCTTCCATCCATGTGAGTGACGAACGCAAACCAAAGCATTCGACCTTCACGTTCAGCCACGAGCGCTGGGCGGACGTCCGAAGGGGTGGTTCGTGGTCCCTCGAGCAGCCTCCATCCGTGTGTGGGCAGCTCGCGCCGGTAGAAGAGGTCGAGACCGCTCTCATCGAGCTCGGATGTCTCATAGAAGGTGGCGCGCTGCGAGTCGCCAGTCTCGTATGCGCTCAACACACGCCGTGCACCTGGGGGGCGGGGAATGCCGGTGGGATCTTCACCCAGAACATCTCCCGTTTCTGGGAACATTTCGCCGAATCGAAGAGGGCCTTCGGTCCAGATCGCGACGAAATGCGTATGTGAGCGGTCCGCCATGGGCGTGGCGTAGACGTATCTCAGGTCACCGATCGTATGGAGGTCGCGATTCTGTTCGAATTGGCGAAAGCGTTCGATCAGAGTGCCAAGTTCGACGCGATCTCGGCCCAGGTCGAGACACGCGACGTAGCCAGAGTCGTCTTGTTCGTCGCGGACGAGTGGTCGCAGGGGAGTTCGGCGTTCCTGTGCCAGGTCTGGCTGCTCGGCGAGCGTCTCTGCCATTCGCTCCATGAGCTCGGCGTCGATTCGTTCGCACATGCTCTCGAAGCGATTGAGCAGCTCTGAGACTGGGTACGGCGCGACTCCTGTGCTGAAATGGATCCTTTGTCCATTCAGGATCATCTGACGCGGATCATCCTGACGTTCGGCATCGGTCAGCAACATCATTTGGGCGCCCGCGCTCAGCATGATCTCTCGCAGTTGTCCGCGAGCGCGTTGGTAGGAGGTCAGCGCTCCAATCGCACCGATGACGATGAGGAAGGTCATGAGCCGAAGCACTTTAGGGAAGCGCCCTTCAGGCTTCTTGGTCACCTTCTTCCGTGAAGACCCAACAGGTTTGGGTTCTTTGAGATCCATTGCAGTGCCTCCTCACAGAAAGTCGAGGTCGGCCCAGACCTCCCAAAGTGGGTCTTCGTCGTCACGCTGACGTTCGTTGCAGAGCATCAGCAGTTTCCATTCGAGCGTGCGCGAGCCACCTCCGAGCGCTGTGGGACGGCTGATCTGGAGTGACCTTCGGGCGCTGAATTCATCGATGAAAAACTGTTGAGATGGCAGATATTTCACCGCGGCTTCGAGCCCTCCGATATCACCACTCGAGGCACCATCGAACGTTTCGTTCGTTTCGAGTTCGGTCGGCGCGGGAGCGGTGGTGCTGCAACTGTTGAGCGCATGTGCCCAAGTGTGGTCGCGAACCGTGGCGATATTTCGTTGCGCGTCGCGAAATGCGAAATGGATGTAGAGGAGGATCGCCCAGATCAAAATGAAGACGGGCAACATGATGACCGCTTCGGCCATGACCGCGCCTCTGTGATCGCCGATGAGACGAGAAGAGAACTCACGTAAGAATCCACGCAGACCTTTGAAGGTCGAATGTGGAGCGATCGTTCGTCGCGATTTCGAGAGGGGCTGCATCAATGCACCACGGCATTTCTCAGCTCATGGATGAGCGAGCAGTCGGGGATGACACAATGGGTGAGATCTTCCGGCGCTCGGAATCGCCGTAGTCTCGCCCGCCACCGTGCATGCCAGAGATAGTCTTCATGGGGGTCGTCGTTGGGATTGTCGTAATAATATTCAGCCTGCGCGAAGCTCATGAAGGTGGCGGCCCGCAGGGCGTCGTATTCAGTCGGGTTGGCCTGCTCTCGATCCCATGTGGCGACCGCCACTCCACGTCGTGTGAAGGTGAATGGAGATTCGCCATACATGACGGTGCGGATTTGAAACGGTTCTTCACCGAGATGAGAATCCGGAGGGACCCGTTGGAAATACCCAGGGCAGAACTCACGAGAGTTGCTCTTGTGATCGATCGCCCACGCGATCCCCATCCCTGCGAAATACCATTTGTCGAACTCGAAGCCGTTGGCGATGGAAGACGCCAATCCGGCCACCGCCATGGCAGGCCAATAGACGCGTTCATCACAGGGATGATTGGATGAATCCGGCTCCGCTGCGAGCTGAGGAAGGATCGGAAACATCACCCCCAAGTTCGTCGTGGGGTGGTACGGCTCACTCCGCGAATATTCGAGGACGAGGGCTTGGCCCGCCAGGGGCGTGCCGATGCGAATTGCCGTGGTGACACCCTGCAAGGTGTTCATCTGTCGGCTGATCACGAAGCTTCCGATTCGATCCACCCAAGAAGCAACCCTCGACGACACCGAGTAGTGCGGAACATCTTTACATGCGCTCAACGAACCTAAGGCGCAGGCAATCGTGACGATCCACGACGCGTAGTCGAGACCATCGGCGGCCGTCGACAATCCAGCCTCGATGGCCGCAAATGCCGCCATCGTGATGTTGAGCAAGACGAGGATGTTCATGCCGCGCGCATGCACCACGGCGGCGCTGAAGGCCGATGCATCCGCGGCGTCCTGCATGCGCTCGCGAAAAAGTACGCCTCCTCCAACTCCCCAGACGTAATAAATCAATCCGACGAGCATCGCCGCGATGAAGACACCCATCACCATGATGGCTCCCCGTTCGTCTCGGAGTACGTGAGGGGATGCGAGTGTGCGGCTGTGGCGCGTTTTCACGGGCACGGGGAGAAACCCCTGCAAAGGGACTGCCAGATTCGTTTGTCGCAATTTGAAAGTATTTTGGGGGTATTTGGGGCCAGGTGTGCGGATTCGGCGCAATCCGGGGAGTGTTGTCTCCAGTTCTTGCGCGATGGATGGAGGTTCATTCGGCCTGGCTTGGGCCAACGCGGGGGGGGAGCGAAGAGGGGGGCCCTACAGAGATCCGTGAGGTGCGTCGTGTGCGAGTCATCTGAGGGCGTTCGTCCAAGCCTCGAAGATGAGAGCGCAAGGTCCTGGCGATTTCGAACACACCGGGCTCGCTCAGAAT
The DNA here is from genome assembly GCA_964481145.1 of uncultured Sandaracinus sp. GTDB lineage: Bacteria > Myxococcota_A > Polyangia > Polyangiales > Sandaracinaceae > Sandaracinus. The sequence continues at coordinate 70,264 of CAYZTA010000009.1, forward strand.
CCCGAGGTGCGTGCCCTTGATGACATGAGAGGCTGTGCTCTCGGGGATGAGGCCGCTCCACCCGAGATCCCACTCGACCCGCTCACCCGGATACCCGAGCCCATCGCGTGCACGGAAGAGAACGACCTTGCCTTCATAAGGGCGCACCATTTTGTCATATTTCGTTGCGGCGCTTCGAAAGAGCTCGTCACGGAGCAGATCGACGGCAGCGATCTGTCTCGAGTCGGTCTTCGATAGGGCGAGAGGGCCTCCGATCCGCGTTAGATGACGATTCATTCGCTCTCGAACGTGATCTCCGAAGCCACGAGGATCTTCGGTGAATCGCCGAATGTGGAACTTGGCTCGTTCGAGAGGACTCGCCTTGCGAAGGGCACGCGGCAGAATGGCATCGAAGAGCGCGAGCAGCGCGACGGTTTCTCCCTCCGCCGAGAGTTGCTGCGCCATCTCGTATGCGAGGAGACCTCCGAACGAAACGCCACCGAGCAGATAAGGGCCCTCGGGGCGCTGTTCTCGGATGAGAGCGATGTACGCGCTCGCCATCGATCGCACGTCGAGCGCGACGGAAGTGCTCGTGAGGGCTTCGGCCTCGCTTGGTAAAAACACGCCGAACACAGGGCGATCGGCCTCCATGGCGCGCGCCAACTGCGCGTACAGTTGGACACCGCAAATACAAAAGAGAGGTACGCCTTGGGGGGCGCGATTCAACGCGACGAGCGTGGCGAGGCTGCCGGCCCCCCCTGTTTCGAGCGCGCGTGCGAGGCTGCTGACCGTGGGGTTGGCGAAGATCACTCCGAGCTGAACGGGATCGTGTGCGCGTGCGTTGATTTTCGAGAGCAATCGGAGCGCGAGGAGCGAATGGCCTCCGAGCTCGAAGAAATGATCGTCCGCGCTGATGTGATCGCGTCCGAGGAGCTCCGCGAAGAGACTCGCGATCCAGGCTTGGAGATCTCCTTCGGGTTCGACGAATCTGCCCTCCGTGTGCCCATCGTCTGGCTCGGGCAGGGCGCGTTTGTCGACTTTGCCGCTTGGCGTGAGCGGCAATGAAGGGAGGAGCACGAACTGAGAAGGCACCATGTACGCAGGAAGCGCGTGAGTGCATATCGCGCGCAGGGCACTTTCATCGAGCGCCGTTGTGGTGGGTTCCGGGACGATCCATGCCAGCAGACGCGTCGAGCCCGAACGGCTGGGCCGCGCGGCGACGATCGCTTCGCGAACGCGCGCGTCGGCTCGCAACAGCGATTCGATTTCCCCGGGCTCGATGCGATAGCCGCGAACCTTGATTTGATCGTCCACGCGTCCGCAGAACTCGAGGTCGTGATTGGGCAGACGGCGAACGAGGTCGCCCGTTCGGTACATCCAGAACTTGGAGGTCGGATCGAAAGGGTCTTGGACGAAACGCGTCGCGGTCAGCTCAGGACGGCCAAGGTACCCAAGGGCGACTTGCGGTCCCGACAAGCACAGCTCCCCAGGGACACCGATCGGCGCGAGATGATCGTTTTGGTCGAGGACATACGCTCGGCACGAACCCAGGGCGCGACCGATCGGAAGCTCGGAGATGCCATCGGCGTGGACGCCCGATGCGGCGGGATCGCAGTAGGTGCTCGTGATCGTGACTTCGGTGGGGCCGTATGCGTTCAGAAATCGGACTCGTGGGTGAAGGTGTCTCCATGCGGCGTAGGCGAGCGCGCTTGGTTTTTCTCCGCCGACCACCACGAGGCGCACCGATGCGGGAAGGAGCTGCTTGGTGTCTCGCAAGTGGAGCGCGATCTCTGTAAAGAATGCGCTCGGAACATTGATGACCGTGATGTCTCGCGTTGCGAGCTCCCGCACGAACGTGTCGATCGAGCTGGCGGCGCTCTCGCTGCGGAGCACGACTGAGCCGCCGGCGAGCCAGGTGGGCAGCATCTCTTCGAGAGATACATCGAAGCTCGGCGACGTGAACTGAAAGCAGCGGTCGTTCGATGTCAGTGAGAACGCCGGAATGATTGCGCGCGCATGGCTGAGCAAGGCTCGATGAGGGACGAGCACTCCCTTGGGGCGTCCAGTCGAGCCCGATGTGTATATCACATAGGCCGGCGATTCCGGATCGAGCGCATGGACGTCGCTCGAGGTGCCATGTTCGAGTGCGTTTGGCTCGTCGAGCACGACGACGCGCTCCATGACACTGGGTGGAAGGTTTGGCGCGGTGCTTTTTTGTGCGAGCACTGCCCGTGCTGCCGCGTCGTCCAGAATCATCGCGATGCGCTCGAGAGGCCAAGCGGAGTCGATGGGCAAATACACCGCACCGAGCTTCCATGTGGCGATTAGAGATGCGCATAAGTAGGCGCTCCGCTCGGTGCATACCGCGACGATATCGCCGGTGGACACCTGCGCTTTGCGAAGTCGAGCCATGATGGCCGACGACATGCTCTCGAGCTCCGCGTAGGTCGTCTCGTGCCCCGATGCATCGATGAGGGCGATCGCATTTGGAGTTTCGCGGGTGCGCGACGAGAACGCTTCGGGCCATGTCTCCTCGCGAAGCGGGAAGAGTGGCCCATCGCCGCCCGCGTGGCGTAGGAGCTCGCGATGTTCGTCGTTCGAGAGGAGCGGCAATTGTCGTACTTGCGCGAGCGGATTGTAAACGATCGCGCGGAGCACGGTGGTGAGGTGATCGAGCAGGCGGGCGATGGCGTGCGTGTCGCAACGCATCGGATCGTGCTCGAGCTTGAGGATCATGTCTTCGCCGCTTTGATAAGCAGCGAGCACGAGTGGAAAATCGCTTTGCTCGAGCACCGTGAATCGTCGGAGGAGCCAATGGCCCCCCAGCGATCGCAACTCGGTATCCATGAGATACCGCTCGAAGACGACCAGCGTGTCGAAGAGCGAGATGTTCGGTGCCAGACCCGCCCATCCACGCATCGAAACGAGGGATGCTTGTTCATGAGGTCGCGTCGCGACGTTGACCTCGCGAAGATGTCTTAGGAGCTCCAGCGCCTCCATTTCCGGAGGAACCGGCACGCGCACGGGCACGGTGTTGATGAGGCATCCAACCATCGCGGTCGCTTCGGGGACGCTCGTATGGCGTGCGGCGCGGGTCGAACCAAAACATACGTCGTCCGTGCGCGCATAGCGCGCGAGCACGATGGCCCATGCACCCTGCACCGCATTGGCGAGCGTAAAACCGTGCTCTCGGCCCAGCTCGATGAGGCGCGTGGTGGTGGCGACACCCACTGCGATTTCGAGCTCGTCGTGTCGTCTTCGTGGTTCCCGTTCATGGGACGGGTTCGTCGCAGCGATAGGAGTCTGTCCCCCGCTGAGTCCGCGCAGCTGTTCAGACCAGAACGCTTGCTCCGAGGTCGTGTCTCGCTGCGCGAGATACTCGCAATGCAGCCGAAACGATGGAGGGGGGGGCGTATTGCTCGGGCGTGCTGCGTCTCCTGCGTCGGCTCGGTCATAGCGTTCGAAGACCTCGCGGAGCACTTGTGTGAAGGAACGACCATCGAGGATGACGTGGTGAAACGTCCATACCAAGACGTGATTTTTCGGTCCATGGGTGAATAGGGTCAGCCGTGCGAGCGGGGGCTTTTTGAGATCGAAGCCGCGCTCGCGGTCTTCTTCGAGAAAGCGACCGAGCTCGTCTTCGCGAGCCGTCTCGGACAAACGAGAGTGATCTCGCTGCTCGAAGGGCATCGGTGCATGTTCGTGAACGAACTGGCGCGGATCTCCATCGTCATAGCGAAAGCTCGTGCGCAGGACGGGGTGCCGTTCCGAGGCCCAGGCCCAGACGGCGCGCAAGCGTGGGACATCGAGTTCGTGATCGAGCCGCGCGACGATTTGCTCGATCTCCACGAGACCACCCCCTGCCCGTAAACTGTTGAACAGGATTCCCTGTTGCATTGGGGTCAGCGGATAGCTCTCGATCACTCGCTCGTTCACTCCTCGGCTCCGCGAGAAAATACCATGGTTTTCATGGACACCTGCATCGAGACCTTACCTGGGTCCGAAACGGGTGTCCGCTAAGAAATGGGATTTTCCAGCGGAGCCACAAAATGGGCCAGTCCGTGGCGGAGGAGTATGCTCCCGCAGGTGATGACGATGATCTCGGGAGACTACGTAAACGGACGTTTTTGCGAACCGTCCGGAGATGTGTTGACGTCCACGGATCCGGCTCGGGATGGCACGCCGGTGATCGAAACGCGCTTCTCCGAAGCTCGGGTGGCCGAGGCGGTTTCTAGTGCGAGCGAAGCACAGCGGGCTTGGTCGCAGAAGAGCTTCGATGAAAGGCTCGCGGCTCTGCACCGATTTCGCGCGATCATCGCGTCGCGCAAAGAAGAACTCGCAGATGCAGTCGTTCGTGAAATAGGAAAGATTCGCTCCGAGGCCCGGGTCGAGATCGACTCCTTGATCAATCGCTTCGATCTCGTGGCTGCGCAAATCCGAAGCGATCTTCGTGATGGTCCTTTGCCCGGGTTTCCGAACGAAGCGCTGCGGTGGCACCCCCATGGGGTCGTCGGGGTGATCGGACCGTTCAATTTTCCGCTCCATCTCTGTCATGCGCATGTCGTTCCCGCGTTGCTTCTCGGCAACGCGGTCGTGATGAAACCCAGCGAAACCGCGCCTCTTTGCGGCATTCGTTACGCGGAGGCCGCGCATGCTGCGGGTTTGCCGCCAGGGGTTTTGAATGTGGTGCAAGGCAAAGCCGCCACGGGATCTTTGCTCGTCACCCATCCCGACGTGCGCGGCTTGGCGTTCACCGGGAGTTGGTCGGTGGGGCGACGCATCAGCGAAGCCGTACTCGACAAACCCGACATGCTCGTTGCGCTCGAGATGGGCGGGAAGAATACGGTGGTGGTTTGTGAAGACGCCGATGTGCGTCAGGCGGCGCACGAGATCGTGGTGGGCGGCTATTTGACGACCGGGCAACGATGCACTTGCACGGATCGAGTGCTCGTCCATCGCTCGCTCGCGCGTCCGCTGATCGATGCATTGCGGCGTTTGGTGAGCGCCTTGAAGTTTGGCGATCCCGACGACGCGAGCGCATTCGCTGGGCCCATGGCCACGGCTGTAGGACGCGAGAAGCTCGAGCGCGCGATGGCCGCGGCGCAAGGCGCAGGGGCCGAAGTGGTGCTTGCCGGTGAGCGATTGCCAGGAGGATTTTATCGAACGGGTTCGGTGCACGTCCTGCCCGACGGTGTGCATGATGTGACTGGATATACTGATACCGAACTCTTCGGCCCCGATATTGGAATCGAGATCGTGGGCGACGATGACGAAGCGATCGCCGTGCTCTCGGCGTCGCCGTATGGGTTTGCGACGAGTGTGTTCACGTCGAATGATGCGCGGTTCGAGCGTTATTACCGCGAGACGCGTTCGGGCATCCTCAATCGGAATCGGAGCACCAATCAGGCGAGTCCGCGGTTGCCTTTCGGGGGCACGGGCCGCAGTGGGAATTTCCGTCCGGCGGGTTCGTTCGCACCGCGCAATCTCGCCATTCCCGTGGCAGTGCAGAGCAACTCCGTCTTGTCGGTCGCGACGCACTCGGCGTTGCGTGCACATCTGCCGCCGCATGATCTCGAACGACTCGAGGCGATGCATGAATGCGAAGAGCGTGAAGAGGGAAACCGAAGCGCAGTCGATGCGCCGAGGCCGATGCGCGTGATGCTTCCGAAGGGCGGAGCGTTGCCTCTGAGTACCCGTTGGCTCGAGCGGCTTTACGCGGGGGAGCGGGTGCCACGCGAGAAGAAGCTCAATGTGTTCGATCACCTGCGTTCCCACGGACCGTGGATGGTCAGCATCGATCGCGAGCCGCTCTCGGTGCTCGATGCGATGAGTCAGACCGCGACGTCGCCATTCGGTTTTTCGCACGAGTCGCTCTTGCGCGCGTATGTCGATGGCGAGTTTGGCGAGTCGATGTTTCGTGCGCACGATGAAGGCGCGGCTGCACGTTTCGTCGCCAAGCTCCGCGAGTTGGTCCCTGGATTCGATCATGTGTGTTTCGCCAATAGCGGCGCAGAAGCCAACGAAAAGGCGCTCGCGCTTTGTCGTCGTGAGAATGAATCCGCTGGCAATCGAGTGCTCGCATTCGAAGGGAGCTTTCACGGCCGCACGCTGCTCGCGCTGCACGCCACGCACAATCCGTCGAAGCGCGTTCGGTTCGAGATGGCGGGCTACGAGTCCGCGTTTGCTCCGTGGCCGCTCTGGGTGAATCCGGAGAGTGAGCCTCCCTCCCCCAAGGACTTCCTCGAGCTTTGTGCCAAGGCCGACATCGAAGGGCTCGTGGCGCGTTTCGGGGCGAGTGAAGACCCGCTCGTGCGCGCAGAGGTGAACTCACTTCGAGTCGTCTTCGAGGCGCTTCGCACCGGCCATTATTTCGCGGTGATCATCGAGCCGATGCAAAGCGAGGGCGGAGACCGCTACGCGACGGCGCGCTTTCATCGTGGGCTTCGACTGTTGACGCGCGCGCTGCGGACGCCGCTCATCATGGACGAAGTGCAATGTGGGTTTGGGCTGGGTGGCACCTTCGCGTGGCATCAGCGGTTCGAGCTGCGTGATGCGGAAGGGAGAGTCGATACGCCCGATTGCGTGACGTTCGCGAAGCGTGCGCAGGTGGGGGTGGTCTTGAGCCGCTATGAAGATCCCGAATCGACGGGATCGTATCCGGCCTCCCTCGTGCGCGGGCGACTGCACGCCGTGCTCGTCTCGGAGAGCGACGCCGCGCGTACGATCGAAGAGTGGGTGCGTGCGCGCTTGCCGGAGCTCGAGCGTCGCTTCGGACATCGAATCAAGAATGTGCGCGCGAGCGGATTTGCGTTCGCCTTCGATCTACCGAATCCGGCCGATCTCGATGCTTATCTCGGGCAGCGTTTTTGGCGTGGTGCGGTGGCCTTTGGCGCGGGCGATCGCACGGTTCGCTATCGTCTCAATGCGAGCTACGAAGAGCGCGACGTCGAGCGTGTGTTTCGCGCGGTTTGCGAGTCGCTCGCGTGGCTCGATGCACATCCGGGCAAGAAGCCCCCTGCGTGGGAAGATGAGGCTCCTGCACTCCGTTCGTCTCCCTCTGAGGTGCGCATTCGGAGGTTGGGCAAGGACGATGTCGAATCGATCTTGCCTCGGCTCATCGAGCTCGAGTCGCGTGTGTATGAGCCCGCACGTCAGGATCCGCCGGAGAGGCTGCGACTCGCGTTCACGGAACCGGATGGAGTGGCGATCATCGCCGAAGTCAAAGGAGAGGGGGAGTCGTGGACGCTCGCTGGATACGTGCTCGGCGCGCCCCTCGAATGCGTGCCGAACGTTGCCGGCCCCGATCGCGATCCTGCTCGAGGTCACGGAGACACTCTCTATAGCATTGCATTGACGGTCGACCCTGCATTTCAAGGGCACGGCATCGGTCGAATGCTCAAGCGCGCTCAACTCGAAGCGGCTCGCGATGCGAAGCGATATCGTTTCGTGAGCGGCCGCAATCGGCTCGGACATGCCGATGCAATGGTGCGTTTGAATGACTCGTATGCGGCGTTCACTTTGAACGTGCTCGAAGGGCAATACGGAGAAGATGGCGCGGCGCGCTACTATCGGCAGCCGCTCGGGCCTCTTTGCGCGGAGTCGAAGGCGACTGGACGCGGAGCAGACACGATCGATCTCGCGAACGGGGTGACGACGCCTCTTGGATCGATCCCGGAGTCGCTCCTTCGCATGGAACGAGAGGGAATGCTCGCGGGCCCTGCGATCGACAAGATCACGCTGCTCAACTATGTGACTCCACAGGCGGTGCGTGCGATCGAGTGGGCGGCCGCGCTCAGCCCGGATCTGCCGCACGTGTTCTTGAGCTCGGGGCGCGACGAAGCGCTCGACAAAGCCGTGCGCATGTTGATCTGGAACCGCAAAGGGGCGCGCACGTTGCTCTCGATGCGCGGCAACTACGTGGGTCACACGACGGGATGTGCGCGTTCGGTGAGTGATCCCGCGGTGCACGCGATGGGCGGTGCGCATTTCGATTGGCCGCTCGTCCCGCATCCTGAAGAGGGTTCCGAGGATGCGAGTGAGGCGGCGTTGCGCGAAGCCATCGTTCAGGCGGGCGGCGCGAGCTCGGTGCTCGGGATCGTGGTCGAGTCGATTCAAGAGCGCACGGGGCGTGTGCTCTCGAAGAGTTTTGCGGAACGGCTCGCGAGCTTGCGCAAAGAGACGGGGATTCCGCTCGTCGTGGTCGATACGGCGGGCGCGTATTATCGAAGCGGCGCGGGCGCCTTCGCGAGTGAGGCGTGGGGCATCGTGCCCGACGCGCGTGTGTGGTGGACGGGCGGTCAGCTCGGAATGGTGCACGTGGGCGCGTCGCTTTATGTGTCCACTCCGATGACGTTCGTCTCCACGTGGGATGGGGATGAGCTCTCGCTCATTCAAATGCATCATCAGCTGCGCGCCGCGCGGAAGGTGGATATCGAGGCCGGCGCGCGCGCGTTGGAAGAGGCGCTCTCGAGCGTGCGTTCCCGCGGCATCGAAGTGCGTGGGATGGGCCTTTATCGCGTGATCGCAGCCGGTGAAAAGGCGCAGTCGATCGCGGATGCGCTGCGGGCAAAGGGGATCCTCGTGAAGCCATATCCGGGCGGCAATCTTGCGATTGCGCCCGCGCTCGATCGCGCGGTGGAGGATTCAGAGAAGTTGAAGGAAGCGCTTTGGGTGTGACACTCCGGCAGCATGCCGAAGCCGGTCGTCAACATTCACGCAGCCAAGACCCAACTCTCCGCTTTCTGGCGAAGCGCTGGCGATGTTCATCGAGGCTCCGGATCCTTTTGATCGATGGCGCGTAGATCGCGCGCGCGAAGAGATTCGCGACAGCGAGATACAAATAAACCATGGATATTCGGACACGACGCTGCGGCTCGATCATGTCTCGAGGCCGCGCACTCTCGCGCATCTCACCATCTCGCACCTGCCTTCCAGAATAGGATCGCGAGTTTCTGAAATGACAGCCATTGAGTCATCGGTACACTCCCGACCTTCGAGTGCGACACATTGTTTTTCGCACGGCATTCGCCACCGCGCTTTGCGCGATGATCTGTTCTATTCCCACGCAGACTCATGCGGAGGTGGATGCAGACAGCGTACGCCGCACGCCGGTTCGAGATCATTCGATCCCGATGGCCGTTCTTGGCGCGGTCTCGCTGACCGGAGGACTCGCGCTTTATTTCGGAATGCCCGGCCCAGACGGCGATGCCCATCCCTGGCGCGGTGGCATTCTCATGGACGAGAGCTTTCGCGACACGATTCGTCTCCACGCGATCTCCGATCAGGAAGTCGCGCGCATGATCAGCGATGCGACGCTCTTTGCCGTCATGGCACAGGCGCAGTTCATCGACGCGCTGCTCGTGCCGCTCGTGCAAGGCGATCCGGATCTCGCGTGGCAAGCTTCATTCGCGCATTCACTCTCACTCGGGCTGACGCTCGGCATCGGAGAGATCGTCAAGTTCTCGGTCGGACGTGCGCGTCCATTCGAGCGCGACTGCGCGTCCGATCCACAGCGCGCTGGATGTGATGACTCCGATCGATTCGCCTCGTTCTATAGCCTGCACGCAGGCATGGCGTTTACGTCTGCCGGATTTTCGTGCGCGATGCATCTCTCGCATCGTCTCTATGATGATCCCGTCGCCGATATCGCTTCATGTGGTGCATCCATCGCATTGGCAGGAGCGACCGGCATGCTGCGAATCGCGTCCGACCGACATTATCTCTCCGATGTCTTGATTGGATCGCTGCTCGGCTTTGCCGTGGGATATTTGATTCCGCTCGCTGTAATCCCAGAGCGGGGCACGAGAGAAGAGCCAGAAGACGAGCCTCCTGCAAGCACACCGGGGCTGTCTTGGCACTTCACGCCGATGCTCTCGACGCCATCGGCCAATCTCTGGCGACCGATCGACGGCAGTGTTCCCGATGGAACGAGCTCGGCCGGGATTGGGCCGATGAGCGGTAGTGCAGGTGGAGGTGGTGGATTCGGATCCACGCTGGGGATTTCGATTTCGGGATCGTTCTGAGTAATTGAAAGGTTCTCCAATCTTTGAAATGCTCTACGATGGACCGCTCCGGGCCCAAGGCTCGAAATCCATATCTTCGAAGTGGAGTGAATCATGAAGCGAAGAGATCTCATCAAAGTAGGGGCCTCGAGCGCTTGTGTTTTGTTTCTTGGATGCGGCGAAGAGACATCTCGAGCACCCGATGGTTCCATGGGCGGGCGAGCGGACGGGGGGATCATGGGGAACTCCGATAGTGGAGTCGTCATCCCCCGCATCGACCCTGACGGACCACGTCAATTCCTCACGTGGGATGGCGGAAGTGGTCCTACCAATACCTACTGGAATAGACATCTGAGGCTGCCATGGAAGAGCTCCGGAGGAATCGGTGATTGGCTGGATGCCGAGCAGACCCCTCAAGGTACGGTGCCCTATGCGACGGTCGATGTGAGTGGCCCTGGGGCGATCACGCTGGATGTGAGCGCTCTGGTGGAGCGGTGGCTAGAAACCGACGAAAATCGCGGCTTCTATATCCGAAGCACTCAATCGTATGTGTGGACCTTCGTCGGGCGTGCGGGTGCAGAAGGCCAGCGACCCGTGCTGGAAGTGCAGACCCATGAAGGAACGTTCTTCCCTCCATGTCTCGCCAACTCCCATTGGTCCCCTTCGACGGCTCGTAGCTTCGATACGCGGGAATCCTTCCTCATCGGAGGGCAGTATTGCACCATCGTGCTCTTTGATCTGAGCGATGTGAGCGGCACGCTGGAGAGCGCAACACTGACCATGACGGCCTCCGAGGCCACGCGGACGGGCGTGTTGAGCATCTTTGAAGCGGATCCACCTGTTTTCCGCGTGGGCGGAGGAAGCGATTCTCCTCGGGAAGGAATCGCAGCAGGATATCCGCTCGATCAAGGCCTCGAAGAACACGCCGATGTGCTGTTTGCCGCCGACTTCTCCGATCTCACTCAAGATGGCGGAAAGTGGTTTGGAGTGTGCGGAGAATTCACTCAAATCGAAGATCCAGAGACTGAGTCGGTGATGATCCGAAGTGGGTTCAAGGCCGGCTCGGTCGGCAGTTGCGCTCTCACCCACTCCGTCGTCCGAGGGACCACGTCGGGCTCGGTCCCCGATCACACCGAGACCGCGCTGTATGCCAGGTATTACGTGTATCTGGAGAGCGATTGGGGCTCTACCGTCGACGCCAACAAGATGCCGGGATGGGATTGTAGGATGGGCTGGTGGAACCCTGCGCGAGGGGGGTATTGGCAAGCCACCACGGGCAATGGTGGGTCCCGGGGAACAGGGCTCAAGGTATGGAATGCGTCGGCCAATCGTTGGGTATACCAAGGCCACTCTCTGCGAGGTCACGGTGGGACGAAGGCGGGCGATGGAAACTATTACGACGACCTCTTCTATCTCGGGGGATACATCTACAACCTGGATCAAGGAGGTGCTTACGGCGAGAGCATCCCGTGGACAGGAACGGTGATCGCCAAAGAGCGCTGGACCTGCATCGAGCAATACGTGCAGATGAATACAATCGAAGGGCCGTACGACGAGGTTGGCAATGGTACGGCGGTGCGCGATGGTATCTATCGCGTCTGGGTCGATGGCGTGCTGGCCTGTGAGCGCACCAACCTGCGTTGGACCCGACATCCAGAGCTTGGTCTACAGGGATTCTGGCTCAACTGGTACCACGGCGGTACGAATCCTCCGATTCAAGACATGCATTACCGCATGAACTCCGTGGTTATCGCCCGCGAATACATCGGTCCACGGAAAGATCGCGCATAGTGGTGATCGACGGTGTGGCCCGGCAGGCGACTAAGGCTTGGCGGGAGCACCCTCGAGTTTGCGTGATTGGACAGGAATGGTGGCGGATTGCTCGGTCGCTTGCCTTCGAATGATGAGAAGCGAAGCACGTGTTTCGCTTGCCAGTCGCTCGTGACGGATTCCGAAGAATCCTGGCTGGATCCCCCAGGTGACCGCCACGCCAATCACGACCAAGTCGTATCCGCCTTGTGTGACTTCGTCGACGACGGCCGCAACCGGGTCATTGTTGCGGACGACTTTGACCTCGACATGCGGTCGCTCGGTTCCATTGGAGAGCAAAGGCGAGACTGTCTCGACGAGCTCAGCGACGGTCGTGCCGACGTTGTCCGCTTCTCCAGTTTGGTCTTCGGCGACGACCTGCAACACCGTGACTGGCAACCCACGCGACGCCGCGATGCGTCCCGCCGCTTCGAGTGCGGCCGCGTCATGCGTCAAATCACGGTAGGGAACGAGGATTCTCTTCCATGGTTCGAAGCTGCGTTCGACGTAGACCGCCACGTCTGCGCGGGCGCGAGTCATGACATCGTTGACGGCACCGCCGAGAATTCGCTTGGAAACCACCGGCTTGTGCCATCCGAGGAGCACGAGATCGGCGTGCTTCACATGGGCGAGGTCGGCGATGTCCCGTCCCGGATTCTGGGTCGCGAAGACGAGAGAGCGCACCTCGAGCTGTTGCTCTCGTGCCGCGTGGAGCATGGGCTGCAGCGCATGATCGTCGGCGGCGGGGCGATCATCGAGCTCGGTCAACGGACGATCTTCGACGAGTTCGAGATGAGCGCCGTAGATGCGCGGCTGACGACCATGAGGCACGAGAGAATGAGCGACACGTAACAAACCTGGTCCCGATGCGGGGAGACTGACCGGGACGAGCACGGTGAAATCGCGCGCTTCCCCGTCACCTTCGGCCTCGCTCTCCCGCAGCAGATCGAGGGGGTAGATCCACTGCAAGATGGGCGTCGTCATGAATGTCGTCAGGAGCGCCATCATGATCATCATCGCGAAGAGCGCCGGAGAGATGACCCCGAGATCGAGCCCGATCGTCAAGATCACGAGCTCCATCAGGCCGCGCGTATTCATCAGGATTCCGAGCGCGCTCGCTTCACGCCACGGGAGCCCCGTCATGCGCGCGGCGATCGTCGAGCCACCGAACTTTCCGGCCACCGCCACCAACATGACGAGGCCGAAGTAGGACCACATCTCGAGGCCGCTGACGAGGCCGATGCTCGTGCGCAAGCCGGCGTTCGCGAAGAAGATCGGCAGAAGAAAGACCACCGTGACGTGTTCGATCTTTCCACCCAGTGTGTGCATGAAGGAGCGCTCCTTCGGCATCACTGCGCCAAAACAGAATGCTCCGAAGAGAGCATGGATCCCGAGCCACTCCGTGACCCATGCCGAAGCGAGCATGAGCAGGAGAATCCCGGCGAGCATGTCGTGGGTCACGCGACCAGAGTTGCGAAAGCGCTCTTCGAACAATCGAAGCGCGGGACGCGCCACGAAAAGCATGAGCACGACGTAGGCGGCAGATCCGATCAGAGTGATCCAGAGCGGTGTGTGTAGAGCGTGTGCTCGTACGATGGCGATCACGATTGCGAGGATCGCCCACGCCGTCACGTCATCGACCGCTGCACACGCGATCGTGAGGGCTCCGACTTTGGTGCGTGTCAGGTTGCGTTCTTGAAGGATCCTCGCGAGGACCGGGAACGCGGTGACGCTCATCGCCGCGCCCATGAACAGAGCGAAGCCGTCGAACGCAACCGAGGCATCCGAGAGCTGAGGGTACAAATAAAGCGCGAGCGCCGAGCCGAGGAAGAAGGGCGCGACGATGCTCACATGGCTCGTGACGACAGCGGCGTGGCCTCGCCCGACCATCAACTTCGGATCGAACTCGAGCCCCACGAGAAACATGAAAAGCACGAGCCCGACCTGACTCAACATGTTGAGATGGCCAAGGCTCTCGGGCGGGAAGATGAATGCAGAAACTTCCGGCGCGGCCCATCCCAGCAGAGAGGGACCGAGCAGGATGCCAGCGACCATTTCGCCGACGACCTGAGGTTGTTGGATGCGGCGGAAGAGGATGCCGACCAGTCGTGAGGCGACGAGGACGACACCGATCTGCAGGAGCAGTGTGAGCAAGGGATGCATGGATGGCCTCAGAGCGTACGGGGGCTCGGTCGTTGAGCATCGAAGGTCACGTCAGCGCATGCATTGCAGTCTGGTGCCCTCAGCGTGATCACGAGCCGATCCTCGACCTTGCTCGCTTCGAGCGTTGCGCCGAGACCGGCGCAATGTCCGCTCGGGGACTGAAACTGTGCGGAAATGAGGTCCTCGTGGATGCGGCCTTCAGTCACCGCACCCCCCACGTGCACCCGGAGATAACGCCCTGATTGTTCGATCCTCATGGCATTCGCGGTGTCGAGGCCCAGACACGAGAGCTGCTCCACGCCAGAAGGGAGCGTCCATTCACCGCCGATGGTGGGAGGAGGCACCAGCGCTTTTCCTTGGTGCAGGATGATGAGCAGTCCGGCGAACGGTAAGCCGACGAGCACGACATACAACGCTGCGCTCCGCAGCAAGCGGGTCATCGCCGACGTCTCACGCGTTGCAGTTCCTTCGCGATCGATTTCGCTCATTTCCCCGCCATTCGCTTGCGATCATAAGGTGATTCAGCCGTTGCCTATCAAACCTTCGTCGCTCCCGTCAAGCAAAGGCACGGCCATCGGATGATGGGCTGCACATCGAATGCGAACGATGCGAGCATGGGAGGAACGCAGGAGAGCAGCGATGCAACGGCGATTGTGGATGGTGTGCCTCACGCTCGTGTGGGTGATGGGTTGTGACGAAGGTGAGAACGCACGCGATGCGGGGAGCCTCGATGTGAACAATCCCCTCGCGAGACCTGATGAAGGACCTCCTGCAGGCAACCCTTCAGGAACGTGCGCCATCCCCGTGGAAGCGGGCCCCGAAGACAGCTCGCGCCCCGATCACGTCGTGGGCACGGGCACGCCTGCGAGCTGCACGGCCCAAGCGTTCATCGGGGCGGTGGCGCAAGGCGGCGTGATCACATTCGACTGTGGTTCCGATCCCGTGACGATCACACTCGATCGTCCAGCGAAGATCGTCAACGACACGGGTCCCGAGATCGTGATCGATGGAGGCGGGCTCGTGACGCTGAGCGGTGGAGGGCGCTCGCGCATCCTTTACATGAACACATGCGACGAGGCGCAGCGTTGGACGACACCGCATTGTCAGAATCAAGATCACCCGCGTCTCACCGTGCAGAACTTGACCTTCATCGACGCCGACTCACGCGGCGAGGGTGAGTACGATGGAGGTGGCGCGATCTGGGCGCGTGGTGGGCGACTCAAGATCGTCAACTCGCGCTTCTTCGGCAACGTCTGTGCGGACCAAGGCCCAGACGTGGGGGGCGCTGCGATCCGAGTGTTCAGTCAATTCGAGGGTCGTCCGGTGTATGTGGTGAACAGCACGTTCGGGGG
Organism: uncultured Sandaracinus sp.; assembly: GCA_964481145.1. Lineage (GTDB taxonomy): Bacteria > Myxococcota_A > Polyangia > Polyangiales > Sandaracinaceae > Sandaracinus. The sequence goes on from CAYZTA010000009.1 coordinate 85,568, forward strand.
CGCTGAAGGATATGGCAACACGTGCGCGAACGGCGGCGCCCTCAGCAGCATTGGTGTGTCGTGGACCATCCTCAATAGCCTCTTCTCGCACAACCGTGCGGTCGGCCAAGGCGGCAATCCCGCGCAACCCGGGACGCCTGGGGGCGGCAGCGGAGGCGCGATCTACAACGACGGCAACACCATGACGCTCTCGCTATGTGGAACTCGCATCGAGCACAACGAGGTGGTGCAGCACGGCAGCGCGATCTTCTTCGTGAGCAATGATCATAGCGGTGACATTCGCATCGAGCGCTCGGTGATCACGAACAACGTGGGCGGGTCGTGGTATCCGACGTATCCGCAGATCTCGGGACACGACGACACACCCATCGTGGTCATCGATTCGACGATCGAGTGACCGAGACAAAAAAGGATCGATGAGTGTGCACTCATCTTCATATGGAGCTGCCCTCTTTCATCGTCGATCCATGGATTCGTAGGAAAGCGCATCTCGCGTCGATCGATCTCCGTCGATTCCAGATCCGTCTCGCTCGGAATGCGAAGGAATATGAAGATGCCTTTCGACTCATTCACCTGGCCTATGCTTATCAAGGAATCGAGCCGCTCCGGAGAATCGACTTGCGGATGACGGAGCAGCATGTCCTTAGCGAGGCGGTGGTGCTGGTGGCCTATGAAGGCCAGCAACTCGTGGGGACCATCTCGGTGACGAAAGATTCTCCAGCGGGTTTGCCGCTCGACAAAGAGTATGGCGATGAGATCGCCGCACTGCGGCGCGCTGGGGCACAGATCTCCGAAATTGGCTCGCTCGCGATCGTGCGGCGGTGCTGGCATTCGGGGTTGATGGCGCTCCTCGGACTTGCCGCGGCTCGCGTTTGTTTTCGGATTCATGGGAGCACCCATAACGTCATTGGGGTGCATCCCAAAGCCGCCGCCGTTTATCGCGCGATGTGGAACTTTCATCTCCTTGGGCCTGCGCACCACCATGCAGAGCTCGAGGCTCCTGTCATCGGCCTCACTCAGGAGCGAGCGGCGACGCAAACACACCTCGGCCGATGTTATCGTGCGTATCTGAATGGATTGACTCCGGTGGAGTATTGTTTCGGAGAGAAGCCCCCTCTGGGGCTCGAGCTCCCAGAGGGAGTGACCGAGAACGAGTGGCCACGGCTCAAGATGCCGCGCGAGGTGTTTCGGACGATCTTCATCGACCAGACGGGCTTGCTCTCGAAGCTGAGCCCCGCGACATGGCACCACTTGCGCACCCAGCGGTCGGAGGAGACGGTGGGGGTGAAATCGAAGTTCTAGGCTTTTCTAAAGGATTCGAGGTTCGGTAGGATGAGGCGTGTGGCATCGGCTCGCTCCATGGTTCCAGACCTTCATCGCAATTTTAATGACGCCATCGTCTTCGATCGCCCAAGGGCGAGTTCCCATCACCTGGGAGGTGTCGCGAGAGATCGACTGCATGAGCTCCGCGGTTCTGGCGCAGGAGGTCGAGGCTCGGCTCCGTCAACCTCTCGATCTCGAACTCGAACTCGAGGTGCACGGACGCGCCGAGCGCTCGCCTGATGGCGTGCGAGCCACGCTATCGCTGCGCACCCGCGAAGGCGCTCTCATCGGCACGCGCACGGTCGAAACGGAAGGGGAATGCCACGGCCTCGATGATGTTTTGCCAGTCGTCATCGCGATGATGCTCAATGTGCCGCGGGAGGAACTCGCGCTGTTCGTCCGAGCGCGCCCGGAGCCACCTCCGCCCGAACTCCCCAGACCTGTTCCTCGCGAATTTCGAGCCGGCAATGAGACGACGGTGAGCGGCGTTCTCGTGGCGGGTGTGCTCCCCGACGTGGCGTTGGGCGTGCGACTCATGTCGGTGGCGGTCATCGATGGTTTCTCGGCCGTTGCGCTCGATGTCATCGCGATTCCCGAGCATGTTCGCCCCGCCGGGGGCGGAGTCATCATGTTCCGACTGATGTCGATCGGAGTCGGCACGTGTGCGATGGGTGGCTCCATCGAATCTTGGCTCCGCCTCGAAGCCTGTGTCGGAGTTCGTGTCGATGCGTTGTGGGTCGAGCCTTCGGGATTCGAAGAGAATCGTCCCACGATGACGTGGATGCTCGGGGGTGATGTCGCGGGGCGCGCGCTCTTTCGTTTAGAGGGGCCTCTCTGGGCGGGTGTGGGACTTGGCGTTCATGTCCCTCTTCCTTCCTCCGCCTTCGCATACCGAGGGCCCACCGGGGAGATCCACGAAATCCATCGTGTGGCGCCTTTGGCTGGTCGGCTCGATTTCGGCCTGACGCTTCGATTCGAGTGACCGAGACAAAAAAACCGCAAGGTGTGTGCACTCACCAAGTGTGATGGACGCGGCGCTGGGGATGCTCGGAGAGAGAGATATCGTGATCCCAGAGCAGAGCCACCCTGACTTTCATAAGGTTTTCGAGATGCACGCGCGCTATGTGTGGCGGACACTCAGCTATCTTGGGGTCCGCTCCGGGGATATCGAGGACGTGTGCCAGGAAGTCTTCGTCGTGGTCCATCGACGCCTTCCCGAATGGGAGGGGCGCGGAGACATTCGCACTTGGGTGTACGGCATTTGCCTGCGCGTTGCCTCGGCGTACCGAAGGCGTGCCCATCGCCATCACGAACATCTCATGGCCCAACCTCCTGAACATTCGGGGAGTGACGACCCCGAAGCGGAGGTCGAGCTGCGCCGCCGGATGAATGCGCTCGACGCGGCTCTCTCGCAGCTGGATGACGAGAGGCGAGCGGTCTTCGTCCTGCACGAGATCGAAGAGCTGCCGATGCGAGAGGTCGCAGAAATTCTCGGGTGCCCCCTGCACACGGCGTACGGCCGTTTTTATGCGGCACGGCGCCACATTGCCAGCGCTCTCAAGGTTCGCGAACCGGGGGACGACTCATGAGCTCACCGGGTGATTCTGGCCCGAATTATCGGGATTATATCGAAGCCGCGCGCACTCGAGCGCCGGGTCGAGAGGCTCTCTCCGCGATCGCTCGCCGCGTGGAAGAGCAGGTGAAGGCACCGGTGGAGCCTGCTCGAGCGGCGAGCTCCACCCTGCGTATTTCTGCGGCTGTCCTTGGGGGTGCGCTCGTGCTCGCGCTCGTGATCGTCGTTGCGCCGCGCGAGGAGCCGCCAGCGCGGCTTTCCGAGAGCCCATCGCTCCCCGACTCTACGAGGGAGCCCTCCATCGTGCCCGATGGGTCTGCGCTCGATCGAAGCGCGCCTCGATCGGAGCCCGCTTCATCCGATGAAGTCGCACCTCCTTCGGAATCGCCGGAGCCCGAGGAGCGTTCGCCGCGTCCGCGTCTGCATCGCAACGCGAGCAGGCATTCGGAGGAGGGAGAGTCTCGAGGCACGAGCGAAATCGCGCTCATCGAAGCTGCCGAAGCCGCGCTGTCCGTGCGTCCCCAGCGAGCGCTCGAACTCGTCACGGCGCACGAGCGGGCGTTTCCACGTGGTGCGTTCGTCGAAGAGCGTGAGGTGATCGCAGTGGATGCGCTCTCTCGAATCGGACGAATCGAGGCTGCCCACGCCCGAGCCGAGCGCTTCCGAAGGCAGCATCCCGAGTCGGCATACACACGCCGACTCGACCGGATCCTCGCACGGTTGCCAGCTGAAGGCGCTCCATGAGCGGCCGGAAGCCAAACGGACGAATCGACGCTTCGATTTTCGAACGGTCGAGACAAAAAAAGAGTGATGCCCGAGCACTCATCTCTATGTGGAGGTCCCCATGAGTCGATTGGTCCTATACGCGACGCTCACGGCCTCTCTTTTTCTCTGGGGATGCGACGCAGGCGTCACCATCGTCGCTGAAAATAGAGACAGTGGCCCGAGTTTCGATGCGCGCGTTTCGATGTCTCGTGCCGATCTCTGCGGCAATGGGATCGACGACGATGGAAATGGCCGAATCGACGATGGCTGCCCCTGTGGTCCGGGGGAGACGCAGTCATGCTTTCCTTCTGCCGTAGCCCATCGCCGCATCGGACGTTGCACCGATGGCGTCCAGGTCTGCCGCCCCTCAGGCGGCCTCGAATGGGGGGATTGGGGCAACTCACCGTGCGAAGGCGCCACCGTTCCTGCGACTGAGCGATGTGATGGAGGAGATCACGATTGCGATGGTGTCTTGGACAACGGCTGTCCGTGCGTCGCCGGCGAGACACGCGAGTGCGGCTTGGAATTCCTTCGCGCGCCGTGTACCGGTGGCACGCAAACATGCTCGAATGGAATTTGGAGCGGTTGTGAAGGTGCGATCGCGCCGAGCTCCGAAGTCTGCGGTGACGGCATCGACAACGATTGCGATGGAGAGATCGATCCAGGGTGCGAGTGCGTGCCGAGTCCCGAGATTTGTCGAGACGGCATCGACAATGATTGCGACGGAGAGATCGATGAGATCGCGTGCACTCCTGACTGGTCCGGTGGGGGAGAGATCGTCGATATTCAAGGCAACTATCGGCAGTACTGCGCGCGTTACGCAGACGGGCGCGTCTATTGTTGGGGGAGCAATGCCTTTGGCGGCCTTGGAATCGGAGAAATGTCGCTCGAGTACAGCGCGACGCCGGTCCGGCCGATCGACGGGGCACGTCTCCTCGCGATGGGCAGCGATGCCGCCGCATGTGTCGTGCGCGAGGAGGGGATTCGATGCTGGGGTCGAAAGACCTGGGCTTCTCGCGGCGGATTTGGATATATGAATGTCGAGTGGAGCCCCTTCGCACCTCCGGAGGCTGCGGGAGTCGACAACCGCGATGTGGCCGAGCTCGCCGTTGGACTCGACTATTTTATGTTTCGTCGGCACGACGGCACGATTTGGGGCTGGGGCTACGATGTGAGCGGAGCGCTTGGTGATGGTCCCTCCATTTCGACTTCAGGTGACCTCGTGCAAGTCAGCGGGATCGATGATGCCATTGATTTGGATACGCACACCCGCACGGTTTGCGCGGTGCGTCGCGGCGGATCGGTATGGTGTTGGGGAGAATGTCAGAGACGGAGTTGCAGCAGTCTGGACAATGTGCACGCGCCGGTGCGCGTCCCTGGGATCGACGACGCGATCCATGTGCAAGTCGGTCGTTATACTGGCTGCGCCCTGCGCGCCAATGGTGAGGTCCTGTGTTGGGGGGTGGATGGGACCCGCGGTGATGGGGTGCCTTATGGGAGCGGATATGCGGCGACTCCTACTCTCGTGCCAGGACTCACCGAGGTCGAGCTCCTCGAGGTAGGAGAGGCAGCTGCGTGCGCGATTCGCCGAGGGGGCGAGCTCTGGTGTTGGGGAGCCTTTGTGGGCGGTGGGTCCGTGCCCGAATATCGGATGCCACGGCAGATCCCGGAGCTCGGCGAAGTGCGCGATGTGGCACTCGGCAATCTTCCTGGTGGTCGGACAGGCGTCGAATATGGGGCGATCTGCGTGCTCGAGCAGGCAAATCGAGTGCGATGTTGGGGATACAACCAACTCGGTCAGAACGGAGACGGCACGACCACGCCATCGATGACACCCGTGGATGTCATCGGATTGCCACGATGAGTGGCTCTACGCTCTTCATATAAATATTTGCCCTGTTTTCCCATCTCACGCGGGAGTCGTCGCGATGTTTGCATTGCGCTCTTCGTCTTCTGTTCGAGACGATGTATTCAAGAGTCCATCGCTCATCGACACGAGCAACGTGACGGGGCACTCGATTTCTGTTCTAGAAGTCCATCGCCCAACTTCATTGGAAGATGTCGTGGCTTTGGTGCGCTCCGCGCGGATTTCGAAAACTCCTCTCTATCCGACATCGACAGGCTTCAACTGGGGGTATGGCTCGAGGAGCCCCGTCGTCGAGAGATGCGCGCTCGTCGATCTCAGCCTCATGAAGCGGATTCGGCATCCGTCGAATGCTGGCTCGAAGTCGCCGGTGATCGTGGTCGAGCCCGGTGTGACTCAAATTCAGCTCTACGAATATCTCGAAACACATCATCCCGATCTGACATTCAACGTGACGGGCGCGGGCCGAGACACGAGCATCATCGGAAACGCACTCGATCGCGGTGTGGGATATTACGGACCTCGAGCGGCCGATCTGTTTGGCCTCGAGATCGTGCTCGGGAATGGAGAGGTGTTGCGGACGGGGTTTCGCCGACTCGGAGACGATTCTCCTTTGGCCACGGCCCATCCTTGGGGCCTTGGCCCAGCTCTCGATGGCCTGTTTTTTCAAGGAAATTTCGGCATCGTGACCAGCGCTTGCCTGAAGCTCATGCCAAAGCGCCCCAAGAGAGTGGCGATCTCGCTGGCAGAGCGAACGCCTGGCGATTTGCCGAAGCTCATCGATGAGCTGGCGCGGCTCAAACGCGATCAACTCTTGTCTTCGGTGACTCACATCGGCAATCGCGAGAGGACCCGATCGACACTCGCCTATGGGATGACTCGATATCTCGAGAATGAATGTCATCTCACTCGAGCGTCTGCCGAAAAGGAAGTCGAGCACTCATTGAATCTGCTCGTTCAAGCCGAATGGGCGGGGCTCGCGTCTCTGTGCGGCAACTCGGATCAAGTCCACGCCTCTCTCCGTGAGATCAAAAAAAGGACAGAGGGATTCGCGCATCTCCGAGTGTTCACCGAGAGGCGCCTCGAAGCGGCCTTTTCGTGCGCGCATCGGATGCGCGCCTTGCCGCTCGCTCGAAGGGCTGCGGCGGCGCTCGCCGCAATGCGACCCCTCCATCAGCTGGCGCTCGGCAAACCCACCGATGTGGCCATCGAAAATCTACTTTGGAAGTTTGGTCACGAAAACACGCGCGCTTCCGAGCTCGATCGATCGCGGTGCGGGCTCCTGTTCGTCAATCCCGCCATTCCGCTCGATGGGCGTTTGGCCAGCGAAATCGCGAGAGGTATGGCGGAAGTCGCAGCGCGATTCGATCATCGACTTCACCTCACACTCAATATCGAGACTGAGACTTCACTCGTCGCAGTGGCCAATCTCCTCTTCGATCGCCGAGTGCCGAAGGAAGTGAAGCGCGCGCACGAGTGCGCCGATGCCCTCTACGACTACATTCGTCATGAGAGCCTCGAAGTGTACCGGGCTCGCGCTGATATGATGGAGCGAGTGGTCTCGAGAGATCCCCAGTATTGGGCGCACATTCGCGCGCTCAAACAAGCTCTCGATCCCGACGAGATCATTGCACCAGGAAGATATAACCCGATCTGAGGCGCTTGGTCGCCCAAGGAGAATCGACATGGTCGATATGGCTGTGGCATGTGAGCCGCATGTGGATTGGGTCGAGTGTGTCAAGAGAGACGGTTACGTCGTTATCCAAGACTGTCTACCAAGAGATTTCATCCGAGGCCTTCACGCTGAGTTCATGCAGGTCATGGGCGAAAAGGTGCGACGTTTTGGCCTGAGTGCAGTGCGGCCCACCGATGGGCGAGACGTGAAGAATGATGGAAGACAAATCGATTTTAGACCGGAGGGTGGCAATCATGATTTGAATCGATGGAATATGCATCTTCCAAGCACGTCGTCGTTTTTAGATGAACGTCTCATCGCTCATCCCAGCGTATTGAGCGTCATGGACGCCTTCTTGGGCCCCGATTGCGCGGCGTTTCTCCTGGGTTCGGACACGCCGTATCCGGGGGCAGGGTTTCAGAGCGTCCATCAGGATTTTCATCGATTTGGATTCACGGTGAATATTCCGCTCGTGGATTCGACTCTCGAGATGGGGCCGCTCGAGGTCTGGCCAGGCTCTCATCTTTCGAAATCCGCCCGCGCCCGCGGCGAATTCAATACCGATCGTTTTTGGCTGTCCAAGAAAGAGATCGAAGAGGTGGTGTCGACGATTCCCGCGAAGAAGCTCGATCTTCGCGCAGGCTCGATGGTGATCCGAGATCATCGACTCGTCCATCGAGGCACAGCGAACAAGAGTCACGAACCTCGTCCGTGGTTGTCTATTTGGTATAAGGAGATCGAAGGGTTTCAGCCCGCGGATTTGACGATTCCGATTCCGCATCGTTCGATCTCCGACGCCCTCGCCAAGAGCGCATTGCGCATGCGTCGACGTGGAAAGGGGGGCGGCGCTCACGTGTCGAATCGAGCGCTGCTCAATCTCGGAAATTTATATGGGCGAGTCGTCGAAGAGATGTCTGGATCCGACAGGGATGAGCGGCGCGCGATCCCACGTGATGTGTGGAACACGTTCTCTCCTCGGATGAAACACTTGCTGCGCTACGCATCCGTCGAGTCATCGAACCCGACCGAACAGTCGTGGATCGGCTCGAGCATTCTCTGCGCGGCTTCCTTGGGGATCATGGGCGCCGGTCTTTATTTGGATGTTCGTTCCAAGCTACGGAGAGGAGGCTCCAATGGTTGACCATCAGTTCGTTGCTTCTGGACTTCGGCGTGAGGAGCTTCGAAAGACCCTCGCGGATATCGTCGGTGCGGCGTTCGTGTTGGACAGCGACGAGATGTGCGAAGTGCATTCGAGGACGACTCTCCCGTTCCATAAGACCTGTGCTGCCATCGTGTACCCCGCATCCGCCGCGGAGATACAACGCATCTTGCAGGTCGCAACCGATTTCGATCTCAAGGTGTGGCCCTTCGGTCGCGGAAACAACTGGGGATATGGCACCAAGAACGCTCTCTACGAGCGAGGGATCATCATGGTCCTCGAGAGGATGAATCGAATTCTCGAGGTGAATGAGGAGCTCGGGTTCGCGGTCATCGAGCCAGGTGTGAGCCAAAAAGAGCTCAATGATCATCTCAAAGCGACCAAATCGAGGTTGTGGGCGGATTGCACGGATTCGACCCCTCATGGGAGCGTCCTTGGCAATGCGATCGAGCGAGGATACGGCTATACGCCGTATGGCGATCATTTTGGCCAGTTGTGCGGGCTCGAGGTCGCTTTGCCGAGTGGTGAGATCATCCGAACGGGGGGAGAACACGGGCTCGCTTCGACCTGGAATACCTTCAAGTGGGGTTCAGGGCCTTATGTGGAAGGTTTGTTTAGCCAATCCAATTTTGGAATCGTGGTGAAGGCTGGGATTTGGCTGATGCCAGCGCCCGAATCATTCAAGATGTTTAGTTTCGAGCTGGAGAAGCCCGAACATCTTCCATCGGTCATCGATGGCCTCCGAGAGCTGGCGTTGGAGCGTGCGCTCCAATGCCATACGCACATGGTCAATGATTTCCAGATGCTCTCACTCTTGAGGCCCTATCCATATGAGATGCTCGATGGAGCGACCTATTTGTCCGAAGAGAGGATGTCTCGCCTTCGGAGAGAGCTCCGCATTGCGAGGTGGTCGCTGATCGGGGGGACCTATGGAACGAAAGGGCAAGTGCGCACGAACAGCAAGCGAATCTCGGAGGTTCTAGGCAAGTACGGGCGGATCGAGTTCTTCGATCAGAAGAAGATCGACATGGTTCAAAGGCTCGTGATGCTCCTCGATGACAAGAGTCGAGGGCGTGCTGCTTCGATCGCGAACGCGTTGAAGAACCTCGTTTCATCCAAACCGAAAGAGGTCATGGCGCTGTTGCCGGATGTGTCGTCCATTTTGCGGGGTGAGCCCAACGAGAGGATCGTGCGTTCCGCATATTTCAAGGGATCGAACGCACGTGGGGACGAGCCCAACCCTGCGCGAGATGGGTGCGGATTGATGTGGCTCGCGCTTGCTCTGCCCGCCACGGGGGGAAAAGCGCAGGAGCTGCTCGGGCTCGTGCGGCCGATCTATCGGAAACATGGGCTCGATTTTTCGGGGTGTTTTACGATGATGAACCCTCGAACGATGATGTTCTTGATGGGGATTTTCTTTCGTCAAGACAGCGACGATGAGAGCAAGCGCGCTCTCGAGCTCTATGAAGAGCTGCGAGCCGCAGCGAAGGTGGCAGGGTTTCGTCAGTATCGTCTCGGGATCGCGGACATGGACCAGTTCATGGAGGAATCGCCCGCGACCGGCCGCCTTTTGTCGAGGCTCAAGTCGACCTTCGATCCGATGAACATCTTGGCCCCTGGGCGATATGCCCATGGCGATGGGAAGCGCCCACTGGTGCACGGGGTGAGCTCGTAGCGGCAGCCAAGATTGGCTGTGCACCGCAGGCCGAGATCGAATGCTGGGCGGCTCGCAGACTTCGGCGTCGAGGTCGAGATCAAACAGGCCGCCTGAGGTCAGTTTCCCATCAGAGCGCTTTGTGATCTGCTCTCAAGACATGTGTCTCGAAATGGTGTGCTAGGTTCCCGTTTATGTTCGCTCGGTATCGCTGCAGTCCGGAACACAAGAGGCATCCGGGACCGTGGGGCACGGGACAGTGGCATCCCCGCCAACCCGACATTTCGCCATGCCCGGCCGACATTCGGAGCGATGCGACGCCACAGTCGTGGCTTGATATTGCGCTTGCCCAATCGGGTTGTTGGGATCCCATCGAGGGTGATCGGTACGTCTACTGGTACGACCGGGGTTATGATGCCTTCTTCGTGGCGCGGCGGACACAGGAAGCGGGTGCCGATGGGCAGACCGCGGAATATAAGGGGTATCCTGTCCGAGATCACGAGATGCCGTTGGAGGTGATCGAATACCTCTTCGGTCACAAAGTGATCGACACGGAGCACGTGACCCGAATCAAGCGCGCCAAGCGTCGCGAGCGGAGCGTCCGATGAGCAGCGCGTTTTCGATCTCTTGCCGTTATGTCGAGGGCGTGCCCGCCACGACCGACCCCGCCATCTCCGCGACCTTCGCGGAAGTCACGATCCGAGTGAAGGGTGATGTGATCACGCGCCTCGAAGATCGCGCAGGTGTGAAGGACTCGATCTTCGTGCCCGTCGCGCCGATTGCACTTTGGGTGTTGCGCTCGTGGCCTGCACTCTTCTCCGAGCGGGCACCTGCATCGCTCATCGCGCGTGGAACACCACACGAAGCACTCGCGCGGGCATGGGGCTATCTCGAGGCCGAGAGCGATGAGGATGCTGCGGCCATCGAGCGCGAACTCGAACGTTGGGAGCGCACGCATGCACTGCGCATGGTTGGGGACGGGCTCGTCCTGCCGGACTTCCTCTTTCGTCGCACGACATACGGCATGCACACGAGTTGGAGTCGTTGGGAGCCCCGCGAGCACACGACTTTCCTCTCGAGCGGAGAAGCGGTGCTCGATGTCGAGGGCGTCGTCGGTGAACTGCGCGCGCTCGTGGCGTCTGTGCGCCAGCGCATCGCCGATGTTCCCCGATCGAGCAGCATCGCATCTTGGATCGACGAGCTCGCGCCGCGCGCGTGCGCTGAGCTCACAGAAGCTCAGCTCGGAGTGCTTGCCGAGCGGCTTGGGGAGCCCGAGGTATGGTTCCGCACGTGGGCTGCCCAAGCAGCCGATCTGCGTCGAGCGATCGTGAACGAGTACTCGATCTCTGAGGATCGGTCATATGATCCGGTGCTCGTGGACTCTCCGGTGGCAATGGCATTTCGGTCTGCCTTCGGGCGCCTCACGGAGGATGACCGAGCGCGACTGAGGGCGATCGCGAAGAAGGTCCGCACCCTTCCGATCGCGCATGGGCTTGCTCAGCTCCGCAACCATGTCGTCTACGGCGAAGGACCTGGCCCGATAGGGCTTGGTCGTGCCTACCGCCGCGCGGGCCGCGTGCGGGAGATGCTCGACGTGGCTGGATACCTCGACGTGGAACAGCATCTCTTGGATCTGGGCGTAGCCATCGAATCGTTCACTCTCGACGACGCGCAGACCGATGGAGTCGCGCTCTGGTCTGAGGATCGCGCGATCGTACTCGTGAATGAATCGAGCCTGCGTGCGACCACGGCGTGGGGACGTCGCTCTTTGTTCGCGCACGAACTTTATCACCTGCTGTGCGACGTCCGTGCGGGGGCAGCATTCGGTGAGGCGACGGGCGATGCGATTCATCTACCGACCGAGCCGTTCGCGAACGCGTTCGCTGCCGAACTCCTCGCCCCCAAGCGTGAGCTTCCCCTGTTCACGCCACATCTCTGGACGAATATCTCCGCAGCAAGAGCGAAGGTCGCCGAGGTGTGCAACCGCTTCGGCGTGGGACGCGAGCTCGCGCTAAGGCAACTCCAGAACCGTCAACAATGGCCCGAGCCCCTCGTCGTGAGTCTGCTGAACGAGGATGCCTGACGCAGGGCGAGCGAACTTCGAACTCACATGATGCGGCCGTCGACCATCGTGACCGTTCGATCGATGGCAGGGTCGTCGGCCAGGCGAGGATCGTGGGTGGCGCAGACGATGGTCTTGCCTTCGTCGCGGAGCGACGAAAGAAGAGCGACGACCTCTTTGGCGTTCTCGGAGTCGAGGTGAGCCGTGGGCTCATCGAGCAACAAGATCGGCGGGTCGCGCATCAATGCGCGCACGATCGCGCCACGCTGGCGCTCTCCTCCGGAGAGCTGAGACGCGCGTGCACGATGCCGTCCGCTGAGACCGAAGCGCTCGAGGAGCTGCGCGGCGCGTTCTTTCTCCGCTCGGCCCGCGCCTCCGCTCGGGACACACGGCAGAAGGACGTTCTCGATGAGGCTCATCTCCGAGATCAACGCGAGCTCTTGGAACACGAAGCCGATTCGAGCGCGCCGCAGCTCGGTGCGGTGCCGCTCTCGCAAATGGACGACCGATTCGCCGAAGATGCGCACGTCGCCGCTGCTCGGCGCGATCATGGCGCCCATGAGCCCGAGCAATGTCGTCTTTCCCGAGCCACTCGGACCGCGAAGCACGACGAGCTCCGAGCGGGCAATGCTCAGCGTCAGCGCATGGACCGCGAACAAACGGCGACGTCCATCGAGATAGCTCTTCGTCACATCTTGCGTCTCGAGGATCGGCGCGCTCACACGCCACCTCGCAGCAAGCGATCGGGATCGATCATCGCGGCGCGCCATGCGGGCACGACGCTGATGGCGATGAAAGGCAAGACCACGGCGCCGACGATGGTGAGCGCTTGGGTGATATCGAACGCGGGTGCCAGCGTGAGATCTGCGTGAAGTGAGCTCCATCCAAAGAGCGCATCGCGCAGACCAGGAGCGCCCATGACGAAGACATGCACATAGGCGCAGACGACTCCGAGGACGGCGCCTGCCCACGCGACGAGACCCGATTCCCACATTCGCAAGGCGAGCACATCGGCGGTGCTGAATCCCGTGGCCTTGAGAATGCCGATTTCACGGCGTTCGTTCTCTCCGAGCCCTGTCCATCTCTCCCATGCGAGCAGAATGGCCGCGAGCAACGCTGGCAGGAGCGCGATTCCGACGAAGCCCGCGCGGGTATCGAAAGTCAGCTCGTAGGTCCGTGCGACGAGCCGTCGATCGATCACGCGAGCTCCTTCGATGTGATCGGTGATCGCGGTGCTGATGACGTTGGCTTCTTCTTCGCGCGTCAACTCGATCGCGAGGTCGGTCGCCATCTCGGAGGGAACACCCAGGAGTGACCGAGCCCTCGTCTGGGTCGTCATGACGAAGTCGCCGCCGAGCGCGGCGGTGCGTGGGTCGAGGATGCCCGAGACGATCAAGGCGACGGCGGTGTGCTCGGCGGGGGGGCGGAGCGAGATTTGATCTCCGACGCGCAACCCCAACATGCGCGCGATCGCTGTTCCAATGACGATCTCATCGTCGTGTCGCGGCCAATCACCATCGATGAGCGCGCTCTCGGGCTCGGAGTCTCCGAGTCCGATCACGACGATATTGCCCTCGAGGGGCGAGACATAGAGATAGCCCCACACGCGCGGGTGAATGGTGCGTAAGCCGGGAAGGTCGAGTGATTCGATCGCGCGAAGATCGTCCCCCGCGATGAGCGCAGGGCGACCCGCGATCAATCGCTGCACGGTGAGATCGGGGAGATCCGAGATCAGCGCTCGATACTCGATGCGCAGCGCTTCGGCGAGGAACACCGTCGAGCTCCAAAGCGTGACGAGCGCAGCGAGTCCGAGCGTGATCGCGAGGTTTCGTTTGCCGCGCCGCACCATCGCGCCGAGCGCGTGATCGAGGAGCGCGAGTTGGCGCTTCATTCGGAGAGCCTTTCGATCGCGCCGCGCGCGCCTTCCCGGAGCACTTCACGTGGAGGACTGATGAAGGCGCCTGCGGGATCGACATCGAATCCGCCGGGGATGTCAGAGATGGCCGCCGCAGGCTCCACTTGAGAGGGGTTGCGCAGCCAGCGTGCATTGCTGGAGAGCGCGAGATCGGCCCATCCGATGTGGGTCGCGAGCGTGAGCCTCAACGCTCTGCCTTCTCGATCGGCGTTGCGTCGTCGCGTCGCATCAGTGAGCACCCCACCGAGCATGAAGAGGAATGCGACGGAGATCGCGATCAGCATGCGAATGCGCATCGGACTTCTCTAGTGCGTCATGAACATGAGAAAAAATTGAGTCAGCACCGAATCGGCGACGAGGATGCTGATGGCAACGGCGACGACGGATGTCGTCGTCGATCGACCGACGCCTTCGGTGCCGCCTCGCGTGGTCATGCCGAAATGACATCCGAGCATCGCGATCAGAAACCCGAAGAACGGCGTCTTGCCGATGCCTGAGAAAAAGTCCTCGAGCCAAATCGAATCGAGCGCCGACGTGATGAAGAACGGGATCGCGATGCCGAACGAGAGGTTGCAGACGAGCGCGGCGCTCGCGATCCCCAGAACCAGCGCGAACACCGTTAGAAGAGGCATGATCACGATGCCTGCGAGCATGCGCGGGACGACGAGCTTGCGGATCGGGTCTGCGCCGAGTGCGCGGATCGCGTCAATCTGCTCGGTGACAGCCATGGACCCGAGCTCGGCGGCGATTCCCGCACCGATGCGGCTCCCCACGACGAGCGCGGTCAGCGACGGGGCGAGCTCGCGCGCTTCACTGAGCCCCACGATGCGACCGACGCTTTCACGAGCGCCGAAGCGTTCGAGAGAGAACGCGAACTGAATCGACATGACGATGCCGACGAAGATCGCCGTGGCCGCGGCGATCCCAAACGATCGCACGCCCATCTGTTCGAGCTGATACAAAAACGAACGCGGTTCGAAGCGCGTGGTCGTGATGGCGGTGAACGTCCGACGCGTCATCTGCGCCACGGCTCCCACGTGACTCATGGCGGCGATGAGCCGCTTGCCCTGGGCTTCGACCGCGCGAACGAAGAGAGACTTCTCGTGGTTCGGGGAGGGAGAGCTCATCGAGCGGTCTCCGTCGAAAATCCTGCTCGAAAGTGTTCAAAGTCAGGCACGGTACGCGCAAAGTTCGCGCCCAATGGCGTGATCAACGCGAAATCATAGACGCACGCGTCTTTCTTCATCACGTAGAGGAGGAGCTCGCGAGGCACACCATCGAGGCGGGCGATGACATGGGTGCGGAGCGCCTCACGTTCGTCCATCGGCACGAGACTCTGTTCTTGGACGTCTCGGTCGGTGAATCCGATGAGCAAGTGGTTGGTCAACGCGGTGAGGGGCACGTCGCTCCCCGGATTGCAAGTCGCGTTGACCTGAATGAGCGCGCCCATGTCTTCATTGTGAAATGCGAGATCGTTCTGGGAATCGAGGGACAGCCGCCGCCAGCCCGATCCGATCTCACCGATGCGATAACGCGTTTCACGACCCACGAGCACGTTGCCCATGAGTGTGGGTCCGCCACCGCACGCGAGAAAGTGCATCGCCAAAATTGTGATGGCGACGCGCCGAACCAGCCTCCATGCCCAAATTTGGGCGCCCCGTCGTTGGGCATGCACCGTCGCGGGTATAGAAGCGCTCTCGATTCTTTGCAATGACACTCTCGCCAAAGCGCAGATCGGGGGCGTCCTTCGCCTCGCGAAAAGAGCGATCATGCGGGAGGTCAGCCGATCTCCGCTTCGTCCATTCGGCGCATGCCCTCCAAGAGCAGAGCCTCGGTGCTCCCGCTGATCGGGCGGTCGGTGGGCTCGAACGTCGAATCAAAAGAGAACTCGCCCTCTTTCAGCGCGAGCATCGCGTAGATCGCTTCCTCGCGTGCGTGCGCCCCCAACTTGCCGTTGGCGATTTGACCTTCATAAAAGTGAATTTCGCCCGCCAAACCGCCCGATGTGACCCGGAGTAAGCCCGTTTTTCGGCCGTTGCTCAGCACTTGGATCACATCAGGGAGGGCCACATCACTCAAGCTGCCCGCCAGACCCCCGCTCTTTTGCTTGATGCCAGCTTCGATCAGGTGGGCGGTCTTGGCGACGACGAGCTCGGGGGAGGCGGGTTTGATGATATAATCGGAAGCGCCGAGCTCGAAACCGCGTCCGACCGACGCGCGGTCAGCTTTTCGCGTCAAAAAGACGACAGGAATGTCTTTCGCCTGGGGATCGGCCAAAAGCGCGGTGCGAACCCCGAAGCCATCATCGGTGCCGAGCTCCACCTCCAAGAGGATGAGATCGAAGCGCTGCTCGGCGACCAGGCGCAAGGCTTCGGTTCGGTCGCGAGCGACTTTGACTTGATGCCCCGCCTCCGCGAGACGGAGCTCGAGGAGGATCGTGTCTTCCCGTTCGGGGTCGACGATGAGCACCCGCGTGCGCGCGACCCCGTGGGCCGATTTGTCGGTGCCCATCACGACCTGCCTCAACACATCGACCAAAGCAGGATCGAAGAGCTGTGACGAGAGCTGTCTCAGGACGTCGAGCGCTTCGCGTCGTGTCAGAATTCGACGATAGGGATTCTTCGAGTTTGCCGTGAGGTCGGTATAGGTTTCGACGATCCCGAGGATGCGCGCGCCGAGTGGGATGTCCGTTCGCGCGAGGCGGTCGGGGAACCCCTGTCCGTCATAGCGCTCATAGAGATGATTGAGGATATCGGCACTCGCTCGAGGCAAACCGGCTGCTTCGAACATACGCGCTGGACTCATGTAGCTGCGCTGGGCCTGAAGTCGATGACCTCCTTCGCGCGAAACATTGAGTGCGGTGAGGTGATAGGTCGATGTCTTTCCGACGTCGTGCAGATAGGCAGCGATCAGCAGCGCACCTTTGTCCAGAGGAGAAAGCGCGAGACGATCCGCCATCGATGCGGAGATTCGTGCCACCTGGGACGAATGCCCATGGAGCTCGCCTCGCCCTGCATCGAGCAGACTCACGAACACATTGAGCGTTTCGAGATAACTCTCGAAGCTGGGCGCGTTTTCGACGTTTGAGAAATCGAAGGTGATCTCGTTTTGCTTCGGAGTTCCGGGCGCAGCGCGGCCCGGGAAGAGCCCGAGTGCAGGGGTTCGATCATCGAAATCGGTGTTGGGTGGTGGGTCTGCCACTTTTTGGAGCGGACCCAACGTCAGAGCGGGCGTCGCAGAGCGCGTTTGCAGCTGCGAAAACGCGTGTCGATCGCCGCCATAAAAGCGCCGCAGAGCGGCTTTCACCACGGCTGGTCGTGCGGCGAAGATCCGGATCTCACGCACGCCGCTCGCGGTCGAGATGAGACCTGCGAGATGGTCCCCGAGATCGTAAGCCACGACACTCAATGTTTGAGTTGGTCGATCGAACACGATGGGAACGCACTGCAGTTGTTCGGCCACGCGGCGAGGAATCAAATCGAGTGTCGAGCGGTCGATGTCGGCTTTGGATAGACGCTCGGTGCTGACGAAACGCGTTTTGTGGAGTGAGGCAATCGATTTGAGGAGCTCGGCTTCGGATAAAAGGCCCGACTCCAGGATGATCTCCTCGATGCGCTCCCCCGTGCGTTTGGCTCGCTGATAGAAATTATCGTAATGCGCCGCCGAGACCCGTCCTTCTTGGTGAAGGCGATCCAGGACGAAAAGTCCCCCAGGCTGTTCTTGGCTCTCGGTCGAGGTCACTTGGAGAAGCGAGCATAGCTTAGCTCTGCGTCGCGGAAATACCGAACCGTTCGAGGAAACGCGTTCCGTGTTCGAATTCGCGTTTCCTCTCTCCCGGGGCTTTATTCGCTCGCGGGAAGCAACCGGACTCCACAGCGAACCCAGTCCCCCGTGAGCTCGGGATCTTGCGCCATTCGCGTCAAGCGCAGGACATACGTGCCAGCCGATGGAACTGTGACGTTGAAGAGGAGGGCTCCTTCGACGTCGGTTTCCGTCGATGTCGCAGGAGGATCGAGAGGATCTCCTTCGACCGTCAGGAGGTCGGCGCGAAGCCCGAGGATGCCCGAGCCAGAGCTTCGTGATGTGCAAGCCACCGTGACCTGCTCGTCGCCGATCGTGGTGATGCTGAAATGATCGACGTCACCGTCGCCGAGCTGCGCCAACACATAGCCCCAACGTTCTGGTGGTGCTTCTGCGCTGAATGTCAGAGGTTCGGGGGTCGTCACGACGTCATTGGTCGCTTCCATGGTTTCGAGTGGGTTGTCTTCGAAGCGGTAGGACTTGATGACGTAGAAATCGTTTTCACCCATCGTTTCAGGTGCTGAAACGAAGAGGAAATAGTTGCCCGCGGGCAAATGGGGTTGAAGTGAGATTTGGCTTCCGAAGGTGTTGCCAGCGATCTGTTGGCCGGCTTCGTTTTCGATCCAGATGCGTCGAGGCTGCCCCGTATAACCCATGCCGGTCGGGCCTCCTGGCAAGAGGATGAACCGCGCGAAGACGTTTGCTTCGGGGATGGTGAATGCGAAGACATCGACGTCGGTCGTGTTGTTGAATGTTCCGAGGATCAGCCCGGTATTGTTGCTGTACTCGACCGTCTGAGCATATTCGGCATCGTTGCCTGTCTCGGGATCGATCGTGGCGGAGGCTGGTGAGAGCACACCCACGACGAGCTCGTATGTGAAGCTCGGTTTTCCTTCGGGCTCGATCTCGCCCTCGGTCCAGGTCGAGAAGTCTTGAACGAGGATGTAATACGTGCCGTTCTGTGGCAAACGCGTGTAAATGCCGCTGCCGGTGCCGGTGCGGGGAATTTCGTCATCGCTCTCGGCGATTCGATTCATCGATGAATCGAAGAGGGTGATCACCGTGTCGAGGCGATCCTCCTCATCTTCCGCCGTGGGCGCGGCACCGATGACGAACCACTGGCCGGCTGTGCCGTTGAACGAGTAGTAGTCGAGATCTCCGGGGCGGGAGATCGCCCCTTCGACTCGGCTCTCGAGCAGAGGATCGGCATCGGCGAAGCTGTCGTTGCCGTCTCCAGTAGGTCCTGTGTCGGGCCCGACGTCGGGTGTCGCGTCTGCTGCGTCCGTGGGATCGATGCTGGCATCGTTCGTCACCATCGTCATCTCATTCGTCTTACAGCCCACGGCGAAAACCGAGGCCAAGACGAGCGCCCACCATGTTGTGTTCCTTCGCATACGCGCCCCCTTGTAGCCCACGCGATGAGAAGGTGCGAACAGACCTTCTCAAGTCCTGAGCTCGAATGCACGAAGGACGACATACCCTGAGAGACTTAGGAAGGCGAGCAGGAGCGACATCACCACGCGCGTTCGCTTCCGGGTGACACTCGGGGTTTCCGAAGGGCGCGGCGCACGCAGATGGGGCCCGATGATTCCGGCGATCGCAGCTGCGCTCGCGATGGCACCGAGAATCGAAGCGAACACCGCGGCTTCATCGGCGGCTTCGTTCCATGTGAGCACGAGCTCGGCACGTGAGCTTTGGGCTGGCGCCCACACGGAGACCCACAATCCACCCAGGACCGCGCCCCACAAAAGGACGCGCCGAGTCCAGTCGTGCGCACGAGGCTCGCTTTCGGGCGCAGCCGTGGGCAAGGCTTGTGTGTGGCACGCGCGCAGCTCGGATGGACGAGCACACGCCTCGAGCGCGATCGCCCCGTACGCCAGCAGCGAGAGCGCTGCCGCGAACAACTGCACTCGCGTATCGAACTCTGCGATGTCGTTTCGCGCGGCGAGCGAAGTCGCCAATGAGATCGGAAACAATACGATCAACATCGATACCGTGATGAATTTTCGAAGCGTCCCAAGCGCCCACGCACCCACGAAAAGAGGCACGAGTGGCAGGGCGCCAAAGAACGTGCTCGCCGAGTGCAGAACGCCGGCATGCAACGCCGGAAACAAGAGAGCGATGGCCCAAAGGTTCGCTCCGAGCACGAGGACGCGAACGGCTTCGATCTTCCCCGTCGGTCGAAACGAACGAGCCGTCGCTGCCGCCATGACGCAGGGACGATAGCAGCACTGCCCGAACGTAGGGTGTGCGTTCTTCACGCGCGAGCAGGCGCCTTTGGTATGCTCGCGCCGTGAAACAGTGCTCCCAGTGCGGCGTGACCGCCGAAGAGACGGATCGCTTCTGCTCGGGATGTGGGAACAATCTCGAGCGGATCGAACCCGGCCTCCGCGGTGATCCGCTGGTCGGGCGAACGATCGGCGGCGCGTACATGCTCCAGGAGTTGATCGGGGTGGGGGGCATGGGGCGCGTCTACAAGGGCGTGCAGCGCATGCTCGGCCGCACCGTGGCGATGAAGGTCATTCATCCGCATCTGCTCGGGGACGAGCAGACCGTTGCGCGCTTCTACAACGAAGCACGTGCCGCCAGTCGATTGAATCATCCGTCGAGCGTCAGCATCATCGATTTCGGTCGCACCGAAGATGGGATCCTCTATCTCGTGATGGAGTATCTCGCGGGACAAGACCTCGCGACGATTCTTGCCCAGGGAGGGCCGATCCCCTTCTCCAGGACCTGTCGGATCTTGCGGAAGATCCTCACGGCGCTCGGTGAAGCACACGCGCTTCACGTCATCCACCGCGATCTCAAGCCCGAGAACATCATCGTGCAGAAAGGTCGAAAAGGGGATGACGTCGTCAAGGTCGTCGACTTCGGGCTCGCCACGATCGTGGGGCCCGGTTCGGCGTCGATCACGACCCCGGGGCTCGTGTGCGGAACGCCCGATTACATGAGCCCAGAACAAGGCCGCGGAGATGCGCTCGATGGTCGCTCCGACCTCTATTCGGTCGGGGTGATGATGTTCGAGATGCTGACGGAACGATTGCCGTTCGTCGATGATACACCCACCAAAGTCGTTCTTCGACATCTCCACGATCCGATCCCCGACCCGCGATTCGCTTCACCGCAAAGACCTATCCCCGATGCCTTGGTGGAGGTGGTCCAAAAGGCGCTCGCGAAAGATCCACGCGAACGTTTTCAGTCGGCTGACGAGATGGGGGAGGCCATCCGCCGTGTGGAAGAGATCCTCAAGAATCGTTCGAACGGCACGATCGAATGTGCGACGTGTGGAATGGCCAACTCAGCGTCCGTGCGGTTTTGCGGAGAGTGTGGCGCCCGGCTGACGGGCCTCATGACGATTCCGCCCAGCGGGACGAGCGCACCTGCGGGTGCTTCGCTTCCTCCGATTCATGGACGCCCGCTCGTGGGCCGAGATGCCGAGCTCGAGCAACTCTCCAAATCGCGTCTGCTCTCGCGTGAGCGTCTTGTGTGGATGCGTGTCCTCGGTGAATCTGGCGTGGGAAAGACCCGACTTTTGAGCGAGTTTGCGCTTTTGGCGTCGGGCCTCGGAGATCAAGTCGTGATCGCCGGGCCGCATCCGAGCGGCGCGCAGGTTCCTTATTTTGCGGTTCGCACCCTGCTCGCAGGGCTCTTCGATCTCGATGAGAGCAGATTTGCCGAGCTCGCATCGAGCGAGCTCATCGGAGAGCCACTCGCACGTGCGGGAATCGCGGAGCTGAGCGATCCCAAGGGGCTTTGGGGTAAGCCGGGGGTTTCGCGCGCGGCAGCGGTCGCCGCAGCGCTCGCATCCGGGGTGGAGGTCGCAGGAGGCCGAGCTCGTTCGGGTGGTGTGGTGCTCGTCGTGGATGACCTCCCGCGGTGTGACGATTTGAGTGTGCAAGCGCTCCTTCATCTTTTGGACTTCGAAGGCTCGGTGCCGCTTTTGGTCGCCACGGGCAGCAGCGACATTCGCGACAAAAACTTGCATCCGAGCGCGGTGAGCCTCGTCCTCCGAGGACTCGATCGTGAAGAGGCCGAATCGTTTCTCCGAGGTTCGCCTTCGACTCCAAGACCTGTGTCGCGTGACAAATCGACTGAGCCGACCAAGCGTTTGTTGCTCCCTCTTTATCTCGAACAAGTACGAGCCCTCGGGCTGCGCATCGACGAGACGATGCCGACGCGTCTGGCCGACGCGGTGATGTTGCGCATCGAACGCCTCGACATTTCGTCGCGTCGCCTGCTTCAGGCGGCGGTGGTGCTCGGTGACTCGTGCCCCCTCGATTGGCTCAAGGAGGTGGCTTCCGCGGGCGATTTGGCCGCCCTCGAAACGCTGACGCGACTCGGATTGCTCTTCGTCATCCGTGATCGCGTCGAGGTGGTGCATCCATTCGTTCGCGAGCTGGTGGAGACAGCGATTCCGGCTGAAGCTCGAAAGGAGCTCCATGCTCGAGCGCTCGAAGTGCTCGCGACGCATGGTGCGATCTTGGAAGCCCGCGCACAGCATGCGTTCAAGGCGGGTGAGCCGACGATCGCGTTGTTGCTCCTCGAGCGAATCGGCGATGAAGCGCTCGCGCGCGGGGACGCTTCAGCCGCGACGCTTGCATATCGACGCGGTCTCGACCTCGCACGACGAGAGCTTCTGTATTCGGGTGACATCACGCTCGATCGAGCGCTCGTGACGTTCAGTCGCAAGCTTGGGCAGGCGCTCGAGGCACGAGGAGATGTTTCGGAAGCGGATGGCGTGCTCCGCGAAGCACTGGAGCTCGCAGGGCCTTCGAACAAAGAGCGCGCGCGCATGTTGCTCGTGCTCGGTCGAGTCGCTGTTCGCAAAGAACGTCGGCGTGACGCGCAGCGCATGCTTGGACAGGCCATCGAGAGTGCGTCGGCGCTCGGCGATCTTCGGTGTGAAGCCGAAGCCCAACTCTGTTTGGCGCGTCTGCGGCGTGAAGAAGGCGATCCGATCGCCGCTGCCAACACGATCCGCAAAGCATGTGAGCTCTTGGAGAGAAGTCAGCGCGAGGGATCCGATGGAGATATCGTCCGTGCCGCGGCCGAACTCGAATATTCCGAGGCGCTCGCCGAGGTGGGAGACATCGAAGGCGCGAGCAGCGCGCTCGACATGGCGCTCTTTCATGCTCAACGTTCGAATGCACCTGCGCTCGGCGCCGAGATCACCGCGGCCCGTGCGCGTCTGCATGCATCCGCAGGCGCTCTCAGTCTGGTCGTGAACGATTACCGTGAGGCCGCCAGACTCGCAGCGGAAGCAGGAGACGTCTCGGGGCATCGTCGGTGGCTCGCAGCCGCACATCGTGAGTGAACGCACGGGGAGGTGCGTCGATTGACGCTCTATACTTTCCCCGCGTTCGGGCCCTAACAGGCGTCGGATCGGTGCTCGAAAATTGCGCACAGTCTCCGATTTGCGTGGGCCCGAGCTTTGCAGAATGAGACAGACCTCCATGCAGCAACGGAATCTTCTTCGCTTTTCATCTGTGCTCCATGTCATCGCGCTGGCCCTTCTGGGATGCGCGAATACCGATCCACAAGTCGCACGGGCGCCGATCGTCGGCGGGACCCCCGGTGGGGATCCAGCGGTTGTATGGATTTATGACAGGTCGAGCGGTGGTTTATGCACCGGCACGCTCATCGATCCGCGCGTCATTTTGACGGCGAAGCACTGCATTCAGCGTCCAGGAGCCTCCGGACCGGGGGCTGTCCGGAATTTCTTCGTCGGCTTTGGCGGTCGAGCGGGCAGCGGAAATACAGTGGAGGTCCAATCGATCTACACGACGCCGGGGGTTTGGAGTGAGAGTCGCGGCCTCGATGGGTCGCTCATCGGACAAGATGTCGCGGTGATGGTGCTCGTGACGGGCGTGACGGATATCGATCCGATTCCGGTGCGCCGCACGGATCCATCCACGCTTCAAGGTCAAACGATCACTGCGACGGGATTCGGTCAAATCCCGTCGGGGAGTTCGGGCACCAAGTACATCGCGACCGGGCGTGTCACATCGGTTTCGAACAGGGAACATCTGATTTACGTCGGTTCGCTGACTTGCCAGGGCGATTCCGGCGGGCCGATGATCACGGCCGAACATGAGGTGGCGGGCGTCGTTTCGTTCGGCAACGGCAGCAGCTGCGGAACGGGCTTTGGTGCATACAACTCCATCTACGGCTATCTCGACCTCATCGACATGGCGATCGAAGAAGGGGGCGGTTGCGCCAACAATGGCGTGGAAGTGTGTGATGGCCGCGACAACGATTGTAACGGCATGGTCGATGAGGTCTGCACTCCTCTGGGGGAAGCCTGTTCGAATGATGACGAGTGCGTGGGGAACACGTGCCGTACGACGGCGATCGGCCGTGTGTGCACACAGACTTGTGATGTGCGTCGGCCCGAGTTCGCTTGTGGAGACGACTTTTATTGCGCGCAATCAGCGGCCGCGTCCTGTGAAGGACTCTGCCTTCCCAGGACAGGTTCGGCCTCACTTCCCAACGACACCGAGTGCACGAGTGATTCGGAGTGCTTGTCGCTTTTCTGTAATGATCCCGGAGATGGACGTCGCCGCTGTTTGACGCCGTGCCAGAACGATATGGGGGCCTGTTTTGCGGGCGAAGTATGCGCGGCTGGGCCAGGGGCATGTGGTGCATGCGTCCCCGCAAACCTCGTGCGCGGCCTCCCACGTGGCATCGGCGAACCCTGCGGCGCCGATACGGAGTGTGCGTCGGGCAGTTGTCTCCAAGACGAGTCCGGCTTGCGTTACTGCAGTCGCTCCTGTGACGAGACCAACACGTGCATCACCGGTTTTCACTGCCGTGAAGGTTTGTGCAGGGTCGGTGCCCCTGGGGGGATTGGCGAATCCTGTCAGGACACCACGAACAGCACCGATTGCGCGGGTGGTGCGTCTTGCGCACAACGAGGAGACACGCGTTGGTGCACGACTCAATGCTCGGGGTCCCAACCATGTCCCGAGGACTTCGATTGCATCGATGCCGGCGGGGTGACGGTGTGTGTCCCCAATCGCTCCCTCGTGGGTGGGGCGTGCGAAGATGCCGACGATTGTGTTTCGGGCGTCTGCGCGAGCAATCACGTGTGTGTTCGCGAGTGCGGTATCGATGCACCGTGTGGCCCTGGTTTCGAGTGTCGTCGTACGAGCGATGGCGTGACCGCGCTCTGCGTACTTCCTGAGCCGGCCAGAACTTCGAGCTGCACGATCTCACACGCGCGTTCTTCGACCTTCGGATGGTTCAGTATCGCGGGTGCAGTGTTGGGAGTGCTCGCGCTTCGTCGTCGTCGATAGTTGGGAGCGAACATGCGAAGTGCGATTCTTTTCCTCGTGAGCGCGCAGTTCGCGCTCTTGGTGGGGTGTGCACAGGAGCGCGCATCGGTTCATGGAGATGCGGATTCGAGCGCGGCGGCCATCGTCGATGGCACACGCGAATCCGCGTATCCAGAGGTGATGTTGCTCTTCAACCGTCGAGGTGGGCTCTGCACGGCGACGTTGATTTCTCCGCGCGTCGTTTTGACGGCACGCCATTGCGTGGTCGATGAACGTGAGGTCCTTGCGCCTGCGTCGAGCATCGCATTGTACGTCGGAAGCTCGCAACGTTCATTCAGTGCCGAATATCGTGCGCGCAATATCTTCATCATTCCTGGGAGCACAGGCGCGATTGGAGGCTTTTTCGCTTACGATTTGGCGCTCATCGAATTGACGACATCGGCGCATGAAACCCCACGCGAAATCGCGCGCATGACGCCGAGCGCGTTGGTCGGGACCGAAGTGACGGCCGTTGGGTTTGGACAGATCCCATCGGGAGGCTCGGGGACGAAATACCGCGCGATGGCGAGGGTCGAGAGCTATGAAGCAGGGCTCATCTTCGTAGATCCCACGGTGTGCTCCGGTGATTCGGGAGGGCCGATGATCGGAGCAGATGGTTTGGTCTACGGTGTCGCGAGTTTCATCTTCAGCCCTGACATGCGCACCCAGCCGCGCTGCGGCACGGCACCCGGCGCCTACAACGAGATCCATCGTCATCTCGATTGGGTCGAGGGGGTGCTCGAGATGGTGGGCGACCTCTGTGTTCCCGATGAAGGCGGTGAAATCTGCGACGGTCTCGACAACGATTGCGATGAGATGGTGGACGAAGGGTGCTCACCGATCGGTGCTGCATGTGAAGACGGTTCGACCTGCGTGCATGGCCTTTGCGCCGATACGGTCGCAGGCAGGATGTGCACGACTGAATGCGATCCCATTCGACCTGCTCTCGGCTGCGCGCCGGGATTTTATTGTGGTGCGATTGGCTGTTCTGGGTATTGCGTCCCTGGTGTCGCGGGAGATCTCCCAGTGGGTTCGAGCTGCGAAGCCGACACCGATTGCAGCTCCCTCGACTGTGTCGACCCGGGAGATGGCAGGCGACGCTGCCTTGCGCCTTGCCGTATGGATCAAGGACTCTGTCTCGCAGATGAGATTTGCGTTCCGCAAGGCGACGCGTGTGGTGGGTGCGTCGATGAACGACTCGTCCGTGGGCTTGGGCATGGCCTCGGTGAGTCGTGTGTGACCGACGCCGATTGTCGCAGCGGAATGTGTCGTGAGTCGGCAGGGATCTTCGAATGCGCCACGCCCTGCGAAGATGGTGTATGTGCGGCTGGTTTCGCGTGTCGCGAGGGGGCGTGCGTGCGTTCGCGCGGCGGCGAAGTGGGCTCTGTGTGCATCGACAATGCGGATTGCGGCATGGGCATTTGTGCACGCGGAGGGGAGCGTCGATGGTGCACCGCGATGTGCACGGACGCATCGATGTGCCCGAGTGGTTTCGATTGTCGTCTGGTCGCAGAAGACGTGAGCGTATGCGCTCCGAGCCTTGCTCTATTGGGCGAGGCGTGCGGCGCGCCGGATGACTGTGCGAGCAATCTCTGCGGCGCCGATCATCACTGCACACAACATTGCGATGCGGAAAACAGCTGCGGAGTTGGCTTCGAATGCCATCGCATGTCGGACGACACGGCCATTTGTGGTCTTCCGCGGCCAGAACCGTCATCGAGTTGTGCGGTCGGCCATCGCACACGCTCGAACACCGCGCTCGTGTGGTTCCTGGTCTTCTCCGTGATCTGTTCGCACGCCTCCAGCAGGCGGACAAGGAGCTCCCGGCGAGGGCTGTGTTAGGGATACCCGGCTCTTTGCGGGGTCACGAGGTTATGGTAGTTCGCCTGCATGCGTCCGAAGACGACGAAGAAGCTCAGTGAGCTAACACTACACGATCTCCTCTCGCGCCTCGGTTATGCGGCGGCATGCAAGCTCTTGGACGCCGATGGCGCTGCGCTCTTGCGAGCTGGCGGCCAGTTCGAGTTGGAGCTGGAGCAGATCGAGCTCAGTGCCGATTCCATGCGAGCCCATGTGCATGAATCCGTCGTGCAGATCGTTCGAACGGATGTCGCGCGAGGACGCCTCGGGATCACGTGCAGCACGTGCAGAGGGCCTTGTGTGCATGCGGGCGCGCTTCTTTCGTTCGTGCTCGAGGAGAAACTGGCGCTCGGGCTCTCGGCCGTACCAGAGCCTCGGGTGCCGATCGAGAGCCTCTCGGAGGAGGAGCTGACCGCGCGTGCGCTCGAAGAGCGAAAGGAGCGCGCCCGCGCCGAAAAAATGCGCCTCGTGGCGACGGATCCTCAAAAGCCATGGACCGACTACAAGCTGACGAGCGTGTCTTCTGGCAAGTCATACCGAGTCGCGCTTCGTGGAACGGAGCGCGGCGTCTCGTACTGCTCATGCCCCGACTTCCGGAAGAACACCCTCGGCACCTGCAAACACATCATCTACGCGCTCGAGCGCGTCCGTCGGCGCTTCTCGGCCGCAGAGCTCGCCACGCCCTACCGGCGTTCGGAATTCAGCATCTACTTGCGTTATGGAGCCGAGGTCACGCTCCATTGTGCATCTCCCGATCGTCTCGACCCAGAGACCCGTTCGCGCGTGGGACCGCTATTGAGCGGGCCGATCACGGACCTGCCCGAACTCTTGCGTCGCATCCGTCAGCTCCATCGCGCCGGCCACGAGGTGAAAGTCTATCCGGATGCGGAGGTGTTCATCGAACAGGCGCTCATGCGTGAACGCCTCGAATCGCGTGCCCGCGAAATTCGCGCGAACCCGACCGAACATCCGCTTCGCACCTCGCTCCTCAAGACCGAGCTGCTGCCTTATCAGCTCGATGGCATCGCCTTCGCGGTGGGCGCAGGACGCGCGATCCTCGCCGACGACATGGGCCTCGGCAAGACGATTCAAGGGGTCGGTGTGGCCGAGCTCCTCGCGCGTGAAGCCGGCATTCGACATGTGCTCGTCATCTGCCCGACCTCGCTCAAAGCGCAGTGGCGTCAAGAGATCGAGCGCTTCTCTTCGCGCACGGCGCAGCTCGTCATGGGCTCCGCGAAGGAGCGATCCCACTGTTATGGCAATGGCACCTTCTTCACCATCTGCAACTACGAGCAGGTGCTGCGCGATCTGCTCGCGATCGAGCAAACGAAATGGGATCTCATCATCCTCGACGAGGGACAACGCATCAAGAACTGGGAGGCCAAGACGAGCCGCGTGATCAAAGGGTTGCGCTCGCGCTTCGCGCTCGTGCTCTCGGGCACACCGCTCGAAAATCGCCTGGACGATCTCTATTCGGTGGTCGAGTTCGTGGATGATCGACGCCTCGGTCCGGCGTTCCGTTTCTTGAATCAGCACCGCGTGGTCGATGAGCGCGGGCGCGTGCTCGGCTATAAGAATCTCAGTGAAGTGCGGTCGCGCCTCGCGGGAGTGATGTTGCGTCGGACCCGGGGCGACGTGCTCAAGGAGCTCCCCTCGCGTCACGTCGAGATGCTGCGGGTCGTGCCCACGGAGGAGCAGCTCGAGTTGCACTCGACGCACATGCAAATCGTGAGCTCCATCATCCGCAAATCGTACTTTACGGAGATGGATTTGTTGCGTCTCCAGAAGGCGCTCTTGATGTGCCGGATGGTCGCGGACAGCACGGCGCTCGTCGATAAAAAGAAGCCGGGCTACTCGAGCAAGTTGGAGGAGCTCGAAGGTCTCCTCGATCGACTCGGCGCAGAAGAGGGACGCAAAGTCGTGCTCTTCTCGGAGTGGACGTCGATGCTCGAGCTCATCGAGCCGCTGCTTTCCGCGCGTGGGCTCGGCTATGTGCGTTTGGATGGTTCAGTCCCACAGAAAAAGCGTCCCGAGCTCGTTCATCGCTTCGAACGCGATCCGGATTGCACCTTCTTCATCACCACCAACGCGGGCTCCACGGGGCTGAACCTCCAGGTCGCCGACACGTTGATCAACGTGGACTTGCCGTGGAATCCCGCGGTGCTCGAGCAGCGGATCGCGCGTGTGCACCGCATGGGACAGAAGCGTCCGGTGCAGGTGTTCGTCCTTTTGACCGAAGGGACCATCGAGGAGAGGCTGCTCACGACGCTCTCGGGCAAGCATGAGCTCGCGCTCGCGGCGCTCGATGCCGAGTCGGAGGTCGACGAGGTGATGCTCACGAGCGGAATCGAAGAGCTCCGGAATCGGCTCGAGGTGTTGCTCGGGGCCAAGCCCGAAGCGCCGCTCGACACGAGTGCATCCGTGGAGGTCGAGCGAGAAGCGGCGCGTCTGCGTCGTCGTGAGCATGTCGCGGAGGCCGCGGGCAAGATGGTGGCAGGTGCCCTCGAGCTCTTGGGTGCGCTCGTGCCCGCGAGCTCCGAAGATGCGCATACGAGCGCGCTCGAGCGAGACATCGGCGCGACCCTCGCGGAGTGCGTGGACATCGACGAGAATGGCCGCGCCAAGCTCACGATCGCATTGCCGAGCGCGGGCACCGGGGAGGCGGCTCATCTCGACTCGCTCGTGGTGCTCGCCCGCTCACTTGCCCGCTTGGCGAGCGCCCAAACGGCTCATTCTTCACCGCTCCCATAAAACGCGGCGACCCGTCGCTCGAGGAGCTCCGGTTCGAGCTCGGGATCGTAGTCGCCCTCGCGCTTTTCGATCAAATCCCACCACGGTAGGGCTCGCGATTCTTTCGCCAATCGCTCGGCGGTTTCGGTGACCGAACCGATCACTTTGGCGGGGATGCCTCCCACGATGCTCCCGGGCGGGACGTCTCGCGCGACGACGGCGCCTGCGGCCACGATCGCGTTCGGTCCGATCGTGACTCCGGGCATCACGATGGCTCCGTAGCCAACGAAGACATTGTCGCGAATGTCGATCTTCCCGACGCGGTCGAGCTTCTTGCCGCTCACACGGAGCAAGACGCCGATCGATCCGTCATGTCCGATCAGCGCGCATTTGCTCAGCACCACATGGTTGCCGATGCTGACGTACGCGGGATCGGTGATCTCGGTCCCGGGCACGATCATCACGTCTTCGCCCATCCGGTGAATCCCGCCGTGTCTGCGCAGATATTCTGCGTGCTCGTGTCCGTCTCGAGAAACGAATCGCAGGTAGGCGGAGTATCCGATGCCGCGTTCGACCGCGATTCTCTTGAGCGTGTCTTTGACGAGTTTGCGCAGCATGCGAGAAGAGATTTTATCGGATCTTTCCGCGAAGCAGATCGGGATGTTTCGAATACGCAGCGAGCTCGAGTCCGTCGCGCTCGTCCCGTTCGCGCCGCAAGAGCCCGACGTACGCGATCATCGCCGCGTTGTCGGTGCAGCTCGCGAGAGAGGGAACGAAAAGGCGCGCCCCGATGCTCGTGCAGAGCTCGGAGGCGCGGGCACGAAGCCCCGCATTCGCCGCCACCCCGCCGGCAAGGACCAACCGTGGGATATCACGCTTTTGACATGCCGCCGCTGCCTTGCGCGCGAGCACTTCGACCACAGCGTACTGAAATGCCGCGCAAAAATCGGCCAACTCGGCTTCGCTCCGGGGGACGCCGTATTTTTCTACATGGCGTGCCACGGCCGTCTTGAGCCCCGAAAACGAGAAATCGAGCCTCTTCGTGCTCGGCATCGGCAAGGGGAGCTCGATCTTTCGAGGGTCTCCTTGTTTTGCGAGCCGATCGATGATCGGACCTCCCGGATAACCGAGCCCAAGGAGCTTGGCGGCTTTGTCGAAGGCTTCGCCAGCGGCGTCGTCACGGGTTTGTCCCAAGAGCTCGACGTCCTCGTGACTGCGCACTTCGTAGATGGCCGTGTGGCCGCCGCTTGCCAAAAGACCAATGAATGGAAGCTCGGGAGCTTCGATCGGAGCTTCGCCCCGGTTGAGATAGATGGCGAAGAGGTGGGCGACGAGGTGATCGACATAGACGAGCGGAACGTGTCGCGACCAAGCCATCGCTTTGGCGGCCGACATCCCGACCAAAAGAGAGCCGAGCAGACCTGGTCCACGCGTCACGGCGATCGCATCGATGCTGTCCCATCCTCCCGGCACGGCCGCGAGCGCAGCCTCGACCACCGGTGAGAGATTCGTCAGATGGGCTCGCGAGGCGAGCTCCGGCACGATGCCGCCATAAGGCGCATGCACCTCGAATTGGCTGGCGATGACGTCGGTCAGCACACGCCCACCGCGTTCCACGACAGCGGCAGCCGTTTCATCACACGAAGATTCGATTCCGAGGACACGCACGATCCGTGGGGTATACCGCGGTGTGCGCACATTGACGACTCTCGCGACGCACACTTTTGTCTTATCATCGACGTGATGACGACCACGCGAGTCGGAGCGATCCCTCGGATGTTCACGCTTCTGACTCTTTCTCTTCTATTCGGCTTTGCTTTCTACCCATCGGGCGCCTTTGCGCACTCCGTCGTGTATTGGGATCGATTGGGCCCCGTGTGCACACCGCTCCCGTCTATGAATTGCGTGCAGAACAGCGATTGTGTGGCGACGATCGGCGAATCATGCCGCATGTTCGAAGGCGATGTCCGAATGTGCGGGGCCGAGCTGGCCGCTTACTGCGTGACCGAGGAAGACGCGCAGTGCCCATTGAATCGCCCCCATCGAGTGCGCATCGACGACGCCATCTTCTGCATGAGCGATCGGTATCGCGCCTGCCCAACGACTCCACGGTCCTGCTTTAGCAGGATGTCGGGGGCCTCCGTCGTCGATTGGGACTTCGGCGATTGCGACCGTGATGGTCAAGCCAACGCGGTCGATCCCCTCCCTTGCGTCACGGCGCCCTTCATCGCGACGGTGAATTCGATGGGGGAATGCCATCCCACGCGCGTGCTTTGCCGTGATGACACCGATTGTCGGGATGGCTTGCAGTGCTGGCATGACTCGACGCCCGATTCTCATCGCTATTGCGTGTCTTCAGGCGCCCCCGTCTTTTGCTGTGGTGGATTCGTGGGCGCTGAATGCCCCAATGGACATGTCTGTTCGCCGGACGCCGACGATGGTTTCGAGCTCTGTCATTCCTATTGCGAAGAGGCATCTTATGAGGAGCGATTGAGGTGCCTGCGGTGGGGAGATACGTTTCCTGTGCCTGCGGAGCAGGGCGATTGCGATGGGGATGGGCTACGCAACCAAGCAGAGGTCGAACGCGGCACAGATCCGTGTGTGGGCGATGATGCAGGCGTGGTGAGCCTCGACGCGGGGACGAGCGCGGATGCAGGCGGGACGGGAACAGACGCGGGTCTATTCGATGGGAGCACGTCATGGAATGGCGATGCGGGCTCGGCCAAGATGGATGGCTCTGTTGAGGACGAGACCACATTCGCTGGCGGGGGAGGTTTCCTCTGTCACGTTCACTCGGGGCGCCGCTCGATGCCGTGGGGTATCGTCGTTGGCTTTGCGCTGATGTTCGCCGTGTCCGTTCGAAGAACGCGAATTAATTAGAGGCCCTCTTTTCGGAGGCGGAAGATGCCGAAATGGTCGCGTCGTGCGTCATCTCCGGTTCCGGCGATGACGCGCAACTCGATGCTTCCATCCTCGAGCAAAGACAAAAACACCATCACATCACGACCCGCGAGCGGCCCGTGGCTGGGCCGCGCCAAGTAAATGTAGTTCTGAACGCGACCTCCTCCTGGAAAGTCGTATTGCGATAAGGAATCGTGCTGCAATGCGGCGATCGATTCGAGTGGGGTTTCATCGAACACACGCTCCGATGTCACCGGGTCGGGGCTCGTCGTGATCGTACCTGGTTGCGGCACCGCTGAGATCTGAGGATCGAAACGCAGCTCCATTCGAGTGCCGGGCGTGAAACCTCGACGAATGAACGAGTCCGATTCCGAGCCGATCACCGCCCCGCGAAACACGCTTTCACCATCGGTTGCGAATCGTGAAAGGTCTTCGCAGCCCATCACAGAGATCGCAATCATCGCGCAAGCGATGGATCCTGCCGTCGTTCGATGATGGTTCATGCCGCGTCAGAGGTACGCCGTGAGAGTGATTTCGTCTCGATCATGATAAAGCTGTCGCGTTCGGATACGACGCCAGCCGCCTCCTGCAATGACGGACCGCAAATCCATGACGGTCTCTGCTTTTTGCTTCATGGGAAGCTTCAGATTCGCGACGAGCATGCGCGCCCAACGTCGCCGCCCCCATTTCGCGAGCAACTGAGCGACCTCGAGCGGCTTCCACGCCATATCGCAGAAGAGCCAGTCGACGGGTTCGAGGGGTGCGTATTGAAATGCGCTCGCTTTGTGGTGCACGAGCGATCGGTGCCGCGCGATATCCGCACGTAGCTCAGCCGGATCGACCGCGATCACCTTTGCGCGTCGGTCCAAAAGCGCCCAAGACCAACCCCCTGGAGCTGCGCCCAGATCGACACACACCTCGCCGGCTCCTGGCGCAACTCCCAACCACGAAAGCGCCTCCTCCACTTTGCGCGCTGCGCGCGAGGGCCGCTCGCCACCCACGCGCATCCGTGCTCGACCGCCTGGCGTGAGCGAAAGCGCCACGTCACTCGGCACCGACCCAACGATCGCATGCTCGGGGCCGAGCAACGCGATTTGCGCATAGACGGCACCTGCATTCGGCAGTGAGGTCGGCTCGACCCGGTGGGGGATTTCTCGATCGAGCGCCGCAATGACATCCGTCTCGATGGCCAGGGCCATGGGCGCGAGTGGATTGAGCGCGTCGGTGTCCGGAACCCACGCTGAGAGCGCCCATTCATTGGCGCCTTGCACCGCGCTGCGAATGGCTTGGACACACTCGCTCGTGAGCTTCGAACGCTCGCCCTTGGCTTCCCCATCGATCTTGAAGCCTTGTCGCGCGAACGTGAGATCGAGGCCGCCTTCTTTGAAGGTGGGCGCACCGACGCTGCGGACGAGGGCGGGGCCGAGCACGCTCACGCGTGTGGAGCCGAGGGCAAGCTCGTCAGCCAAATCCTTTTCGGAAAAAGGGCGCGTGGTCCAGAGCCAGGGTCCCGTGAGCGGCTTGCCACGCTCGATGGGCACGCGAGGGACCGAATCGAGAGCTCGAGTCGGGCGTGCCTCGACAGGACGCTCTCTGCGAAGGTTCTTTTGATTGCGATTGCGACCGCGACGTCCCTGAGCCACGCCCGAGTGTAGCGATATCGTGCAGCGAGGCGAGCTTCTGTTCTCAAGTCGGAGGATCCATCTCGCAGATGTACGGGAAAAGCGTATTGCAATCTCTCCAGTGCCATTGCGTCGCGCCCCTCGTCCCACAATCGCTCGTATCACGATTGCCATCGCCAATAGAGCCCACGAAGCTGGCTGGTTCACCTGTCACCCAGACCATCTCGCCCTCTGAATCCCGGTCGTGAAAGCCAATCCACGAATGACCATGGGTATAGAGCCCAGTGTTCGACAAGAAAAAATCTTCTTCAACGGAGCCGATGGTGAGGAGATGGGCTCCGTAAGACTCGCATCGCAAACGCGCAAAGTCCCATGAGACCGTTTCTTTGACCAAGAGATAGGCGTGCCCACGGAGCGCCCCCGTTCCCAAAACCCATCCATCGCGCGCTTCGCGCTCGCATAGGGCGGGATAGGCTTGACCGTAAAATATGCTCACCGCTTGCCATGAGCCATCCGCGCTCTGAACGACGCGATTATTTTCGTTTGGAGAGACGGGTGCTTCTGACCAATGCGGATTCGCGAGGGGTCGGGCGTCGATCCAGAGCCATCCAGAATAGTAATAGAGACCGATGAAGGAAGGTGCGGCTGGCGAGATGTGATCCCGCACCGCAGCCCACTCCGCTTCCGTCTCATAGACGACGAGGTCGCCGCCTCCACGCGTTCTACAAATTTCTCTCGATCTGTCCCAGGAAGAAGGACTGGAAAACGACCAATAACAAGAACCCGTCGTCTCCCAATAAAAGCCTGACTGGGTGCTCGAGCCGCACGGCCTGCAATTGCTCATGCAATAGCCATCATCCGAAGCGGTCCCGGGTTCGCATTCTTCGATGGGTTCTTGCAGGATCCCGTCGCCACACACAGGTGGCCATGGCAGGGGGATGGGGCCTGTGTCCATCCCCATGTCGTCTGCGTCGAACGCGCTGCTGTCGATGAGGTCACCCGCATCGAACACGCTGCTGTCGACGAGGTCACCCGCATCGAACACGCTGCTATCGACGAGATCACCCGCGTCGAACGCGCTGCTGTCGATGACTCCTCCGTCGATGAGATCACTCGCATCTTGATTTGGAGGAAGCACTTCGTAGTTCGCGCGACCACAACCCAAAAGACCGATGGCAAAACTGAGCAAGATTGATGGCTGTCTGCTCATGTTCTGCCAATTTCATATTTTTCCGCACTCGTTGTCAACGACCGACTACGCGGCTCATCTCGGTCGTGAACCTCAGGCGAGCGCGACGTAGATGTTCTGCACGTCGTCGTCTTCGTCGATCGCTTCGAGAAATGCTTCGATTTCAGCGCGTTTTTCAGGGTCGTCCATCGTGATGGGGTGTTTCGCCTTCCACACGAGCTCGGCCGAGGCCACATGCCATTTGCGCTCGCCGAGCGCGCGGCTCACGGCATCGAGATCGCTGGGTTCAGTGTAAAAGCGTGTGGCGCCTTCATCGGCCGGCTCCAAATCTTGTGCGCCCGCCTCGATGGCGGCTTCCTCAGGGTCGGCTCCGCCCTCGGGTGGCGTGGCGACGAGGGCTCCAAGTCGCGTGAAGTCCCACGACACCGCCCCCGCTGAGCCGAGCTGCCCTTTCCGAAAGAGCACGCGGATATTCGACGACGTGCGGTTCTTGTTGTCGGTGAGACACTCGACGATCACGGGCACTTGATGAGGAGTGAACCCCTCGTATGTGACCACGTCGTATTGCACCTGTCCGTCCAAGAGCCCGGCGCCCTTCTTGATGGCTCGCTCCAGCGTCTCGCGTGTCATCGATGCTTTGCGCGCGGCCTCGACCGCCATCCGCAACCGCGAATTCGTGGCCGGATCGGCCCCCGCACGCGCGGCCATCATGATGTCTTTTGCGAGCTTGGAATGAATCCGTCCCTTCGCATTGGCTGCGAGCTCGCGCCCCTTTTGTTTCCACTGCGCTCCCATGGCGACGCGGATTTACCTCCATGTCACACTGACGTCGAGTCCAACATGAATCGGACCCGAGCTTGCACCGCTCATTGGCCACGAAGTGCTCATGTCGAACCTCTACGAACAACTGACAAAAGGAGGCTGGAAAGACGTCGCTCTCCGTGTGAAGTCGCAGACCACACAAGATCGCGTGTCGATGGTCGCGGCGAGTGTCGCATTTTACGCCATGCTGGCGATCTTCCCGTCGATGATCGCGCTCGTTCTCCTTTATGGGCTCGTCTCGGATCCGATGGACGTCCAGTCGCATCTGATGAGCCTGTCGTCGGTTCTCCCAGACGAGGCCAGCGCCGTTCTCGAGACGCAGCTGAGCGCGATCGTGGGAGATTCGGAGCGCAATATCGGACTGGGATTTGCGATCTCGATCCTCGGCGCGCTGTGGGCTGCGTCACGGGGAATGAGAGCGCTCGCCATGGCCATGAACATCGCCTATGGCCAGCAAGAAAGCCGTGGCTTCGTCAAGCGCGCGCTCGCAGCGCTCGGGCTCACCTTCACGGCCATCTCATTCGTGTCGGTGGCGGTGTTCGTGGCGGCTGCGCTTCCCGCCATTTTCGAGGCGGTGGGGCTCGGGGCATTCACACAAACCGTGCTCAATGGAGTGAGATGGCCCGTGCTGGCCCTGATGGCGATGCTCGGTCTTTCGTTCGTCTATCACTACGCTCCAGCGCGCGAACCCACGAAATGGAGATGGGTGACCCGGGGGAGCGTGATTGCGACGCTCGTATGGTTGGTCGGCACTGCCGGGTTTTCGTTTTATGTTTCGAATTTTGGAAACTACAACAAAACTTACGGGACTCTCGGCGGCGTCATCATTCTGATGCTTTGGTTTTATTTGACTTCTTATTCGGTGATTCTCGGCGCCGAAATCAACGCTGAATTCGAGCGTATAGACGACGAAATGTCGTCACATCACCACCTTCCGAGATGACGCCGCCGCCTTCGTGGCGATGTGTGCGAGCGATGAACATCAATATCGTTCCGCACGGCGAACAATGGAAAAATGCTGTCGAAGCGTTCAACACGCGCATGTACAAAGGAGGGTCGGACTACGGATTTTACGTTCACCCTGTTCCGCTCTGGGGCGAGAAGAGCCGCGACGACCAACCTGTCTGGAGAGAATATTTCCTCGCCGTCGAAGATGGTGAATCCGTACGCGGCGGCTTCGTATTGAAGCCTCAAACGTGGTGGATTCACGGCGCCATTCATCGCGTGGCGGATTGGCAAGGTCCTTATTCCGAAGGCGCCGTATCACGTCGACATGGCGCTCTCGCGCTTCGAATCATTCGCGAGATGGTGCGCCGGGAACCGCTTCTCTATAGCTGGGGACATGGGGGTGAAGAGCAACCGATTTTTCAGTTGGCATCGAGCCTTGGATGGCTCTTGCATCCGACGCCTTTTCTTTTGCGGGTCGTCGATGGAGCCGCATTCGCTCGCAAAAATGGACATCTTCGCACCTCTCGAGCGAAACGATTCGTGCTCGATATGTTCGCCCTTTCGGGGCTGGCCAAGGTGGGTGGACAGGCCCTCTCACTCGCGATGCGAGTCGGCTCTTTGACACGATTCCATTCTCATTCGGATGAGGTCTCCAGTTTTGGCCCGTGGACCGATACGGTGTGGGAGCGGGCGAAAGGTGATTACGCGGCCGCGGCCGTTCGTGATGCCCGTACGATGAATATCCTCGCGCCTCCGAGGCAGAGCCATGGAGAGTGGTCCCTTCCCACACGTCTGCGCGTTCGTGA
The DNA here is from genome assembly GCA_964481145.1 of uncultured Sandaracinus sp. GTDB lineage: Bacteria > Myxococcota_A > Polyangia > Polyangiales > Sandaracinaceae > Sandaracinus. The sequence continues at coordinate 123,550 of CAYZTA010000009.1, forward strand.
TCGCGATGGGCGCGATCTCGGCTGGGCCCTCGTGTGTTTGCGGGACATGAACGAGCACCGGCGCTTTGGGAACTTGCGTGTGGGATCCATCGTCGATGCATTTGCTCCCGCAGCTTGGGCTGGAGAGATTGTGCATGCGGCCTTCTCCTGGCTCGCTCAGGCTGGCGCCGAAGTCGTGATCGCCAATCAAAGTGACCCACGTTGGATTCGTGGGTTCACTCGGAATGCATTCGTGCCGATCGCGGCAGGTCGTTATTTTTGCGCAGCGCCCGCGTTTGCGAAGGCGCTCGAGCCTTGGGCTGATACACGAAAACGTCTCTTCCTCACCAACATGGATGGCCATGGCCCGATGGGGCTTTGAGGATGAGAATCATGGGTCAGCGCTCGTGGACTCGAATGCGTTGGTTGGGCGCGTATCTAGGCCGGTGGAGGGAAGCCCCGTGAGCCTCGAGTCGACACGATCAGAATGCGAGATGCGTCGGGAGATTGCTGTGCTCGTCCGTCAAATGAAAGGAATCGAGTCCGATTCTCACGGAAGTCTGCGCACCTGGTTTCGCACGCTCGGCAATTTTGGAATGTTCGGGATGACTCTTCCCGAAATCTACGGGGGCACGGCGATGGGCGCCGTGGCGGCCGTCTCTGCAATGGAAGCCCTCGGCGTCTGCGGGGTCGAAGGGGGGATTGCGTTCTCGGTGGGCGCTCATCTTTGGGCCGTCATGATGGCGATTCACGAGTGTGGAACTCCCGCGCAAAAAAGTGAGTGGTTGCCCCGATTGATGTCTGGAGACTGTATCGGCGCCATCGCGATGAGCGAGGCCAATGCAGGCTCGGATCTTTTTGCGATGAATACGCGCGCCGTTCTCGAGGAAGATCATTATGTGCTCGAGGGGCGTAAAGCCTGGTGTACGAATGCCCCTATCGCAGATCTCTTCATCGTGTTTGCTCAAACCGGCGATCAAGGTGGCTTTCCACGATGCTCGGCCTTTCTCGTCGAGCGAAATGCAGCGGGGGTGTCGATCGAGTCTCCCGTTCGTAAGTTGGGCCTCGAAGCGAGCCCGATGGCGGATGTGGTGCTCGAGCACTGCAAGGTTCCGAAATCAGCGCTTCTTGGCCGTTGGGGGCGGGGCTCTCAAGTGTTTCACGAAGCGCTCATCTGGGAACGAGGCGCGCTTGCGGCACCCTTCGTGGGTGCGATGCAGAGGCAGCTGGAGACGTGTGTGGAGCATGCCTCCGAGCGGCGTCAGTTTGGAAAGTCGATAGGCAGCTTTCAAGCCGTATCGCATCGAATCGCAGAGATGAAGTTGAGACTCGAGACTGCGCGACTGCTCTTGTATCGATTCGCGAGCATCAAGGACGCGGGAGGAGAGGCAGAAGTCGAGGCATCTCTCGTCAAATGGCACGTGAGCGAGTCGTACGTTCAATCCTCACTCGATGCGATTCAGATTCATGGGGCGAGCGGCTATGCGCGAGAGCTCGGAGTCGAAGCCGATCTTCGCGATGCGATGGGTCTTCGTATCGCATCAGGGACGAACGAAATCCAGCGAAGTGCGATCTCTCGTGCGCTCGGAGTTTAACGTTCGCTCGAAGGGGAATGGACGATGACGTATTTGCTCCAATCGTGGCTCGATGAGAGCGCCGCGCGCTGGCCGAATCATATCGCGATTCACGAGCCCCATCACGAGCTGTCCTATCGCGCGTTGGCCGAACAAAGCGCAGCCCTGGCGTCGTGCCTCCACGAGCTTGGTGTGCGTCGCGGCGATCGCGTCGGAATCTATGCGAAGAAATCATCACGAACCATCATTGCGATGTATGGGATTTTGCGTGTAGGCGCGGCGTACGTGCCGCTCGATCCGAGCGCGCCTTTGACTCGCATCGCATATACGATTGAAAACGCGGGGATTCGCGCGCTCGTCGGATCTCAATCGCTTCTTTCGGGGATTCGACACCAAGTAGAGGGTGTCGTCGAATCGGCGATCGTACTCGACTCCGACGTGTCGGAGAGCGACGGCTCGTCCGGCTTTCGCGTGCGTGTCGATTGGAGCGAGGTGCGAAAATCGCCTTCGTTCACGCATGCCACGAGCGGGCCGGGGGTCGATACGGATCTGGCGTATATCCTTTACACCTCGGGTTCCACGGGCACCCCGAAGGGGGTCGCGATCGATCATCGTGCGAGTCTCACCTTCGTATCGTGGGCGGTGCGGCGCTTCGAACTCGGGGTTCGAGATCGCGTCACGAGTCATGCCCCTTTGCATTTCGATCTGTCGACGTTCGATATCCTTGCGAGTGTCGCGGCAGGGGCGACGGTTGTCATCGTGCCCGAAAATACGGCGATCTTCCCGACGCGTCTCGCGGAGCTGCTCGAGCGTGAGCGGATCACCATGACTTATCTCGTGCCGTCGGCGCTTTCGATGATGGCTGAGCATGGAGAGCTGGCTCGTCGCGATCTGTCTCATTTGCGCGCGGTGCTTTTTGCGGGCGAAGTCTTTCCGATCAAGTACTTGCGCGCCTGGCTCGAACATGCACCGCGGGCGCGTTTCTACAATCTATATGGTCCGACCGAGACGAATGTCTGTACGTACCATGAGGTGGATCGCGAAGATGCCCGAAGTCGAGAAGACCCTGTTCCGATTGGATCCTCCATCGACAACGTCGATGCGTTCGTGATGGGTGAAGAGGGCCGTGTGCTCACGAAGCCCGGAGAGGTCGGTGAGCTTTGGGTGAGGGGGGCCTGCCTTGCGCGAGGGTATTTCGGCGATCTCGAAAAGACGGCACGAGGCTTTGTGAAGAGCCCAATCCAGAGTGGAGTCGAGGAGGTTGCGTATCGAACTGGTGATCGTGTCGTCATTGAGCCGGATGGCCATTCTTTTCGATATCTCGGTCGGTTCGATCATCAGATCAAAACACGTGGTTATCGCGTGGAACTCGGAGAGATCGAGAGTGCGTTGGCTGCACATCCAGCGGTGGCGCTCGTGGCGGCAGTGCCGATCCCCGATGCGATGATTGGGCACCGAATCGCTCTGTTTGCCGAGCTGGCAGACGGGGCGCAGATCACGACCGAAGAAGTCGCGGCCTTCTCCAGAGCGCGGCTCCCTCGCTACATGGTTCCCGAATCGATCGAGTTCGTATCGAAGATGCCACTTACGTCGAGTGGAAAGGTGGACCGCCAAGCGCTCGCAGCTCGCATTTCCCAACACCAGTGATGGTTGATTTTCCTAATAAGGGCGAAGCTGTCATGAATGAACGAGAATGTATCGAACGAATTTCGAGTTACGTCACGAGTGAGCTCGCCAAAGCGAGAGGACACGCAGGCATAGGGCACGAGGAAGACCTCATCGAGCTCGGGATACTCGATTCGATCTCGATCGTGCGATTGGTTGGATTCATCGAAACAACGTTCGACGTCGAGGTCCTCGACGAGGACCTCGCACCTCGAAACTTCCAAACGATCAAGAGCATCGCGGCGTATGTCGAACATCGACTCGATCCGAGTGTGAATACCCACTCGGCGGCATGACGACATCAGACGATCAGCTGCAATTCCGTCTCTTCCTCTGGAGGGTCGGCGTCACCACGCTCGGCGGCACGCAAGAGACGCCAAATGTGTTTTCCGAGCACATCGATTTCGGTGGATGCGAATTGTTCACCCCCGAAGTGACGAATGTTTTCTGTCTGCTTTCGCAAAATCTCGGCGTCTTGTTTGAACACGCGCAGTGCGAGCGGTTCGATGAGCTTGATGAACGGCGCCACCACCTTGGCCGGCGCCCGCGAACGAAAGCTGATGACCGCATGGAGTTTCGTTACGAAATCCGACACTGGAGTGCACGCGGTGTCCGCCACGAAATGATTTTCGTCGCCAATGCGGTACTCCACCTGCGCAATGGAGGGGAGAATGAAGCGATCGAAATGAGTGACGATGCCGCCCGAAGGGGAGAGCACGCGCGCGACGATTCCAGGGGGACGAGGCTCCCCGATATACTCGGCTTCGACCCGATCCCGTTCGCGGCGCACTTTCACGTGGAGGGTCACTCCACGGCTCTCTTCGCGAAACAAGCCCCGATGCAAGAACGCGGTATGCGGTACATCCAGTGCGTTCTCGATGGCTGAATACATCGTGCTTTCCGCGACGACCGTGTGCTGAACGCTGGTGTAGCCCTCCGCGTCCAAGAACGAGAATCGATAGGGGCGCTTTTCGGGCATGGGCTCGCCGATATCGTGGAAGGGGGTGCTGTAAACCCAAATCCATCCATCTTGCTCGAGCACCGGAAAGGCAACGACGTTGCGCGATTTTGCTTGGTCGCACCCGACGAGTGAAGGGACCGCGCGGCAGCTCCCTTCGCGATCGAAACGCCAGCCATGGTAAGGGCACTCGAGGGTTCCATCGGGGATCCTGACGCGACCTCCCGAGAGCGGCACATTGCGATGGGGACAGCGATCGAGGAGCGCCGCAGGCTTGCCTTGCGCATCGCGGAAAAGAACGATCCGAACGTTCTGGATCGTCTCAGCACGAGGTTCGCTCCGGAGCTCGCTCGCTGCACAAGCAATGAACCACTGATCCGGAAGCCGGACGACCGACGCGCGGCCTTTGGTCCTGAGGAAGGCGAATTTGTCGTGGGCCGCTTCGGTGCGGGGGGGATGCTCATCGTTCATGGCGCACGAATCCTGACACGCCGTTTGCGGACTGCGAAGTCAGAGAACGCCCCTCGAATCACATGCTGCGCTTTTCGGTCATGCTATGCTTTTCGGCATGGCCTCCGAATCCAAAGCGCGTCGGCCGATGCTCAGTTATCCGCTCGAATGGGAGTACCGCGTCATCGGGGCGGATGAAGTGGCAGTGCGAGCTGCGATTTCTCGTGTGATGGGAGTACGCGCCCATCGGGTCGCAGAAAGCGTCAAGAGCCGTGCGGGTCGCTGGGTCTCCGTGCACGTCGAACTCGTCGTGCACACAGAGGACGAGCGAGACCAGCTTCATGCGGATCTGGTGGCCGATCCGGCGGTCCGTCTCGTCATGTAGTGGATGCGATGAGAAAGGCCGTGGCTGCGCCCAGGAGCGCGGCCAGCACATATCCGAAAACCGGAAGACGTGGTGTCTCGCGAGGCGTGAAGAGGGGGAACACGACATCGCGGATGCGACCTGCTTCGGGGTCGACCAAGAGCACTCCGTCGACATCGAACGCAAGTCGATACTCGAGCAATTGACGGCGGGTGGGCGCGTGTTCGATGCGCGGCGCCATCGCTCCGGTCTTGACCTCTGCGACATAACGGCGCCCACTGCGGCGCACCACGAAATCGCAACGTAAGCCGGCCTCCGTGATCTCTCCATCGACCTCGAAACGAAGCGTGTGCTCGACCTGTCGTCCCTCGATGACAAAGCCTTCCGTTTCGAGGAGTCGCTCCGCGTTGAGCTCTCCCCGCGCTGCGCGGATGGCGCGTCGACGTGCGCGCCGAGTCCTTCCCGATCGCAGCCATGAGGATGCGAAGAGGGCGCCCAAGATGAGCGCGATCAGGAGCACTGCGAGCCGAAGAGAGGGCGCGTCCATCGGTGGATCGGCGCGCGCCCTTCTTCGTTTGTCAACAAATCGACGAACGCTCCATCAGTAGAGATCGAAGCCGAGTCCACCGATGACCGAGAGCGCGACTTCATCCCATTCATAGAACATCGGATGCACGTCCGCGGAGAGCGTGAGTCCACCGCGCCGCCCCGGCCCATCGCCGCCCAGCACGACAGCCACGCGCCCGTGAATGCCGAAGATCGGATTGCTGGCGTCGCATTCGATTTCGTTCTGGAAGCGATTGTCGCATCCCCACACGAAATCCATCGAAGGACCCACACCGAGCTGCAGCATGTCGGCAAAGGTCAATTCGGCCATGGCCGTGTTCCACATGAGCCCTGCGATGGACTCCGAGCCGTCGGGGCGATCGATGAACGAACCGATGAGGCCCGTCGGCTGGTAGTAGAACGCGAGCATGTCGCCCATGTTGATGCCGAAGCGCAACTGCGCACCACCCATGCCGATGTCCGGTCCAGAAGCGATGACGGCGCCACCGACGCCGCTCGCGCCAAACCGGAATCGAAGGTAGGCAGGCCTTTCGGGCGGCGCCTGCTGCATGTATTCCCCGTCTTCTACGACGTAGACCCGATCCTGTGCACCGAGAGGCATGCTCGTGCATAGCCCGAGCGCAAGTCCAGTCGCAATGATGAGCGGATTCGTTCGCAAGGTCGTCCTCCTATCTCGCGAGATCTGAGTCTCGCGAACATGCATAGAGCAAATCCTTTGCCCGACTCGGATTGTCAGAGCGTCAGCGTGAATGAAAGCGGACACAGGCCGTCACGCAGCATCTGTGCATTTTTGCGCAGCTCAGCGCGGAGCTCTTGTACCTGCTCGCCATTCTCGAGGCGGAACTCGAGTCGTGCGCCGTGCGGAAGGTCCACGACTCGCACATTGCTGGCACGATGAATCATGGCCTGCTCATCGACGAACTCTTCGTGGCCGTGCGTCGCAAGCGGATCGTGCGGTGAGGTCGCCTCGTGTTCGCCCAAAGATTCGGTGCGCACCTCTACGAAGTGACGGAGGCGACTCCGCAAATCGGACACCTTGTCGGGCGGGACGATCATGACGAGCGCACCTCCACGCGGCACGGCCGAAACGCGCACATCGAGGCCTTCGATATCGGCCGGACAAATATCGGGGAGTCGCTCCGTTCGTGCGGATTCGGATGGAGACGCCGGCTGTATAGACTCAGGGGCCTCGTGGCCTATAGGCTCCTCGTACACCACGTAGGACTCGCCGCCCGTGGATTCAGTGTGGTCCGTGCGTGAGCTCGTTTCGTCCTCTCGAGAGCATGCGATGCTGGTCAGGCACACCACGATGCCGAGAGTGACGCGGATCCAAGTGCGCATGGGCCCTCCTCGTGTTCGTTGACGGATCGAGCACTCGATGTGCCAGCAGTATGAGCTCTCTCCTCCCCCATCCTTTTTTCGTGGGGCACACTGCTATCTCTTGCGAGGATGTGGAATGAGCGACCGGGATCGCGATGAAGGCGATGTCGTCAAAGGCGAGAGCGATGAGCGAGCTTCGGGGCAGACCCGACGAGAATTTCTTGGCAATTCGGTCATTGCGGCGATTGGGCTAAGCCTTGGCTGCGGTGTGGATCCAGCCCACCCAAGAGGACATGACGCCGCATCCGGAGATGGGGGTGCCAGCGACGCGGGCGTTGCGATCTCCGACGCAGCCCCGTTGGATGATGCGTCGATGGGACACGATGCCGACGGCACCTCGGACGGAGGGGTCCCGCAGGTCGAGGACCCCGAATCGGTGGTCGAGGCGACGAGTTCGTTCCCGCTTGGAGTTGCGAGTGGGGATGCGACGAGCACCAGCGCGATCTTTTGGACGAGCTATCTCGGAACGGCTCCCATCGAGCTCGTCGTTTGGGAAATGGATGACGAGACGTATGCACGCACGGTGTACGTGGGGCCCGTGATTGCCGGTGAGGCGGGCTATGTTCACGTGGACGTCCCGATGTTGGTTCCAGGGGGATATCATCGTTTCGCGTTCTTCGAGAAAGATGGAGACACCCGTGTATCGCGCAGCGCGATCGGTTCGATGAGGGCTGCGCTCGCAGAGAATGCGATGGAACCGCTGCGCATCGGTGCCGTGTCGTGCGTCTCGAATGAACGACCGATTCCCACGATCGGACATGCCGCCAGCCGGGATGATTTCGATTGTTTTATTTATCTCGGTGACACTTCGTACAACGACGATTCACGTTCCCTCGGCGATTTTCGATCGAAATGGGCGCAGCAGATCGGTCGCCCCGAATTCCGCGCGCTTCGGAGGAAAACGAGTGCGATCGCCACGTGGGATGATCATGAGATCGACAACGATTGGAATCCAGAGACGATCAACGCCGGAGTACGAAGTTCTGCGACTCAAACGTTCTTCGAATATCAACCTCTGAGACGTGATCCCCGATTTCCCAATCGGGTGTGGAAGAGGATTCGGTGGGGGCGCACGGTGGAGTTCTTCGTGCTCGATTGCCGCAGTGAGCGACTGCCGAGCACGCGAAATACGTCGGAAGCTCAATATGTTTCGCCAGAGCAGCTCGAATGGCTCAAAGAGAGTCTCATCTCGAGTGAATGCGCATTTAAACTGATCTTGAATACAGTTCCGATCACCGCTCTTCCTGGCTCATTTTCGTTGTGGTCTCCCGATCGATGGGAGGGGTACACCACGCAGCGCGAGGAGATATTGGGGTTCATTGACGACAGTGCCCTGACGGGCGTCCTCTGGATTTCTGGAGATCTTCATTTCGGGAGTGCGCAGCGAGTCGGAGGCGCAGGAGCTGGTGCGAATCAGATCGAAGTCTTGGTCGGGCCTGGTTCTCAGATCACGAATCCACTCTTTCCGACATTGAGCAACGAGCGATTCGACTTCAAGACGGCACACAACAACTACGCAGTGCTCGATCTCGATCCCGTCCATCTGCGCGTTCGCGTGAGCTGGCATAGGGGTTCTGGCGCCGTGATCGATACACGCGAATATGAGCTCGGATGATAGGCTCGGGCTCATCTCGCCGGCTCCACAACCTGTGAGGACGATGCGTACCTGTTTACCGCCGCGCTGTTTACCGCCGCGCTGGCGCAACCCCGAGATACTCTTTTTGTAGCGATGCAAGTGGGCGATAAAGTACGGGCACTGCGTGAGGCCGCTTGGTCCTCTCCGGATGAGCTCAAGGCGTTCGTGGCGGCGGCATCTCCGTGCACGTCCGCCGAGATTGAAAAGCTCTTGGCGATCGTCATCGACCCTGCGCTCGCGACCCAAGGGCCACGACACGTCAATCGTTGTTCGGCATTTCGTGCGCTCGCGCTTTCATCGATCGACGCGTCGCTGTTTGCGCCCCTTGCGCGCGCGCTTCGTACGGCCGACCCGATGGCGCGGCGTGCCATCGCAACGGTTCTTCCTCGTGCGAACGACGTCGATGCTCATCGCGTTCTCTGCGAGGTGCTCGGGGATTCCGATCCCGATGCGCGAGCCCATGCGGCGATGGTCCTCGAGCAAATCGGAGGACCTTCTGCGCTGTCTGCGCTCGAACGTTTGGTGACACAGCGCGACTTCGCGGGCCGTGAAGAGGCGATGGCGGTGATGATCCCCAAGGCGCGACATCGCGCATTGCCGTTGATCTTCGCGGTGCTTCAGCATGGAACGCGCCGCGAACAGATCGCCGCGTTACGGCATCTTGCGACGCCTGCTCTTTCATCCAGCAGTGCCGCAGATGTGATTCCCCACCTGCGTCGTTTCCTGGTTGGCTCTGATGCGGTCGCGGTCACCGAAGCGGTCCGCGCGATGGCATGTTTCGTTTCCGAGGACGTCATTCTCGACGAACTCGAATCCCGCCTCTCCCTTCCCGAAGTGGATTCCGCTCTGATCGAGGCTGTGGGCGCACTTCGTTCGACGCGAGCCACGCTCATGATGGCTTCACGTCTCCGATTCGGCTCTTTGTCTGCGCGCCTTGCAGCCGTGAATGCATTGCGACGCATGGGCACACCGGCCGTCATATCCCCCTTGGTGGATGTCGCGCATGGCGTCGACCCTGCCATGCGCCGAGCTGCGCTCGAGGCGCTCGTGGGTTTGGCAGACGAGCACAAGGTCGATGTCGCCCGTATCCTCGTCGGACTCCTCGGAAACCCTGATCCCGAAACACGCCGCACGGCCGTGCAATTGGTGCGAAGCATCGAAGCCGCTCCGAGCGATCTCGCCTCGCGCCTCTTGGATCTTCTTCGCGACGAAGATTGGTTCGTGCGCGAACGCGTCCTCGACGCACTCGTGGATTTGCGCTTCCCCGAATTGGCGCCCGCGATCGTTCAATTGCTCGATGATCCATCGCCTGTCCTGCGTCGATATGCTGTCTATGGTTTGCTCCGTTTGCGCGACCCAGAGACGCTGGGTGCGATGTTGCTCGTGGCGGTGCGTGACGATGATTGGTGGGTTCGTGAGCAGGCTTTGCTCGCGGCGGCGGAGCTCAGGGATCGTCGTGCGATTCCGTATTTACAAGCGCTGGCGACCGAGCGGGAAGACCTGCGCGTGGCGGCCCTCGAGGGGCTCGGCGTGCTCGAGGCAAATGAGTCGATTCTCGAGCTGGCAGAGCTCTTGGGCGATCCTGACGCCAGCGTGCGCGCGACCATGCTGGAGCGCATCGCCGAAGCGCGAGGAGGAGAGCGAGCTGCGTTCTACGTGCAGTCTTGCGTCGCAGATCCCGTGCCGTCGATCGCGCGCCGGGCACGAGAGCTTCTTGCGACTTGGAAGGTGACACCAGATCGTGATGTGGTTGCGGCTGTCGGGATGCTCGATCGATTGTTGGTCGCGGCATCTCGCCAGAAAGCCGACGACGTCATCCTTCATGCTGGACGCCCCCCTCACGCGAAGAGGTTCGGTGCCGTGGTCCCCTTGGCGCGGACCGAGCTCACCCAAGACGAACTCTGTTCGATGCTCATGCCGCTGCTCACGGAGACTCAGCGATCTCTCTTCGAATCTGGCGAAGACGTGGATTTCTCTTATGAAGTCAAGGGGTTCGACCTCCGCTTCCGAGTGAATCTCTTTCGGCAGGTGAGCGGTATCGGCGCCGTCCTTCGTCGGATCGCGGGGCACGTGCCGCAACTCGAGGATCTTCATCTTCCTCCGACCGTCAAACGTTTCGTGGATTTCCCGCATGGTCTCGTGCTCGTCGGTGGTCCGACTGGCTCGGGCAAATCGACGACCCTCGCGGCGCTGATCGACGCCATCAATCGGAACGAGCCTCGACACATCGTGACGATCGAAGATCCGATCGAAGTCGCACACTCATCGCGTGCGAGCATCGTCAATCAGCGTGAAGTCGGCGTGCATACTTCAACATTCGCCGATGCCCTGCGCGGCATCCTGCGGCAGGATCCGGACGTGATTCTGGTGGGGGAGCTCCGTGATCAGACCACGATGGAGTTCGCGCTTCAAGCTGCAGAGACAGGACATCTCGTGTTTGCGACCGTGCACACGGTCTCGGCAGCGGCGAGCATCGATCGCCTCGTGCATGCGTTCCCTGGCAAACAGCAAAACGTGATTCGGTCGATGATCGCGGACAGCTTGCGAGCGGTCTGCTGCCAACAGCTCTTGCAGCGAATCGATGGGCAAGGCGACCGCGTGCTCGCGTGTGAAGTGATGCTGAGCAATGACGCTGTCTCTAGCCTCATCCGCAAGGACAAGTGTTTTCAGTTGGCGAGTGTCATCGCGACCAGCCGTGAGCAAGGCATGTGCTTGATGGATGACGAGCTGATGAAGCTCGCGGTGCAAGGGATCGTTTCTCCCGAAGAGGCTCTCTCGAAATCGAGTGATCGCTCCGCGTTTGCGAGCATGCTCGGCGCCCATGGCATCCTCGACCCCGAGGACGTCAAGACCATTCGCGGAGCCTCGGTGACGCCAGGACCGCGGACGATCTCTCCTTCGCAATCACAGACTCTCTCGGTGATTCCAGACGTACGCATCAAAAAAGGGGAGCGATGATGTCGCGCCTCGATACGTTCCTTCGAATTGCGCATGACCAGTGCGCGAGTGACATGCATTTCCATGCAGGCAAGGTGCCCGCGATTCGACATCTGGGTGACATGGTGCGCCTCCCGTATCGAAGGTTGGGGGCGCATGATGCGCGTGCGTTCATTTACGAGATTTTGACGAACGGACAGCAACAGGAGCTCGAGCGGAAGGGCCAAATCGATTTCATGTATGAAGTCTCGGGGCTCGCTCGCTTTCGTGCTTCGGTGTACCTCCAATCCGACGGACTCGGCGCTGTGTTTCGAGTGGTGTCCGATGCGGTGCCCACCGTCGATGACCTTCGTATCCCTCATTCGGTGCAGCAGCTCATGTCGAATACGAATGGGCTCGTGTTGGTGACGGGGCCCACTGGCGCTGGAAAGAGCACGACTGTCGCGGCGCTCGTAGATCGAATCAACCGCACGCAAGCGCGTCATGTCTTGACCATCGAAGATCCGATCGAATACGTACATGCGCCCATCCGTTCGATCATCACGCAGCGTGAAATCGGACGCGACGCGAAAGGGTTCGCGTCAGCACTGCGCTCTGCGCTTCGTGAAGCCCCGGACGTGCTCGTCGTGGGTGAGGTTCGCGATTACGAGACGGTGCAACTTCTGATGAGCGCGGCCGAGGCAGGGGTGCTCGTCCTGGCCACACTTCATACGGGATCTGCCGCAAAAGCGGTGGATCGTGTGATCGGAGCGTGCCCGGCGGATGTTCAAGAACAAGCCCGAGCCACACTCTCGATCGTGATGCGCGGTGTCGTGGCTCAGCGTCTTTGCACGCTGGCTTCACGCAGCGGTCGAGTGGCCGCGATGGAGGTGCTCTTGCCGTCGCACGCCGTGGCCCATCTCATCCGTGATCACAAGTTGCACCAAATCGACTCCTACCTCCGGAGTGGAGAGCATCTCTCGGGAGGAATGAGAAGCCTCGAATATGCGCTTGCCGAGCTGGTGGTGAACGGTGAAGTCGAAGAGCGTGAAGCCATGCTTCATGCGAACGAGCCCGCGGTGTTGAGCGAGATGATCATGCGGTTGGGTGTGTGATGAGCAGCGAGCGCGCCAAAGAGATTCGTGTGCAAACCGCGCGTGACTTGGAGGCCCGCGGGTTCATCGACAAAGCCGTCAAGACGTATATCTCGGCGGGTGCTCCCGGTGAGGCAGCGAGGCTCTTGGTTTCCCAAGAACGTTATCTAGATGCGGGCAAGCTCATGCTCGACGCCCTGGGGGTCGGGCCCGATGATGCGGGTGCTCTCGAGGGAAAGATGCGCTCGGCTGCCGAAAAGACAGCCCGCTGTTTCGAGCTCGGTGGTGATCTCGAGATGGCAGTGCGGCTTCGTCGTGCGCTTGGAATCGAGAACGAGGGCACTGCCATGGGCCGCCCTTCGATGGCTCCTGACGTGTTGCCGGAACATGCACCTAAATCGAGTGTGCCTCCTGCATCCGAATCCTCGTCGCGTGTGAGTGTGTTCTCCAAAGGGCGCTCAGCTCCTCAGACGGGAGAGAGGTGGGGGAGGGCTTCTGGTTGGAAGGCGGGTTCAAAGAGCGGAGAAGAGGCGATTGATCTCGCGATCGAGCAGCTCCTCGAACAGGGAAAAAAGAACTCGGCGGCGCGGGTCGCATGGGATGCGGGGCGTCTTTCGAAGGCAGCGCAGCTCTTCGCTGAATCGGGGCTCGATTACGAGCTCGGGTCTGTGCTTTACGATCTTGGTCAATACGACGAAGCCATGGAGGCATTCCTTCGTGTGCCGCCCGAGCACAAGCGCCATCGAGTGGCGTGTGTGAAGTTGGTGGACATCGCGAATCGACTTGGACGATTCGATTTCGAACTCGATCGAATGCTCACGCAATTCGCGAAAGCTCCTCCGCTCGAAGCGAGTGAGGTCGCGACTTATCTCATGCTCGCCGATCTTTACGTGCGCAATGAGTTCGGCGAAGGGGCGCGCAACGTGCTCGAGCAGGTGCTGCTGCATGATCCAACCCACGAAGCGGCTCGCCTCGCTTTGGAGGCGCTGCCACCTTCTCAAGACTCTCGGCGCGTCGTGAGCGAACCGCCGCGGCGCGCTCCGGCCACATCGATCGCACAGCCAGGAATACGCGCGTTGCCGCCTCTGCCTTCCCTCGATGAGTTGATTCGAGAGGCTCGAAAATACGCACCAAAGCGGAACTCGGAGAGCTCACGATAGGCGTGATGGTCATTGTCCTCGCATCGCTTCTGCGATGAGTAGACCTGCGGCGATGCCCACGTTGAGCGACTCGATCGCCCCGCTTCCCGGAATCGCGATCAAGGCATCACAATGTGCGCGAACACGTTCGGAGATGCCTTCACGTTCATGGCCGAGCACGAGCACGAGAGGGCGGGGAAACGAATATCCGATGGCGGAGGTGCGTGATGCGCCATCGGCTCCCACGACATGAATGCCTTTGTTTCGAAAACGACTGAGGGTGTCGGCGAGATCGGTGCTGCGCGAGAGGAGGAGATGCTCGGCACCGCCTTCGGCGACACGGACCGCATCTGCGGCGAGCGCCGGGTGAGGTGCGATGGCGCCGAGAATGGCGGCGGGGACGCCAAAGAAGGCGGCGCTTCGCAAGATCGCTCCGACGTTGTATGGGTTGCGGACACGATCGAGTGCGATTGCGAAACCTCGTGTCCGTTCGAGCAAGCTCGAGACTTCGCGTGTGCTCGCCCAATGTCGTGGGCGTGCCCATACACAGAGCCCCTCGTGATGTTTCGATCCCGTCATCCGACTGAGCTCTGCATCACTCACGATCTCGATCGCAAAGCGCGAGGCTCCCATGTGCTTCTGCAACTCGTGACGGGCCTCTGTGCTGTGGGCCACGCGTATGACGTCCTTGGGCCGATGCGCCATGAGCGCCAAACCTGCGCGTAAACCATAGGTAAGTTCGCCTGTTTCTCGCAACGGCGCCGAAGGAGTGCGTTCATTCGGACGAGGACGCGAGGCTCTGGGTTTTGCGGATTGGTGTCGCATGGCGGGCGCGTTGTACTACGCTTCGGCGTCATGAGCCGACCTCTTGTTCTCTCGTATTCAGGTTGTGGTACGTGCAAAAAAGCGCTCAAGTGGTTGGTAGACCACGAAATCGACGTGGATGTGCGGCCCATCGTGGAAACTCCCCCCACAGTGAGTGAGTTGCGCGAGTGGATCGCCCAAAGCGGTTTGCCGATCCGCAAATGGCTCAATACCAGTGGCCAAAGCTATCGTGCGCTTGGGAAAGCCAAAATCGATGCTGCGAGCGACGCGACGCTCGTCGAGTGGCTCTCGGCGGATGGAAAGCTCGTGAAGCGCCCAGTGCTGGTGCACGGCCCTCGTGTGCTCGTCGGCTTCCGCGAGGAAGCCTACGCGTCGCTCTTCCGCGTGAAGGCGGATTGAATCATCCCCCGATGCCGAATACGACGTAAGCGACCAGCATGCCTGTCACGGCCAGCATCGCGACGCCGATCCTTCGCCAATAGGAATGGCTGCTCTTCGGGTGGGTGACGGTCGTTGTGCGAACGGGTTGCTTTGTGGTCGTGGCTTCTCGAGCCTTCGTGCGCATCGCGTGGGGATGAGGAGCACATTCGAGATCGACGGGAATGATGGCGCGGGCCGTGAGCAGCGCTTCTCGCATTTCGCGGGCCGTTGCGAAACGATCACGAGGATCGTTCGAGATCGCACGCGCGACGGCGTCCGACAAGGTGCTCCCCATGGCTGGCACGCGTGATACCAACGGCTCGGTGCGTCCTTCGGCGGCCGAGAGAAAAATCTCGCGAAGATCATTGCCCGAAAATGGAGAGCGTCCCGCGAGTGCTTCATAAAGGACGATTCCAACGCTGTAGAGATCGGCACGTCCATCCACATCGTGGGCGCTGATTCGCTGCTCTGGCGCCATGTAGCCGGCGGTTCCAAGCACCTCGCCACTTCGTGTGAGCGCGTCCCAATCGGACTCACCGCCCCATAACGACACTCCGAAATCGACCAACTTCACGGTGGTACGTCCATTGCGATCGCGCGCCAAAAACAGATTGTCCGGCTTGAGGTCGCGATGGACGATACCAGCGGTGTGAACGGCATCGAGCCCCTCCAGCGCTTCGATGATCCAAAGGATCACTTCGTGCGCGAGCATGATCGGCAAGCGTTCGATTCGTGAGCCTAGGCTTTCGCCTTCGAGCAATTCCATGACGAGGAAACGTTCTCGGCTCGGCGTGATCCCGTGGTCGAGAACCGCAACGACGTGTTGGTGAGATACAGCAGCGCAGCTAGCCGCCTCGCGGGCGAACCTCTCTTCGAAGCTCGCAAGCCCTCGGGTTGCGCCGGCCATGACCTTGATTGCAACTCCGTTTCCGCTCGTGCGATCATGGCCGCGCCACACTGTGCCCATGGCGCCGCCTCCAATGGACGACACGATCTCCCAGCGATCACCGAGTACATCTCCAACTCTGGTCACTCCCCGAGCCTATCCCAAATAGGCCGCCGATGGGGAGAGGGTCTCGATCACCGGGCGGTACGCGCAGCGAGTCGCGTCCGGCATGACGAATGTCATCGCGAAGCTCGAACCTGAATCGGATGTCGGGGAAATCCCCTTCATGGATTGATTTGGTTTTTGATTGTCTATCGGGGAAATCCCCTACATAGGTCGAAAGTTTCGAAATCAATTGTTAGTATCCCTCGTGACAATGAGAAGCGGACTCGTTAGGGTCCCGCCCGTCGAGCGTCGAAGTCGGGGAGCGCTCGTTGGGGAAAACAATGCACCTATTCAGCGCGCCATTGCGGGTGGTTCGTCATCTTTGCATTTGTGTTCTGCTCTTTCCAACAGCCTTCCTCGTGCTCTCCTGTGATGCTGGAAGCCATCCAGTCGATGAATTCGACGGAAGCGTCGCGGTCGTGCGTGCGGCGCTGGACGATGATGAATCGCTTTGTCGCGCGGGAGACAACTACATTTTAGGGACGAGCGGCGATGATGTCCTCGTCGGGACGTCGGGTCCGGACTGCATCGTTGGTTATGGTGGCAATGACCATCTGAGTGGTCTTGGTGGCGATGATCTCTTGATCGGTGGTGCTGGCGATGACGTGCTCGAGGGCGGCGATGGGCATGACGATCTTTATGGTGGAACGGGGAATGACCATCTCATCGGCGGAGACGAATGGGATTATCTCTCTGGTGGAGAAGGCAATGATCGCCTCGAGGGAAACGCCGGTGACAACAAGCTCTTCGGTGGACCGGGAGATGATTGGCTCGATGGGGGTGGAGATGAACACGCCGTGTGGGGCGGTGATGGATGCGACATCATCGACGCACGTGCAGGGCAAGGCACGCTTCGTGGTGAAGGCGGAAACGATCTCATTCAAGGTGGCAATGATCCGTGGGTGGTCGAAGGAGGAGACGGCGACGACATCATCGCGTCTGGGATCGCTCCGAGCTTTGCCATCACTGGCGGAGATGGAAACGATGAATGCGATGGTGAAGAGTGCGAAGCGAGCGCGCCCGCGAGCTGTGTGACGAATACGGATTGTGCGTCGGGCCGCGTGTGTCATCTCGGGGTGGGGCTCTGCGTTCCAGAGGGGCACTGTTCGCTCGGTGAGTCGGAACCGGGTACGGATACGACGTGTGATGGCGTCGACGACGATTCTGACGAAAGCATCGACGAGGATTACGTTTCGCAACCGACGACATGTGGCGTGGGCCCCTGCGCGTCATCGGGCAGCACTTCGTGCGTGTCAGGATCGGTCGTGGACTCATGTACGCCGGGCACGCCCTCGCCGAGCGATGCGACGTGCAATGGCATCGATGACGATTGCGATGGCGCGAACGACGAGGACTTCACGACGCATTGTGAAGGGTCGGCGATCGCTACATGTGTGAGCGGTGTCGAGACCGCGGACGACTGCGACGATGGGGATGCGTGTACGGGGCTCGAGACTTGTGAGGCCGCGTCGTGTGTGCCGGGCGCGCCTCCTGTCATCGACGATGGAAATCCGTGTACGAGCGACTCGTGCGATCCCGAGCTTGGCGCGGTTCACACGCCCGTGGCGGCAGGCACTTCATGCGCCGATGGAGACGTGTGCAATGGCGCCGAAGAATGTGACGGAGCGGGTGCGTGTATCGCGGGCACGTCGCTCGATCTCGACGATGACAATCCCTGCACCATCGATGCCTGCGATCCTTTGCAGGGTGTCTCCCATGAGCCCGCGCCGAGCGGCACTTCGTGCGAAGACGTCGAGCCTTGTGATGGAGCCGAGGAATGCGATGGGGCGGGGACCTGCATCGCAGGCCCGTTGCCCGCGACGGGGCCGTGTGTTCCAGCGGGACCCACGGCGGCCATCTTCGTCGACGAATCTCGGCTTTTGCACGATCCTGCTGCGGGGGCGAGCGTCGTTTCGAATACGGGTACGAGCGCGCCACTCCTGAGCGCGCACTATCTCAGCTGGACTCCGAATGGAACGGCGCCGGTCGCCGAGCTGGTGCTCGATCTCGCATCGGATGCGGCGGTCGTGCTCAATCACGTGGTCGTGACGGGAGCGGGCAACAGCGGAGCGCTTCGTCACTTCGAGATTTGGGTTTCGGAGACGGGCTCCGCACCCACGGACTTCGTGCGTGTGCTCGAGGCCGAGCATCCGCAGGGCGTGACGGATCCCATCACGTATGACCTCGCCGGCAGAGCTGCGCGTTTCATCCAACTCCGCATCGTCGACAACTGGCTCGGCCAAGCAGGCCGCGGCGCTGTGCAGAGACTGACGCTCCATACGGGGCCTCGCGATGGTGGCGCGATCTCGCTGCACGAAGCGGGTGTGACTGCGACAGCGACGTCGTCTTCTGCGAATGCGCGCTACGCGATCGACCTCGAACGCGCGAACTTCTGGCAGAACATCCTCGCTGATACGACACCTTCCATCACCATCGATCTGCCCGGAGACGACTGGCATCTCGTCGACCGCGTGGCCATCACGACGAATCCGTTTTTTGCTCGTCCGCTTCGAAACTTCGAGATTTGGATTTCGAGCACTGGGACGGACGAGGCGGATTTCACGCAGGTCTTCACTGGCCAAATGCAGAACACCGAGCCGGTGCGGGATCTTTGGTTCTTCTTCACGCCGACGCCCGCGCGCTATGTGCGGCTTCGCGCTCTCGACAACGCAGCGGGAGGCACGCAGGTCGGCATCAATGGCTTCCGCGTTCACTCGGCGCATGAAGGTGGCCGCACGGTTTCGTTCCAAGATCGAAGCGTGCCGGGCGTCCATCCGATCATTTGGTGGGATTGGGACTTCGGTGATGGTGATCGCTCGGCGTTGCGCAATCCAACGCATACGTTTCCTGGTGCCGGCTCGTATCTCGTCTCGCTCGAGGTGACGGATGCGTATGGCGTGCGGTCACGTGCAGAATATCTGTACGAAGCGCATGAGGGCCCGGGCGCGTTCTTCACGTGGACACCGGACCCTGTGAGACAGGGCAATGCGGTGCAGCTTCGCGATCGCTCGGTCAGCGATTCACCGCTCGTTCGAATCGAGTGGAATGTCGATGGTGTGGCCTCGACGACCTCACCGGGCGGACTCGCAGCGTACACCGCAACGCAGATTCGCCCCTTCGTCGCGAGCGTCACCGCGACCGACAGCTCGCTCCTTCGGGACACGTTTGTTGTCGAGATCCCTGTCGAAAATGTGGCGCCCACGATCAACATCGGCACCGAACAGACGCTCGTCTGGGGTCAAGCGTGGAGCCCTCTCTCTTCGCCCAGCATCACTGACGCAAGCTCCGCGGACTCGAATAGCCTGCGTTGTGATTGGGATTTCGGAGATGGCACGACGGACGCGTCGCCTCTTCCATGCACGGCTTCAAACTTCTACGTGAGTCACGGCTGGGCGTCGCCGGGCAGCTACGAAGTCGTCGCGACGGTGTCCGATCCGAGTGGAGGTCAGAGCGAAGACAGCTTCTTCGTCCTGGTCACGCGAAGGCCGACGGAGATTGGCCTCGATGCGATCGAAGGAGTCGAAGCCGGAGGCAGCCATGAAGTCGTTGCCCGCCTGATGGACAGCTTCGAGCCTGGCGCGCCGATGGCGGGAAGAAGCATCGAGCTTCGCGTCGGCGCGCAAGTCGCGACGGTGCTGACGGATGCGAGCGGCGCTGCGCGCGCGAGCTTCGACTTTACGATGGGTACGAGCGCGCTGGTGGAGGCGAGCTTTGCTGGCGATAGCCTTTATTTCGCGAGCGCATATTCGGGAATCTATCCAGAGGACCTTCCGCCCTCGCGGCGCGCGAGCTGCGGTCGTGAGCTTTGGCTCGCGGTGCCGCATCTCAATCACGAGGGAGAGATCGCGGAGAACACAGTCTTCTTCACGGCTGAGCGGGAAACGACGGCCACGCTCCGATTGGGCAGTTGGACGGCCAACGTGCGTGTTCCGGTGCGTGGCACGGCGCGCGTCAATCTTCCTCCGGACGCCGAGATCACCGCGAGCGGTGTGTTCACGAGTCAGGGTATTCACGTCGAATCATCGCGCGAAATCTGCGCGACGGTGATGATGTATAGCCGCTTCTCGACGGATTCCTATTTGGGTTTGGCCAAAGAGGGATTGGGACGCGAATACGTCGTTTCAGCCTACGAGCGGAGCGCTGGAATCGGCCTTTCGGGCGCGGTGATCATCGCGACCGAGGACGACACCGATATCACGGTGATTCCGAGCACGACGCTTCAAGCGGGCGCGAACTTGCCGTCGACCACGGCGGGTGTGCCCTTCGTGGTTCAGATGGATCGCGGTCAGACACTTCAGCTTCGCGGCTCGAGCGCCATCGTCTCGGATCTCACAGGCACGCGTATTTCTGCGACTGCGCCGATCGCCGTCATCGGCGGGAACTCGTGCGCGCGAGTGCCCGTCGATCGCATCGCGTGCGACACCATCGCCGAACAGATTCCACCCGTCGAAACACTAGGCACGGAGTTTCTCGTGACTCCGTTCGCAGGGCGCACCAGCGGCTACATCGTTCGCACGGTCGCGGCGTCGGATGATACCGAAGTGCGGGTCGATGGAAGCCTCGTGGCGACGCTCGATGCAGGCCAGTTTCATTCACTCTCGGTGACGAACCAAACGCCGCGCCTCATCGAGGCGAGCGCACCTGCGCTCGTGACGCAATACGCGCGCGGTGGAAGCACCGATGGTGTGGGCGATCCATTTCAAATGACGATCGTGCCCACGAATCAGTTCGGGCGTGATTTCGTGGTGACGACGGTGCTCGATTACGCGCCTGCGCCCGGTGTCTCGATCGACTTTCAGCATCGGCTGACGATCCTCGCCGAGGCTGGTGCGACGGGCGGCGTGCGTTTGAATGGCGAGCCTGTGACGGCCGCGTTCCAATCGATCGGAGCGAGCGGATGGGCCTATGCGCACGTGACGGTAGAGAGCGGTGAGCACCGCATCTCGCATATCTCGCCAGGTGCATTGGTCGGCGTCTATGCCTATGGCTGGTCGACCTACGAATCGTATGGACATCCCGGCTTCATGCGGCTCGAACCGAATGAAGCATGCACACCGAGCGCGACCGTACCGGGCAATGGCCGCGACGATGACTGTGATGGCGGCATCGACGAAGAGGATGCGAACGGAATCGATGATGATGGCGATGGCCTCATCGACGAAGACCTCGAGTTCGTCTCGGGTCCCGTGGCCAATCTCCTTCCGATCGCGTACGAGACCCACGTCGGTACGCGCGAAGATGTGCCTGTTTCGTTCGTCGTGTCGGCCTTCGATTCGAATGGCGATGCGCTCAGCTTCGAGGTCGTCTCGAGTCCTTCGCATGGTGCGCTCAGTGGCACGGCGCCTTCGCTCACGTACACACCGAGCGCCGATTACGTCGGCTCCGATTCGTTCACCTTCCGCGCGTGCGATGGGAGTGGATGCTCGTCTCCAGCGGTGGTGACGCTCTCGATCGCCGGCGCGAACGATCCCCCTGACATTCAGATGTCGCCGCTCGTCACCGGCCTTCAAGGCTCGCTCCTCACGCTTCCATGCGTGGCGAACGATGTGGATCTCGAGCCGGGATGCGCGCTCGAATGGTCGCTCGTCTCGGGCCCTCCGGGCATGAGCATCGATCGCGTCACTGGCGATGTGTATTGGGTGCCCGACGAGACGACCGCGACCGTCTCGGCCACCGTGCGCGTGACGGATTGTCATGGCGCGAGCGCGAACTTCACGTTCGGCGTCGACGTCATCAATCGTGAAGACCCGCCCGTCATCACGAGCACGCCGATTCGTTCGGCCCGCTTCAACTCGAATTATTACTACGACGTCGATGCGACGGATCCCGATCCCGGCGACACGGTCACCTTCCAGCTTCTCGAAGGCCCGACCGGCATGTCGATCGTGACGGCGACCGGTCTCATCAGCTGGGCTCCGACTTCGAGCGATGCTGGCACGCATCGCGTGCGTGTCGTGGCGATCGACGGGAGCGGTCTCTTCTCTCAAGTGCAGGAGTTCGATCTCGTCGTGGCCGGAGATAGCGAGCTGCCACGCGTGAACCTCAGCGTCTCGCCGGCCGTGGTGCTCCCGAACGAGACGGCCACCATCTACGTCACGGCGAGCGACAACGACGACGTCATCATCGAATCGGTCACGGTGGGCGGCACGCCGATCGTGCTGAGCGCAGGTGTCGGCACCTTCAGCTCGCCTGCGCCTGGTGTCTTCGAAGTGATCGCGACTGCCGTCGATCCGACCGGCAATCGCAATACTGATCGCGGTGCGGTGCGAGTCCGTGTCGCGGGGGATGATGCGGCGCCTGTCGTGGAGCTCACCGCGCCTGAGCCCGACAGCGAGCTCACCTATCTGCACGAAGTCACGGGCAGCGTCGAAGACGACCATCTTCATCGCTACACGCTCGACGTGCGTCTCGCAGATCGTCAATCGTGGCGCACGCTCGCGTCGGGCACTTCGAATATCAGTGGAGTGCTCGGGACGATCGACACGACGCAACTCGAAAATGGCATGTACTTCCTTCGCCTCCGCGCCGAAGACGTCAATGGGCGAGTGGACGAAGACATCGTGCCGATTCGTGTCTCGGGCGGAGGCAAGGTCGGCCTCGTCCAGCTCTCGTTCACCGATTTGGTCACCTCTGATTTCGGCCTCCCGCTCGCGGTGATTCGCCGTTACGACTCACGTCTTCAAGGCCGCGGCGATTTCGGCATGGGCTGGGACCTCGAGCTGCGACATGGCTCGGTGCAGCACAACCGCACCGTAGGTCAAGGCATCGCCATCTACACGCGACAAGGCGATTTCATCCCGTGTCAGCGCACCGAAGAGCAGCTCTATCACTTCACCGAAGTGCGTCTCTCCGAGACCGAGTGGTACCTCTTCCGGCCGACCATCGTCGACCCTCAGCCGATTGCGGGTGGATGTGGCGGCACCGTCGTCTTCGAGCAGATCGATGGCGTGCGCGGCGGCGCCGAGCTCGTGCCGTTTGGCCACTCTGAAGTGCGCGCGACCGCGATCTCGCCCATCGCCGCGGGCTCGTTCGTGCAGGAGTCGCACCTCACGAACACCATCACGGGCGAGCTCTATCAACCGCAGAGCTTCCGTCTGATGCTCGCCGATGGTCGCATCCTCGATCTCTCGATGCGCGACGGCATCACGCGCATCGAAGACCGTCACGGCAACTGGGTCCGCATCGTAGAAAACGGCATGTCGCATTCGAGCGGTCGCTCGCTTCATTTCGTGCGCGATGCGCAACGCCGCATCACACAAGCGATCGATTCGGCGGGTCGCAGCACTGGCTACGAATACGACGTCCGAGGAAACCTCGTCGCCTTCACCGACGTGCTCGGCCGCCGCACGCGCTATGAATATCGAAACGCGGCGTATCCACATCACTTGACGCACATCATCGATCATCGTGGCGTCGTCATGGCGGCGCTCGATTTCCACGATGATGGTCGCCTCGAGCGCATGTGCGACGCCGACGGAGTCTGCACGCGGTCGAACTACGACCTCGGCGCTCGCGCGATGGTCATCACCGATGGCTTGGGGCAACCGACTCAATACGCCTACGATCAACGCGGCAACGTCACCGACATGGTCGATGCGCTTGGCAACCACACGCGCATGTTCTACTCGGCCGCGCCCGAGAACCACCTCATCCGCCGTGAAGACCCGACTGGCGCCATCACCACCTACGCCTATGATCCGTTCACAGGACAGATGAGCGAGCGCGTCGACCCTCATCGCGTGGGCGAAGATCCAGAAGACTTCACGACGCAGTGGACGTATGACTCGCACGGTGAAGTGCTCACCGAGCAGTTGCCCACGGGCGGCACGCATCATTACGAGCGCGATCCAAACGGCGAAGAGCTCGCGCTGCGTGATGATGCAGGCCGCGTGATTCGCTCGCGCACCTACAACGCCGATGGCACCGTCGCGAGCTCGACCGACCGCTTCGGCACGCGCGTGTACGAATACGCAGATCCTTCAGGACGCCCCTCGCGCATCACCGACCCACAAGGGCGCGTCTTCGAGCTTGCCTACGATCCATCGGGCAACGTAGAGCGCGTCACGAGCGGCGCCGTCACGATGCAGTATCGCTACGATGCGGCAGGTCGACGCGTCTACGCCGACTTCGGTCGCGGCATCACGCTTCGCTATGAATACGTTGGCGGCACGAACGATTGGTCGGCGATCGAAGGTCCGACCGTCGGTCGCGTCGAGCGCACCGTCAGCTATAGCGGCCGCGTCACGGCGTGGCGCATGCCCAACGGCGATACGTTCTCGCGTACCTACGATGCGCTTGGCCGATTGCGCGAATCGGTCAACGAGCTCGGCAACATCACGCGGCAGTATTACGACGATGCGGGCCGGCTCGAGCGCATCGAAGATATCGCGCGAGGCTCGAACGAGCTCTTCGTCCGCGATGGCAATGGCCAGCCTCTTTCGATCACCGATCGCGAGGGCCACACAACGACCATCACACGCGACCCACGCGGAGGCTTGTCCTCGTACACCAATGCGCTTTCGGCGACGTGGAGCTTCGACAATGGCTCGACCGAATCGAGCATGACCACTCCCTCGGGCGAGACGACCCTCACGCATCGAGGCGCCTATGGCCTCACCACCGGCCAAACCTTGCCCGGTGGTGCGACGACGAGCTCTGCTCATCTCGGCAATACGAGCATCGATGAGTCGTATCGCTTCCCGCTCAGCAACACCGATGAATCCGGTCGAGCGCGAAACTTCACCTACGACAGCTTCGGAGGCTTGGACACTGCGACCGATCTCGGAAGCGGCGCATGGGCCTACGACTATGACGCCATCGTCGCCGGCGACCTGCGCTTCGATGTCGAGAGCGGCCGCATTTGGCTCGAGAGCGATGGAGAGCAGGTCTATGGCCTCTCGAGCACATCAGATGACATCGAAGAACTCGAGCCCTATTCGCATGCTCTTTCGACCGTCACCAGCCCCGAGGGGGAAATCACGCGGTGGTCACGTGACGCATCGGGTCGCATCGACCTCATCGAATATCCGCATGGTGGCACCGAAGTCCGCACCTACGATGCTGTCGATGGTCAGCTCGAGACCATCACGCTGCCGCACGGCGTCACGCTCGAATACGACATCGATGTCTCAGGCCGCGTGCTCGAGCGGAGCGGAAGCGATAGCTCACTCATCACCTATTCCTACGGCGCTGGCAATCGCGTCACCGAGCACAGCGACGCGACCGGCACGACGACTCATCACTATGATGGCGTCGGCCGCTACGCGGGACTGACGCAACCGACCGGTGCGAGCGTGCGCTTCGAACGCGACCGACTCGATCGCATCGATGCCGTGCGTGTGCGCGAGCCTGGTGCGAGCACCGATCGCGAAACCGAGTACGTCTACGATGCGGCGGGCAACCTTACCGAGATTCACGACCCGCTCGGCGGCGTGACCACGATGACTTACGATGCGTCGGGCCGCCTCGTCACGCGCACTTTGCCGAACGGCGTGGTCTCCACCTGGACCTACGACGTACGAAGTCGCGTCGCATCGATCACCCACGCCACCTCCACCAGCACCGTCATCGCATCGGTCGCGTATCTCCGCGCTCCGAGCGGCGAACCCACGCGCATCACCCGTGAGGACGGTACTTACGTCACGTACGGCTACGACGATGCACTTCGCCTCGAACGCGAAACGTACTTCGATGCGAGCAACGCTCAAATCGACGAAATCACCTACGCCTACGATCTCGACGGCAATCGCACGAGGCGCAACACGACGAGCGGCGAAGAAGTCTATTCGTATTCCTCCGGCTCACGCCTCACGAACATCGCCATCAGCGGCGTCCCCACCGCCGAGTACGCTTACGACGCGGCTGGTCGCGTCACTGAGATCACTCGCGGCACAGACGAACGCATCCTCGCATGGGATGCTGATGATCACGTCACATCCATCTCGAGAGGAACGCAGGAAATGCGCTTCGACTTCGACGCCCAAGGACGTCGAGTCCGCGCCGAACGCAGGAACGCAGGTGTCACCACCGACACGCATCGCTATCTCATCGCGCCGACTCTTGCTGAGGACCTCGAATCGCCTCACCTCGCGACGACCGATGCCGGCACGCCGCGCATCGGCTGGGTCTTCCAAGGCGAACATCCACTCTTCCGATATGACCAAGCGACCGGCGAAGTCGTCTACTACCTCGCCGATTCGATGGGCTCCACCATCGGCTTCATCGATGGCGCCGCAGCGAACCCATCCACGATTCATTACGACGGTTTCGGCAACGAGCGCGCGACCACCGGCTCACTCGCAAGTCTTCCAAGCGCACCCGGAGGTGATTTCCGTTTCCAAGGCATGTGGCTCGATCAAGACACCGGACTCTACTACGTCCGAGCAAGATCGTACGAGCCGGAGACCGGGAGGTTTTTGAGTCGAGATCCGGCGGATCCGTTTCTCGAAGTGGTGGAGACTCTGTACCCTTATGCGTTCGTTGCGCAGAATCCCGCGTTGGGTCGCGATCCATCTGGGCGAACGACGACTGTTGATGTCACAGCAACCCCCATTGCTATGGGAGTGCTGCAGAACCTAGTGGTTGCGAGTCTGTTGGCAGTGATCCGTGGATTGATCATTCAGACTATGTTTGGTGCCGCCGAAGAGGTATTGGGAGATATCGGCCGTGTTTTTGCGAAAGGTGGACATCAAAGCTTCGGGAGTGAGCACTGGCAGATCGTTCGAGAGGCTGAAGCCGAGTCTGGCAGCTCTTTCCGGGGGCGAGGGCGCCATGGTGGTCAAGACCCCTTGTGTCACGCATTGCGAGCGATGGAAACTGCGGCTCGCATGAGTCACGATAACCGCAAAGCAGAAGTGATCAAGTTCGTTCGGAAAGGGATTGGTTGCAGTGGTGAAGCGCGATGAGGTCGAATCTCTTACAGCGAGGTTCGACGAGATCAAAGCCCTCTGTCGTCGAGCGAGGTCAATGGACGATCGCGAGGTGTCGAGCATTGCCTCCCGCTTAGCTTCCGACAATTGGACTCGATTTCTGAAGCTGATCCTCGCGCTAAGTGAGTCACCAAGACTTTTTGATCGCGTGGCCGGGAGTCGTTTGCTCGCAACTGCTCCACGTCGGGAAGCGAAACGCCGACGGGCGGTGATTGAGATCGCGGAAACACTGCTCAGGAGCGACGTTCCGGTGGTTGTCGCCAACGCCCTCTTTGCAATGTACTGTCAGGGCCCCGTAGCGAACGTCTCCCGTTCCGTCCTTCGTCTCAGCACTTCTTCCGACAAGTTCATCGCACGAAATACTGCACTCCTGCTCGGGAGCAGCACGGATGACTCTCCTGCGGTGAAGCGAGCATTGCGGAGGCTTGCGGAATATGAAGAGCCGTCAGTGCGGTATTGGGCTGTTGACGCGCTCGCTACCCGAGCAAAGAGCGACCGGAAAACCATTGCGCTACTGCGAAGGCGCACCGAAGATTCGGAGCGAGATATTCGCGGGAAGGCGTTATATGGTTTGGCGATTGCGGACCATCCATGTGCTACCGCGCTGATCACGAAAGAGTTGCGGCGAAGTCTATTTGATGACGCGGTGGTCAGTGCCGCCGAAGTGCTGAAGGCGCAGGAGCTACTGCCTGAGCTCGAACGTGCGTTGAGACGGCGCCGCGTTCGCGACCTCATGGGTGATGAGATAGACCGTGCAATTCACTCGATTCGGAACGGACAGTAGCAAGGCACGTGATTTCGATACGAAGTTGCGGCATAGCGCGCCCCAGCCGCGATCCGGCGGGGGAGAGTCTGCGTTCTGCAAATGAATAGCGACACGCCGCTCTCGCTTGAATCGCAGATGGTTGACTAGAGATCTGAGGGGATAGGTACTCCGCGCGACGCGAGGTACTCTCCAAATTCCTCGCTCACCCACTGCCGGATGTTAACGCCAAGGGCATTTTCGAACGTTCTTACGGCGCAATACGCGTGGAGCATTATTGCGTCAACAGCCATGCTGAGCGCCTCAGAATCGAAACCAATAAAACGAAGATCTTCGCTGGCGAGTCGACCGCCAAGCGGCGAGGGATGTGTTGCTTGAGAGCACACCCAGTATTCGGCCTTTGCACTACCGGTGGGATCGCATGCATCGACCATTCTCCCGAGTTTGCCGTGATGCCACTTGGCGCCCATCGGACTCTTTCTCAGGTCGACGCCTCCGAAGACCGAGCACCACTCGGTTATCGCGTTCTCGTCGAAGATCCGACCTGTCTGCTGCGCGGCTCGCTCGTGGAAAGAGAGGCGTGCCATGTCACGTGCGAGTTCCATTTCGTCCTTTCGCAGACGTTCGAGTAGCCCGGAGTCATCCGGCCTCTCCGCATGCTGTTTTTTCAGCTTATCGATATCTGCTCGCCGACTGTCGCAAATGTTCTTCTGTTCTTGGCACCGCAGCCATGGGATTGCGTCCAAATACGTTAGATATCGGCTGACTCGCTTTACTCGCTCTTCCGGATTTTCGAGCCAAAACTGATGAACGGCCGCGCGCGTTTCGATGACCGCCCGAGTGTGGTGGTATGCCCCCGCGAGTGAGCCGCACGAATCGAACCTACGAACGCGATGATCTCGTTCGTGAGCTTTGCGTAGAGGATCCGAGCCGCCCGACCTTCGGAGTTATTTGGAAAGTGAATCATCGTATCCGCCGCCCACACCAACCGCAGCGCGAACGCTTCCGGTAATCGAAGCGGGCCTTCTAAGTACAGCTCCCCACTGAAGAGTGATCGGTTTCTTGTTTGATCCTGGGATCG
>CAYZTA010000010.1:0-149091 GCA_964481145.1 uncultured Sandaracinus sp.
GCTTTTGGAATTGGCAGTACGATGGCGGCGGAGGAGAGACGTACGACGCTGGCTTTTGGAATTGGCAGTACGATGGCGGCGGAGGAGAGACGTACGACGCTGGCTTTTGGAATTGGCAGTACGATGGCGGCGGAGGAGAGACGTACGACGCTGGCTTGCCGGGTGTCGGACTCGTCTTGCGGATCGACTCCTGCGCCGTCGTGGAGCGTGGAACAAACAATCTGATTGCGACCGGATGTCCGCCGACTGTGACCGAAGCAACACAGGAGGCTCTCGTGCGTATCCGTGCATACTCCTACGAGTCTGGGCCTTTGACCTGGCGGATCGATCCTTTGCTCGTGCGCGCCGGACCGGCGGGTGAAACTGTGCTGTCGATGGCGCACGAAGCTTGGTCATACGGATTCGTGACGGCCGGGACTGATGAGCTCCTTCATCTCGTGACCGATGACGATACCGGAGTCGTTTCGAAGGTCTTGGGCTTCATCCCACGCGACGATGCTGCTGGGATCGCGGAATTCATCATCACCGGCGAATCCGCCCATGGCTCCACCGTTCAAATGGTGATCAGCGTTTCGGCACTCTTCGAGTAATCGAATACGAATCGAGCCCTCGCCCGTTCGTTCGAGTGGAAGTAGCCGTCGTGAGTCTCGTCTTCGCTTCGTTCTTGCGCTTCGCAGCGCGCTTCGGCGTGATTTTTTGTCGTCCTCTTCGCAACTCTCTTCCGCATCGCCATGAATTTCATTCCTTCGCGAGCAAAACCACTGCGCTCGCGACGCGGAATCGACGTAAAAACAAGGCGATCCTCAATGTCCCTAGATGGGGTGGGCAATGGCTACCACCGAAGGAGCCGGTGGCTACTGCCGAAGGAGCGGAGCTCGCCTGGTGCAGGTACACATCGCGACTCCTGATGTTGAGGAGGTCTTCTTTGGAAGGAGGCGGGATGGTCTTCGGCTCGGCCGAGCGGAACCGCGATGCCAGGCAACGAGTGTCTGGTCGAGGCGAACAGAACGCGATCCGCGACGAGCACGAAAGTCGCGCGGTGCATCGTCTTCGAGACGACGAACTCGAGCGTGTCGCGGCACGTCTCTCGGAGGAGGACAGAGCTGTACGTCAGGTAGCGCTCATCACGATCTCGTGAGCTCTGAGCCTGGCCGGGTAATTTGAGGATCAAGGCAGGATGGCTGTCTGTCGAAAAGTTCAGGATCGCCTGAGTGCAGATTTCATTCTGCACCAGGCGGTCCTCTCAGTTTTTTTGAATCCCATCGAACGCGACGACACTGTCGCTGCTGAGTCCGGCCGCGTTGGCTTCATCGGTGTCGACGTGCATATCGAGCGCGTATTCCGGATGCACTCGGACGATCACATCGCCCATCGTCATCTCGCGTTCGCCGTCGACTTTCACTCGAATCATGTCGCGATCACGAACGCCGTAATCGCGCGCTTGCTCCGGATTCATGTGCACATGGCGGTGCGCGAGAATGACTCCACTCTCGAGGGTCACGGTCCCTTTGGGACCACGGAGCACGAGACCAGGCGTCCCTTCGAGCTGCCCACTTTCACGCAAGGGCGGAGAGACGCCGAGCGCAAAAGCATCCGTGCGCGCCACCTCGACCTGAGTTTGTTTGCGGAGAGGCGCAATGATCGCGACGCCACGAATCTCGCCCTTGGGCCCCACGAGATCGACCGTCTCGCGGGTCACGAACTGACCAGGTTGCGTGACATCACGCCGTTTCGTGAGCTCGTATCCTTCCCCGAACAGCGCGTCGCAATCTCTTCGGCTCAAATGCACGTGACGCACGCTGACGCCCACGGGAATCGGGCGAGCGCGAACACTACGAATCGCCGCGGTGGGCCCGGCGAGAGCGCGCAGCACTTCGCGCGCGATCATTCGCTCTTCGTCGGTGCGCACGACGAGCACTTTGGTCGGCGATCGAAGATCGGAGACTTCGACGATGCCGCCATGATCCGAAGCGCGTTGGCGAAGATTGGCTTCTTCGTCGAGGAGCACTCCCATATAGACGAGGCCGCCGCACACACGGCTTCGAACGCGCGACGCGTTCTCGCCGATTCCCCCAGTGAACACGATCGCATTCACACCGCCCATCACGGCAGCATAGGCGCCGATGTATTTCCGGATCCGGTGTACGAAGACGTCAATCGCGAGACGTGCCCGCGGATCACCGCCCTCGGCCGCTCTCTCGATGTCACGAAAATCGGCGCTGACCCCGCTCAATCCAAAGAGCCCCGAACGACGATTGAGGAGCTCATCGACCTCCTCGACGCTCATGCCGCTGCGGCCGAGCAAGAGCGGTAACGCAGGATCGAGATCCCCCGATCGTGTCCCCATCACCAATCCCTCGAGCGGAGTCATCCCCATCGAGGTTTCGACGGAAACGCCTCCTTCGATCGCTGAGACGCTCGCTCCACCACCCAAATGACACGTGATGAGCTTCAAGCACGAGAGGTCGGTCTTGAGCTGCTCGGCGGCCGAGAGCGCCATGAATTGATGGCTCGGCCCATGAAATCCATACCGCCGTACACCCTGCTTCAAATAGAGCTCGTGCGGAACGGCGTACGTATACGCATGAGGCGGCAGTTGTGCGTGGAACGCCGTGTCGAGCACCGCCACGTGAGGCACGCTCGGAAACACCTCCTTTGCCGCCCAAATCCCAGCGAGATTCGCGGGATTGTGGAGCGGCGCGTAGACCGCACATGCTTCGATGATTCGTTCGACTTTCTCGTCGATCGGCGTCGGTGCGATCAGCTGTTCTCCCCCGTGCACGACCCGATGTCCGACTGCAGAGAGCGCCTTCACATCGGGCAGAGAGCCTCCCTCTCGCGTGAGATGCGAGAGAATCGAGACGAGCGCGGCGCCGATATCATGGCCGTCCACGCTCTCTGCTCCCGCATCATGGATGTGTTCGGCCGAGGCCGTACCCACGCGCTCCACTCGCCCGGTCGCGAGACGCGCCTCGGTGTCCATCTCATAGAGATTGTATTTGACGGAAGTCGAACCCACGTTGATCACGAGCACTTTCATGATGCCGTCATCCTAACGCATATCGCGTGACATCGGCGGCAGCTCGAACGGTCTTGGCTCCTCGAGCGCGTGTTCGAAGTCGATATCGGCGTATGCGAATCATCGAAGTCGCCAAAACAAAGATACCGCCGCTCGTGTTCTCTCCGAACTCGGCATCAGCGCCAGAGCCCCCCGCCAAAGCTGGCCATGCGCTGTTTCGACCCCCGACAACTCTCGTTGTCATTTCGCCGGCTGAGCACATCGTCTTGCTTCGAGTCGATGGGCCTCCGTCTCGAAGGTCAACGTTGGGGCACGAATGATGGAGTTCGATGTCGTCGACTTGCCTCTTGGGACGAAATAAAACCCAAACCGCCCCCTGCCTCCCCTGCTCTTGAGGTTCACTCCACAGCCTCGGCTACCCTTTTCCGCCCTCGTATGTCCTATACGCCCGCCCTCGTATGTCCTATACGCCGGCCCGGTGGCGTGACATAGGTCGAGCGCACTCACCCGTCGCATAGACGGGCTCTGCGCACCAAGATCGCCGAAGCGCTCGCACGATTCACGGACAGGAGCGCACATGAAGCGCTCGAACACATGGCACGGAAGGAAGACGAAGCGGGTTTACGGGCACGCGAGCTGATTTCGCTCTGACGCCGTATCCTCCATTTCGTGTTTCGAGCTCGACGGAGTGGCGTTCAAAGCGCACGATGGCGTGATGCGACGGCGGCTTTTTCTCTTCGCGATGGGGGGCTCGGTGATCGGTTCACTTGCGCTCGCGCAATCTTCCCCTGCCGTCGTTCCGGGAACCATCGAAAGTGTGAGCACGGCCGATTCGAACATCGTCGTGCGCACCGTCGCTGGCCCACGCACCGGTCGCTTCACTCCACGTACACTCATTTCGATAGGAGGTATGCCGGGCGAAGTTCGCGACCTTCGACCGGGGCAATCGGTCACCCTACACTTCGCCTTGTCACGCGCCGGAAACGTCAGCACGGAGCTCGTGCGTATCGAAGTGCGAAGTTTGTAAGATGTTTTTGTTTTGCTTCAGAAAGTCCGAGTCACACGCGCAATGCGCCACTACATCACTCGCGCCGTCAATGAACACATGCGAAGGAAGGGCGAATGAGAATCGGCGTTCCCGGCGAAGACCTCGCTAAAAACGAGGAAGATTCCGCCGAGATCAGCTGGCTATTCCGGTTGAATGAAGCCGTCAATCGAGCTGAAACCATCGGAGAGATATGTAAAATCGCGCTTGATGTGGCGATGGGTGCTCTCCAACTCGATCGTGCAGCCATCCTGCTCTCCGATTCGGAGAACGTCATGCGCCTCCAGACCTCGCGAGGACTGTCCGAGGCTTGCCGCGACGCGATCGACAGGCACTCGCCTTGGCCCTCCAACGAGGCCGCGCCACACGCCGTCGTTGTGCCTCACGCTGGAGAATTCGTTGGTTATTTCCCAGTGATCCATCGGCAACGTCTGCTCGGTGAGCTCGTCGTGTATTCCGAACATCTTCGAACTTTTTCGGATCACGAGCTCGACCTCGCATCCACGATCGCCGCTCAAATCTCACAGGCGATCGCGCGTGCACGCGTCCTCGAAACCGAACGCATCGCGCGACGGATCGCGGAGCGCAATGCCGAGCATCTACAACGGCTACAACAAGTGACAGCGCGTCTCTCGGAGGCGGCAACGACTGCCCAAGTCGCAGGTGTGGTCGTAACCCAAGGCATGGCCGCGTCGGGAGCCTCGACAGGGGGCCTGTGGCTCTTGGCCAAAGATGGGCAGAGCGCCGAGCTCGTTCACCAGGTGGGTTATTCCAAAAGCGGTCGAAAAGGATTCGCGCGCATCTCATTGACCAAGTCGATGAATATGCCTGTCCTCGATGCCTTGCGATCGGCTAAGCCGATTTGGATCCAATCCCGAGACGAATTCGCGCGGCTCTATCCCGAACTCGCCGCGATGGTCGTTTCGCGTCCCGAATACGGCATTGCCGCATTGCCCATTCGTACGGGTTCCAAAACGTGTATTGGAGTTCTTGCGTTCACCTTCGATTTGGTGAATCGGTTGGATGGACCGCTCCGAGAGTTTCTGGAGAGCACGGCACGACAAGGAGGACTCGCGCTCGAGCGAGCGCAGCTCTTCGAGGTGGAACGAAACGCGCGTGCCTTGGCGGAAGCCGCACATCGCCGGGCATCCTTCAAAGCGGAAGCCAGCGCCGTCCTCGCGTCATCACTCGATTATGAGACCACATTGACGAACGTGGCGACGCTCGCCGTCCCCAAATTTGCAGATTGGTGCGCCGTGGAGCTCGGAACATCCCCCGAGCAAACCCATTTGGTCGCGGTTTCACACGTCGATCCGGCGAAGGTGAAGCTCGCATGGGAGCTCATGGCACGTTTTCCGACGGATCCGAACGCACTGCAAGGCGTGCCTCACGTCATCCGGACGGGAAAAGCCGAGTTGATCGAAGAGATCAGCGACGAAATGTTGAGAAAGAACACGAGGAGTCCCGAACACTTCGCACTCGTTCAGTCGCTCGGGTTCAGGTCCGCCATCGTCGCCCCCATCGCTCTGCACGGACGGACCGAGGGCGCGATCATGTTCATCTGGGCTGAATCAAAGAAGCGCTATGGTCCCGAAGATCTCGAGACCGCCGTTCTGCTTGGACAGCGCGCTGCCCTCGCCATCGACAACTCGAAGCTGCACCGCGATCTTCAACACGCGGTCCTCGCACGCGATGATTTGCTGGCCGTGGTCTCTCATGATCTTCGAAACCCACTCGGAGCCATCTCGCTCAAAGCGGACTGGATCCTCCAAAATCTCCACGAAGATCCGGCGCCGACCGAAATTCGAAAGCATGCGAACGGCATTCGAGTTGCTGCGAAGCGAATGGAGCAACTGATCCACGACCTCTTGGATCTCGGAAGGATCGAGGCGGGACAGATGAAGATTGCGCCAACCGCACATTCCATCGGTGCACTCTTGGCGAGCTCGGTGGAAGAGTTACAGGCCTTGGCGACCGCCAAGGGAATTCGGCTCCATGTGGAGCTGCAAAATCAACATCTCTCCGTTCTGTGTGACGGACAACGAATCGGACAAGTCCTCTCGAACATCATCGGAAACGCCATCAAGTTCACCTCCGAAGGCGGTTCGATCTCGGTGCGTTCGCGCTCCGAAGCCCGGATGGCGCTCATCATGGTACGTGACACGGGGATGGGCATCCCCGTGTGCGATCTCGAACACATCTTCGATCGCCACTACCAGAGCTCACATACGGAGACGAGCGGCGTTGGGCTCGGCCTTTTCATCGCCAAAGGCATCATCGAGGCACATGGTGGCTGCATCTGGGCCGAGAGCACGGTGGGCCTCGGAACGCAGTTCAGCTTCACCCTCCCGCTCGCAACCGACGAAAGTCCGTGACTTCGTTCGCATCACAACACCACGAGATCGTCTCGATGCACGATCTCATCGCCTCCATGGAATCCCAAGATCTCGAGGATCTCCTTCGTGTTTGCGCCCGCCAACTTTGCGACGTCACGGGTCGCATAGCGTGACAATCCTCGTGCGATCTCCGCACCATCCGGCCCCAGAAGCACCACCGAATCCCCTGGCGCGAAATCACCACGCACTCCCATCACTCCAGCGGGCAAAAGGGAGCGTCCTCCCGAACGGATCGCGAGCGCGGCGCCCGCATCGAGCAGGAGGGCGCCTCGTGGGCGCAATGTAAAGCCGATCCAATGCTTGCGACTGGCGAGCTTGGTTCCCACGGGTGCGACCAACGTGCCCACGTCCTCGCCCGCGATGATTTGCCGAATGATCGAGCGGTTCTTCGCATCGCCGATCACGACGGGAACCCCCCTCAAGCTCGCACGGCGGGCGGCTTCGAGTTTGCTCGCCATGCCGCCCGTCCCAAGATCATTTTTTGCAGTGGAGACGAATCGAACCACCTCACTCAGGTCGGAGACGAGCGGAATACGCTGACCGTGTTCGTCCAAGAGCCCCTCGACGTCAGTCAGCAACACCAAAAGATCTGCACCTGCAAGGGTCGCGACCATCGCCGCGAGTTGATCGTTGTCACCGAATTTGATCTCATCGACAGCGACCGTGTCGTTCTCATTGATGATCGGGATCGCACCGAGCTCCCAGAGCGCATCCAACGCTGCGCGTGCATTGAGGTAGCGCTCGCGATCCGCGAGGTCTGCATGGGTCAAGAGCAGTTGCGCGACCGGCACTCCATAGGGCGAAAGGGCTTCCTCCCATGCACGCATGAGGCGGCTCTGCCCCACCGCGGCGCAGGCTTGGAGCAGCGCGATCTCCGTTGGCTTTTTGTCGAAACCGAGCGTGTCGCGCCCCAGCGCAATCGCCCCCGACGACACGAGCAGCACGGCTCGCCTCTCCGTTCGAAGTTGCGCGATTTCGCTTGCAAGCGAGGAGAAGCTCTCGGCTTGCGCGGAGGATCCAGCGCGATCTCCAAGAATGGATCGACTGCCGATCTTGATCACGATCCGGCGCCCATCCGGCACCGCCCGTTCGTTCGTCAAAGCGAGAGCTCCCCTCCCCGCGCCAAGATGGCTGCATCGAAATGATCGTGCATCTGCTGCAGCAGATCGTCGGGCACATTGGCTGCGCCATCGAGCAATGCGTCGACGAACCGCTCGACGGGACCACGTCCTTCGGTATCGAGCTGCGCAGTCGCCTTGGCGGAATGGACGATGAGCTGTGCAATCCCGACAGGGATCGTACGCAGCGCTTCGAGGCCCGAATCAGCCCACGCCTGCTCCATGGCTGCCCTCACGATCGTGGCTTCCCGTTCTCCGAGCGGACTTCCGGCACGCCGATCCGATGTCGACAAATAATGATCGAGCATCAATGCAGAAAGGAATGTCGCGAGCGCGTCTTCGATCCTGGATGCGATTCGAATGGGCGCAAGAGCACGGGTGACCGCGGTTCGAAGCAAACGCGCGGGCGTCGTCGCAAGCTGAGCAGAAAGCCCTGGACGGGCAAGAATGACCCGAGCATCGGATGTGAGACGCACCCCTCGACGCAGAGCCACTCGCCGCATCGCAGAACCACGAGCGAGCTTCGCGAGGGCTGAGTCGAGCACCGGAATGGGAACGATCGAAGCTGCCCCCGCAACCGCTGCATAAATGGTGATCCCAGACGTTGCAGGCCTCGCAATGGCGCGCGGGGTATCCCGCATCAAGGGCGGATTCTCATGGACCTCGGAGGACAGGCTCGGAGGCGCTTCGGATTCGTGTTCAGCGTGCACGGTTTCCATCATAGCGCCCTGGACCGTCCGTTCATCCGCTCATCCGCCGATTCGAAGGATCCCATCCGAGACGCAGAACATTCCGCGAACGAAGACGCGTCGAACGCTTGACGGAACGAGCCTCCCGGCTATCCTTCCGCCCCCTGTCGCCTCGCGGCGGGAATCGATCGGTCTTCGAGGGCTCAATGAACACGCATCCTGGCCTCATCGGCAAGAAGCTCGGAAACACTCAGATCTTCGAAAGTGACGGCAATGTCACTCGCGTCACCGTTATCGAAGTCGGGCCTTGCACCGTGATGGGCAAGCGAACGCTCGAGAAAGATGGGTATAGCGCCCTCATTCTCGGTTTCGGAACCAAGCGCGAGAAGAGCGTCAGGAAGCCTCAGGCAGGCTTCTACAAAAAAATCGAACAGAAGCCAGCCCAAGTGCTGCGTGAGTTCCGAATGTCCCCAGAGGAAGTCGCGAAGTACGAAGTCGGAGCGGTCATCAAGCCATCCGAGATCTTTGCGGCAGGACAATACGTCGATGTTTGCGGGCAGACCGTCGGCCGCGGGTTTACCGGTGTCATGAAGCGCTGGAACTTCCGCGGCTCTGCCACCAAGACCCATGGTACCCACGAGTATCAGCGTCACGGTGGTGCTATCGGCACCAACATGACCCCTGGTCGCACCCTGCCGAATCTCAAGATGCCTGGTCATTACGGCGCAGAGCGGGTCACCATTCAGAATCAGAAGATCGCCCGCGTGATGGATGACGAATGCGTCCTCCTCATCGCAGGCGCGGTGCCTGGTTCCAAAGGTGGGATCGTCACGGTGCGTGGCGCAATCAAGAAGAAAAACGGCGGCAAGCCCGCGGCTTGATCATTCGATTGAGCTCATCATCCAAAGGGCGCGGAGACCACATGGTCCCGCGCTCTTTGCCGTTTCGGCCTCTCGAGAGAGTTCAGTCCTGATGAGTCGTACGCGACGTTCACAAGATCACTGGGGGCACCGCGCCAAACGCGAAGGCCACGCGGCGCGTTCGGTCTACAAACTCGAAGAGATCGATCGTCGTGTGCGTCTCTTCAAGCCAGGCATGCGCGTGCTCGATCTGGGTGCATTTCCTGGTTCGTGGACGGTGTTTGCGGCGCAGAAAATCGGCCCAAAGGGCCACGCCCTGGGTCTCGATCTACAAGAAGTACGCATTCCTCTGCCGCCCAACGCAGAGATGCGGGTGCAAGACGTCATGGCCGAAGATCTCTCCCATGTTCTCGGTGATCGCTATGACGTCGTGATGAGCGACATGGCGCCAGCCACGAGTGGGCATCGTTTTACGGATCAAGCACGCTCCTTCCGCCTCTTCATGCGGGCACTTCAGATCGCGGACGATCTCGTCGTTCGAGGCGGAAGCTTCGTTGGAAAGATCTTCGTCGGTCCGGACTTCGAAGAGGCTCGAAAAGAAATCGCACGCATCTTCGAAGAGGTGAAGATCATCAAGCCGCCTGCGAGCAGGACGGAGAGTATCGAAACGTTCTTGGTCGGATTGCGAAAGCGCGAACGTTCGTGATCGTCACCACGACGGCCCATGACGAATGCATCCGGGCGCACAGAATTGATCGAGCTGTGAGGTAGATGAGCTGGACGTCACGACCACGACGATCGCGATCGTGACCGCGATCGCCACAGCACCTCCGCCGATACCGATCCACGGAAGCGGCTCTTCGTACCATTCGGTCGGACGCGGCGTGCCATCGCCCACCCCTTCGGGGAGCGCCACGAGCTCGATCCGCAACTCGTCTCGATGACCTGGGCGTGCATCGACCTGCCGAATCACTTCTTCAAAGCCACGCCGCAGTAGGCGAAGAGAGTGCGTTCCTTCGAGCAGTTCGAGCTCGACGGGCGTCTCCCCCATGAAATTCCCATCCACGTACACGTGGGCGCCCTCTGGCTCGGTCGTCACCGAGAG
The DNA here is from genome assembly GCA_964481145.1 of uncultured Sandaracinus sp. Lineage (GTDB taxonomy): Bacteria > Myxococcota_A > Polyangia > Polyangiales > Sandaracinaceae > Sandaracinus. The sequence continues at coordinate 10,233 of CAYZTA010000010.1, forward strand.
GACCTCCGAGAGCGGAAACAAGTCCGCCGCGATGCGCGTCGATCGGTTCGCTGCGATGTGAACGACATCCGTAAACTCGGTGTGGCCTGGCAGTCGCACCCGCACCGTGTGCGCCCCAGGTGCAAGCGAGAGCGTATCGAGAGGGGTCGTGCCGACGAGCTCGTCATCCACGAACACCTCGGCTCCTTCGAGGCTCGCCTCGATGACCAATGTCCCGCGCGCCTCGGCGGCCCGGCTCCGACTCCGCCTCGAGCTCCGCTGGGCCTCCGCCGTGATGCTCATGGCGGAAACAACGAAAAGCGCAACCATCGAATAGAGCGCGCAATTCGCGAAGCGAGTCATCACGAACATCGTACGTACGCAACTGGTTCGAGGTCAATCGGTCGCATGCAACGAAGACACGCGGTACCCTCCCATTCGCTCATGACCGAACATGCACAATCGCGCGAACCCGCCGACGATCTCATCGATTACATCAACGCGTCTCCCACGCCCTGGCACGCTGTGGCAGAGACGGTTCGACGTCTCGAAGAAGCCGGCTTTCGTGAGCTCGACGAAGGTGAGGAGTGGGACATCACGCCTTCGGATCGCGTGTTCGTCGTGCGCGGAGGCACCTCCATCGCGGCTCTCGAGATAGGGCAAGAGCCCCCTCATCATCGAGGGTTTCGGCTCGTTGGCGCACACACGGATTCACCCAATCTCCGAGTGAAACCGAATGCTCAGCTCGAACGCTCTGGTCAACATCAGTTGGGAGTCGAGATCTACGGTGGCGTGCTTCTCCACACATGGCTCGATCGCGATCTCTCCCTTGCAGGTTGCGCGATGGTGCGGAGCAAGAACGGAGTCGAGCCGCGACTCGTACGTTTCGATCGTCCCATGCTGCGGGTGCCGAGTCTCGCGATCCATCTCGATCGGAACGTCAACACCGATGGACTCAAGCTCAATGCGCAGTCCCATATGGCCCCCATCACCGCGCTCGCGTCGGGGGGCGCGTTCGACTTGCGTCACATTCTTTCAGAAAACGTCCAGCGCGACGGCGAAACGCTGGCTGCCTCGGAGATCCTCTCGTTCGATCTCTGCGCATACGATGTCGTGCCGGCAACCCGGGGGGGCGTGCGCAACGAATACATTTTTGCTCCCCGACTCGACAACTTGGCATCGTGTCACGCCGCCTTCTCGGCGTTGCTCTCCGCAGGCCCGTCTCCCTCTGTCAGCAGAGGGCTCTTTCTTTTCGATCACGAGGAATGTGGCAGCCAAAGCACGCGAGGCGCACAAGGAACATTTCTTCGCGACGTGCTGACTCGAATCGTCCACGCGCATCCACGCGCATCGAAAGATGGCTTGTATCGCGCACTTCATCACACGTTCTTCGTCTCTGCGGACATGGCCCACGCGGTCCATCCCAACTATTCGGATCGCCATGAGCCGCAGCACCAGCCGCTCTTGGGGGGTGGCCCCGTGATCAAATCGAACGTCAACCAGCGCTATGCAACCGATGCGGAAGGTCAAGCGCGATTTGCGATGTGGTGCGGCGAAGCCGGCGTGAATCCGCAGACGTTCGTGACGCGAACCGATCTTGGATGCGGCTCCACCATTGGCCCCATCACGGCCGCCAATCTGGGTATGCGGGTGATCGACGTGGGCAATCCGATGCTGTCGATGCATTCATGCCGCGAAATGAGCAGCAGCGCCGATGTCGCGCTCATGATCGCCGCGCTCCGCGCGTTTTTCGAGGCACGCAGCTGAAGACCCGCCCGAAGACGGGCGCGAACAAGCCGCATCCGCTACACAAGCACGATGCGGACGTGGCTCGTGTTGCTCGCCATCTGGCCTTTGGCGCTCGTCGCGCGCGCCCAAGAGCCAACCCCATCGACCCTCGAGAGGCCCTCTGAGGTTTCACCACCGAGCCAACCTCCGAAAATCGCCCTCGTCGTGGTGGGCGATCCCGACAGCGCATTGCAGGACGGCGCCACTGCGATCGAAAGCGCGCTCACATCCGAGGGCTCTTTCCGACTCCCTGCGGACTCGGCGTTGTCGCTCGCGCTCTGCGGTCATCCCGGAGAACCCGAGGATGGGTTCGATCACGTGCGTCGTGAGCGACGACGGCTGGGGCTGGGCGAGACCAGCGATGCACCGATTCTGCAGCGCCTCGGACGGCTCGCGGGGGCGATCTTGGTCGTGGCAGTGCGACAAGGAGCCTCCGGCCCCGAGGCCGTGACGTTCGATGTGAACCGCGGTCAGTTCTTCGAAGGTGCGCTCACCCTTCCTGCGACGGAGAGCCAACTCGTGGCCTTCCTCGCGCCGAGGGCCCGCGCGGCTCAGCGTTCGACGACCCAAACCGCCACGGTATCTCCGGTATCTCCCGCTCCCGCCGAAGCCGAGATCCCAGAACACAACACGTCCTCCGCCCCCCCAGCGGCGGTCACACCAGCAGAAGGGCCGGCACCGGAAGAGCGGGATTGGTTCGAGGAGAATTGGCCCTATTTTGCCGCTGGTGCCCTCCTCGTGGGTGCGATTGTTTTCGTTGTGGTGGCTGCAACGGACGGCGACGACCCCCCACCGATGCTACGATTTCAACCAGGCGCTCTCTAGCTCTCCTGCGGGCTCGAGGGCAGGAACCATGCGCTGGTGTACGCTCCTCGTTTCGTTGTTTCTGCTGGTCGTCGGCTTCACGCCTGATGCGCGTGCCGATGCGCCGCCCAGCGATGTGTCGCTCGCCCAGTTCGGGGAAGCGGCGCTTCCCCCGGTTCCGGATGGATATCTGCAAAGGCAAGATGGCGCTGTTCGCTGGGAATATCCTGCGGAAGCCGGGACGATCGTCGATGGGCTCGCGAACGACTTGCGACATGAATGGCCCCGTATCGAACGTGAGCTCGGCGCTGAAATCGAGGATGGGTTGATCATTCGTATCGGGCGCAATCCCGATGAAATGGCCGCACTCGCCCCAGCGCATGCGCCTCCGCCGCCCTATGCCGTGGGCGTCGCCTATCCGGCCAGTGGGCTCATCCTACTCACGCTGAGCGCGCCCGAAACTTGGGAACGTCCCGATGTCACCCAAGTTCTGACGCACGAGCTAAGCCACATTGCGCTTCATCGTGCGGTGAACGGCCAGCCGGTGCCGCGGTGGCTGACGGAAGGCCTCGCCATCCATCAAGCCCGAGAACGCTCGCTCGAGCGCGTGCAAACGCTCTGGGAGGCCACGGTTCGTGGGCAGCTCATCGCATTGGACGATCTTTCACACAGGTTCCCCAGCCAACCTCACGAAGTCAGTATCGCCTATGCCCAAAGCGCCGATTTCATTCGATGGTTGAACGGGCGCGAGTCATCGGGGCAACACTTCGCCGAGCTCATTCGCCGAATCAGGAGCGGACAACCATTCGAAACGGCCGTCTCTCAAACCTACAGCCAAGGCATCGGACAGCTGGAATACGCATGGCGAAATGAGCTGACCGAGCGTTACGGCGCATTTCCGCTGTTGCTCGGAACAGGCGTCATTTGGTTCGGAATCGCGCTGCTCGTGGTGGTTGCGTGGTTTCGCCGCCGTGCCGATTCCAAGCGCATTCTCGAGCGATGGGAATCCGAAGACGGCGAACGCGACATGCCAGAGCCGTCCGCGGCTCCTCAGTTGAGCCGACCCGACGGCTCAGTCGCCCGTCCGGAAGGCGATACCCGTCCGGGAAGCGATATTCCTCCGCCAGCAGAGATCCCGACAGTCGTTTGGGAAGGACGCAGCCACACGCTGCATTGAATCCAACGACCTTCCGATTGAAATCCGGCCACGTGGCCGAATTTCAATCTTTCTTCGGTGCTCCCTCAGGATGAATCGGAAACTTCGGCGTGCCTGCCTTGGTGCGCTCCCGCTTTTGTGCGCGGCCCGCAGATGCTTGCTTGGCGCGACGACGGCGCTCGGTCTGCTTGGTGCTCGAGACCATGTTCGTACTCCTCCGAAGGCCGCGATGTAATGGAAGAGCGCTTCTTAGTCAAATCCGCTCTTCATTTGGAGCCATGCCCGAGACGAGCACTCGATATTGCCGATGCAATCGCGCTGTGAAGGGCCCCGGTCGACCATTGCCAATCTTGACCCCATCCATCGCCACGATCGGCACGACTTCTCGAAGACTGCTGGTCAAAAACGCTTCGTCAGCGTGCTCCACGTCCGAGCAATAAAGAACTTGTTCACAGATCGGAATGTCGAGATCGAGCGCCGCTCGAAGCACGAAATCGCGAGTGATCCCGGGCAGAATACCCATCGAGAGCGGTGGTGTGCGCAAAATGCCAGCACGCACGACGAACAGGTTGCTCGTTGTGCCCTCGGAGAGCTCTCCACCCTCTCCGACCATCATGGTTTCGTATGCTCCCCGTTCCCGCCCAGCCGCGAGCGCGAGCATGTTCGCGACATAGGCCGAAGTTTTCGAGCCGGCCGCCCGCGTGTGATCCGTCGCGCGATTGACCCGAACCGTCGCGACTTCCACCCCGTCCTCATGAAGCCCTGAGGGCAAGGGAAGAAGCGGGCTCACGATCACCACACGGAGTGGGGAGCGCGCGCTCGTGGGATCGATGTGGAGCGGACCACGGCCACGCGTGATCACGATCCGTACGTAGACATCTTCCGCGGCCACCCTTGCGATGGTTCTTCGAACCTCCACCGCGAGAGTCTCGAGCGTAACCGGCAATTCGATGCCCATCGCCCCACACGAGCGTGCAAGACGCTCGAGGTGCTCGCGCATCGCGAACGGTTTGCCGCCATACGTCCGCAACACCTCGAACACCGAATCTCCGAACAAAAAACCGCGGTCGAGCACCGACACCGTCGCGTCGAGCTCGGTTCGATCCGCCCCGTCGATACAAAACGCAAGCGGCATGAGCCCTCACGACTTGAGAGAAGCGAGGAGTTCAGTCGCCTTGGCGTGACCGCTCTCTTCGGCGAGCGCACGTTCGAGCATCGAGATCGCCTTCTTTGAATCTCCCTGCTTGACCGAAATGTCACCGAGGTAGAAGTAAACATCGCCCTTCGAGATCCCCGAGTTCGCATCCAGCTTTTGGAGCAGCAGCGCCCGGAACGTTTTCTGGGCGCGGTCGTAATCGCCTTCGGCATAGCAGAGGCGGCCGAGATCTCGGAGGATGTGCACGTTCGTCAAGTCGACCTTGAACGCCGCATCATACGCTTGGAGCGCGCCGCTCGTGTTTCCCATCCCTTCGAGCGCGCGCCCCAAACGGTGCTGAAACACAGCGACTTCCTTCGAACGTCGGCTGCCATACGAAGCGATGATCTTTTCGAGCACCGGAATGGCGTCGTTTTGCCTGCCCGCGGCGATATAGAGATCACAGAGCGGCAGGAGTACGTCGCGGTTCTCCGGATCGAGCGCCACCGCCTGCTCCAAATAAGTCGCGGCCATCGCAGGGTCTCCAAGCCGATTCGAATAAAGATCTGCGATGCGACGCAACACCTCGAGCTTCTCGGGAGTCTCCGAGATCACATCCACATCGATCGCGAGCATCTGAGCGAGCTCCGCCCAGCGTTCGTGACGATCGTAGTGTGACTTGAGCTTGGCACGCACCTCGCCGTCATTCGGATCGAGCTCATGGATCCGACGCAGAACGCGCTCGGCACGATCGGGTTCTTCCAGCGTCGTCACGGCGAGCTCTGCAAGCCGGAAAGCCTCTTCGCGGGCCTCTGCGTGCGGGAGGACCGCAATCAAACGCTCGATCGCGAGAGCAGCGTCCCGTGCGCGCCCGGCTGCTTGGTGGAGACGCGCGCTTGCACGGAGGGCCGGTGGATGCTCTGCATCTTGCTCGAGCACTTTCGCAAAAGCAGCGAGAGCCGCCTCAGAATCGCCTTTCGTCTCATAGGCCTCTGCGAGCCGCATTCGCACCGTGAGGCCTTGCGCGACATCACCGGTGCTCGTTGCGTCATCGGCACGCCGTTCGAGCAGCGAGATCAGATCATCGAGTCGCTCATCGGCTTCGTAGAGACGCTCGAGTTCGTCCAACGCCTCACGGTTCTGCGGATCCTCTCCGAGGATTTCGTGCAGTTGGTCGATCGCCTCGCTTCGCCGACCAAAACGCGTTTCCGAAAGACGCGCGAGGCGAACCCGAACCGCGATTCGATCCGACGGAGTCTCCGCAATGTCGAGCCGTCTTTGGAAAAGCTCTTCCAAACTCGAGTATCGCTCGGCGGCCTCGTACAACCGCTCGAGTTGATCCATCGCGCCCAAATCCGTCGGCTGCTCGTTGAGCACGTCGCTCCAGGCTTCCATCGCACGTTCGGGCTGAGCGAGCGGACCAGCAAACGCATGCGCGAGCTTTCGACGCAGCTCGACCCGTGCATCAGGATCCGTTTCGACGTCGATCCTCTTTTCGAGCAGGGTCGCGACATCACTCCACACGCCCTCTTCCATCCGCAGCCGGATGAGCTCGTCGAGAGCCCCTGCATCGCTTCCATCCACGTCTAGAACGGAGCGATAGAGACGTGCGGCTTGCGCGGTGTCACGCAGCGCGCTCTCCGACAATCGCGCCGCTCGTCGAAGTCTGTCCTTCTTTTCGATCTCGTCGTATTCGACCTCGGCCCAGACACACAGGACATCGATGAGCTCCTGCTCGCGCCCTGGGGTCGCCAACAGATCTGCAAGCTGTGAATGCGCTCCCGTCGACTCTCGATCTGCTGCGATCGCACGCCTCAGTGCGGCCTCGGCCGATTCGGGATCACTCATCCTGTCGCGATACCAACCCGCAGCTCGGAGTTCGAGGTCTCGTCGTGATGCGCCATCCAACTCGGACGATTCACCCACGCGCTCGATCAAGCCGCGAAGCCCTTCCCATCCATCCACGATCGTCGCGAGTCGCTCGATCTCGTCGAGCATCGATTCGTCGCGCCGATCGATCTCGAACGCGCGGGTCAACGTGGAGAGCGCAGCCGCTGGATCCCCGAGCTCGTTCTCTCGAATTCGTGCGAGCTCCGTCAGCAGAGCCACGCGTTCACCCTCATTGTCCGCGAGTCGAACTTTGACTTCGTAGAGCGCCGCAATCTTCGCGTTGGCGCCCACTTGACGATACGCAGTCTCGAGCACCTCGACGACCTGAGGTGCGAGGTCATGATCTTCGAGCAAGCTCTCCAATGCGAAGAGCGATTGGGCGTCGTCGGGTTGGGCTTCGAGCACTTCCTGGAATGAGCCGAGAGCGGCATGCCGATCGATGCCGTGTTCGAGACGAATCGTGCCCAAGCGGACGAGCATTTCGAGCCGCATCGGCAAATCGTTCGTGTGGCTCAACCTACGCTCGAGGACATCGACGAGTTCAGCAAACGCTTGGGTCTTCACGTAAAGACGATCGAGATGGCCAAGCAGCGTTTCATCGTCTCCGACTTGTTCGATCGCGCGTCGATACGCTTCGATTGCGCGCGTGTCATCGCCGAGGTGCACCTCCGAGATCCGCGCGAGGCGGTCGTAGAGACCACGAGCGATCTCAGGGTCGGACGCAGATGACGCCCGCACCGCAAAGACATCCGCCACCCGATCCCAGGCACCCAACGCCGCCGCGAGACGTTCGAGCTCGTCCGGGATGTTGAAATCCGAGACGTCTTGTGCGAGCGCCGCGCGATACGCATCGAATGCGGCGTTCAGATCATTACGGCCCTGCTCGTGCACCTCCGCGAGCGAGCGCAACGCGTTCCGCTTGTCGATCGGATCGTTCATTCCTTCGATCGACAACTCCAGCATCCGAGCGAGTTCGTCGAATCGGCCTTGCGATCGAAGAAGCGGAAGCACGATCTCGATCGCATTGGCGCGGTGATCTTCGAGCTGTGCCACACGCATCAACGCGGCGATCGTCGCGTCGTGTCGTCCATCGAGCTCCAAGACCTGTCTGTACGTCTCGAGCGCCTCATTGACGTCATCGAGCTCACGCTCGAGCACTTCGGCCGCGCGGTACAAGAGCGCAATCCGCTCGGCCGGTTCCGCCGTGGTTGCAGCGCGCAAACGAAGGTTGTCGAGCAGATCGGGCCACATCGCCTGACGTTCGTAGAGCCGTGAGAGCGCGGTGAGTGCATTCACGTCATCCGGCTGATCGACGAGCACCTGCACCATCGCTTGAATGGCTGTCTCGGGCTCTCGCAGTTCCTCTTCGGCGAGCTTGCCGAGCCGCAATCCAATCTCTGCGCGAACCTCGGGTTCGGTCTCGAGCTGGGTGCGCCGCTTCAGCACTTCGGCAAGCGCGGCGTGCTCACCGGCTTCGGTATGAAGTCGGTCGAGTGATTCGAGCGCGACGACATCGTTTGCGTCCTCTGCGACGGCTTGCTTATAGAGTTGAATCGCCTTCTCTCGGTCGCCGAGCAGGTCTTCCATGACGGATCCCGCGCGCCGGAGTAGCTCTCCACGTTCGATCGTGTCGTAGGAGCGCTCGACCTTTCGACGCAGCACATCGCAAAGGCCTACCCAATCGCCGACCATCGTATGCAGCGCTTCGAGTGCATCGAGCGGGCTGGCGTCCTCCGGATCATGGGCAGCAAGGCGCTCGTACGTCTCGATGGCGGCGCGCAGATCGCCCCGTCGCTCGTCGTGAATTCTGGCGAGGGCACCCAGAAGCGAGCTCGTGACCGCAGAATCCGTGCTCGCAGAGATCGCGACTTCGTAGGCTCGAACCAAATCGTTCCATGCCTCGAGCGCGCCGGCGAGACGATCCACCTCTTCACGAATCGCGTCGTCTCCCGGCTCGATCGCGAATGCTCGACTCACTGCATGGAAAGCAAGGGGAAGGTCTTGACCGCGCGCTTCGTGCAATCGAGCGATTTCCGCGAGGAAACGAACACGATCGGCGGGATCGTCTTCGAGCGTGACCCGCGCTTCGTGCACCGCGATCCGTTTGCGCCACTGATCCGTGGCGAGATAGATCGGCTCCAAAATCTGAATGATTCGAAGCTGATGTTCGGGTTCGGTCACGAGCCGTTCGAGCTCCGCCAGAGATGGCGCATGTCGAGGCTCGTCGCGTGTCACATCCTCGAACAAATCGATCGCTTGCGTGCGATCATCGAGTTTTTCTGCGAGCAGTTTTCCGAGGCGATGCTTGAGCTCAGGGAGCTCGCTGAGGTTGTCCGAAAGATCGATCCGTTGACGCAGATGGTCTGCTAGCTCGGCCCAGCGTTCGCGTTCTCGAAGCAGGTCGTCGAGGGCAACGGTCGAGATCGGATCTCGAGGATCGATCTCGAGGACCGCACGATACATCTCGATTGCACGATCCGGCTCGTTCTTCTGTTCCCGAAGAACGGCGGCGAGCTTTCTCAAGAGCTCGATGCGTTCCTGGTCGTTTGGAGCAAGCTCCGCTTGTTCTTCATACAGCGCGACGAGCGAATCCCAATCCGCCGTGCGTCGGAAGAGCGCTTCGAGCGCCAGGAATGTAGGACGATCATCGGAATGGAAGCGAAGCGCTTTTCGGTAGAGCTCTGCGGCTTTCGAAGCATCGCCGACCTTCTGATCGTAGAGCTGTGCGGCCGTGGTCGCGAGCTTCTGTGTCACTTCATCTTCGACCCCGAGCTCGTCGATCACGCCACGATACGTATCGGCCAAGCGATCCCAGCGCTCGAGCACTTTCGCGAGCCGCGAAAGTGTCTCCCACGTGCCTTCGTCTCGCGGATCTTCTCGGAAAAGGCGCGCATATACGGCCATCCCGCCTTCGAGATCTTCGAGGTAATCCTCGTGCACTTGGCCCAGACGTTGGAGCAGCTCCTTGCGAGCTTCTTGTTCCGTCTCCGCCGATAGACGAGCCTCGAGTGCTTCGACCACCCGTGGCCACGAAAGACGTGTCAGATAAATCGGCTCGAGGATCGCTGCAGCTGCGGCGCGATGATGTTCATCGGTCCGCATGATTTCTTCCAGCTGCTCGATCGTGGGCTCGTGGGGCGCACCGTTCCCCAGTGCCGCCTGAAAATGCTCCACGGCCCGGGCCACATCATCGAGCTTGGTACGATGCAGGCCACCGAGTCGGTAATGATGTTCGACCGCAAAGCCGACATGATGCTCGAGCATGCGCTCGTAGAGCGCTGCCAAGTCTGTCCAACGCGCCGCGCTTCCGTAAAGCCGCTCGAGCCCTCGATACGCCGCCGCGTGAGTCGGGTCTTCGGACAAGACCTCTTCGAGGGCCTCGATCGCGCTCGCGTGATCTCCCGTTTGGGTTTCGCAGAGGTCGGCTTGTCGGACGAGAAGTGCAACGCGCTCGGTGCCGGTCGCGAGCTCGGTTTTACGACGCAAAACCACCAACAGCGCGTGATGATCACCCGCTTCGACGGCCATCTCCTCGACGGCATCGAGCGCATCGCGCTGTTCTGGCTGAAGCTCGAGGACCCGCTCATAGTAGGCTCGCGCGAGCTCGACATCTCGAAGGCGATGGCGAGCCTCCCGAGCGATCGCGAGATAACTCGAGATCTGTAAGTCACCATCTGCGATATCGGGCGTCACATCGCACAAGAGCGCGACATGATCTGCCCAGCGTTCGCTCTCTGCTGTCAGCCGCGTGACCTCTGCCGCGAGCTCGGCCACATCCGGTTCGCCGAGCCCTGCACGCAACGCACGCGCGGCGTAATCGAACGCGCGATTCACATCTCGCAGCCCGATGTCCGACACTTGCGCCGCTCGCCGAAGTGCATCGAGCTTCTCGACGGCATCGTCTGATGCAGCGAGCACCTCGAGCGTTTCGATGAGGGATGCGTAATCGCCCTGGTTCTCGAATTGCGGCCTCAGAACCCTCGCAGCTTGGAGCCGCAACGAACTCGTCGTGTCGTTTTCTGTTTTTGTCTGGAGCTCGCGGAGCGCGCTCACTGCACCTTGGTGGGCGGGCAGCACCTCGAGTACCTCGGCATAAGCCTCGATCGCGCTCTCGGTCTCCCCTGTGCGCGTTCGCATGAGCTCCGCCGCCCGGAAACGCAAGGAGGCTTTCTCCGTCGGATCGGACGCGAGGTCATGCACCATTTGTGTGGTGTCGAGCAGGTCATTCCAACGTTCGGATTGCTCGTAGAGACGTGTCAGCGCCCGAAGCGCACTCGGATCGGGTCCAAATCGCTCGATGACCTCACTGAATGCAGCGATCGCATGGTCGCGTTCTTCGAGCTTCTCGTCCCAGATCGTCCCAATGCGCAGCGTGATCTGCTTGCGCTCGTCGTCATTCGCCGCGATGGCATCGCGGCTCTGCAAGACATCGATGAGTGGCTGCCAACGTCCGTGCATCTCGTAGAGGCGTTCGAGAGCCGACAATGCCTCGGTGTCCGAGGGATCGAGCTCGAGACGTTCGCGGTGGACGGCGATCGCTCCCTCAGCATCCTCCAGCGTCGTTTCAAGCAGGGTCGCGAGCCGGACGAGGATCGAACGACGTGTATTGAGCTCAGCCTCGAGGCTCGACTGACGCCGCAAATCGACAGCCAGCTTCGCGAACTCGCCGCGGCTTTGATGGATGCGCTCGAGCGCTCGTGATGCACGGAGCACCATGTCCGGATCGTCGCTCGCAGCTTCGATCAAGCGAGCATAGGCATCTTCGCTCCGATCGACGTCGCCGATGATGTCGTCCCATAGCGTCGCGACTTCGAGGAGAAGTTCGGATTGAATGGAGGGCGAATCAATCGAGCCCGTGATGGCTTTTTCGAGGACAGCCGCGCGCTCACGCTCGGAGCCCAACATCGCGGCAACCCGAGCCAGCTCACTTCGGGCAAGTGCGTCTGCGGGATCACACTCGACCGCACGCGCCCAAGCACGCAACGCTGCCGCATTGTCGGCCAGCTTGTTCTCGTAGAGCTCCGCGATGCGCACGAGCATCGACATTCGCGACGAGGATTCAGCCACCTGCTCGAGCTGAATTTCGAGGACGCGTGCGAGATCCGCATAGGCACGTCGATGCTCGTACACCGCCTCGAGAATGAGGGCGGCTCGATGGCGCTGCTCAGCATCCGCCAGCAATCGTTCGAGCGCAGCACGCGCCCGCTCATGATCGAGATCGAGCCGAAGAGCCGCCTCATAACGTTCGACAGCCATGGCCGGCGCCGTCAGACGAGTCTCTTGGATCTCTCCTAGCCGATACATGAGCTCGGCCGCTGCATCTCCATCCGCACGATCGACCTCTTGTTCGAGCAACGCAGCGAGATCTCGCCAGCGCTCCGTGCGTGCGTAGAGGCGCTCGAGCGCGCGACGGCTCGCAGCGTGATCCGGCTCGAGCTCGATCACATCGCGGTACGCGTTGATCGCCAACTCCGGATCATCGATGAGCTCCTCGAAGAGGAAGCAGACTTGGAGAAGCAGTTCGAGCTTCGCCTCACGCGAGACGGTTTCAGCGATGCGATTGCGATAAAGGACCTGGAGATCGTCCCAACGCTCGGAGTCGGTATAAAGCTCTTTGAGCGCGAGGAAACTCGTTTCGTTTCCAGGATCCGCAGCCATGACGCGGCGATGGAAGGGCTCGGCGTCCTCTGGCCTGCCCAACACCACGTCATAAATATTCGCAACTTTCTCAGCCAATTGTGCGGCATCAAGGGCCGACAAATCACCCGCATCGATCGCGGTCGCGATCGCGTGGGCGAGCGCCTCGTGTTGCTGCGCACGATCCGCTGCTTCGAACAGGCGCTCCCAGAGGAGCGGATCCTCCGGAGCATCGAGAAATGCACTCTCGAGCACCCGATACGCTGCGAGAGGATCATTGGCCCGCTCGACCGAAAGCTCGGCGTACTGCAACCGGAGACTTCGCTTCTCTTCGGGATCGCGTGTGGTCCCCAGGCGCTTTTCGAGCGCTTCGCGCAGTTTTCCCCATTCACCCGCGGCTTCGTACGCATGCTCGAGCAAACGCGCGACCGCAGGCGCATGATCGGGATGCGAACGGGAGAGCCGTTCGAGCGCCGCGATCGCACGATGATCGGAAGGTCGCACCGAGAGTGCGCTCGTCAGCGCATCGATCGCCGCCGCGGCGTCGGGAGCGCGATCCACGAGAACCTCTGCCGTGCGCAGGAGAAGCTCGTGCTTTTCGTCTTCGGTGGTCGCGAGATCACGACGCACCGTCAAAACCGAAAGCAGCTCATCCCATCTCCCAGCTGCGACCGCGAGGCGATCGAGCGCCAGGAGTGCATCCGTGTCAGCAGGATCGATCGCCAACGCTGCCCGATAACGTTTCGCAGCCGACTCAGAGTCGTCGAACTCTTCGAGCTCGAGCTTGCCGAGGTCATGAAGCAGCGCCCATCGCTCCGAATCATCTTCTTCGGTATCGATCCGTGACTGGAGCAGCGCTCGCAAATCTTCGAAGCGCCTCTCATGACGATAGATGCGATCCAGAGACTTCGTGGCTTCCAGATCATGAGGATTGGCCGCCACAATTTCGCGAAGCTGAGTGATCGCGCGCTCGGTGTCTCCGAGACGTTCACCCGCAATGCGCGCGATGGAGCGACGCAACACCAGACGTTCGTCTTCGTCCGCACGCTCGAGACGCGCAGCCAACGCCGCTGCAAGGCGCTCCCACGTGCCCGATTTTTCCGCGCAGATCCAGAGCCGCTCACGAACGCCCACATCGATCGGATCGAGATTCCAAGCCTCGAGCTGATATCGGAATGCGCTCTGCCAGTCGTTCAGACGCTCGCCACTGATTTCACGCAGTCGCTCGAGGAGCGAGATCCTTTCCGAGACCTCGGATTCATCCGTCGATTGTAGGACGACTTCGTAAAGCGCTCCGAGCCGGCTCCACTTCTCGTCCTTCTCGTAGAGCGCGATCAATTTCCGAGCAGCGCGCTCATGCGTGGGAACCACCGTCAGCACACGCTCGTAACTACGAAATGCCCGATGAGGCTCCCCAATCTTTTGTTCGTAGACATCCGCTGCGCGCAGAGAGATCGCGACTTTGTGCTCCGGATCCGTCGCGCGATCCGCGGCGTTGCCGAGCACCTCCGCGAGTCCATCCCAATCTGCCTGCTCCGCATAAAGCGCTTCCAATCCATCCCAATCCGAAGCGGCCACGAACGACTCGCGCAGAGTGCGCATCGCGCGATTGTTTTTGGGATCGATGGCCAACACGCGTTTCCATGCATTGGCTGCAGCTTCCGGATCTTTCGCTTGCTCACCGTAAAGAGAGCCGAGCTTCGTCAAGAGCTTGATGCGCTCACGATCATCGCTCTGTTCAGCGACACGACGCTCCAGAACAGAAGCCAGCGTGGCCCAATCCTTCTCGCGTTCGGCCAACTTCTCGAGGGCATCGAGCGCCTCGCCATGGGTTGGATCGTGGGAGAGGACGTCCTTCCAGAGCGCGATTGCATCCTGATGTCGATGCAAGCGCTCGCCTGCCACCCGCGCGAGCTCGATTCGCATCGCTTGGCGTGCATTGGGATCACTCGCGAGTTCGGCCTCGGCGCGCTGTACATCGAAGAGCTGCTTCCATGCGCGCTTCTTCGTGTAGATATCTTTGAGCTGCGCGAGCGCTTCGCGGTGGGTCGGATCTCGTTCGACAACGAGCTCGAGCGGTCGTGTGGCCTGGTTGTAGTTCGCAAAACGCTCGATCCAGAGCCGCGCAATCCGCATGTAGAGCGCGACTTGCTCCACAGGATCCGTCTCCGACTCGGCTTTTCGCGTGAGCACCTGGATGAGATCGTTCCAACGACCCATCTGCTCATACGTCGCGGCGAGCGCTTCGAGCGCTTCTCGATCGTTCGGAACGAGTTGGAGGATGGCATTCCAGCCGCTGATCACCATCACATCGAGCCGAAGATGATCGCGATAAATGACGATCATCTCGCGCAGAAGCGCGACGCGCGCATCGACGGCTCCTTCCGGAAGCGCATCGAGTTCGCCCTTTTGCACTTCGACGAGTGCGTTCCATTTCTCGGTCTGCTGATAGAGCTCACGAAGCGCACGAAGGGCTTCTGGATTTTTCGGATCCTGACGCTGTACCGCCTTCCACGCGTCGATGGCTCGATCCGAAGCTCCGCTCGTCTGTGCTGCGCGCGCGAGTTCGACCGCGAGATCGATCTTGAGACGCGCATCGCTCGTGACGCGCTGTGCATCCCCAAGGACCATCAAAAGCTTGGCGTGTTCCCCTATCGCCGGGAGATATTCGCGATAGAACGCGAGCATGCCTGGATGCGCAGGGTCCATCTTGCGCAACCGTGCGAAATACGGCTCGGCCTCATTCGAGGCGTTCCGGAAGCGCCAATGGACCATTCCGATTTGGAGCAAGATGCCTTGTTCGCTGTCGAGTTTCTGCCGCGCGCGAAGAGCATCGTCGTAGAGGGCCACCAGATGGTCCCACTGCTCTCCATGCGTGAAGAACTCCACGAGGAACCGCATCGCTTCGGGATGCCCAGGGGCGAAATCAAGCACGCGCTCATAACAGGCTGCCGCTCGTTCCTTGGCCGAGAGCACGCGCGCGAACACGCGCGACGCGCGCAAGTAAAAGCCCACCCGATCATCGCGCCCCCGAGTTTTCTCGGCCGCACGCAACAAGACCTGAGCGAGTTCCTCCCAATTGCCCCGGGTGCGAAGGATTTGTTCGTAGAGTCGATTGGCGCGAGGATCCCCCGGCTCTGCCTCCAGCGCTTGTGTGAAAAGACGATCGACGTCCTTGTCGCGCCCACGCTTTTTGTACTTCCAAACGAAGCTCGCGGCGCTCACCAGAAGCGAAGTCCGCAGCGTTGCGTCGCTTGCATTTTCCGCCTCATCGACGAATCGCTTCGCGATTTCTTTCCAATTGCCTTCTGCGGCGCCGATCGATTCGAGCGCCTCCTGAATCTCACCGTCCCCTGGACGAAGCAAAAGCGCGCGTTCGAACGCGGATTTCGCGGCAGCATCATCGAGGAGCTCATCTTGGTAGAGTCTTCCCAGCTCCTTCCGAAGCGCTGACTCTTTGTCGGGATCATCCGCGCTCAAGTCCGCTTCTAATTCGAGAAGCTGGCTCGCAGTGCGGATTTCGCCTCGTTCCTGATGTCCGCGACGCGCTGCGGCCACGAGACGAAGAGGATCCGAGCCACGTCGGGCAGGATCACCGCTCAACGCTGCTTCGCGAAGCTCTCGCATCGCATCGGCGTGGTCAGGATCCTCCTGAAGGAGTCCGAGCAAGTGGGGGACGTCGAGCACGTCGTACTCCGAGAGACAAGAGGTGACAGAAATGGCTAAAACGCCTAAATTAATGCCCTTTGTGCGATGATCCGTACAAAGGTGCGAATGGATGGTAAGGGCACCTTAGCAAGCCTGGCAAGCACCGAAATTTCGTTCCCGATTTCGATATTTCGGTCCCTCAAAAGAGCATCAATGCACCCGCCGCACCGAGTGCGGCCCAGGTCGTCCATCCGACCGCTTGATGGACCACCGCAACCGTCTGCATCGAGCTGTAATCATTGGCTCGATCACCGAACCAGTTGTTCGCGAGCCCGATGCCGATCACCGTCTGAGCCACCATGCCTGCCAAATGGATGATCGCGAGCACCGAATGGATACGGATGCGATCGGAATACTCACCGCGCCCGGTCAGCACTTGATTGGGATCGTTCACCAATAGCCCAATCGACATGGCCAGAGTCGCCGAATACAGCGTGGTCGTGATGGCCGCCGAGACGAGATGCGGATAGGGCACTCCCCAACATTGATCCTGCCCGAACACGGCATTTCCCGTCGCGCAGGGATTGTCGTCGATGCCCGCCCCGAAACCATACATGTTGTAATATTGGATGAGTCCCAAAGCGGCGGTGACCGACATCGAAGCCCACGTCACGATCCCCATCGTTCGATGAATCTGTCCAAGTTCCCGACGTCGGCGAACATCCGCTGCATAGGCAGCATCTTCGTCTTCATCTTCATTTTCGACTTGGGCCTCGGCCGCCTGAAGCAGGGTCGGCAATGGAAGCGTCGCATCGACATCGAGTGCAGCGGAGGGCGCAAACCACGCCCCTGATTGCAGCATGCCCGGTGAAATCATCGGGGCCTCGAGCTGCAATCCAAAAAGCGGCGTCGCGAGCAAGAAAGCGGCAAATCCCGGCATGTGCGCGAGCTTAAGGTCTCACGCAAAAGAAGTCGATGGCTCAAAAGATCGATGGTTCAGAAGAAGTGAGCTCATCCTTTCAATGCCCGGACTCCGGCCTTGTGAACCTTCCCTGGCAGCTCGCGCCCCACGACCGCCTTCGCGACCTGCCCTGCCATCCAGAGCTTTTCGAGATCGATGCCGGTCGAGATCCCCATTCCATCCAGCATGAACACGAGATCTTCGGTGGCGACGTTTCCGGCCGCGCCAGGCGCATACGGACATCCCCCAAGACCGCCGACCGAGGCATCGAACGTGCGGATCCCCATCTCCAAACCAACGAGCACATTCGCGAGCGCAGTGCCCCGTGTGTCGTGCAGATGGAGCGCGATCTGATCCGCGCGAAATTCAGACAAAAACAGCTTCAAAATATCGCGCGTCTGCGTGGGCGTTCCAACACCGATGGTGTCACCAAGAGAAATTTCGTAGCAGCCTTGAGCGATGAGCTCTCTCGCGATCTCGAGCCCCGCGGTGGGATCGATCGAGCCTTCATAAGGGCATCCCCAGAGAGTCGACACATATCCGCGCACGCGCAAACCAGCAGACACCGCTGGAGCTATCACATCACGAAACCCCGTCAGGGTGGCTTCCACGGTCTTGTTGACGTTCTTGCGGTTGTGCGTCTCGCTCGCGCTCACGAAGACCGCGATTTCGCGAATCGCGGCTTGCTTCTGCGCTCGCGAAAGACCGCGCGCATTCGGGCACAGCGCGCTGAACGTCACTCCGGGCGTCTCGGACAAAAGTCCGGCGACCTCGTCTGCATCCGCGAGCTGCGGAACCCATTTGGGTGAAACGAAGCTCGTCGCTTCGATGCGACGCACCCCCGCGTGAACAAGCGCTTCGATGAGGCGCACCTTTCGCGTGGTCGGCACGGTGACCGCTTCGTTCTGCAGGCCATCACGCGGTGAAACCTCGTAGATCGACACGGAGTTCGGCAGAATATCGAGCGGCATGTCTTTGCGGTCCCATCGTAGTCGACGTAGGTCAATCCGAGAATGGTAGTCTAATCGGGAAATATGGTCTCAGCGCGTATCCTTGTTTGTGATGACGAAGGAAGCCTCCGCGAAATGCTCGGAGTTTTGCTCCGTCGCGCAGGTTTCACCGTCGAGCTCGTGGGTGATGTCACGAACGCGATCGGACGCATCAAAGAGCAGCCACCCTTCGACCTCGTGATCACCGACCTTGCGCTTCCAGACGGCACCGGCATGGATGTGCTCGCGGGCGCGAGAGAGCGCGACGATTCCACTCAGGTCGTCGTCATCACAGCCTTCGGCTCGACCGAACATGCCGTCCAAGCCATGCGGCTCGGCGCATACGACTACATTCAAAAGCCGTTTCGCAATCACGAGCTCCTCGCGCTCCTGGAGAAAGCCCTCGAAAAACGTGGGCTCGTCGGTGAAAATCGCATTCTGCGCGCGCGGGTCGCAGAGCAAGAGAGGCCCGCCGCAGGTCTCGTCGGCAGCTCAGCGGCGATGCGCAAGGTGATGGATCTCGTGAGGCGCGTGGCAGCGGCCCGCACGAGCGTTCTGATTACTGGAGAGAGCGGCACGGGCAAAGAGATGATCGCTCGAGCACTGCACCAGCTCGGCGATCGCGCCAGCCGCTCCTTCATCGTCGTCAACTGTGGCGCACTTCCCGAAGCGCTCATGGAAAGCGAGCTCTTCGGACACGAAAAGGGCGCCTTCACTGGAGCAACGCAAAAGAGCGATGGCCTGTTCCGAGCCGCCGAGGGCGGCACTATTTTTCTCGATGAGATAGGAGAGCTCGCACCCGCGCTGCAAGTGAAGCTATTGCGTGTTCTCCAAGAAAGAAAGGTGCGACCTGTAGGAGGACAGCGCGAAATCGAGACCGACGTGCGCGTCGTCGCCGCGACCAATCGTGATCTCGAAAAGGATGTCGCCGAAGGCAGATTTCGCAGCGACCTCTTTTACCGTCTCAACGTCATTCGAGTTCATGTGCCGCCTCTGCGCGAACGCCCCGAAGACGTGCCTGCGTTGGCAGAGCATTTCCTGCGAAAGCACGCGGCGCTCGCCAGCAAAGAAGATCTCCGATTTTCTCCCACGGCCATGCGATGGCTCGCGAGTCACGATTATCCGGGCAACGTGCGCGAGCTCGAAAACGTGATCGAGCGCGCGGTCACACTCGCGCTCGGCTCAATGGTGGGTCTCGATGATCTTCCGACGGATGGCGCGCGCACCTACGAAGGCCCCACTGTCGCACCCATCGACATCACGCCAGGCTTCGATATCGATCGCTGGCTGGGCGAGCTCGAGAAGTCTCTTCTGCTCCGAGCGCTCGATCAGACCAAAGGAAACCAAACCGCGGCTGCGCGCCTACTTGGAACCACGTTCCGCTCGTTTCGTTACCGTCTGCGCAAGTTCGGCTTGGCGGAGGCCGACACCCTCGACGAGGAGAAGTGACCAAAAACGTCAGCTCCATTTCGTTCGACATGACGTGATTGGGCACTCACCGAGGACATTCGGTCTGGTGTAGACTAGGACGTGTCCGCACATTCCGGACGATTTGCGGACACGCCCTAGAACACACGGTTCTCGAACGCCCCGGAGGTCCAATGCATCATCCTCGACGGGCTCGCCGCGCAGGTTTCACCATCATCGAGCTGATGATCGTTGTCACGATCGTCGGTGTTCTCGCTGCGATCGCGATCCCATCGTTCGGCTCGTACATCCAACGTTCTCGCGCGAGCGAAGCGTTCACGATGCTCGGCGAAATCCGCCAGCGAGAAGAGTCATATCGCGTCGAATTCGGCCGATATTGCGCGGTCCAATGGAACCCAGCGACCTACGGCGCATCGGGCGCTCCACAGCCTTGGAACAGTTCGATGCTGGATTGGGCGCAACTGGGGGCCTCACCGGATTCACCCGTGAGGTTCCGCTATCGCGTGCTCGCAGGAACTCCCGGCGAAAATTCGGGAGTTCCGGGGGTCGATGACGGAGATTTCTGGTTCGTCGCGCAAGCCGAAGGAGACCTCGACGGGGACGGAATCACCGTTGCGTTCGAGACTTATGACGGCTGGCGTCATGTGTACGTGTCGCAAGGAATCGGAGGCGCACCGTTGGCACAAGGCTGGGAATGACCCCAAAAACCCTCAAAAAAAGCGGTTATACGCTGATCGAGCTCATGATCGTTCTCGCGATCGTGGGCATTCTCGCATCGATCGCGATCCCGACGTTCGTATCTCATATGCAGCGCACCCGAACCACCGAAGCGTTCTCGGTGATCGGTGAGATCCGTGAAGCCCAAGACGCTTATTACGCGACTTTCTCGCAATATTGCGGGCCGCTGACCTGGAACCCAGCAAGTTATGGCGCGGCGGGAGCCTATCGATCCTTTGATTTCGATGCCGCCGGATGGGATCAGCTCGGTGCCCATCCCGAAGGGCGCGTTCGCTTTCGTTATCGTGTCCTCGCAGGCCCTCCAGGCACGACTCCCCCCGGAATCCCTGGGTTTTCTGGGGCCGATCCCTGGTACGTCATTCAGGCCGAAGGGGATCTCGACGGCGATGGCGAAACCGTCGCCTTCGAAGCGTACTCCGAGCACGCACAGGTGTATGTCTCCCGGGGCGTGGGCGGACCCTATCTCTCACAGGGATGGGAGTGACTCTGTGATTTTCTTCCCGCACGGCACAGCGATTGCTCTAGCATGAGTTCAGGTCGGCGCGGAGCCGCCTCAAGGAGTGAAGCTGGAATGAAACACACGATGACTGTTGCCAAGAAGAAGAACGCGGGCTTTACGCTGATCGAGCTCATGATCGTCGTTGCGATCATCGGCATCCTCGCAGCCGTGGCCATCCCGGCGCTGCTCGGATACGTGCGCCGTGCAAAGACCGCTGAAGCTGGCGAGAACCTCCGCGCTCTCTACATCGGTGCCGCGGCCTACTACCAAGACGAACGTATGATTACCCGCGGCGTGCTCGCCACAGGCGGCACCTCGACGAGCCAAGTGGCCTGCATCACGGGTCCGCAGGCGGCGCCCTTCACGCCCACCGCACAGAAGACGCAGTGGGATTACACGGATCCCTCCTATGTTGCGACCTACGGCGCGCTTCGCTTCAGCATCGCAGAGCCCGCATACTATGCGTACGCCATCGACGGCGCAGCCGCTGGATGCAACAACGCAGCGCCGACCACGGGTGTCACCCCTCTCTATACGTTCACCGCGACGGGTGACCTCGACGGCGACGGCAACTTCAGCACCTTCGAGGTGGCCGCTGGCGCCAACATTCAGAACGAGCTCGTTCGCTCGCCTGGTGTGTACGTCATCGACGAGCTCGAGTGATCCATCCGCGCCGATCGTAACTCTCTCGCGCCCCCGTCGTGATTGCGGCGGGGGCGCTTGGCGTTTCACTATATCCAGTACACAGCATGTCGACCGCACGCTCCATCGCATCCGTTTCATTGCTCGTAGCCCTCACTGTGCCGCTCAGTTTTTTGCGTGTCCGTACGCTCGAGAGATGGAGCGCGGCATCGACATACGAAGACATCTACTACTTGCCGTCCCCTGAATGGCTCAAGGTGGTCTCGCTCGGTCACCATGAAGCGCTCGCCGACCTCATTTGGATGCGCGCGCTCGTATATTTCGGTGAAGAGGTCGCTCACCGCGGGCGGGCGCGTCACGTGTTTCAGTACACCGAAGCCATGCTCGCGCTCGATCCGGACTTTCGCGCTCCATACCATTGGATCGCGACCGCTGCTCTTTACGGAAACACCGAGCTCACACCGACCGACGTCCATCGGGCCATCGACATCATGGAGCGCGGACTCGCGAGATTTCCCGATGATGGCGAGCTCGCATGGGATATCGGTGCGACGCTCGCGTTTGAGCTACCGCCACTGCTCGATGATCCCGAAGACGATGCCAACGCGCGTCGGGATGCAGCGCCTTACCTGATGATGGCCGCGCGTCTCGGTGCTGCACCCGAATGGATGGCGCTTACGAACGCCTCGATGCTGACTCATCTAGGACAAGTCGAAACAGCGGCACAGCACCTCGAGGAGATGTATGCGATGACGCGCGATGAAGGAACCCGCGCGCGCATCGCACAAACGGTTGGGCAACTCCGATCGCAGCTGCATGCCGAGGCGCTCGTCGAGATGGATCGTGCGCTCGAAGAGGAGCGCCTGCGCGAGATGCCGTATGTTTCTCCGGAGCTCTTTCTCCTTCTTCGCGAGGAAGATGACGAACGATGGCAGGACGACCTCATGTTCGACGAGCTCACGAATTAATTTCTTGATGGATGCTCATGCGTCCGTCGCCTGGCGCGCAGCTCTATCAACGCTTCACGCGTCTCGGTGTTCGTAGGATCGACATCGAGGGACCGCTCATACGCGTCGAGCGCAGCTTCGATGTCGCCCACCGCGACCCAAGCCTCCCCGAGCTCACGCCACGCATGAGAGCGAGTGTCTCTTACGGAAATAGGCCAAGCGATGATCGCGGTGATCGATAGCCCAAGAGCCATGATGAAAGCTCGCCGATGGTCTTTGCGACGTATCACGTCGAACGTCGTCTTCATCGCAAGTCCAGCCAAAAGCAGGAGTGGCGCGACCGTCGTCAGTCGATAGCGTGCGGTCACCATCACCAGCACGACACCGAGGCATTCCGCGAGCGCCACGGCTGAGACCAAACGAAACTCTTCGCTGCGCTTCGAAAGCGCAATAAAGAAGCCGAGCAGGGCCCAAGGGGCGATCCAACCAAAACGCAAACACACATGCAGTGTCGGAATGCGTTCATAAAGGAACTCGTAGCGATAGACGTCCGAGAGCTCTCGTGCGTTCCAAAACAAATGGAGCTTACGGACGAGTAACCGAATGAAGGGGATCGGATGGCTCGCAATCCATGAGATTGTGCGCGCGGTCCAATAGCGGTCGGTCTCCGATACCGAGAGCTCGCGTCCCGTGGCGCGAGAAGCGGTCTCTCGAAAGGCTCGAAACTGAGTCTCCGGAGAGTCCGCTCCAGGGGCTTCACTTGGAATGCGAAACGCCCCATTGGCTCCCTCACCATTGCCGACCCAAAGATTCACACCGCCATGACTCGCGATGAAGACAGGCTCACCGATCAGAACGACATTGCGCAATGTGATGGGAGCGATCGCAATCAACGCAGCAAGAATGAGTACCGTGGCTGATTTCAGCCGCGCACTTGGTAACTTGACGACGACGAGCAACGCCGGTCCGAGCAGGAAAAGCGCGGTCGGCCGCAAAAGCGCCGCGAGCCCGATCCACATTCCGACGAATGCAAACGACTTCACGGAACGACGAGCTCTGGCCATGAGCAAGGCATCGAGCGCGGCTGCATGCAGCATGAGCGCCGTACTCTCACCGAGAACTTGCTGCTCGAAGAAGATCGCGGGCGCATATGCAGCCAAAAGCGCAGGCGGCAAAAGCGCCCACTTCTCTTTGCCAAACACACGACGAGCCGCATCGAAGACCAGCACGATGGTGCAAACCCCCATCGCTACTTGAATGAATCGAACCGCCCAAGGGCCCTGTCCAAAAAGAGATCGAATCAACCCCAGAACATAAAAATATCCTGGATTCATCACGGAGATCTGCTCGGCAAGGACGAGATCTCCAGCAGCGATGCGCGCAGCCCCTCGTTCGAAAATCGCGGCGTCGAGCAACGGGTAATGGAAATAAGGAAGCCCCGACGCATCGAGCATCGCTGCGACGCGCAGCACCGCACCTCCGAGCGAGATCAGCACAATCCACCGCAATGTGTCGGGCTCACGCCACCAGACGTTGTCTTCCGAACTCGAAGGGCCCATCACTCGACGCGATCACGAACGTAAAGAATGCCGATTGGCTCGAGTTCGTTCGTTTCTGCGTTCACCGTCGCTCGACGTTCGAACATCGAACGCTCGCCGTCCCCATCGAGATCTCCCTGCGCGCGAAACGTGACGAGGTAGGTGTCAGGAGCGCTGCGAAGATCGCAACCATGCAAGGTGGGCTCGAATGTGTAGCTGAAACGCACCGGATGCGAAGGTGCAAAACCAAGCGCAGCCCAGACCCTCCCATCCCCAGAAGGCGAAGCATCGAACGCCACGGCCACCGGTTCGACTTGCGGCGTGCTGGGAGTCGGTCCGGCAGGTCCTGGGAGGCAATGACGTCGAGAGCCTCCCTCGTTCTTGTGTTCAGTCGCAAAATACGCGGCGGTCCGCTGATGCATCAACGCAAGATGCTCGGCGGCCTCTGAAGCTTTGCTGAGACGGAGCTGACGAACGAAGGTCGGAAGAAATGCCGAGAGCGCGCTTCCTACGACAAACACGAAAAGCGCGACTTGCAAAAGAGTCGCGCCTTCTCGCTTACGACGCCGTCGGTGCGGTCTCACCAGGACGCCCTAGCCACCTGGCTGTAGTGTGAGCACTCGGGTCGTCGTCTCCCCGGCAGCGATGTCGATCGTGATCGTTTCTCGGATGTCGAAATCGGAGTTCACGAGCGTCACGGTATGCCGCCCCGCTGGGAGGGAAATGCTCATTTGCGGAGTATTTCCAATCAGTCGGCCGTCGATGAAGACCTGCGACCACGGACGCGTGTTGATTCGAAGCGTGCCAGCTCCACCACTCGCTCGGGGCTCAGCGCTCGCGGTGCTGACCGGGGTGCTGTTGGTTTCCTGTGTTGATGAGTTGCCACGCGATGAACCACTCGATGCCACACGACGTGTTTCGGCACGCATCAGATTGGTAAAGTGTGCACCTCGTGATTCTCCAGTCGGAAGCGTGAGAACCGATTCATAATCTTCGTGCCCAGCGCGCTCCATTCGTACCGTCCACGGGCCACCCGTCACATCGACGTCGGCCGCGACTGGAGTGCGCCCGATCGAGCGGCGTTCCGAGCCGCGAACGAGCGTGACCTCGGCTCCAGAAGGTTCCGAAGTGAAATCGACCGTCACGGCACGAAGGGCCAGCACAGCAGGGGGAAGCGACACGATATGGCCCTGCTCTACGCTGATTTGAGTCATCCACGGCGCGTAATTCGCTCCGTGATCCACCCGCACTTGGTAGGTCCCTGGCTCGAGGTCCGAAACCTGGACGGGGGTTCGGCTCGTGAGTTCGGTCTCGTTGACAAACACCCTCGCTCCAGGAGGAACTGTCGAGAGCGCGAACCCAGTTCCGGCCCCTGCTTCGGCTTGCGGAGCCGTCGCCGGTTCAGATCCTGCCGTTGGAATCGTCGGGGCTCCAGTGCTGGGAACCGCAACGGCAGGCGATCCAGAATCGGTTGGGGCTGCCACGAGCACCACAGGAGGAACCGTCAAGTTCGTACCTGGTTCGACTGTCACCGTCGTGGCCCAGGTTTCGAACCCATGACGCCTGACTTCGAGGAGATGAGGCCCCGGCTCCACATTGGAGATCAACATGGGATTCGATGAAGAAGGAACGGCTTCGCCATCGAGGAACACGATCGCATCCGATGGATTCGCGGTCACCATGATCGATCCCGGCTGGGATCCCATCACGAAGAACCAAACGCCGCCGGCGAGAAGCCCAAGCACAGCCACCGCTGCGAGCGCGGCGAGAATTCCAGAGTGTCCGCCTGATTTTCGGGTGACAGCCGTGGGCTCAGGCCCAATCGGGGCTGGCGCTTGTTCGAACGGAGATGGCGCCCCGAGCCCCGACGAAGCCACAGGAGCCGGTGGCGTCGACGTCTGTGCAAAGGGCGCTTTGGGCGCCGGTGAAGGACGAGCAGCGCCCCCTGCGTAGGCCGCGGATGCCTGCGTGTTCGGCAGTTCGCTCAACATTCCGTTGAGCCCCTCGGGTTTGTCGTAGATCTGAGTCGACAACTCATCGTCGTCCCAGTCCATATCGAGGCCTGGTGTCGTGACGTTCGGCGCCTGAGATGGGACTGAATCGGCACGTGGTCTAGACGATGGTGGCGGTGGCGGTGGTGAGTTGAGTTGTCCAGGCGTGCTTAGGCTGCCGGGCGCACTCATGCTCGGGCGGGGAGGCGGAGGGGGCGTGCCGCTCACTCGAGGCGGTGGGGGTGGCGGCGTCTGCACCACAGGCATTCCCAACACTGTTTTCTTCGGCGTACGAACATTCGCCGACGGTATCGCGCTCATTTGAACCGACGGTTGCGAAGCTTCGATCGGCTCGAGATCATCGAACGCTTCCAAACCGGATTCAGGGGTCGATGCTCCGTCCTCTACGACAGGCAACATTCCGTTGGCTTCCATGCGCCGATACTCCTCTTCGCGTGCGCTCTCTTTCGCGATCTCATCGGCGAAGGCCTTTCGCATATAAGCGCTGAGGTCCTTACGCGAAAAGAAATTGCCGCTCGTGTACATGAACGACTGCAGGTCGTCATGGAGATCCATCGCGGTTTGGTAGCGATCGTCCACGTCTTTCGCGAGGGCTTTGAGGACGATCTGCTCCAGCTCTTCTGGGATCCGACGATTGTACGTCGATGGCGGCATGATCTCGACGTTGCGAACTTTCTCCAAGGTCGAGAAATCGCTCTCCCCAACGAAGAGTCGTTCTCCCGTCAGCAACTCGTAAAGCACGATCCCCACCGCGAAGATATCGCTGCGGCGGTCGAGTGGGAGCCCTCGCACTTGCTCGGGCGACATGTATCCGAACTTGCCCTTGAGAATCCCGGCCTGGGTGCGACCCGCTTTACCGGCGGCCTTCGCGATGCCGAAATCGATGATTTTCGTCTCGCCATCGTAGCTGATCAGCACGTTCTGCGGGCTGACGTCCCGATGAACGAGATTGAGCTCTCGACCCGCCGCATCTTTTTTGTTGTGCGCGTAATCGAGCCCCTCGCAGATCTTCATCGCCGTGTAGCAAGCCATGGGGACGGGGACAGCCTCACCACGCTTGCGCGCACGATCGAAGATCGCTCGGAGATCTTTGCCATGAACGAACTCCATCGCAATGAAGTAGGAGTCGTTCACTTTCCCGAGATCGAAGATTTGAGCGATGTTGGCGTGGGTCAGCTGAACACTGATCTTCGCCTCGTCGATGAACATCGTGATGAATTCTTGATCCTCCGCGATCGAAGGCAGAATCCGTTTCACTGCGACAAGGCGTTCAAACCCCTCGACGCCAAAGGCCTTGGCTTTGAAAACTTCGGCCATGCCCCCGACGTTGATCCGTTCGAGGAGCACGTACTTTCCGAACGGAATGGGCTTCTTCATCGCAATCTCACCGCTTTGCACCCGTTTCCCAAAGGGCGGTAGCGTACTGGGCCAGGGCGCCTTTGATCAATGCGACGACATTTTTTCTCGTCCACCACCGTCGAGAGAGACCTCACGGTTCTGGCTTCACGGCTCGGTTTCGCGAGAAAAACGGGGTGGTTGGGTCGGAAAATACCGAACGCGTTGCCCCTGTAGATATCCCCAACGGCCGTACGGCATGGGGGGATTGTCTGAGAAGAGCACCTCGGCAGAGGCGGTCTCTTCAGCAAAAAACGAAAGCAACGGTTCGGAATCGAGGCCCCGTGTCGTCTGTCCGTCGGGGGCCGCCGCTCCGCCTTCACCCAGAAGCGCGAGGCGAACCTCCTCTTCCAACGAGATCGCCTGTTGGACTCCTGCCCGGGCCAGCACCTCCACGAGATGGGCCCCTTCGGCGTACACCAGGAATCCGTCGCGATCCACGCCCACCGCAGCCCCCGTATCATTTTCAGACGAGAGGATCCTGCCTTGGAGCAGAACATCATCTTCAGTCGAGGGCACCCCCACGGCGAACTCCCAACCCATCAGAGCTCGGGTCGCAAAGAGCGCAACCCCACCGGAGCGCGGAGTTCCTGTGAATCCTCCGAGTACGCGCTGATGATGAGATTGCCGAATCGGCGAAGGCACGGCCCGTCGGGGATCGATCCGAACGACCCACGTGTCTCCAACCCGTAGCCGCGCAAACGCATAAGGCCACCCCGCATGGGGCAATCCGACGCTCGAAAATCTTCCTTCTTCAGCCGTCGCGTTCCGAAGCGGAGGCCCAGGCAACGTCGGTCGGAGGGTCAAATAAAAGAAGTCTCTCGGATCTCGCGTGAGGTAGCGCGGGAAGCGCATGGCCATCGAACGCACGGCCTTGCGACCTCGCACTCGCCATCCCGGAGCATCGGGCATCGGTGCATCGTGCTCGTACTGCGCGTGAACCCGCGGAGCCGCCGGTACATCTTGCGAATTGTCTTCGCGGTACGGGCGAAAGAACTCGAAACCGCAATGCCCACTGTTCATGTCCAGATGCATGGCGCGCTGACAACGAGCGCTGATCATCGCTTGACCAAGCGCCTCGGGACCGAGGGAATCGCCCCAGAAAAAGGCAAAAAAGCCTTCGTTGGTGAGGCAAAGGCCACTCCGGTAAGTGTACGTTTGTTCATCGCTTTCTTGCGGCGCCGCACCCCACCACCAGCGCTCCCAAGGATTCCACACACCGTCCTCGACGACCGAAGTCAGATTCTGTCGCAGCTCGATGATGCCTTCGGGAATCTGACGATTCGCGAGATTTTCATCGAAATAACGCCCTCTCCAATTGGGTGCGGGCCAACTGCCCATGCCCACACGACCATCATTGAACACGGCGACCGTCGCGGCCCACGGCTTGGGCGGCAAATACACACGCCCTTCCGCCATCATGCCGAACTCTCCGTGCATCGCCTGAAAGCCTCCGTTGAACGCTCCGACCAGCATACGGATCGTGCGTTCGTCGCGCGGAATGCGTCCTGCGCCGAGATCTCCCGTGGCGCTCCGCGGTTCGCGTGTGCCCGGCATCATCCGTAGCTGAACCTGCCGAGGGTCCCACATCGTCACGTACACACGAACGTACGGTCGCAGCGGATCGGGGCGAACGAAGCTTTGCACGAATGCGGGCGGCGCACCGGGATACTGATTGACGAAGGGATCATCGATCACAGTGATCCATTCCCCCTCCCCTTGCATGGGCTCGTCAGTGATCACCGGACTCATGGCAGGAGGTGGCCACCCCAACTCCGCCTCTCTGGCCGTCAAGAGCGCGCGCCGCTCCTCGTCGAGCGGCTCGGATACGCGAGCCACACCGAGATCGGCCCATGCCTCCTCTTCCGTATCCCCACTTCCAAGAACGGCGTGCCGCGCGCGATTCCATGCGTCTTCCAATGCAAACACGCGGTTCTCGAGCCACTCGATGGGAGCCGGCCCCACGAATGAAAGGTTGCGCACCGTGTCGACCACCCAGGTGATTCCCCCCGGCACACCTGCCACATGGATTTGCCGCTCCACCTCGTCTTCGCCCTCGACCACCTCGAGCCTCTCGAGATCGATGCTCAGCGGCGGATGTTCGTCCGCGGCGAGGACCACGCGCGCGCCATCGACGTCCATCCGGAGCTCGGCTCTGGGATGTCTCCACTGAAATCGAGTACGGCCAAATCCTGCGGTGCGTCCCGTCTCCTGCAGATTGGTGATCGCATGTTGAATTCGTTGCATTCGGGTGAACTCGGCAACCGACGATTCGGGTTCACCGCGCACATCGAAGACCGTCAGAGCTTCGATGTGCTCGCCCGCGCGTGAGAAGAACAGGGCATGATCACCCACACGGACAAGACCTTCTTCGTTGGCGCTCGGTGTCTCAGTCAGATTGACGACAGACGAAACATCGAGGATCGAACCGCCTCGACCAGGACGAATTTCGGCATACCAAACATCGTCGAGCTCTCCATCCTGGTGTGCGAGGAAGAGCGCCGGACGAAGTGACCATGGTCCTTCGTGTTCGGCCAGCCACAGGATCGTGTCCTCCGTGACGCGAATCCCGGAACGCAAGAGCACGGCTTGGAGCGAGCGCTCGGCGCTGCTTTCGTTGGCTCCCGAGCCCCAAAACCGAATGCCAACGAGGAGCAACAAAAGGATCGCCAGCGCGACGAAGAGCCGTCGGCGCCTCGCGAACCATGCTTTGACGTTCTCACGAACAACAGTCGCAGCTTTGCTGCGGGAGCTCGATTCCATGTCGGTTCGAAAAGACGTGCCAGCGCAAGGACGCATCGATCCGCGTCGTATTGGGGCGCGTTGCGGAGGCGTGTGTAGCACGGGCCATTCCAGTCGGCATGCGTGCGCTCACTCGCTCTGGAAGTCAGGCGCGGGTTGCTCACCCACATCAATCTAGACAAGATGCCGGCGTTTGAATGGGTGGGCGCGCGAAGAACCGCGCTTGAGTCGAAGGTTTCCTATGCGAATCACTGCATTTTTGACCCTTCTGGGTCTCAGTGGCCTTGCTTCTCTGTCTGTGCTCGTTGGGCCAGGAGAAGTGTGCGCGCAGCGCGCTCCGCGCTCCACGGCGCGTACGAGCGAAGACACCGGCGCACCCAGCGCCCCGATGCCGCGGCTTTCGGATCTACCCGACATATTGCAGCGCTTGAACAGCACCAACGCCGATGAAACGCGCATGGCGCTCGATGAGCTCGTCATCCTGGACCGTCCTGAAGCCATCGCGCCGATCGCCGAGCTGCTTCGTCGCGGACAGCCCGACGTGATCACCGATCATGCGCTCGAATCACTCAAGCGAATCGCAGAGCCGGCCGCCCTTGACGTGCTCACGGAGTTCACGCGGCACCGACGCCCCGGAGCGCGCAGACGCGCATACGAGGCGCTCTCGGAGATTCGAGATCGCCGAGTGCGAGTGCTTCTCGAGCAGGGGTTGCGCGATAGTGATCGCAGCGTACGAGCAGAGGTCGCCGACTCCTTGGGACGCATCGGCGCCCGTGATTCGGTGGAGTTGCTCTTCCGCGCGTTCGAGCGCGGGGTCATCGAAGCGGCTCCAGCGATTGGTCGTCTCGGCAACGATGAGAGCGTGGCCCGATTCACGGGATACCTCGGTCAACAGCCACTCTCGGTCATCCTCGAAGGATACAGCGAGTTTCTTCATCGCACGGACATCTCGGAGGCCACGAAGATCGAGATCGTCATGCGTCTCGGCGAAGTCTCCGGCCGCTTGGTGCGTCAGTTCCTTCAACAAGAAATCATTCGACTGCAGGATGAAGAGCGCTCCGCGAGAAGGCGCGCGCCAAGTCCGTTGATGATGCGGATGTCGGAAGTGCTCAGTCGCATTCCGGTGGATGCTCCGCAATCCCGTCCGACTTCTGGTTCTGGAGAGGTCCCGTGACTCAACATCTCTTCCTCAAAGCGACCGCGCTGCTGACTCTTTTCGCTCTTTCCGGCTGTGGCGGCAGCACACAGAACGCGTTCAGCCATCAGTTCGCCGATAACCGCGCCGATCATTTCGCGACGATCCTCGCGCGCATGCCGGCTGCACGTGCACATTCTCAACCGCACAACGCGTTGGGTGAGCCTCTCGTGGTCGTCGCCACACACGGCGAAGCGAGTGAACGGGGGCTGGCCGCTTTTTCTGTCGCGAATGGCGAAGAGCGATGGCGATTTGCGTTTGACGCCCAGACGCGACCTGAAATTCTCGGTGATGTCGTGCTGACGAGTGATCGTCAGCACCTCGTGGCGCTCGATCTGCGCACGGGCCGAGAACGCTGGAGGCGTCCACTCGCGGACTTGGCCTACGTTGGCGCCACACGAGATGGCGACACGATTTTCTATTCGTCGACGGTCGGAGCGCTTGGAGGAGCCCGGCGGGTGGGGCATGTGGTGGCCGTCGATGCATCGAATGGCTCCGAGCTGTGGCGATATGAAGTGCACGGTGTGTTCGGACAGCCTGCCGCGACCGGCGGGATGGTCATGATCCCGTGGGAGCGACAGAACCTCGCGATTCTCGACGCCACCACCGGCGTCGAGCTCGCACGTCTTCGATCCACTGACGATGTCATCGCATGGGCGTTCGATGATCCGAGCGGCATCTATTACGGATATCGCAACATCTATCGAATGAACTCGAGCTCGGTCTCGGGGGTTCGCTCGGAGTCGACCCACCTCACGTTGCCTTTGCCCACGTTGCCCGTGCTCCGCGAAGGGGAGACCGCACGAGAAGTCGAAGTGTTCGACGACGGCTTTTTACCCAAGCCAGGCACACGAAGCGCCCGCGGTCGTATCCGTCTGTATTTCGCGCCGGATGGGACGGTCGATTCGCACGAAATCAAGATCCTCGGGAATCACGTCTATTTCGTTTATTTCCGCTACGTATTTGGTTACGACCTCGACGGAACGCTGCGGTTCGCGCGCATTCTCGAAGAAGACGTGATCGGCGCCGAGCCCACGGCGGAAGGGCTTTTCGTGGTGGGCGAACAAGGCCAGATGCATCTCCTCGACAAGGAGAGTGGGCTCGATCGCTGGAGCGGCTCACTTCACCAGCCCCTCGCGTCGGTGGCCCTCGACATCGGCGGCAGCCTTTCTGGCCAATCCGCACCCACAGGATCGAATGATCTACGAGCGAGCCTCAGCGCGGTTGCCGTGGATCCCGACAACCGCCTCGTGCCCGCACGGGCCTACGCCATCCAGGCGCTGGCTGCATTGGAGGAGCCCGAGATCACCCGTGACCTTCTCGACTTGTATGCGCAGCAGTCGATGCCTTCTGCGCTTCGCCAAGTCATCGCATCGGCCCTGCGCACCCGCCGCACCGGAAGTGAGTATCTCATCGCGGCGCTCCGACAACGCTTCGATTTCATCGAACAAACCCAGGTCCCTCCGCTCGAGGTCATCGTTCCCTCGTTGCTCGAGATGCAAGCCCGAGACGCCGTGCCTGGGCTGATGCAGCAACTCCAAGATCACGAGACGCCCGCCACGATTCTTCCCATGCTGATCCACGCGATCGTGGAACTGGGCGACGCCTCGATCGTCCCGGCTCTACAGCGATTTCTCGTGCTCTATCGCGCAGACAGCGCGTTCCAACAATATCCAGAAGCGCTGGCGGAGGCGGCCACGGGCATCTTCCGGCACGGCGGCCCGGAAGGTCGGACCATGCTGACTGCGCTCGTGGAAGAGTCACGAACCAACGTGCCCCTTCGTGAAGCCATCACGGGGCTCTACGAAGCCGAGAGACTCGAACAGGAATCGATCGCGCGGCGTGAAGCAGAAGCCGCGCAAGAGGCGCTCGCGCAAGCCGCGCAGCAAGCCGAGGCAGCTTTGCCAGGCCGACTCACACCGAGGGAAATCGATCAAGCGTTTGCGGAGCACGTGGATGCGCTCCGTGAATGCGCCGCGCTCGAAGTCGCGCGCACTCCGACGCTCGGCCAAGTTCGTCTGGTCTTCATTCTCACGCACGATGGACACGCCGAAGAAATCGGGGTGGCGCCGAATTCCGCAGAGCTCACGCAATGCATGCGCGAGCATGTCACGGCGATTCAGTTCCCGCGTTTTCGACAGCGCCGGATGCGAGGTTCGTACGTGCTTTCGCTGCGAGCCGTGGAGGAGCGCCCTCAGACGACCGAGCTGGCGCTTTCCGCAGATGCACCGTGGTGGGCTTGGTCCGAGCAGCGAGCGGAGACCCACCCACGCGTCAACGAATCGGAGCGTGCCTGGTGGGAGCGCCGCCCAGCGCCAGTACAGACCGTCAACACCACCACCCCCCAAGCGCCAGCCCATGCTGGAAGCAGCGCTGGCACCCAGAGCCCGACGCAGCCGCGTGAAGCGACCCCTTGGTGGACGGATGCCGGAGCAGAATCCGATGCCGATTCGGGTGCAGGCACAGAAGGAACCGTGGATGAACCAGCGACACCGGAGCCGGCACCTCCACCCGCCGAGCCCCGCGGACGACGCAGTCGACGGGGACGTGCGGAGGAGCCTGTCCGCTCTGAACCCGTAGAAGCCCCAGTAGCCCCAAGCGCTCCAGCGGCCCCACCGGCCGCTCCGCCTGCGCCCACGCCACCTGCGGCCCCCCAGGAGCCAGAACCGCCCGCTTGGTGGGCACCTGCCGAAGGCGGGTGAAAACCCGATTCAGCGTGCCGCTCGAAGTTGTCGTGCAGCCGAGTTGAGCGCGCACGCAACTTCGTTCGAGAGACGGGCGAGCTCTGGGCTACCGTACGCGAATCGATCGGGGTGGAGGGACGCACTGAGCTTGCGCCACGCGTTACGGGCAGCGGCGGGCGGCGCCCCGTGAGGCAAATCAAGGAGCTCTTCCGCGCTTCGCTCACGACGAATCGCGTGTGCCTTCCGAGCGAGCAGAGAAAGATTCGGAAGGGGCGGTGGTGCAACCGCCTCGAGCCATCGGAGCGCTAGCAAAAGACGCATGCCACGTTCGCTCGAACGGCAGACGTTCTCGATATCGGAAAGCGTCGTGGGGCGCTGGAGCACCGTACACACGGCCTGCTCGTCAGGCCACAGCGGAGCTCCCGTGATGAGTGAATGCCCGAGCGAAGTCATCATCAGTGGGCTCTGTCCGAGGCGTTGGCGAACCGTCTGGACCGACGTATGACGAAGCGCGTCGCGCAGCGCGCCGAGCATCAACTCACCGACTTTCGTGGGCTCGACTCTTCCGATGGGGAGCCCCGGCTGGAAACGAAGCGTCATGTCGCGCCAACGGGTGATCGCTCGAGCCCTGACGCGGAGCTGGACTCGAAGTGCGTGGCTCACTGCGAAGCGCGGCACCAAGCCAGAGTCGATCAGAACCTCGCCGATGGGCCGGCTCCGATCGGTCAAGGCGCCTTCGACCGCGGTCGCACTCACCCCCGAGTGAACAATCAACTGTCCCAGCTTCGGAGCCTTGGCCATCGGTGCGTCGATCGCGACGACACATCCCTCTTGCATCGCGATCGTGGCCATTCCCTCTCGTGCATGGGCATGCAATTCACCGCTCGCCCGAGCGCGCTCCATCATCGTGAGCGCACGTGCGAGGGACGCGGACGTCGACCAGGAGCTCATCATGGCTTCCCTTAGCCCAGCGCGCGCAACGCCCACAAGTTTCTTGCCGAACGGTGGGTGCTCAGCCGCGCTGAGGGGTCAGCAAACCCGCTTCGAGCGCCACCCGCACCAAGTCGGCCCGACCCTTCACCCCCAACTTTTCGCCGATTCGAGCGCGATAGGTCTCCACGGTCTTCGTGCTTACGGACAGGGCCTCTGCGATTTCTCGATGGGCCTCACCGCGCGCGAGCCGCGTCAAGACTTCGCGCTCTCGGGGACTCAATACGGCGATTGGATCGACACGAATCGGGGGCGGTTGTGGTTTGGGTAGAGGTCGGGTCCCTGCACCAAAAAGCCCCGTTTCTCCGACTTCGTCCTCGATGAGGAAAACCATCTCGACCGTACCGATTTGGATTCGATCGCCATGGGCGAGGAGGTGGGAGCCATGGATTTTCTCGCCGTTCACACGGACGCCATTTCGGCTGGCGTCGTCTGCGACCTTCACGGAGTCCCCTTCGACTCGAAGCGTCGCATGTCGTCGCGAGACCGATTCGTCGGCGAGCTGGATTTCACACAAAGGATCGCGACCCACCCGTGACACTCCCGGAAGGAGCCGGATGCGTTGCGGTCCAAGCTGAATCACGAACGCGGGCACAGGCCAGAGAATACCTGTTCAGCTCGGGATTTGGGGATCTATCCGTGCACCGCCGCTTTTGCTTGGTTCCAGAGGCGATCCAGCTCCTCTTCGTTCATCTCGGAGAGGTCTCTGCCCATGCCTTTGGCTGTGGTTTCGGCCATGTCGAAGCGGGCCGTGAAGCGATCGAGAGCCCGGCGCAAGGACGCCTCGGGGTCGATCTTGCTTTTCCTCGCCCAGCTCGCGATCGCAAACAAAAGATCTCCGAGTTCCTCCTCGACTCGCTCCGGATTTCCTCCTGTGGCTGCATCGGTGACCGCGGCGTCGAGCTCATCGAGCTCCTCTGCGATCTTTGCGCGAGCCCCCGCAGGATCACGCCAATCGAAGCCCACCCGCGCAGCCTTCTCGCCCACTCGAACCGCACGCAAAAGCGCCGGCATGGCCACAGGGACGCCAGAAAGGGCGCCTTCCCTTTTCCCTTTCGTCGCGCGCTCGCGCGCCTTGCCTTTCTCCCAACGCTCCAGCACTTCCGTGCTGTTGCTCACCTTGACGTCGCCGAAAACGTGCGGGTGGCGAAAGACCATCTTGTCGCTGATGGAGTCGACCACGTCGTCAGGACCGAACCACCCTTCTTTTCTCGCGAGCTCCCCGAGGAAAACGACCTGCATGAGAAGGTCCCCGAGCTCTTCGCGCAACTCGTCCGGTGAGCCGTGATCGATGGCAGCCACCACTTCATGAGCCTCTTCGATGACGAACGGGCGCATCGTCTTGAACGTCTGTTCGCGATCCCAGGGACAGCCCCCTTCGCCGAGCAGACGTCGAATCACTGAGACGATCCTCGGAAGGGCAGTCCCTTCCTGCTCGAAGAGAGGTCTCGCGGCGGGCTTTCGAAGTTCGTCGTCGTTCATCATGAAGCGGCTCGCATGGTGTCATGGGTCTCGAGATCAATCGACATCTTCCACCTGTACCCCGAGCTCTTCGCCCAGCGCGACAAAAGCCGAAAGCCACGCCTCGAGCGCAGGCGTGTCGGCTTTCATGGACTCATTTCGTCGGGCGCGATACACGGTTTCACGAAGTTTATAGAATCGATTCTGCGTGGCGGCCGGATCATAGACGAGCCCGGATGCCTTCACGAACGCCGCGAACGCCGCGATTCGCTCCACGCGCGCGACGTCATCGGGATGTTGCGTGAGCTCTTCGAGCCATGTGTGGAGCGTCCGCTGCGCCACGCGGCCGAGCTCGTTCGGTTCGAGACTCACCCCCGCATCTTTCGCCTCTTTGCGGAGAGCCGTGGCCACCTCGAGATCGATCTCGGCTCCTCGCTCGAGCTCACGTCGCAAACGTGCGGTCAGCGTGTACTCCGCCGCTTGATGCAGTGCCTTGGGAACAGGCTGACCCAAGCTCGCGAGATACCGCATGAGCGGAGCGAATTGTATGTAAATTTGCTCATAATTTCGCTCGACACCCGAGAGCGTTGCGGCGAGGACTTGATCTAGGATTTTCTTCTGTTCGTCTCGAAAGAGAGTGCGCAACGTATAGGTGGTGGCGGGAAAATGTCGCTCGAGCGCGCGCAAGACTTCTGCGATGTCCGCTCGACCGAACGCAGCGCGCAACTCCGTCTGGAGCACCGCGTGCGGACCTGATCCTTGCCACACGCGCACTCCCCCGCTCAAATTGTGATCGCCGAGGTGCACCACCGCGTATTCGAGGTCCTCTTCGGCGAGTGTGATGCGAGATCGCACTCTCATGCGCCCCATCGCCATCCTCGCCAGTCCCGCGCTCGCTTGCTCACGCTCGATCACGTCGATATCGAATCCGAAGACGTGTTCGGACGCGCGGTCATCCTCGAAGAGCGAGCTCGCCGCGAAATGGGCGCCGAGCTTTCGCAAGTCGACCATCGCCGGTCTCACGAGATCTTCGTAGATTTCCTCTCCATCGCCCAACTCGGGGCGATTGCTCTGAGCATGCGAGAGGCGCTCTAAGAATCCACTCTCGAAGCGATCTCCGACGAGGTTCGTCGCGAGCTGAATCGCACGCGCGGCGTACTGAATGATTTGGACCGTTTCGATGCCGCCGAGATCATCGAAGAACCACCCGCAGCTCGTGTACATGAGCATGGTGTGGCGTTGCATCTCGAGGAGCTCGAGCGCCCTCACGACGTCGCGTTCGGGCAGTTCACTTCGCGCGTGCGCCTTCAGGAAACGCTTCACCGAAGCCTCTCTGCGATCGAGCACGACGTCGATGTATTCGTCGCGGGCCAACCAAGGGTCGACGAGAACTTTCGAACCTTCTTCGTCGTAGACGGCGATCAATTGATCGCGCAGCCAATCGAGCGCCGCGCGGAGCGGAGCACGCCATGCTTGCGTCCATTGCACGGGGCCGCCGGTCTTGCAGCCACAGTCGGCACGCCAACGTTCGACGCCATGTGCACAGCTCCAGGACGTGGATTCGATGATCTCCGCCTCCCACTCAGGCGGATGCAAATCAAGGAACTCTTCGTAGGTCGTCAGGCGGACATGGGGATCCCGCTCGATGACGTGCAGCGCGTACGCGAGCGCCATCTCGCCGAATCGGTGATGATGACCGTAAGTCTCGCCATCGGTGGCGATGTGAACGAGTTGAGCTTCATCGCGCTCGTCGAACCCTTCCATCAACCGACCCGCGAAGCCGGCGCCATTGTCGAGAAGGCGCTCGAATGCGACGGCACGGGATGTCGGACCATCGTAAAAAAAGATCGCGATCGATCGCCCACTCGGCAAACGCACACGATACGCGCGCCGCGTATCGACGGCACCTCCATGAACGTCGAGCCAAGTCGCCTCGCCTTTCGGACGCACGCGCGCAGCTTGACTCGGCGCGAGCACCGTGAACTCGATGCCTTGTGCCGCGAGTGCTTCGAGCGAAGCGGTGTCGACGGCGGTCTCGCTGAGCCACATGCCTCGAGGCTTCCGGCCAAAGCGAAACTCGAAATCGCGTACCCCCCAGATGACCTGGGTCTTTTTGTCGCGTGCGTTCGCGAGCGGAAGAATGAGATGTCCGTAGACCTGCGCGAGCGCTGAACCATGGCCATTTCGCATGGCACGTGCATCCCGATCGGCCGCGAGCACTTCGGCATACACATCAGGCTCGGCCTGCTCCATCCAAGAGAGCAACGTCGGGCCAAAATTGAAGGAAATCGAGCGATAATTGTTGGTGATCTCTCGAATGCGGCCTTCGGCGCCGAGGATCCGTGCGGCGGCGTTGGGTGCATAGCATTCGGCGTGCACACGTTCGTTCCAGTCGTGAAACGGGAAAGCCGACTCTTGCCGCTCCACCACCTCGAGCCACGGGCTCTCCCTCGGCGGCTGATAAAAATGACCGTGGATGCAGATGTATTTCGGACCGCTCATGGCGTCGCTCCAGGAGCGCGCAAAACGACGCACGCCAGGGGAGGTAGCGTGAGCTCGAGGTGAAAGGGCAATCCGTGCATCGATTCCTTCTTCGCGGTCACGCCTCCGAGATTGCCCACACCGCTACCACCGTATGCCGACGCATCGGTGTTGAGCACTTCCTGCCAGAGCCCGCCGGAAGACGCGCCCAGTCGATAACCGTACCGCACCACCGGTGTGAAGTTGAGCACGCACAAGAGCGCGGAATCTTCGGAGAGTCCCCTCCGTAAAAAGGCGATGACGCCATGCTCGGCATCGCCGCCACTCACCCATTGGAATCCTCGCGGCTCGCACTCGAAACGATGCATCGCAGGCTCACTCCGATAGAGATGATTGAGGTCCCGGACGAGGAGAAGAACACCATGATGAGCTTCGTCCTCTGTGAGGTGCCAATCGAGACTCTGATCATGGTTCCACTCGCGCCACTGCGCGAAATCCCCTCCCATGAAGATGAGCTTCTTGCCCGGCTGCGCGAATTGGTAGCCAAACAAGAGCCTCAGGTGAGCGAACTTTTGCCAGCGGTCTCCTGGCATCTTGTTGATCAGCGACCCTTTGCCGTGCACCACCTCGTCATGGCTCAACGGAAGGACGAAGTTCTCCGTCCAAGCGTAGAGTGAGCGAAACGTGAGTTCGTTGTGATGAAAGCGACGATGCACGGGATCCCGTTCGAAGTGACGCAAGGTGTCGTGCATCCAACCGAGATCCCACTTGAGACCAAATCCAAGCCCGCCTTGAAAGGTGGGACGCGAGACATTTGGAAATGATGTCGACTCCTCCGCGATGGTCTGCACGTCGGGGCAAGTGCGATAGACATGCTCGTTCATCGTCTTGAGGAACGTGACGGCGTGACGATTTTCACGTCCACCGTCCTCATTGGGGATCCATTCCCCAGATGCGCGCGAATAATCGAGATAGAGCATCGAAGCGACCCCATCGACCCGCAGCGCGTCGGCATGATAGCGCTCCAGCCAAAACAGCGCGCTCGAGAGCAGAAACGAGCGCACCTCGTGCCGCCCATAGTTGAAGATCGAAGAGCGCCAGTCCGGATGAAACCCTTGTCTCGGATCGGCGTGCTCGAAGAGGTGTGTCCCGTCGAAGAACGACAGGCCGTGCTGGTCGGTTGGAAAGTGTGCAGGCACCCAATCGAGGATCACTCCGATCCCACGTTGATGCAGATGATCGATGAGCCACATGAAGTCTTCGGGTTTGCCCTGTCGATGGGTCGGCGCGAAATAGCCCGTGACCTGGTAGCCCCATGATCCTCCAAAGGGATGTTCCATCACCGGCATCAGCTCGACATGCGTATAGCCTTGTTGGATGACGTAATCGGCGAGCCTTGGAGCGAGCTCGCGATATCCGAGCACGCGATCATGTTCTTCTGGAACACGAGCCCAACTGCCGAGGTGCAGCTCGTAAATCGACATGGGCGCATCGAGGGAATTTTTCTTCGCTCGTTCGTTCATCCATGGTCGATCCCCAAATGCGTATTGCGACAGGTCCCACACGATCGATGCCGTGTGCGGAGGCGTCTCGTGGAGAAAACCAAAAGGATCTGCCTTTTCGACGCGATAACCAGCGTGTCGCGATCGAATATGAAATTTGTAGAGCGCCCCAAGCCCGACGCCGTCGACAAACACTTCCCAAATGCCCGAACTCGCCCGCGGTCGCATCGGATGAGCATCTGGGCTCCAACCATTGAAGTCGCCAATGACCGACACGAACTCGGCGTTCGGCGCCCAGACCGCGAAGAACGTGCCGGGGCGCCCCTGAACGGCTCCCGGATGTGCACCGAGCTTTTCATAAAGCTGGGTGTGGACCCCCTCGTTGAACCAGTGGAGGTCGTCGTCTGTCAAAAGCGAGGGAAAATCTAGAAGCGGCTGCGATGCCATGAGGCGATGTTCATAACAAAGATCGAGCTCTTCCGACATCACCGATGAACGAGACCCGATGGGCACATCAAAGGAACGCGATGTACGCTGAGGCCCATGCGTGAAGCGACACTGGCGGAAGGAACGCTCATCGGCGGTCGCTATCGCGTCGCGGCGATGCTCGGGTCGGGAACGATGGGAATCGTATACCGCGCAGCCCGCATTCCGGATGGGCTCCCCGTCGCAGTGAAACTCATCTCGAAAGATCCTCGGTCGAACGACCTTGCGCGTCGCGTCGCGCGCGAAGCGCAAGCGCTCGCCGCGCTCGAACATCCTCATGCGCTCGCGGTCATCGAGCTCGGCGAAGATGTCCATGGAACGTTTCTCGTGACCCAGCTCGCGCCGGGCATCTCGCTCGATGCCATCCTCGCAGCGCGTCGCTTGCCTCCTGAACTTGCCTTGATGATCGCAGATCAAGTCTTGGCGGCGCTCGAGCACGCGCATGGGCTCGGCATCCTCCATCGCGACGTCAAACCGGCAATGTCATCGTGGCGTTTCGACCCGATGGTCGACCGCATGCACGGCTCATCGATTTTGGCCTCGCGAAATTCCAAAACCACGAAGTCTGGGGTGCACAGTCGATGATCACCTCGCAGGGCGCCATCGTAGGCACGCCAGCCTATATCGCACCCGAACATCTTTTCGGTCCGCGCGTCGATGCCCGCAGCGATGTGTATTCGGCGGGTGTGCTCCTCTTCGAGCTCCTGACTGGAAGTTGGCCCTTCGTCGCCGAAGAGGTCGCGGATGTCTTGCGAGCCCATGCCCTCGAACCCGTGCCGACACTCGCCGCAACACGTCCCGAGCTCTCATTTCACCCGGCGCTCGAATCCCTCGTCGCCCGTGCCCTCGCGAAGAAAATGGACGCGCGATTCAAAGATGCCGGAGAGCTCCGAGCCGCCCTCCGAAGCGTTCCGCATCCGGCTGCATCCTGGAGTGCGTGAGCCCTATCGCCTCAGCCCCTCACACACGTGTTCGAACACACGCAAGTCGAAGAGCAGCTCGCCATGACTGAGATCGTCGAGCCAATGCACGACGGCATCTTCGATCGTGGCCGCGCTCTCGGGAGGAGTCACGAACTGATCGGCCCCCGCAACCACCACTGTGTGCTTGACCCGTGCGGCGCGCTCTCGATTCTCTCGCAATCGGCGGATCACCTGGCCGTCAGGATGGATCGCTCGCAAGAGCGGGCCAATGTTCAAGCGCGCAGTCTCCGTGCCCGCATGAGGGCTCGCCAGTGTCACCAAGCGATCCACATGCTCAGCACCACCTCGCTCCTGCAGATACCAGCGCGCGACAATCCCGCCGAGAGAATGTCCGACGAGATCCACCGGACGCCCTTCGGATGCACTTCGCACCGTCCGCTCGAGCCTTTCGACCACGTGCTCGAAATCCTCGAAAGGCCCGTACGTCAGATCGATCGTACCCACCCCTTGGACGCGCTCTTCGACGAATCTTCGCATGGGATCGAAGACTGGGCCGGCTGCCATGAAGCCGTGAACGAAGACCACGACACGTTCCCCTCGAACGGGGAGCGCGGCGCGTCCTCGGCCATGAATGATCAGCTGCCCCTGCCGGGCAAGCGCGCGCGCTTCACGACCCCACTTCAGAATACGATCGCTCACCCAAAGACGAGAATCACCCATACCTGGGTACCCAACGTTCGGCTTGATACCAGCGCAAAACCTGCTGCCATCCTACCCGAAACGAAGGGAAACGAGGATTCCAACCCAGCGCGCGGAGCTTTCCCGAATCGATCGCGAGGTCGTCATAGAGGAGCGTCAGCGCTTCGCGATCGAGTCTCGCGCGCAACGCGGGCTTGAGCCCATGCTTCAACACGACGAGCTTCCACGCCGCGAGAAGTGCGTTGTCGAGGGCACGATAGGGCAGCTCCGCCTGGAAAAACTGCCCCAAACGATCGAGGAGCGCGCGCGGTAGTCCTCCGGTCGGCAGGGTCGGTAACCCATACGCACGATAGGTTTCTGTGAGACGCTCACCGAGCGTGAGTCGGTCTTCATCGGCCACGTTGAAGATCTCGCCTTCACAGTCCTTACGACCGAGCACGAACACGAGCGCTCGCGCCACATCTTCGGCATGCACGAAATTGGCCTTGGGGCCCCCGTTCCAGCGTGGAAGCCACGGCGACATGAGGCGAAGCACGGGTCCGACGACCAAGAGGCTCGCCGTATAGTGCCGACCACGGCGTCCATACAAAGGCGCCGCACGCAATACCGTGAAAGGGAGCTCGCGACGAGCGCACTCTCGTAACCCAACCTCGCCCTGGTATTTCGTATCCCCATGCGGCCCGCGCGGGGCGATCTTCGAGTGCTCATTGAGCACGCCTTGCCCCTCGGCGTAAATCATCGCAGTCGAAACGTGCACGAAATGTTTCGCCCCCGCGCGCGCTGCAGCGTCATAAAGTGCAACGACAGCATCCGTATTGACCTCGGAGAGAACGGTCGTCGGAGCTCCGACATCGAGCATCGCCGCGGTGTGGATGACGTAATCCACACCGCGCACGAGTTTCTCGAGGAAGCCACGGTCTCGGAGATCTCCAGGCCGAACTTCACCGCGCACTGGCATGGTGATGCCCTTGGGATGGAGATCACTCGCAACCACCCGATGCCCC
This sequence comes from uncultured Sandaracinus sp., assembly GCA_964481145.1. Lineage (GTDB taxonomy): Bacteria > Myxococcota_A > Polyangia > Polyangiales > Sandaracinaceae > Sandaracinus. The sequence continues at coordinate 53,586 of CAYZTA010000010.1, forward strand.
GCGGCTTCCGCGAGGCCGATCACGTAGTTGCCAACCGTACCTGCGGCTCCCGTTACGAGAACGGATGCCATGACTTCCTCGCCGATCGCATCAAGACGGCCTCGTGCCGAGAAGCTCGCCGAGCCGCGCGCCTGGATCGGGAGCGCGCATCAGCTCGCTCCCGATCAGCACCGCATCCGTGCGACCGAGCGCAATCTGCGCGAGCTGCTCTTTCGTCTCGACGCCGCTCATGTACACGGCGACACGATCATCCGGAAGCTCCTCGAGCGCTGCGAGCGCCACCTCGGGATTCACTTCGAACGAGTTCAAATCGCGCGCATTGAAACCGATGATGATGGCATTCGTGGCAAGCGCCCGCTCCATCTCGACCGCATTTCCGACCTCGAGCACCGGCTCCATTCCTCGCGCTCGAACTGCGTCGATCATCGTATCGAGACGCTGCTCTGGAAGTGCTTTCACCAAGAGCAAGACGAGACTCGCTCCCGCCGCACGCGCCGCATCGACCTGCACCGGGTCGAGGACGAATTCTTTGAAGAGCACAGGACGTGACATCGCACGGGCAGCACGACGCACGTCGAGCACGCCGCCTCCGAAGCTCACCCGGTCGGCGAGCACGCTGATCGCGGCTGCGCCCATTTTCTCGTATTCCCGGACAACCGCCGCGATCTCACCGACTTTGTGAGGGCGTAGCTCGCCCGCGCTGGGCGTTCGTCTTTTGAATTCCGCGATGATCCGTGGGGATCCACCCGGCCAACGACGAAGCGCTGCGATCGCGCGCGATCGACGATCGGCACCATCCTCGTCGCGAGCACGGATCGGGTGCCGCATCCGACGTGCGACTTCCTTTTCCTTGCGCGCGAGGATCGCCGCCAGATGATCGACCCCGTGTCCACCATTCGTGGCTGCGTCCGCAACGTCCACCACTGCGGTCGTTGCTTCCATTGCGGTTGCTGCGCCCTTCGACGCTTTCGTTGTTTTCGGGGTCTTGCCGCCCGACTTCGTGCGCTTTGCGCCCGGCTTCGCCTCACCTGCCACTGCGTCGCCTCGTCTTCGTGTTCGTCTTCATTCTGCGATTTGCCCGCTTCGTTCGTTCAAACGTCGCATTCATCCACGCTGCGTCCATCATTGCCCCCAACCAGCCCAAGCCGCCAACAAACGTCGTGCAGCGCCCGAGTCGATCGCGGCCTCTACCCTGTCACGGGCTGCCCGCAGATCGCGCTCGATGCCGGTCAAGGCCAGCGCAGCCGCCGCATTCAACACGGTGGCCGTCCGGCCAACACTGGGTTCTCCGTCCAGCACTGCCCGTAACAACCGGGCATTTTCGATGGCATCGCCACCCTTCATTCCATCCATCGCTACGCTCTCTAACCCGAAATCAGAAGGTACAACCTCAAATTCGTCAATTTTTCCATTCTCGAGCCGCGCCACGCGTGTGGGGCCCGACGGCGAGATCTCGTCGAGACCCCCGTGTCCGTGGACCACCCACGCTCCGCGCAACCCCAAAAGACCGAGAACCTCTGCCATCATTCTTACACGCGCAGGATCGTATACGCCGACGAGCTGATGTGTTGCATTGGCTGGATTTGCAAGTGGACCTAGCAGATTAAAGAAGGTTCTCGACCCCAGTTCTCGTCTCGCGCGCGCAGCATGCCGCAACGCGGCATGAAATGCAGGCGCAAAAAGAAACCCGATGCCGATCTCTCGAATCTGGCGCGCCACCACGGCCGCAGAGGGCTCCAGCGTGATCCCCAAGGCCTCGATCACGTCCGCGCTCCCAGCCCGTGAGCTGACCGCGCGGTTGCCATGTTTGGCCACCTTCACTCCACATGCAGCCACCACCAGGGCGCTGGCGGTGCTCACGTTGAATGTGCTCGTCCCATCTCCCCCCGTTCCACAGGTATCGATGAGAACAGCATCTGCAAACGGGCCTATCGACGTCATTTTGCGACGCATGGCGCGCGCTGCCGCCGATAGTTCGGTGGCGGTCTCTCCGCGCATTCGAAGGGCCACCGCCAGAGCCGCGATCTGCGCGTCCGTGGCGCGACCTTCCAAGATAGCGTCCATCGCGCCTTCCATCGAAGGGGCTTCGAGGATGCCGCCCTCGAGCACACGCGCGATGGCCTCGCCGACCTCCGGACTCACGGAAAATCTGCCTTTGCGTTGTGGGTAAGCCGCACCCGCCGAACGAAATTTCCGAGGAGCGCATGCCCATGTTCGGTCAGAAAAGACTCCGGGTGGAATTGCACGCCTTCGATATCGAGCGTGCGGTGACGCATTCCCATGAGCTCTCCCTCGGCCGTCCATGCGGTGGGGACGAGCACGTCGGGCAAGGTCGCGCGTTCGACGATGAGGGAGTGATAACGAGTTGCCCGAAATGGGCTCGGAAGCCCTTCGAATACCCCTTGGCCGAGATGTTCAATCGGAGAAGTGCGCCCGTGCATCAGACGAGGCGCGCGCACGACCTTGCCACCAAACGCTTGTCCAATCGCTTGGTGCCCTAGACACACACCCAAAATTGGACGCCGACCGCGTTCAGCCAAGATCACATCGAGCGTGATCCCGGAATCATCGGGCGTCCCTGGCCCAGGCGAAAGAAGGATGCCATCCGGGTCGAGCGTCTCGATGCCCTCGAGATCGATGGCGTCATTGCGGACCACCTCCACATTGGCTCCAAGCTCGCCCAGATACTGCACGAGATTGAACGTGAACGAGTCGTAATTGTCGATCACCAGAATCACGACACATCACAGCTCGGGAAGAGGTTCCTGCGGCTCCCCCGCTCGGGGTTCGGCCAGTTCGCGCTCATTCTCGTCAGCGATGTCGTCTCGTTCAGGTCTCAAGGGATGAAGTTGTTCGAGTTCCCGGTAGAGCGAAACCAATTCGAGTTCGACGCCCGCATACGCGCGCATCGCATCGAGCAGTTCATCATCTTCGCTGCCAATTCCTCGCGCCAAGGCTCGGCTGTAGCGAGCCAGAACCTCAGCGCGCTCTCGATGGATGCGAACCGCACGGGTTCGAAGGCGGCGCCCTTCTTGCGTGCTCATGGGGGCCTCTTCGAGGCGTTCGATCTGCCGTCGTATCGCTGGCAGACCCGCTTGCTCGATCATCTCGGACGCCATGACGGGCCGCTCCGAATCGACAGCCCGTTCGATCTCTTGGAGCAACGTCCGCGCCGGATCGCTTCCAAGGAGCTCTTGCAACCGCATGGCATCGCTCTCTGCCGATGCGCCGCCCGCCGTGTCATTGGCGCTCGAGCACGCTCCCATGAGGAGCGCGAGACCCATCGCGAGGATGGTTTTCATCGCCCACCTGTCGCAGGAGGACGCGATGAACGCCGCCAAAAATCAGAACCTTTGGGAGGCCAACCGCGATCTCGCAAAAACCGTTCGATCCGAAGATTCACGAGCTCGGGATATTCGAGCGCAACGTAATGCGTCCCCCCAGGCACGACCAAGAGCTCGGCGTTGGGCACCTCTCGCACGATCCGTTCGGCCGCGCCTTGTGGTGTCATTCGATCGCGCCCGCCGGCCACCACGAGCAATGGGACCTGAATGTTTGGCAGCACATCGTGGGCATCATGCTCGCCGAGCTGCTCGAGCGTGTGCACGAAGATCTCCATGTCGAGCTCACCAAATGATTGGGCAAGCTCAGAAAACAACTGGACATCGAGCGAGGCCCCAGCGAGCCCGAGACGCTTTGCCCAGAGGGGAGTTCCCTTCCACATCGCAGCGCGCTTGGTGCAAGCCGAAACCACCTGGGGTGAACGCCGAAGCGAACTGAGCAACCTCGGGACGACATGAACCATCGAAGGCAGATGGGCCAGAGTCGACCACGGCTTGCCCGCCACGCCATTGATGAGGACGATGGCGGCAATGCGATCAGGAGCCCTACGCCAAAGCTCCAGAGCCACCTGTGTGCCCATCGACCAGCCCCAAATCACGGCTTTGGGGATCTCCTCTGCGTCCAATACGGCGAGTGCGTCACGGGCATGTGCGGGGACATCGAGTGCCCCACGATCGCTCGGCGCTCCCGAACGATAAAGGCCGCGCTGATCCCAAGAGATCAATCGGTAGTGTGCTTCGAAATGGCGGATCTGATGGGTCCACGCCTGAAACGAGCCACCGAGCCCATTGGCGAGGAGGATCGGCGGCCCATCCCCAGCCACATGATAGGCGAGCTCAGTCCCATCGAAGGAAACGACCCGACGCTCTTCGACGTCCAGCTTCGAAGCGGCTTCGATACCAGCCTCGATGGGGCCCGGATTCATCGTTCGACGATCAGCGCGTCTGCGAATGAACACGGCTCGAAATCAACTGAAAGGGGGACTTGGACATCGACTCTGGCCCGCACTTTACGAGAGCGAAGATCTCGAGGCAACGACGGATTTTCTTCAGACACTCGCGGCCAGTTTGACCGAACGCCAGGGCGATCGCAGTCTCGGCTCGCCGTCGGTGTTCGCGGGCGGACCGTGAACCCCAATGGGAATCCGGTGTGATTCCGGAGCTGCCCCGCAGCGGTATGTGAGAACGAACCCCATCCCGTGCACTGGGTGAATGGTCACCTGGGAAGCGATGGTCAGTAGGAACCGAATCTTCGGATTCGAACGCCCACGAGCCCGAAGACCTGCCGATGGTGTCTCGTTTTTGGCGTTTCACACGCCGGAGCATGAGAGCTGCGAATGCCGCGAGGGACGGTGTTCGCCGCGGAGGCTCGCTGTGCGTTCGTTTCAGTCTTCGTTCTCGATCGCCGCACTTCTTTGTGCAGCGCAAGCGCTCGCTGCATGTCGCGCCGACAGCGCCTGTCCAAGCGCAGATTTGACGCCTCTTGGAACGCGGCCGTCTTATGCGGTGGTGCTCAGCGACTTTTCATCGAGCGCGATTGCACTGCTCGACACGGATGGCGCGCTCGTGACGGAAGCGTGGATCGATTCCGGGACCCGCGCTTCGGCGATCTCCGCGGGCCTCGGGGGGGATGTCGTGATCCCTCGCGCTTTTTCGGCAGATCGCCTCGCGATCATGGAACGCTACAACGCCGATCGACTCACGTTGATCGCATTTGAAACGGGTGAGCCCATTCAACTCGATCTGCGAGGAGACAATCCCGATTCGCCCACGGGCCATTCACCCAACCCCCAAGATATGTTGAGAATCGACTCGCGCCTCGCGCTCGTCAGTCGTCTGAACCCCTCGTTCCATCCTCGAACGCCCGAGTTTGCACGAGGGAACGACGTGATCGCACTCGACATCGAAGCGGGGCACATCACGAAGCGCATCGATCTCGCGGCGGATCTCGATGTGGCGGTGGGTGAGGGAGAAGAACCAACACACATCTACGCGCGCCCCACGACGCTCCTGCTCCTCGAACGCGGCGCGATGAGACGCGTGCTCGTGGGCCTTCAGCGTCTCGATGCCACGTTCAGGGTGAGCGGCCCTGCAGCCATCGCCGTCATCGATCCCGACACGCTCACCCGCGTGGGCCTCGTCGATCTTCCCGAGTATGCGGGTTGTCATGCGCTCACGGATGTTCCTGATGCGCCCGAACATGCCATCGCGCTCTGCACGGGGGCATCCTTCGTTTCCGAGTCCGAACGACGTACCCAAGCCGCACTGATTCGCCTCGTGATGAGCGAGACAGGAGGTCTCGAGATCGAACGCGTGTGGCGCGCCGTCGATCATCCACACGTCCCATCCCCCACCTCGAGCCCACTCGCTCTCGATCGCGACCATGTTCTCTTCGTCGCAGACCCACGAGGGGACGAAGATGGAATCGATCAATGGATGATGGTCAATCTCGAAACAGGAAACGCGGAGCTCATCTTTGCTGCAGACGACGCCTTCGTTCTCGGCACGGGCGCCTTCGACCCCGAACGCGGTCTTCTTCTCCTTCCGGACGCCCACGCACGCGCCGTGCATCGGATGAGCGTCGACGGGGCCGTGATTTCACTCCGTGATTCGGTGCGTCTGCCCATTTGTCGGGGCCTGCCTCCTCGACAGATAATGCGTCTGTAAACCAAATCAAAATCCGCGTACCATCCCGCACCACGCAGCGCCCCGCCCCCACCACGCGGCGCTTGCGCGGTCCATGGTGGGGGAGTACTTGGCGGCTTCGATGAACAACCCCAGGCCCTTTCGTCGGCATTGGTTGGCTGTTTACATTCCTTTCGCGCTCGCGCTCGTGTACGGCGGTGCTGCGTGCGGCCCCAATTTGCCGCGCGCCCCCACGCATCCACATCAGGATTCGAGTTTTGCGCGTGCGGATGTCACTCCACCTGGCGTGAGCGATGATGCGCCCTTGGCGATGCAGCTCTACCCGGGCGATGTCGTGACTCTCCGTCTCATCTCCGCGGAAACCGAAGATCACGATGGAATCGTCGTGGACGAGCGAGGCATGCTTCATGTGCCTTTGGCGGGGGATGTCCCAGTCACCGGGGTCGATCTCACAGGCGCCGAACAACGTGTCGAAACAGCACTGCGCCAATACGATCGCACGGTCCGCGTGGCCTTGGTGCTCGCAGAACCAGAGGGGCACCGCGCGAGTGTCATCGGAGCGGTCGCCGAACCCGGCCGCATCACGGTGACTCCTGGAATGCGTGTGGTCGATCTGCTCGCGACAGCGGGCGGTGCGTCACGTTCCGAGGCGGATGGGCTCGCGATCAGCTCAGGCGATTTGGGCGCAGCCAGGCTCGTTCGTGAAGGCCGAGCGCTTCCCATTTCGGTCGAGCTCGCGCTCTCGGGCGATCCTCGCCACAACATTCGCATTCGTCCCGGTGATACGCTCTACGTTCCTGCGGATCTGAGCCGCCTCATCAGCGTGCTTGGCCAAGTCGAATCGCCGCGGATCACAGCGTTCCGAACGGGGATGCGCCTGACCCAAGCGCTCGCACTCGCAGGCGGTGTCACCCGCGACGGAAACTGGGGCGATGTCCGCGTGATTCGTGGAGATCCTGAACGGCCGCTCGTCTATATGACGAGCGTGGCCGACATCGTGGATGGGAATGCCCATGATGTGGTCCTCGCCCCAGGCGATATCGTCTATGTTGCAAGCGCAGGTCACGCCGATTTGCGTGATGTGATGAACTCGATTTCTGCCGTGATTACGATTCCGCTGACGGCAGCATCGATCACGGTGCCTGCGCTCATTCTGCGTCCATCCCCCTAAGAAGAAACCTTCCAAAAATCAGGGAGCCCGATGACCACGTTTCGTTGCTACGTGATCGGAAACGAATCGCTCGCAATCCAGTGCGCCGACATTCTGATCGATCGAGGCCATACCGTGCTCGGTATCGTCTCTTCGGACGAGGGCATCGGGAAGTGGGCAGCCCAAAAGAACATCGCTCTGATCGCCCCCGGCAAAGGTTTGGCGGAGCGACTCCGCGCACGAGATCCGTCATTCGATTGGCTCTTCTCGATCGCCAATCTCACGATCATCCCCGAGGATGTGCTCGCACTTCCAAAGCAAGGCGCCATCAATTTCCATGATGGTCCCTTGCCACGTTACGCCGGTTTGAATGCCCCCATGTGGGCACTCCTTCATGGCGAAAGGGAGCACGGCATCCGGTGGCACCTCATCGAAGGAGGCGTCGATGAAGGGGATATCCTCGCGGAGCGCACGTTCGAAATCACCGAACGCGACACATCGGTCGTCCTCAATACGCGCTGCTACGAAGCCGCGATCGATTCGTTCACCGAGCTCGCAGAAAAACTCGCGAACGGAACCCTGACGCGCACCCCACAAGACCTCGGAAAACGCACCTATTTCGGGCGCTACGATCGTCCCGCTGCGATGTGCACCATCGATTGGTCGCAACCCGCAGCCCACATCGCGACGCTCGTGCGCGCCCTCGATTTCGGTCCGCGATACGCAAATCCAGTGGGTGCGGCGAAATCGCTTTCTGCGACCGATCCCTTGCTTCTGCCCGAGGTGCAAGAAGGCAGCGCTGAAGTCGCCGAAGAACCCGGCACGATCATCACGGTCGCCAACGGCGCCATCGAAGTGGCCACTGGTGCTGGTTCTCTTCGTTTCCCTCGCGTGCTCTCGCCAGTGGGTCAAGCACTCGACGACGCCGCTCTCGCCAAGCTCGGCGTGGTTGAGGGCGCGCGGTTGCCGTGGTCGGATGAAACCGAAGCTGCGCGCCTCGGCGAGGTCGATCAGCTCCTCGCCAAGCACGAGACCTTTTGGACCCAACGTCTCTCGGCTGTGGCTTCCCTCGAGTTGCCGTATGCCGATCGCAGCACGACCAAGCCCGCGGTCTGGGTGCGTGCTCCCGTGACCGTTCCAGAGGGACTCGATCATGAATCGGTGCTCGCCGCAGCCGTCGCGTGGATCTCGCGCATCACGGGTCAACGGACGTTCGACATCGGTCATCGCCATCCCGAGCTCGTCAAGGCCACGCAGGGGGTCACGAATCTCGTCGCGCCTTCGGTTCCGATGCACGTCGAGATCGTGGAGGGGCAGAGCTTCGCCGAGCTGCGCACGAACGTCTCGGCAACTCGGAAATCCCTCTCCGTTCATCTCACCTATCCGCGAGATCTCTTCGCGCGCACCCCTGGCCTCGTCTCGCATCCGACGGAGATCACGATCGAGGAGACCGACGCGCTCGACACAGTCAAGCCCAAGCGCGGCGAGCTCCTCGAGATCGCGATCAGCGGAGACGGACGGCGCGCGATGCTCATCATCGATAGCGCGCGGGTCGCCGCAGCCCATCTCGAAAAAATGGTCGGCCGCTTCAGCACGTTGCTCGAAGCCGTCGCCCGCGATGCCGCGATTGCCGTCGCACGCTTGCCCTTGCTCGCACCGGATGAGCTCGATCGGGTGCTGCGCCAATGGAACGACACGGCCGCGCAATATCCGGAGAGCAGCTGCATTCATCAACTCTTCGAAGCGCAGGTGGATCGGACACCCGAGGACATCGCACTCGTCTTCGAGCGCACCGAGCTGAGCTATCGCGAGCTCGATCGCCAGGCCAATCGACTGGCACACTATCTCATCGAGATCGGCGTCACACCCGACACGCTCGTGGCGCTTCACGTCGATCGTTCGGTGGAGATCGTCGTGGGTGCGCTCGCGATCTGGAAAGCCGGCGGCGCGTATGTCCCGGTCGATCCGAGCTACCCCGCAGATCGTGTCGCGCTTTATGTCGAAGACAGCCAAGCCAAGGTCGTTCTGAGCAAAGACTCCCTGGCACACGCCCTCCCCCACACCGGCGCCACGGTCGTGCGGCTCGATGGCGATGCGGCACGCTTCGCAAACAAGCCCGACACTCGCCCCGGGCTCGCGATCCCCAGCGCGAGCCTCGCATACGTCATCTACACCTCCGGCTCCACGGGACGTCCCAAAGGCGTCATGATCGAGCATCGGAACGCGGCCAACTTCTTCACCGGCATGGATCCGGTGATCCCTCGTTCACCGAGCTCGACTTGGCTCGCGGTCACGAGCCTCTCGTTCGACATCTCGATCCTCGAGCTCTTCTACACGATTTGCCGAGGCTTTCGCGTCGTCGTCACGGGCGATGAAGACAGAACGCTCGTCTCGAGCGGACGCGCGACGCACACCGATCGCGCCATCGGCTTTTCGCTCTTTTATTTCGCGAGTGACGAGGGCGAAAAAAACGCCGGCAAATATCGGGCGCTCTTGGAAGGCGCGAAGTTCGCCGATCGCAACGGATTTCAAGCGGTCTGGACCCCCGAGCGACACTTCGGCGCATTCGGCGGCCTCTACCCGAACCCGAGCGTCGCGAGCGCCGCGATCGCCGCCATCACCCAACACGTCAAGATCCGCAGCGGCTCGTGCGTGTTGCCGCTCCATCATCCGATTCGCGTCGCCGAAGAGTGGGCCCTCGTCGACAACCTCTCCAATGGACGCGTCGGAATCTCTTTCGCATCGGGCTGGCATCCGAACGATTTCGTCCTACGTCCTGAAAATTTCGCAGACGCCAAGGGCGCGATGATCCGGGACATCGACCTCGTGCGTCGGCTTTGGCGCGGAGAGACGATCGAGTTTTCGGGGCCCAAAGGGCCAGTCCCGGTCCGCACTCTTCCGCGTCCCGTGCAAGCCGAGCTTCCCGTGTGGGTCACCGCCGCGGGGAATCCCGAGACATTCGCGGCCGCCGGCCGGATGGGCGCGGGCATTCTCACGCACTTGCTCGGTCAAACGATCGACGAAGTGCGCGAGAAGGTGATTGCCTATCGGAAAGCCTGGAAAGAAGCGGGATTCGAGGGAGAAGGGCACGTCACGCTGATGCTCCACACCTTCATCGGAGATGACGAAGCGGCCGTGAAAGAGACCGCGCGCGAGCCGATGAAAGAGTATCTCCGCAGCTCGCTTGCGCTCATCGCGCAGCACGCGTGGTCCTTTCCAGCATTCAAGCGGGTCGCCAAAGAAGGCGCCAAATTCGAAGACAATTTCGGCTCTTTGTCTCCGGAAGACACCGACGCGCTGCTCGATCATTCCTTCGAGCGGTACTACGAAACGAGTGGGCTCTTCGGCACCCCCGAGACCGCGATGAAGATGGTCGATCGCTGCAAGGCCATCGGAGTCGACGAGATCGCGTGCCTCATCGACTACGGCATCGACAGCGACACGGTGCTCGCACATTTGGAACATCTCAATCGATTGCGGCTCGCGGCTGAACCGAAGAGCGCGATCGCGGAAGACGATTGGTCGATCGCCGCGCAGATCGAACGGCATCGCGTCACCCATCTCCAGTGCACCCCGAGCATGCTCCGCATGCTCTTGATGAGCGACGAGGCGCGCGCATCCCTCGCGCAAGTGAAGCATCTTTTCGTGGGAGGAGAGGCGCTTCCAGGCGCATTGGTGGCGGAAGTCCAAGAAGCCACGCGCGCCACCCTCACCAACATGTACGGTCCGACCGAGACGACGATCTGGTCTTCGACCGAACCCGCAAAGGAAACGACGGGCATCGTCTCCATCGGGCGACCGATCGCGAACACACAGTTCTACGTGCTCGATTCATCGCGAGAGCCGGTGCCGATCGGCGCGCCGGGCGAGCTTTGGATAGGCGGTGCCGGCGTGGCGCGCGGGTACTGGAACCGCCCCGAGCTGACAGCGGAACGTTTCCTTCCTGATCCTTTCGCCAAAGGCGAACACGCCAAAGACGCTCGCATGTATCGCACTGGCGATCTCGTGCGTTATCTGAACGATGGGCGCATCGACTTCTTGGGGCGCGTCGATCATCAGGTCAAAATTCGCGGCTATCGTATCGAGCTCGGAGAGATCGAAACACGGCTCGCATCTCATGAAGACCTGCGCGAAGTCGTCGTCGTCGCCCGCGAAGTCGAATCTGCGGCTGGGATGCCCTCGGACAAACGGCTCGTCGCCTATTACACGGCGGCTCCTGCTCGCACCCCTGATCCCGAAAAATTGCGGGCGCATCTCCGCGAAACGTTGCCCGATTTCATGGTGCCATCGCATTTCATGGAGCTCGCGCGTTTCCCGCTCACTCCGAACGCAAAGATCGATCGCAAACAACTCCCTGCGCCCGACGAGAGTGTGGGCCGTACGGAATTCGTCGAGGCGGCGAGCGACATCGAGCGTCAGATCGCCGACATCTGGATACGTATCCTCGGCGTCTCGAAGGTCGGCACCCAGGACAACTTCTTCGAGCTCGGAGGTCATTCGCTGCTCGCCGTGCAAGCGCACCGTGAAATCAAGATGGCCACCGGCAAAGAGCTGACGATCACCGACATTTTCCGGTTCCCGACGATCGCCGCGCTCGCCAACTATCTCGGCGGTGGCGATGCTTCCGAGGGCGCGGCCGATCTCGGTCGCACCGCAGATCGAGCTGCCGCACGCCGAGAAATGATGGGCCGCCGCACACAGGTCCGCCGACGCTGAGCCGTCATCGCAGTCATTCGTGATGCAGGCGGCGATGGTCACACTCGCCGCCGCAGCGATGTGCCGTCACGACCAAGCGGGGCAAGCCGATCGCACATGACGATGTGCATGACAGCGTTGAGCTCACGGAATGGCGTCGCGTTCAAACATGGTTCGATCGTAGTCTCGTGCAGCTGCGAGCCATACCGCGCGCTCACCAGCGCCCCATGAGTCGAGACGTGGGAGCGCCTCGAGAGATCGAGCGGGCTCGCCGAGCACACGAAATGTCGCGATCGTCTTCCAACCGCGATCGATCGCATCCATCGGGCGATCGAACTGCTGGGTGATCGCTACAAGGATCATCGGAGTGCGATCCAGGATCGCACCGCTGCTCACATCGATGACGACATCAGGAGTCCATCCGAGATCGTGTCGCATCCCCGCAAAGTCGGCCCAGAGCACGATGTCTCGCGGGTCCGCATGGGGTTCGCGAAAGCTCTTCGGAAGCAGACGCATCGCTGCACCGGAGACACGACCGTGGATCCCGAGCGCGCGACGCGCAAAGGTCTCCTCCGAAAGCGGCGGCAACTCCGCACCGAGCAGTGCATCACCCAGCGCACACAACTCGGCGAGCTCAGCGAGGCGCTGCTCGACGACCTCAGGTGAGAGTGATTTGGTTGCGCTCATGATTCACGGAATGGGTCCCGCATAAAGCGTGAAGCCCAAGGGACGCACTGCCACAAGCACTCGTTCGAGCTCGGTCTTCGGTATCAGAATGTCGATCTCGAAGACATGACGCTTCTAGCGGACGCCTTCCACTGAGGTCACGTTTCGGGCGGTAAGCCGCGCCACTTTGCGCCAAACGTCGATCACGACCACACGAGCGCAAACGAAGGGTGGAACATCACGGCGATGCCCACGTCCGCAAATGCGGTTCTTGTCGGCTCTGCCACCGAGTGCGAGCGTGCGCGCATGCCTGAAACCAAATCCAAGAAGACGACATCGAAGCTCAGCAACGTGCGTTATGACGCGGAAGTCGGTCGACGCGCGTTCGAGTCCCTACAAGCGGCGCGTCAGGAGCTCGGCCGCGAGGTCAAGCCCATGCCGCGCCTCGACATGAAGGCTGTTGCGGTCCTTGCGATTGCTGTCGCCAAAACGATCGCGACGTCCGCGGTTCGCAAGCGCTTCGCCGCGATCGAAAGCGAGCTCCCGCGGAGCACGGTCGATGCGCTCGAACCGGCGGCATGGGCGCTCTTCTATGCGGCGATGCAGCGCGCCACCGAAGAGGCCACGCACTCCTTGGCGATGCTTCCCGCCGCGCTCGCCAGCGAAGCCAATCAGCTCAAAGAGACGATGCTGCACGTCGTTCGCTATCACCTTCGGGAGGAGCCGAAAGCGACCAAGGAGATCGCCGACATCATCGCGGGCGCGGGCTATCTCGATCTCGCGAGTGATCTTGGACGTCTCGCTCAGCTCTATTCGGAGTTCGTGGACGAGCTGCGTGCCGATGACAAGTTCTACGACTCGGGAGATGCAGGACGCGCCCGCCGAATCGCGGTCGACATCGTCAAAGCACTCGGCGAATCGAGCGAACGTCCGTCGAACGACGCGCTCATCCGCTCCTATGCGCTCCTCGAACGCATCTATGAAGACGTGCGCGCCTTCGGCCTGGCGATGTACCGCAAGGACGGCGGCGACGACATGTTCCCGAGCTTGTTCAGCGTGCGCGCAGCTCCCAGCGCTCGACGTGAGCCGGAACCCGAACCCGAAACACCGACCGTGGAATGAGAATCGCTCCCACGATCCGGCAGTTTTGACTCGCGCGTCAAAAGAGGACAGAAATTTCGTCCTCGCCAGACTCGCCGGTCAAAAGAGGACAGAAATTTCGTCCTCGCCAGACTCGCGCGTCAAAAGAGGACAGAAATTTCGTCCTCGCCAGACTCGCGCGTCAGAAAAAGAAAGGATCGTCACACGGAAGCAAGACGCGTCGATGAACTCGGTACCCCCGCAGACGCTGAGGGTGCCCGCGCCGAGAGTCGGGGCTAGATTTCGGCGGTGCATCCGCGAGATTTCGAGGCCCGAGCGGCCTCGATGGACGGAGGACGAAAAACTCCCCCGCCATCTAGACCCACTCCGTGCGATGATCCGCCGAAGGACATGGCCGCACACAACGAACAGGCCGAGGCGCCCGAAGATGCGGAGAGCCCTCGCAAGGGACGCCCAGGCTTCCCCATCGAACCCACACGCGTGGTTCGCACCGTCAAGAGCGGACGCTATTGGCTTCTCGGCGCCGCCGCCATCGGTGTCATCGCCGGGGTGATCATCGCAAAATTCGCGATGAAACACACCTATGAGGCGAGTGCGTCCATGCGCTTCGAGGGCGTGACCGCGCTCGACGACGAAGGCTCGGGCGAGCCTCGCGATGCGAGCCGCGATCTCCCATCCCGGATGGAGTCCCTGCGCCGCGAACAAGTCCTCCGTGAAGTTCGGGCGCGGATGCATATGGATCCCGTGCCCATCGCGGTGATGCAGAACCTCTTTAGCAATTTTCAAGATGCCGATTCGGGGTTGGTCTCGATCATCGCGCGAAGTGAAACGCCCGATGGAGCCGCGAGTTTCGCCAACACCATCGTCGATGTGTTCATTGCACACGAGCGCTCGCGTCGACGTGAAGAAATCGAGGCGGCGATCCGCGCATTGGGTGAACGGGCCAATGCCGCCGGCGCCGCGCTGACCGCCTCGCGAACGCGATACGATGCATTTCGCGAGCAGCATGGCGTCACGGATCTCACGACCGAGCAAGAAGCGGCGCTTGCGCAAGCCGCCGATTTGCGGGCACAAGCCGACCTTGCCGTCGCGGAGATCGCCTCTCTCGAAGCTCGAGTCCAGGAATTGCGCGAAGAGGTGCGTCGTCAACCTCGCCTTCAGGTCGTGGGTTCATCTTCGGAATCGGTCGACCAAACCGAGCTCGCGCGCGCCGAAGCCCACGTTCAGCAGCTGAGAGGTCAGCTCTCCGAAGATCATCCACGGCTTCAGGTCGCGGAACGACAAGTGCGCGCATTGCGCGAACGCGTGTCCTCGGGACAAAGCCGAAGCACGGGTTCGGTCTCCATGGGTGCAAGCAGTGCGCACGAAAGCGCGGCGACCGCGTTGGCCACGGCATCGGCCGATCTCGAAGCGACTCGCCAACGTTCGGTCCACCTGCAACGGCTTGCCCAAGAAGCGCAAGCTCGGGTCGCCAGTTTCTCTGCCATCGAGGGCGATGCCGCCGCGCTCCTCGCCGATGTGCAAGTCAAACAAACCTTATTGCAAAACCTCGAGAACAACCGCGCGCGCCTCTCCAACATGCTCGAGAATCCCGACTCTGGCTTCCGAGTCATCGCGCGTGCGGTCGAGCCCGAAAGCGCCGTCCCGAGCAAGCGAAAGTACTATGTCGCAGCGGGGTTACCAGCAGGGCTCGTGCTCTTGGTCTTCGCCTTCCTACTCGCACGCGAGCTGCGCGGCCTGAAGCTCCACACGGCCTCTGAAATCGCGTATTGGGGCAATGGCCCGGTCCTTGGCACGACGACCTGGCCACGCGACCCGAAAGCCTCTGGGGACCTCGTGGCAGATCTCGACGATTACGTCCCAGAAGCCAAGGGCACGATGTTGCTCGTCGGAGCCACCGATCACGAAACGCCGCTGGCACAAGAACTCGCGCGACAGCTTTCGAGCGATTGGAAGGAATCGTTCGACTCGGTCAACACCACGCCTCATTCGATGCGCTTGCCAGCCCAAGCTGGCGCGGGCCCCATGCCGATGGGCTCATTTCCCATGCCCTTGGGCAGCCTCGGGCGCGGTCAGTCTGGAACCGCCATCGAGCATCTCGGCCCGCCCAGCCTCGTCCACGGAAGCACGCCCTACGGCATGCTCTCTCCGACCCCCATCCCGCCACAGATCGGCCTCACGGCCACGGCGTGGGACGGGCCTCTTCAAGGCCAACAACTTCGGCGCGCGGCGCGTCTCGCAGATCGAGTGCTCGTGGTCGTGCCCTCGGGCAGCATCAGCCTGCCGCAGCTGACCGAAGTCGGGACCCGTCTTGGCCGCAAAGAGGGTGTTGGTTATGTGGTCGTCGGTATTTCGGACGAATTTGCGAATTTGCCCGATCGTGCTGGCAGCATCGAAGAATTCTGGAACATGACCCGCGAATGATTTCCTCTCCAACCCGTGACAAGAAAAAAATCCTCGCGATTTGCTCGGGCGGTGGCCATTGGGTCGAGCTCATGCGGCTCCGCCCTGCGTTCGAGGGGCACGATGTCGTGTACGTGACCGTATCGGAATCGTATCGATCGCACGTGCCAGGTGCTGGCTTTCGGGTGATCGACGATGTGACGCGTTGGGATCGGGCGGGGCTCTTACGATGTGCGGCGCAAGTCTTCTGGGTCCTCGCGATCGAGCGCCCCGATGTCGTCATCTCGACCGGTGCACTGCCTGGTTTCTTTGGAGTCGTGCTCGGAAAATTCCTTCGGTGTCGCACCATCTGGGTCGATAGCATCGCCAACGTCGAAGAGCTCTCGATGTCGGGTGGCAAGGTCGGTCCTTTTGCAGACCTATGGCTCACCCAATGGCCGGAGCTCGCGCGCACACGAGGACCGCATTTCGAAGGAGCCATCCTGTGAGCATCTTCGTCACGGTCGGCGCGCAGATGCCCTTCGATCGCATGGTGAAAGCCGTCGATGAATGGGCACGTATACGAAATCGAAACGATGTTTTTGCGCAGATTGGCCCTGCACGATATGTCCCGTCCCATGTGAAGTGGACTCGATTCCTCGAGCCTCCCGAATTCGCCGAGCACTACGAAAACGCCCGTGTGATCGTCGCCCACGCAGGCACCGGATCGATTCTCCAAGCGCTCGAGCTCGGCAAACCCATCCTCGTCATGCCGCGGCGTGCGGCATTCCGTGAGACACGCAACGATCATCAAGTCGCGACCGCCGAGCGCTTTCAATCGCTCGGACGCATCCCGGTGGCGTGGGACGAAACCGATCTCGCGGCCCAACTCGACAAGATCGACACACTCGTCTCGGAGCGCGTCGTCGGGCCCTATGCGAGCCCTCGGCTCATCGCTCGCATCGCGCGCTTCCTGAACGAGTGAGTGGCTTCTGCCGCCGACGCGCTTTGCCAACCTCTGCTTGTCAACGGCGCGCATCTGTTCAAGCGCGATCTCGCCCCCCACTCTGTTGACGCGCACCGGCACGCGTGTCGTCCACTTCCGCTGCACGGATGAAAGCGGCGCGACGATCACCGTGCGAAGCCTCGAGCCATTCGCGATCCTCATCGCTCAATTCGTTTTCGAGCCAACACGCCAAATGCCGCGTCCGAGCCAAAGCTGGAAGAGAATGAGGCCGACCAAGAACAAGAGCGGCCCCACCGGCCACTCGGTGAGGGTCGGTTCGATCTCGGGACGATCGAACCACAACGTCGCGGTTTCACCAGCGAAGAGCATGGCTTGGCCGAGCGTCGGCGCGAGGAGATATCGAGCGCTGCCCGGGATCGGGAGCCCCACCGTGTCTGCCGTGCGTTCGATCCCAGCCCATTGCGCCGCGTCTCCATAAAGGCGTGCGGCCCCGAGCCCGATGCCCGTGGCGGCCGTGCCCCAACCAAAAATCACGGGACCCGCATCGATATCGCTTCCACCATCGTGACCGCGCGGCCACTCGCGGAAACCGCGATAGCCGAGGAACGAAGTGCCGTGTTCGACGCGATACGTTGAGTAGATCCGCGCGCCCTCATCGGGCGCGAACTGCGCCATGTAGCTCGTCATCCACGAAAGCGCGCAGCCGCGTGGAATGCGCGTATAGGCAAGCCCACCTGTCGCGCTCCACGGGAGCTCCGAGGTGCGGTGCTGCGCGAGCCACGCGAGCCAACCGGCGATCGGACGTTCGGAGAGACTCGTGCCATGCTCGTGATCGTGAAGACGAAGCGCTGCGAGGGTCACGCTCTGATCGGCAGGCCAACGTGGTGATCCCGGATAAGAGCGCGCGTGAAAATCGCGGCTCGATAGCGAGCGGCTTCGAAGATGCCGCGCGAGCTGCATCGCGAGCGCGTCGTGTTCATCGACCCCGAGTCGATGCGCGACACCGAGAATCAGGAGGAGGTGCGATGCGTAGAGATTGTGATCACCGAACTCCATCCGCGTGGCGGGTATATTCGTCGGCGAGACCTCGGCCGAGATGGCACGTCGAGCGACTTCGCGGATCAGCGGTTGCAGCTCGGTGCGTCGATCGGGGTCGAGGATCCCAACATTCATGAGTCCGTTCGCGAGATGCGAAAGAATCACGACATCGAATTCCTGCGCTCCCATATTGTCCAGCAGGCCATACCCGTGAAACGGCGCTTCGAGATGCTTGCGCGCCCACGCGTAATGAGCTTCGGCGCGTGAGGAAAGTGCATTCACATTCGCTTCGTGGGAGCCGAACGTTGCCGAGAGAAGCCCCGGAACGAACGGGAACGAAATCAGGATGAGCGCAGCTCGCCAGGCGCGCGCAAACGTGCGCCACGCGAAACCGAACACTCATCCTCTCCAATCGACATTTGCCCGAGCGCACCATGCCCTGGCAGAGCCCGAGCTGCTTGCGGCGTGGGGCTGCTCGTTGTCTGCCTTGAGGTGCGCTGAACCGATGAGCTCACCAGCACCGACCATGCGTGCGATCGCGGGGGCTGTGACGCGGTAAGGCACGCCTTCGCGCCGCATACGGATCACCTTGGTTCCGTGGCGATCGCACTCGCGCAGTGGCAGCGCTGTGACCTCTTCCGTGTGGGGCTCGTCGAGGATCCAGACCGGGTGTGTGCCGGCCGTCAGCATGCGGGCGGTTTGCTCGAGGCGACGCGCCAGCGATACGCCGCGGAGGGCGAAGAGCAGCGCGACGAGGAGGAGCGGTGTAGGCAGGACGAAGAAGCGCGTCCACGCGATGTCGGTGCCGAGCGGCGCCTCGATGCCGAAGGCAAGAAAGATCTCACGGTACGAGCTCTCGAGCAGAGGGGCTAGAGCGAGGACCACGAGTGTCGCACCCACGAGCAACATGCGTGCGCTTGCGAGCCAGGCGATCGCTGGGCTTTGGTGACTGGGCGTAGCGAGCGCCCGAGCGCCGATCACAGTGCCGACGCAGAACACCACACCGAAGAGGCATCCGATCGCTGCGCTGAAAGCCGAGACGATGAAGCAGACGAAGAGGGAGAATGCGAGCATCTGTGTGTCATCGGAGAAGGGCGCGAGACAGATCAACGGGATCATCACTAGGATGATCGGATAAACGAAACCAGCCATGGCGGCGAAGCCGACGACGTGGCCCGCGTTGCGCTCGCGCCGTAGTCCATGGTGTACGACGAACCCTCCGAGCAACGCTGCAACCGTCGCTTCAATCATCGTGACGATCGCAAGTCCATATGCACTCAAATGCTCGATCAAGGGCATGGCCAGTTCGCTGCCAAGTAAGGCGATCACAGCGGACACAAGCGCGGCGGCGGCGATCAGCGGGCGCCGCGTTCGAGTGACGGTCGTCTCGAGATCGTCGAGGTGGAACATGAGGCCCTATGGATGGATGTCGAAACCAGGAACAAAGAACATCAGCGACGTATACGCACAGGCCATCAGACCCAATCCGGTGATGGCGATGATCGCGAGGATCGAGGCGAACCGCGCGAGTCGGCCAAGCTGTCGCCAGTGGCGGAGTAACCCGATGCCCGCGAGAAACGTCCCAGTAAAAGCGAAGATTGGAAGAAGAGCGAATGGGAACACGATCACGGGGAACGCGATCGTGTTCCCATTCAGTACGATTGGAAGCCATTCCTCCAGAAACAGAAGGAGCGCCGCGCAGTAGAGCAGCGTTGTGACTTGAAGCGCATGCCCCGCCATCCAGATATAACGCGGGTTCATCATGTGGATTGCGGTCCGTCCAAGAGCGCGGCCCCCGGAATCGTCGCTTCTCCTTCGAGCGGAGGGAGCCCCTCCCCTTCACCACTCGCAGTCAGCCGCTCCTGAATCTCCTTTGCACGCGCCCGCAAACGGAGGGCCTCGCGTGCCCTCAGCGGATCGCCACTTCCTTCCGTTTCAAGGAAATTCGCGAACGAATCGTAGCTCCGTGCGAGCTCGACGTCGTTGCCGAGCTCTTCGAAGATCTGAATCGATTGCTCGAACGCTTCGCGCGCGCGCTCATGCGCTTCGCCTCCCCATCCCCCCGCGGCCGCGATCTCCCCCGCCGTGCGAAGCGCAACGGCGAGAAAAGGCTTGCTGCGTGCGCGCTCGAAGAGCTCGATCGAACGTGCGATGAAGTCTCTCGCAGAGGCGATGTCGCGCACGAGCATGTGGGCTTCGGCGAGCCCACGGAGGATCTCGGCTTCGAGGATTCGATCTCCGAGCGTGCTCGAGATCGCTTCAGCTCGCTCGAGCACAGCAATCGCTTCTTCCGGCTTTTGCTGTCGATACGCGTTCTCGCCGAGATTCGTCAAAATGACGGCCTGGCGCATGCGGTCACCGACGCTCATCGCGTATTCGAGCGCTTCTTCCCAAAGATGAGTCGCCCGTGCGAGATCGCCGCTGTCCTGGTGAATCGATGCGATGTTGTTGAGCGTCTGCGACATCCCAGGGAGATCCCCAATCTCACGCCGGATCTGGAGCGCCTCTTGGAATGCCTGCTGCGCCTCTTCGAAGCGCCCGCTGTCTTGATAGACGAGCCCGAGATTGTTGAGCGAGAGCGCCACCGATCGGCCCCCATCACTCGTCTGAAGCTCGCGTCGAATCTCGAGCGAACGACGCATGAAGCGCTCCGCCGGCTCGTACGCGCCGCGCATCCAATGCACCTTGCCCACATCGTCGAGCGAGCTCGCGACTCCGCGGGCGTCATTCGCCGCATCGAAGAGCGCGTGACCCGTTCCGAGGTGACGCATGGCTTCTTCGAGCTGACCGATGGCCCGATACACCCGTCCGATGCGATTGTGCGCGGCGCCACCTTTCGCTTTGAGATCGAGGCGCCACGCGATGTCGAGCATCGTTTGGAAGCTCGCAATCGCTTCGTCGTTTCGTCCTGCGAGCTGAAGGACGTCGCCCTGATGGTGATAGGCCTCCAAACGCCGCACCACGTCGTCCTCTTCGAGGAGCGGGAGCCCGCGCGCGTAATAATCAGCCGCCCTGCCGTTGGCATACCGATCACGCGCGCGATCTCCCGCAAGAAGGAAATACTCACCGGCCCTGCGCGGCGCCCCACCTCGTTCGTAGTGCGTCGCGAGCATTTCGTACTGCTCTTCGGTGCGATCCACGAGACGAAACTCGAGCCACTCCGCAAACTCACGATGGAAACGTCGCAGCTGCGACGCGCTCGTCAGTCGATAGAGCGTCTCTCGCTCGAGGTTGTGTTTGAAAGCGTATTCCTCGGCTTCGCTGACGATCGACGAGTCCGGCAACGCGAGCACGTAGTCGCGCTCTGCGAGCCCATGCAAGAGATCCCGATCGTGCGCTGCGAGGTCCTCGGCTCCGCCCCAAAGAGCCGGCGCCTTTTGATCGAGGCGCCCAAGCGCGACCAAGGCTCCAGACCAGAACACAGCGCCCATGACGGCGGCCATTTCGAGGAGAGAACGTTCCGCCGGTGTGAGCGAGGCAATGCGTGCCGCGATGGCATCTTCGACCGAGAGCGGCAGTTGAGCGTCGTCCAATCGCTCGAGATCGACATCCCATCGCCCATCCTCTCGCGGGCGGAGCGTTCCGCTCTCGAGGAACGTGCGCAGCATTTGCTCGAGCAAATACGGGTTGCCGCCCGCCATATCGACCGCGGCGTCCACGAGCTCTTCGGGAGGATCCCCCGTCGGCTCGAGCAGATGCAGCATCATCTGTGCAGCATCGTCGGGACGCAGCGGGGCGAGCTCGAGCTTGCGATGGCTCGGCCCATGATCGATCCATTCGGGCTCTCGGGTGAGCAGTTCGGGGCGCGCGGTGGCAATCATGAGCACCGGCGCGCCGCGCATCGACGCGATCAGAGCGCCCACGAGCGAGAGACTGTCGGCATTGGCGAAGTGCAAGTCCTCGAAGACGAGGACGAGCGGAGATGCTGCTGCATCTTTTTCGAAGAAGCGACGCAGCACGGCGCGCCCAATCCGAGCGAACTGCGCCGGCTCGTCTTCGAACGCCTGCGCGAAAGGCGATTCGGGCCACTGCAAATCAAGAAAAACGCCGATAAAATGAACAAATTCCGCGATCTGTGAATCGCCCAACACCTCGATCACGGAAGCGCGCACGGCGTCCCGTTGGATCTCGAGATCGGCGCCATCCAGAATCCCGAAGCGCGCGCGCAAGATGCGTTGCACCACGCCAAAAGCCGACCCACTTTCGCGAGAAGCGCCTCGATAGATTCGGACGCGCCGCTCGCGAGCTTTGACGCGCGCGAGGAATTCATCGACGAGACGCGTCTTTCCTACGCCCGCACCGCCGATGATGGTGACGGCTTGGGGTTGTCCCGTCGTCAGAGCACGCGCGAGAGCGGCTTCGAGCTCCGCGTTTTCGAGCTCGCGACCGATGAGAGGCGCGCGAATCGGATGCGATGTGGACATGGCTTTCGGTTCCGGAAATCAGCTGGAGCGGCACACATATACCGCCGTGCGTTCGCTTGCACGCTCAAAGGCCCGGCAAAGGGCGAAACCCATCCGAATCTACCTCGAGCACCATGAGATCGGCATTCTCACGTGCGGCGAGAAGGACGCGCTCGCCCTCCACGACGAGATGGGGGGCTCCGCACATTCCCTGGCCCGAATCCCAACATGGGGCAGGAACGACGGGAGCCCCCACCGCGCTCCCTCGGATTCGAGCCAGATGGATCTGCGGATGCTCCGCATCTCCTGTCCAGGCGACGATCGTCGCATCTGCTCCTCGCACGGCGCTCATCTGACTTGCGCCGGCCGCGATCGAATCCGGTTCCGCACAACCGCTCGGATCACAAAGAAAACGTACGACATGACGACGGCGGTCGATCGCGACGACATCCACGCTTTCGCCATGGCACACCAGCCGTACGGAATCGTCGACATTCGAGGCACCGAGGAGTGGTTCCCGCAAAGGGCGAACGATCGGCGCGATGGCCGTGCCGCGATGCACGAGCGATATCCCTTCCGGGGTCGCGACGGAAATCCATCCGCCACACTGAGAAAGGGCGACGTGCCTGGGCGCACCCTGCCCTGGCATCGGCAATACCAAACTGGATGCGAGTTCGGGTCCATTCAGATGGAGCGCCCCCTCCCGTCGTGAGGCCCAAATCACCCCTCTCGACGTAAAAAGCGCATCGACCACCCGCCCAAGGGACGTCTCCTCCGATGCAGCCAGAGGACTCCGCTCCCCGTCGGGGTTCGAATCCAAATCGCTCGGATCGAGAATGAATTTCCGAACATCGAGGCCTTCCCCATCCGCCGCCATCGACATGACCCAAACCAACCCGGGTTCGAGGTGGAGCGCTCGATCCAGGCGCCCCACAGGGTGCGCCGAGAGCCAGAACCTTGGCGTGACGAGAGTCTCATCGTCCGGCATCTCCCGAAGTCCGAGGGCGCGCCCTGCGCAATGCAATGGGTCACTCACGCACGTGGCTTCACCGGTCGTCCATACGAGGAAACCTCGTTCGGGGCCGAGCACCATCCCACGAACGGCGGAAGGCCTCCTCACCTGCGAAAGCTCGACCCTTCCATCCCGAGCCATCACTTCTGCCACCGCGCGCCCATCGCTCGCCACGGCCCGCAATCCTCCAGCTTCCGGTCGAAATGCAAACGTTCCACCGAGCCCCGTACGCAACGGAATGCGCGATGGACGCACGAGGTTCGCGTCGTTTTCCGAGAACTCGAACGCGAGGGCTTCCGGATCGACCGGAACGTCCGAAGCCTGAAGAAGATTGGAGAGGGCCGCGCGCAATTGTTCGATCGCCCGCAGCGGCCGCTCCGGCACCGCGCCGATCGGACCGAGTTCGCGGGTTCGGGCCAGCGCTTCGAACTCGGTCCGCGCTTGGTCCAGCGCACGGCGAAGATCTTCTTCCGCGCGTTTGGGGGTCGGAAAAAGAAAAATCACGGGCTGGGGTCGCATCTGCTCGAGATGCGCCAAACAATCCGCAGGCCAATTCGGGTCCACTCGTGTGGCTCGAGCCGCGAAATGCTCCCGATCCAAGGGCGGAAACGCGAGTCCCCGCGTTCGGGCAGGTGCTGCGCCGTAGAGACAGGTTGCAAACCGCACGAAATGATCGGCTGATTCATTGGCGCGGAGACGTCCTCGCATGTAGGGAAACCCGAGAAGGGCCGCAGCAAGTGCCACATTCAGCGCCACAGCAATCCACGCCGGACGCCGTCCTGGCCGAAATGCTCCTTCGATCTCCCAGTCACGCGTATCACTCACGAGGGAACTTCCGCTCTGGCTCCAGCGTCTCCATGCTCGGAACGTGAGCTTGGCTGCTCTCGCCTCGGACACCTATACTCCAAACGCGCTGGCCCGGGCAGGGCTACGCAGGTCGACAAAACCGCATGAATGACTTTACGAAGCCCACGTGGCGATCCCGCCTTGCAAAGGTGTCCCTGGCCATCTTCGCCATCGGAGCGGCGGCAGGACTCACGTACATCTGGCCCCAGCGAAACGGGCTGGACCTCGACATCGACAGCTCAGCCCGCGCTCAGGAGGTCCGGAGGCGAGAGCCCTATGACCTCACGCAGCTGACGGTGATGAACCGCGTGATCCTCCAAGTGAAGGATCATTACGTCGACCCTCAACGCGTCAACCCGCAGAGAATGCTGCTGGGCGGGCTCAATGCCGTACAGCAATCGGTCGCGCCTGTCCTCATTCATTACAACGACGGTGGGAGCGAGGTCGAAGTCACGGTGTATGGCGCGACGCGTCGCTTCAGCGTCGCAGACGTGACGAGTCCTTGGGCGCTGTCGCATCGATGGCGTCAAATCTTCGACTTCCTTCAGTCCAACCTTCGCGACGAAGACGTCGAGCTGCGCGACATCGAATACGCCGCTATCAACGGCATGCTGCGCACGCTCGATCCTCATTCGGTGTTGCTCGACCCCGAGACGTTCACCGAAATGCAAATGAGCACGCGGGGTGAGTTCGGCGGGCTCGGAATCGTGATCTCCGTTCGAAACGGCCAGCTGACCGTGATCCGTCCGATGCCCGACACGCCGGCCGCGCGCGCTGGTTTGCTGCGAATGGATCGCATCGTGCGAATCGGCGAAGAGAGCACGCTGAACATGCCGCTCGAGGATGCGGTCGCGCGTCTGCGCGGCGCGCCAGGAACGACGGTGCAGGTGTGGGTGACGCGCGAAGGAGCCAATGGATTTTCACAGCCACGCCGATTCGATTTGGTGCGCGCTGTCATCCATATCCGCTCCGTCGAGTCCCGCATGCTCGAAGGGCAAGTTGGCTATATTTCCATCAATTCGTTTCAAGGGAACACCTTCGACGACATGACGCGCGCGTTGGCTCAGCTCCATGCGCAAGGCATGCGTGGCTTGGTGCTCGACCTCCGCGATGATCCAGGAGGCCTGCTCGATCAGGCCGTACGCGTCGCTGATGCATTCCTCGAAGACGGCATCATCGTCACGACGAGCTCGACGGATCCGAGCCAACGTGACGAACGCAGCGCGCGCCGTGAAGGCACCGAGCCCTCCTACCCGATGATGGTCCTCGTCAATGGAGGCTCGGCATCGGCGAGCGAAATCGTCGCAGGTGCATTGAAGAATCACGGCCGCGCATTGGTCGTGGGACAAAGGACCTTTGGAAAAGGTTCTGTCCAAGTACTCTACAACTACGATGAAGGCTCCGCGCTCAAGCTGACCGTGGCGCAGTACCTCACGCCCGGGGAAGTTTCGATTCAAGGCGTCGGCATCGTGCCCGACATTGCCATCGATCCCATGACGGTCGATCGCACCGACATCGATCTCGTCGTCGATCAAGGGTATGTGCGAGAGAGCGATCTCGACCAACACCTGACGCACGCGAGCGCGCACGACGGTGAGCAGTCCGCGGTCGTCATGCGGTACTACCTACCCACCGAAACGCGAGAGCGTCTGCGCGAAGCGGCCCCTGAGGATCAGGAGCAGAACGAGCAAGAAGATGAGTTCCTCCTTCGTTTCGCGCGTGAGGTGCTGACACATGCCGCGCGTGAAGGCGCTCCGCGAACGCGCTCACGGGCGGCGATGCTCGAAGACGCAGCGCCCATCATCGAACGCTTGCGCGCGCAGGAAATGGCGAACGCGGTTCGTGAGCTCGAACGCATTGGCGTCAACTGGTCTCTCGGAACGGACCAAGGAGCCAGCAACGTCCGCGTCGAGGTGTCGACGAACGCGCCCGACAACCGCGTCACAGCGGGTGAGAATTTCGAGCTGCGCGTGCGCTTGACCAACACGGGCGAGGTCCCGCTCTTCCAGCTTCGCGCACAAACGCGCAGCGATTTCGCGCTGTTCAACCATCGCGAGCTCGTCTTTGGTCGGCTCGACCCGGGACAAACGCGAGAATGGACGACCACACTTGGAATCTGCACGACCGAAGGAGGGCAGCGTGTGTGTCGTGTGCCTCGTGATATCTCCGATCGTGCGGACGGAATCCGCATCGAATTCTCCGAAGCGCACGGTCACGCACCACCGGCTGCCGAGGTACGAACGGAGATCCGTGCTTTGCCCAGGCCGCAATTCGCATATCACGTCCAAGTTGCTGACGACGTGCGCGGAAACGGGGATGGTCTCGTGCAACGCGGCGAAATCGCGAGTGTCTACCTGCGTGTAAGAAACACCGGACAGGGGCGCACTTACAACACGCAAGCCAATCTCCAAAGCCGGGCTGGTCAGGGCGTGCTCTTGCACGCAGGGCGCTTCGAGTTCAACGACGGCATCCAACCTGAACAAGAGCGTCTGATTCGCTTCACGTTCGAGGTGCTTCCCGAATTCGAACGCGACAGCGTTCGCCTCGAAGCACGGGTGGCCGACGTGGACCTCCGCGAGGTCATGGTCGAACGCATCGATGTTCCGATCGTGGCCTCTTCCGCCGCACCCACGGCTCGACGCGGACGAGTCACGGTCCGTTCGGGTGCCGAGATCCGCGAACGCGCAAGCGCCGATTCGCCGGCGTTCGCGCGCACCGATGGGGGCGCGATGGCGTTTGCCTCCGAAGCCGAACTCGATGGCTTCGTCCGCGTCAACCTGGGAGAAGGCCGCCCCGGTTGGGTTGCGCTCTCGGACATCACGACCGATCGTGTGGCTCCGCGTGCTGCCCTTCTGCCGATCCTGGATCACATGCCACCCCGCATCGACATCGAAGCGGGCAACAACGGTCTGACCACCACGTCGGATCGCCTCCGATTGCGCGCGCTCCTGCAGGACGATACGCAAGTTCGCGATGCGTACGTCTTCGTCGGGACGAGGAAAGTCTTCTACATATCGAATCGTGACGGAGAAAATCCGCGCGAGGTGCGATTCGACACCGAAGTCCCGCTTCGACCTGGCATCAACGTCGTCATCGTCGTGGCGCGCGAAAGCAACGAAGTTCTTTCACGTCGAACCTTCATCGTGCGTCGCGATGCCCCCGACGGATCGCTCCTCGAGACGCCGCGCAGCAGCAGCGATTGGTTCCACCTCGGCGTCGGCGAAAGCGAGACCGAAGAGTAAGGGCCGGGGTATCAATCATCTGATCAGCGAGAGCGCCGATGCGCCCCCATCGAACGATGGGGGCGTTCAGATCCCGAGGCGAGCGCAGAGTCCCTCTGCCGTCTCCGCTTCGATCGCTTCGAGACGCGCCAAAAACCGTCGGTAATCCTTGACTTTGCGTTCGCCAATCGCGGGACGGAGCTCGATGTCGGCGATGCGTGTGGTCGCGAAACGAACGCATGCTCTTCGAAAGAAAGCGTGGAGCGAAAGTCGTTCGGAAACAGGCAATGTTCGCTGCTCCATGTATCCCGACAATAGCGCCTGCGCGAGCTCCCACTCCATCTCATCACCGAAGCACCATGCGAGAACCGCAACCGCGAGGTCGTAGGCGAGCGGCCCGTCACTCGCGCTCTCCCAATCGAGCACGCTCACGATGGAGTCGTCTTCGAATCGCACGTTGTCGCGAAACAAATCGCCATGAATGACCCCGCTCGGGACACCCCGTGGCTCCTCTCGCACGAGCGCCTGGGCCGTCTGCTCCAGCCGCGTGATGGGCTCGTCCAAATCGCGGCGGTCGCATCGCTCCGCCGCGTCACGGGCCCATCCGAGCTGCCCTCGAATTCTCTCGATTCCAAAGCGGCTCTCTCGTCGCAACCCAAAACTTCGGCAAGCCACATGCACTCTGCCGAGAAACGCTCCCACGGCCCGCGTGTGGGCCGGTCTCACACGGGCCTGACAAAGCTCGACGCCCCCCACCACCGCGAAGACCGCGGTGGCCTTGCCCGACACCGTCACCTCAAAAGGTTCGGGCCCTGCGATCCGGTGGGGCACAGCGAGCCCGGCCCCCTTCAAATGGTCGAGAAGCGCCCATTCGTAAGCCACTCCCTCAGCATCCTGATGCTCGTAAATGCGAACGAACACGGTCTCCGTGTCTGTTTCGAGCAGGTGGTTCGTGTTCACGGTTCCCGCAGAAACCGGATGAATCCTTCGGGCATGCCCAAGATCGTGAGCCAATGCCAATCGATCCGCGTCGGTCAGCGAAAACGTCGTGTAAACGGCCATGGTGATATCCAGGTCGAGCTGTTTTGGACTCGTTCGGAAGAATAGCTATCGACACATTCTTTACATGAGGTTTCAAGAATGGTATGGGCGACCCGAAGCGAGAATTGCCGAGGAAGGGAGGGGCGATGGCGACGAGCGCGAAAAAAACCTCGGCAGTCAAAGGCAACCCGGCCAAGAAAGCCGTGAAACCTGCGAAGGCCGCTGCCCAATTGGCAACCGCCAAACTGGCAACAAAGCCTGCCAAAAAGACAGGCCCTCTCCACAACGATCCGGAGACGACGACGTCTGCCAAAGCAAAACCGAAGACTTCATCGAAGTCTGAGTCACCGAAATCGACGCAATCAGCGAGCCCTGGAACCACGGCTGTGCCGAGGCTGACCGTACGCAGCCCCGAAGGAGCGGACGAGCTCAAGCAAAAGATCGGCGCGCTTGCCACTGCCACGGCGCAAATCCGGAATTACAAGCGCGCTTTGAACAAGAATTTCTTCGATATAGGGCTCATCCTCAAAGACATCGATGAGCGTAAACTGTACGAAGTGAAGGGGTACGGTTCATTCGAGGCGTTCCTCGAGCGAGAGATCGATCTTGGAAAGCAGCTCGGACTCAAGCTTTCTCGCGCTGTGTATGTGTTTCAGCGAGAAGCAGCGGTGGAAGCCGGGCTCGAGCGTGTCTCCGCAGCCATCGCGGTGTTCGATGGCGAGGTGGACTCCAACGCGACTTCGGCCACCGGTACCCCCACTTCAAGCGGTGGCGCTCGTTCGCCGATTCCGTTCCACAAGTTATGACTGAACCGCCATCGGCAACCACTCTCGTTCCAAGTGAGCTCCACGTCGGGCTCACGGGTCACTAGGGAGAGAGTCTGTGCTGGCGCTCATTGCAGCGTTCGTTTGTGTATTGGCGAACGCATTCTTCGTTGCAGCAGAGTTTGCCCTCGCAAAGGTAAGGCCGACTGCGCTCGAGGCGCTGGCCCGGACGGGAGATGCGTCGGCGCGCCGCGCCCACGAGATCACGCAGCGACTCGACGCGTATCTCTCCGCCACTCAGCTCGGCATCACACTGGCTTCTCTCGGGCTCGGCTGGCTGGGCGAGCCGGCGATGCACCGACTTCTCATGCCCCCACTTCTGTGGCTCGGCGTCCCAGAAACCGCTGCGGATGGCGTCGCGGTCACGCTTGGCTTCACGAGCATCTCGGTCGCGCACATCGTGGTTGGGGAGCTCGTCCCCAAGTCGCTTGCGATTCGCCATCCAGAGCAAGTGGCTCGCCACACCGCGTGGCTCATGCGTGCGTTCTTCTACGTATCCTATCCCGCTCTCTTCGTGCTGAACGGCACCTCCAACTTCGTTCTCCGTCTGATGGGATCACCCCCCGTAACGCACGCCGAGGGAAAGCTCTCGCTCGACGAGCTCCGCGTCATCATCCAAGCGTCGTTCGACGATCTCGAGGCAAAAAAACGTGATCTGCTCGAACGTGTCCTCCGCGCAACGGATCGCCCTGTTCGTGCGGTGATGGTGCCTCGTGTCGATATGGAGGTGCTCTCTCTGCGAGACGGATACGACTCCTGGATGGCGAAGGTGCGTCGCTTCGGTTTCAGTCGTTATCCCGTCAGCGAAGACGGCGACCCTGATCACGTGGTTGGCTATGTGTACGTCAAAGATCTCCTGATGTCGGGCGGTCGTCAGCACGTGCCGAGCATCGCAAGTCTCAAGCGAGACATCCTCATCGCGCTCGAAGGGCAAACCGTCGGTGAGCTTCTCGAGCAGTTCCAGCGAACCAAGATTCCAATCGCGCTCGTGGTCGATGAGTATGGCGGGACCGCAGGGCTCGTGACGCTCGAAGATTTGGTGACCGAAATCGTAGGCGATCTTCAAGACGAAATCGCGATGGGGACCGCGACCCGGATCGTGCAAGCAGAGGATGGAACGCTCGTCGTCGATGGCGCAGTGCCTCTCGACGAGATCGAGTTGCCGGATCAGAGGATCCCCGAGCTCGAAGGGAGCGAGACGGTGAGCGGCTATGTGATCGCAAGCTTGGGACGCCTCGCGAGCCCAGGAGATGTGATCGACCTCGGACGCTGGGAGATGATCGTCGAGGACGTGCGCGCCCGCCGGGTCCATCGTGTTCGATTGAGACCCAAATCAACCGCGCGCGAGCCCTCGGACCCACCCGTCACGGGGATGTGATCCTTTCACCGTGCGTCCTCGCGAATTCGCGATGGGGTCGGCCCTGATTGATCCTGGTACTTACTCCCGCGATGGTGGCTTCCATAAGGGCGCCGTGCCGGTGAGGTCAGAGTCTCGAAACTGATCTGGCAAATGCGCATGCCAGGCCGCAGCGCGACCGGCAATCGACCCACATTCGAGAGCTCGAGGGTGATGGTTCCTCGAAATCCAGGGTCGATGAAACCAGCCGTCGCATGGATGAGAATCGCAAGGCGACCCAGTGAGGATCGACCATCGACTTTGGCGAGCAAGTCATCTGGCACTTCGACGCGCTCCATCGTGCATCCAAGGACGAACTCCCCCGGATGCAGCACGAACATATGTCCCTCCTCGACCGCGGTGAGCTCGGTGAATTCAGAAGAATCGTGCTCACTGGGATCGATGAAGGGCGTGGCCGAAGGCTTGAAGAGCGCGAATCGACTCCCCAGACGCAAATCCACGGAACAAGGTTGCACCTGTAGATTTCGATCGAACATCGGGTCAATCACGATGCGACGGGAGTCGAGCGCGGCTTCGATTTCGCGGTCCGAGAGGATCATCGGGGGATGTTTGCGTAGCGTGCAGTGCCTGTCCACCCTCGACGATTCGAGGGTACCTGTGGTACCCCTCGCGCGGTGGGGACCGAGGACGACAAGTTCATCGAGGAGCATCAGGCGCTCGTACGCAAGCTCGCGCATCGTCTGCGCTCCGAGTTGGAGCTCACATGCGAGCTCGATGATCTAATTGCCTTCGGATACCACGGTCTACTCGAAGCGAGACAACGCTTCGATCCAACCCGCGGCGTACAATTCGGAACGTTCGCTTATTATCGAATTCGCGGCGCCATTTTGGATGGTGTTCGCAAGATGGCGTATTTGCCTCGTCGCGTGCACCACAAACGGCGCGCCGCCGAGGCCATCGACTGGGCGATCGAGGCCCAAGGCGAAACGCTGGCGGCGCATCCAGAGCTGCGCTCCGATCCCGAGAAAACCCTGGCTGCCATCGATGACGTGCTCGGGAAGATCACCGCGACCTTCATGCTCGCGGCAGTGGGCCAAGACGAGAGCTCGGCGCCCAAAACTCCCGAAGAGCAACTGATCGGTGCCGTCGAAAAGGAAAGCCTGCGGACCGCGATGAAGACGCTCCCCGAGCGTGAGCTGACCATCGTCCGTGGGATGTATTTCGATGGCCGAAGCCTCGATGATATCGGCAGCGAGCTAGGAATCTCGAAGAGCTGGGCCTGCCGAATTCACACGCGCGCGCTCGGTCTCTTGCGCGAAGCGCTCGATCCCTGAAGAAGCTACGCGCCCTCGAGCGCTCGCGCCTTGCGGCGAGCGCGCTCGAGCACCGGCAGCATCACCCGCTGCGCCTCGAGAGGTTCGATCACCGTGAGCTCGTCGTGTTCGGTGCACTGACGTGCCGCCACCAGAAACAACTCGATCGCGCGCTCCGGACGAACGAGCTCATGACTCCGCCCTGGAAGGGCGAGCACGATGTTGCGCGCACGAACCTTCGCGAGCGTGTCGAACACGTCGATCATCGTCGTCACGAACGAATCCTCGTCGAACTCCGCACGAGGCCCGAGCCCAAATAGAAAAAGTTTGTCGCAACCAAAACGTGGACGCGCGGGAACGAGCACGCGCTCGCCTCGTTCACCTCGAATGCGCCCATGAAGCAAGAGCCGCGATAGACGCCCGCAGAGCCGCCAGTCCACGAGCCCCGCTGCCCCTCGCAAGGGCCTTTCGTCTTCGAAGATCGGCAACGCGATGGCCTCACAGCGAAGCCCATCGATCGCGCGAAGATCAGGCGCGACGAAGCGAAGCTCCACCGCGCTTATTCCTTTTCGAGATCGCTCGCGATGCGATCGAGCACGCCATTGACGAAGCCCGCGCTCCCATCGCTGCCGAAGCGCTTCGCGAGCTCGACGGCTTCGTTCAATGTCACGCGCCGAGGGATATCACTCATGCGGAGGAGCTCGTATGTCGCGAGCCGCAAGATATTCCGGTCCACCCGCGTCATCCGCTCGAGTCGCCAATGCTGGCTGACTCGACGAATCAATCCGTCGATCTCGTCCCGTTCGTCTTCGCAGCCTCGAACGATTTCGTTCGCGAAATCTTCACCCTCTCGATTGGGTCCGAGATTGTCCCAAAAGAGGCGGATCGCTTGCGCAGCAGACACCTCGGAGAACTCCATTTGATAGAGCATCTGCAGCGCTGCTTCGCGGCCCTTACGGCGGGCCCCCGTCACCTGAGCAGTCAGAAGCCCGCCCTTTCCATAGCACGTCGCAGATTGACCATTTCAATGGCAGAGAGCGCAGCTTCCCAGCCCTTGTTCCCAGCCTTCGTGCCCGCGCGCTCGATGGCTTGTTCGATCGTGTCGGTGGTCAACACTCCGAAGATCACAGGAACACCGGTTTCCATCATCACACCAGCGCAGCCTTTGGCCGCTTCGGCTGCGACAAAATCGAAATGCGGGGTGGACCCTCGGATCACTGCGCCGAGCGCGAGCACGGCGTCGAGCTTCTTGCCCGATGCCAATTGCCGCACTGCCCACGGAAGATCGAACGCACCCGGAGTCCGCGCGATGACCCACTTGTCCTCCGACACCCCGTGGCGGCGGAAGCCGTCGAGCGCTCCTTCGAGCAA
The DNA here is from genome assembly GCA_964481145.1 of uncultured Sandaracinus sp. Taxonomy (GTDB): domain Bacteria; phylum Myxococcota_A; class Polyangia; order Polyangiales; family Sandaracinaceae; genus Sandaracinus. Next base: position 86,960 of record CAYZTA010000010.1, read on the forward strand.
TCGATCCGTAATGAAATGATTGAACCGCGAGACGACAATCCCGAACCGCGCGCCGTCCGGCGCTTCGAATGTACCCTCGATTTCGATCATCGTACCCGTCATCCGTTCCTCGTGCGCCGACTTGTAATCCGAACCACGCCACGATGCACGTGTCGTTTGATTCATCCGTGTTTCAGCAGCTCGACGACGTCCATCTCCCCGCTTGTCTCGGTGTCGTCTCCGATCATCAACTGCTCGACCACTTCGAGCCCATATCCATCGACTCCTGCGATGCGCCGAGGTCGATTCGTCACGAGACGAATCTGTTTGAGCCCCAAAGCCCTGAGCACTTGAGCGCCAAGCCCGTATTCACGCAGGACCTCACCGCTGTCCATATGTCTTGGCGTCACGGTCTGTCCGAGACGTTGCGCGAGGTCGGCATGAAGATCGAGAGGCCCTGGAATGAATACGATCACTCCACGCCCCTCCGCCTCGATGCGTTCGACGACATCGCTGAGCGCCACTCGACCACGGCTGCGAACATCGAAGACATCGCCGAGCACACTGCCCTTGTGCATGCGGACGAGCGTCGGTGATTCATCGATATCACCGTGGGTGAACGCGAGGAACTCTCGCTCTCCGTCGTGTTTGAGCGCGAAGACATGCGCGACCCACGTCTTGTGACTCGGCAGCGTGAACTCACCCTCGATTCGCTTCTCGATCATCTGCTCATGCGCAAGGCGATATTCGATCAAGTCCGCGATCGAGAGAATTCGAACGCCATGTGTCTCGGCAAACGAACGGAGATCTGGCATTCGCGCCATGGTTCCATCGTCGTTCATGATCTCGCAGATCACGCCCGCTGGCTTGAACCCCGCGAGGCGCGCGAGGTCGACCGACCCTTCGGTGTGCCCCGTGCGCTGAAGGACGCCTCCAGGTTTCGCTTTGAGCGGGAAGACATGTCCCGGGCTCACCAAATCAGAGGGCATCACACCGTCTGCCACCGCGACGCGAATGGTGTGGGCACGGTCCGCTGCGCTGATGCCGGTCGAGACACCGTGTCGTGCTTCGATGGAAACCGTGAACGCCGTCGAGCGCGACGACTGGTTGTCATCGACCATCATCGGCAACTCGAGCCGTCGGACGTGTTCTTCGGGCAACGTGAGGCAGATGAGCCCACGCCCCCATTTCGCCATGAAGTTGATCGCTTCGGGCGTGACCTTCTCAGCGGCCATCACGAGATCGCCCTCGTTTTCGCGATCCTCATCATCGACGAGGATCACCATCGCCCCCGCGCGGATTTCTTCGAGCGCGCGGAGGACCCTCGCGATGCCGTCGTTTCGGTGATTTTCCATGGAATCTATCGCCTTCCGCTTGAGCCCGCGCCCTAGAGATATCCCGCGCGCGTCAGGAGGTCGAGGTCAACCCCATCGGGCGCTTCGAGCACCGGGTTCGAAGGTGCGACCCCGTCCACGCCGGGCTGTCCGAGGAGACGCGCAATGTATTTGGCAAGGACGTCGATTTCGAGATTGACCGAATCCCCCACCGCCTTTTGGTCGAGTCGTGTTTCGGCCCGAGTGATGGGGACGAGGACGACATCGAATGTCGTACGGGTCGCACGATTGACCGTCAGACTGATGCCATCGATTGTCACAGACCCCTTGGGCGCGAAAAACCGCGCAAGGACGGCCGGCGCTTCGAACGTCATTTGAAGGGCCTCGCCCAGCGCCGATTTCGAGACGACCCGGCCCACACCATCGACATGTCCGCTGACGAGATGGCCTCCCAATCGATCCCCCGCCCGCAATGCGCGTTCGAGATGAACCGAGCTGCCCCGTGCGATGGAGCCGAGGGTCGTCTTGGACAGCGTCTCCAGCGACGCGTCACAGGCAAACAAACCTTCCGGCATCGCGGTAACGCTCAGACAAACGCCGTTCACCGCGATCGACTCTCCGAGCGTGAGAGGGCCAAAAGGATGCGCGATCGACAGCGTGGCCCCCGTCGTCGTGCGGCTTATCACGCGCACCTCGCCAACCGCCTGAACCAAGCCGGTAAACATGCCCTACTCCTTTTGCGCGTCCTGCGCATGGGGCCGCTGAATGCGCCCTCGAAACCTCACATCGCATCCGAGCGTGTCGATCTCGAGGTCCATCAAACGAAACGCGTCCTCGATCCGCTGAGGAGGAGACGACACATCCGCGAGGGGCTTTCCTTCGCGATCTCCAAGAATCAACGGCGCGACGAAGATCTCAGCGCGATCTCCGAGCCCTCGTTCGAGCAACGTACCATGGACCCGAGCTCCCCCTTCGACCAAGAGCCGCATGATGTCCCTGCGGCCAAGCTCACGAAGTGTCCAGTTCAGATCGATCGAGCCATCCACGAGTGGCGCTTCGATCAAAACGACACCTGCGGCCGAGAGCGCAGCGCGCCGATCCGCAGACGCGTGGACGCCATGCACCAGCCATGTCGCCTGGGATGTGCTGCTCGACACGAGCTTCGCAGAGAGCGGTGTGCGCAATTCCGAGTCGAGCACCACCCGTACTGGGTTTCTCCCTGGAATCAGACGAACATCGAGCGACGGATCGTCGGCGAGGACAGTCCCGACGCCAACCATCACCGCATCGGCGCGGTCGCGCAGTCGATGCGCTTCACGCCGCGCTTCGATTCCCGTGATCCATTTCGAATCCCCCCCGCGCGCCGCGATCCGTCCATCGAGCGTCACCGCGGCTTTGATGATGACGAGAGGGCGCTTCTTTTGCACAAGACAAGCGAAATCTTCAATGATTTCGAGAGCTTCGTCCTCACGAACGCCGATGGACACCTCGAGCCCAGCGTTCGTTAAATGCGTCGCCCCCGAGGGCGTCCCATGCTGCGCTGGGTCCGCGCAACCGATGACCACCCGTGCGATCCCAGCCGTGACGATCGCCTCTGTGCAAGGCGGCGTGCGCCCATGATGATTGCACGGCTCGAGCGTGCAGTAGAGCGTCGCTCCGCGGGCGCGTTCACCCGCGATTCGAAGAGCCACGATCTCGGCGTGAGCTTGTCCTGCTCGCTCATGATGACCGACCGCGATCACTTCTTCGCCGATCGCGATCACCGCACCCACGTGAGGGTTCGGAGCCGTGCGTCCTTTTCTCGACGCCGCCAGCGCGAGCCCCATCATGCGTGCGTCGACATCCCCATTCACGACGACCTCTTGGGCGGCTCCGGCAAGAGTTGAGAGATTTCAGCCATGAATTCGTGCAGATCCGCGAACGAGCGATACACGCTCGCAAACCGCAGATACGCCACCGGATCGAGCCCTCGAAGCCCCTCCATCACCTTTTCACCGATCATCGATGAAGGGACTTCCTTCTCCCCTGTTTCCACCAAAGCGCGCTCGATTCCATCCATCAAACGTTCGAGCGACTCTTGGGATACAGGCCTTTTCTCGCAAGCTCGCCTCACCCCACCAAACGCCTTGATCCTGTCGAACGGCTCACGCCGACCATCCTTCTTGATGATGAGCGGCAACACCTGCTCGACACGCTCATAGGTCGTATAGCGACGTCCGCATTTCTCGCACTCGCGACGGCGACGGGTCACCTCACCAGCCTGCGAAAGGCGTGAATCGATCACCTTGTTTTCCAAGGTGCCGCAAAACGGGCACTTCATCGGGTTGGATCGCTACTCTCTCTGTGTCCATTGAGCAAGACGGTCCGTGAGTCTCCAAGTTTCTTTATCCAGAATAGAATTCGCGCTTGGTCCAATCGCTCGCTCCGCATACTCTCGCGACCAAAACACGGAACAGGGTTCGATGCACGAATCGCTCAAAGCCATGATGTGGATCCTCGCCGTTGGATCCGCCGTCGCGATCGGGGCAAAAAAGATACAAGTTCCATACAATGTTGCCCTCGTCCTGGTTGGACTCGGGCTCGTCGTCCTGCACGTCTTACCGCCGGCGCCGCTCAACCCAGAACTCATGTTGGTGGGTGTGCTCCCTGTGCTCGTGTTCGAAGGCGCGCTCGCTGCCAACCTCGATCATCTCCGAGAAGCTCGAAAGCCGATTCTGGTTCTCGCGATCCCGGGGGTTGCGGCAGCCCTGCTCGGCACGGCTGCGATTTCGACGTACGCGCTGAATCTCCCCTTCGCGATCGCCCTCGTCCTTGGGGCGCTCCTCGCGATCACCGATACGGTCAGCGTCCTGCTCGCATTTCGCGCCGTGCGGGTTCCTCAGAAACTCGCCGCCATCATGGAGGGGGAGAGTCTCTTCAATGATGGGACCGCGCTCGTCCTCGTCTCTGCGTCGGCCATGATCGCAGCTGGCATCAACGCCGAGCCTCTCACCGTCGCTCGTGCGTTGGTCGTCGCCATCATCGGCGGAGCGCTGGTGGGTGGGACATTTGGTGCGCTCGGCGCCGCCGTACTTCGAGCCACTCCTGATCATCTCACGGCGGTGCTCGTCACCATCGTCGTGGTGTTCAGCGCGTCACTTTTCGCGGAAGAGGTTCACGCATCCCCGGTCATCGCGGTCGTCATCGTGGGGCTCGCGCTCGGGCATGCCGCGCGCAAATCTCTCCCTCCTTCGCGCGTGCTCGCGTTGCGGAGCTTTTGGGAGACGATCGGGTTCGCTCTCAATGTGTTCGTGTTCTTGCTCGTCGGCATGCAAATCGATGCTGCGTTACTCTTCTCTGAAGCGCCGGCGATCCTCCTCTCACTCGCAGCGCTGCACTTGGGACGCGCCCTCGCGGTGTACGGCAGCTTTGCGGGCCTGCGGATGATGGGCGAACGCGTCCTCATGCGCTGGCAGCACGTGATGGTCATCGGCAACATCAAAGGGGCACTCTCGATGGCTGCCGTCCTCGCTCTGCCCGCCACGGTTCCATTCAAACCACGTTTGGTGGCGATCGTGTTCGGAGTGACCTTCATCACGCTCGTGACGCAAGCCCTCCCCTTCGCGCGTTTTCTGCGCTGGTTGGGAGTGGTGGAGCGCGTGGGAGACCCCCGGATCTCGGATGCGCGGGCCGCTCTCATCGTCTCGCGTCGTGGCCAAGCGGAAGTCGACGCTCTTCATGATGAAGGACTGATTTCTCGACGCGCACACGCCGAGAAAAAGGCTGCTTTGCAGAGGCGAGCGCTCGACGCTGAGCGCGTCATCCGGGAAGTGGAGATCAAGGGTGAAGACGTTCAGGTCGAAGTCTCGATTTTGGAAGCGCAACGAGGAGCGCTCGTGGCAGCGACGAGGCGTGGAGTTCTCGATGCCGATGTCGCCGAACAACATCTGACAGAGATCGATCGCAGTTTGCTCGCGTTGCGAGAGCACGAGGAACGCGAAGGACACGAGGAGCACGAATCATGAGGGTCGTGATCGTCGGCGCAGGACTGGCTGGAACCAATCTCGCCGTGAGCCTTGGACGTGGTGGACATGACGTCACACTCGTCGATCGTGAAGCCGCCACGGCCACACGTGGCTTTAGTGAGCATGGGCTTGCGACGATTGTTGGCGATGGCACCGATCCGCGCGTCCTTGCGGCCGCGGACGTCAAACGAGCCGAGGTCGTGGCTGCGATGCTCCGTCGCGACGCCGACAACCTCGCCGTCGCAGCCATCGCACGCTCATTCGGAACGAAACGTGTCTTGGTCCGCCTTCGCGATCCCAGCTACCGTTCGATTTACGCGAGCGCTGGGATCGACCAAGTATTCGGCGAAATCGAAACGTTGGTGGAGGCGCTTTCGGTCGCGATCGAACACCCACGCGTACGTCATTCGATGGTGCTCGGCACCGGCGATTCCATCGCGTTCGAAATCACCGTGCCCGAAGACGCCGAAGTTGCGGGTCGCACCGTCCGTGAGATTGGGACGTCCAAAGAGTTTCCACGCGGAGCCATCATCGCAGGGATCTCCCTCGCGCATGGAAGCGTGGTCGCGCCGCGCGGCGATTCGATCGTCCATGGAGGCCACACCATCCTCTTGGTCGCACGAGAGGACGACGTCGATTCGACCATCGAGCTCATGACGCGGTCCAAGACTGCGTAAATATCAGGGAGCTGCGACCACCAAGGTGACTTCACCTTCCGGCGGAAGCATGACCTGGCGTGCCACGCTCTCTCGTCCCGAATCATCGCGCGCCCAAACGTGGTGCCTTCCCGGCGCAACGCGTTCGATTCGACAGCTCCCTTGAGTCGTGTGGCACGTCCCCGAGATGGTTCCGTTCGCATCGCGAAGGAACACGGTGGCCTCGGCGGGCACACCGGCTCGCCGCACTTGAACGAGGACTGTGGGCTCGGCGAGAGCCACTGGAGCCCACATCAAACACGAAACGACCGCGCACCCGAACACGAGTGGACGACATACAGGCAGCATGCCTTCCTTTTATCACGACGAACGGAATTGTGCCGGCCAACCCCGACTTTCTCGGTCATATCGCGATTTCAAATCCCACATGGAACCCAGTGGGGGACTCAAATCATCGTTTATTTTGAAAATTCGTTCCGGCGCATGCGAGCGAGCGTCTCGACGTGGGCTGTCTGGGGAAACATGTCGAAGGCCTCGGCCGCATCCAGTTGGTACCCCGCATGACCGAGCGCCTCGAGATCCCGCCCCAACGTGGCTGGATCACATGAAACGTACACGACACGTTCGGGGCGAACCTCTGCGATCGCAGCCATCGCCTCTTTCGCTCCTGTTCGTGGTGGATCGAGCACCACGACGTCCCAAGGAGCCTCTCCACGCGCGACCCCGATGAACCGCGTGGCATCGCCCGTGATCACCTGCGCTCGTGAAGCCAGCTCGTGCTTCTCTAGGTTCACGGCGAGCGCGCTCGTGGCGGCGGAATTGAGCTCCACCGCGCGAACGAAACGAGCCCGCGCTGCGAGACCCAACGTCAGGTTCCCGTGCCCCGCGAAGAGCTCGAGCACACGTGCGTCGTTGGGTTCGGCGAGCTCGAGCGCACGCCGCCCGAGAGAAGCATTGACCTCGGCATGCGCCTGATTGAAGCCGAATGCATCACCGAACATCGACCTCCCCTCGACATCGGCGCTCACCTGGCGCGGATCTCCCATGGTCGTCGCAACGCTCGCGCCGCCCGCGCGCACACTCGCTCCCGCGATCGCACGCTCTTGCACCATCTCTTCGAGCACTTGATAAAGAGCACGCGATGGAACGTCCTCGGTCGTGATGCCGATCACGGCGAGGTTCGCGTGTCCGAGCGCCAGCTGCAGCTCACCGCTGCCCGGGAGATGAGGGGCCAGCTCTCTGCGCACGAGCGTCCATGCTCGATCGAGCTCCGGACGAAGCACCTCACAACGATCGATATCCGCGATGACCTCGCGTCTCCGGGCGCGAAAGCCGAGCACGACGCCTCGGCCCGTTCGCTTCCACGCGAAGCGCGCCCGCTGGCGATATTCGAGCATCGCCTCGGCCTTCGTGAACCGAATCTCCACGTTCGAACGCCCCGGCACCCGCGCGAGGGCACGTTCCACGAACGCAAGCTTCGCGCGGCCTTGCGCCTCCGCAGACGCGTGCATCCAGGGGCATCCTCCACAGCGGACGACATGCGCGCAGGTCGGCGTGACACGATCCACCGACGCCTCGATCACGCGCAGATGACGTGCGCGGAGGACTTTGCCCGCTTTGTGGACCTCTTCGAGACGAACTCTTTCGCCTGGCAATCCGAAAGGCGCAAACACCAATCCCTGTGCGGTCTCGACGACAGCATCCCCCTCTTTGGCGAAGCCACGCACGCGGCCCTCGATGACTTTTGTTTTCACGGGATGATTCACGGGAACGGCTGGGCCGGTCGGCCCCGCTGATAGAAGAAAGAAAACGACCCATCCATCATCGCCATGCGCTCCGGTCGCTCTTCCGACTGAAACAAAGCCCCCTCGAAATGCCCCGTGATCTCAGTGTTGTCCGGCGCAAGATCGGGCGCGTATATCGCATCGAACGTGATCGTCCCCTGAATCGCCGGCAGGACCAGCGGCACCTGCCAAAACTCTTGTGGAAACCCTGAATCACAGGTCTCGTTCATGTAGATCGTCATTCGGACCGGGGCATCGTCACCCGTGCTGAGCGGGAGCGGCACCCCCAGGAAGCTCCGCGCGAGTTCATTCGCATCACGAATGAACACGACGAATCCATCGCTGTATCCCTCACGATAGCTCCCGCGTTGGACACGCAACGTCAAGCGCTGCATCGGCTCTGGCATGTTGCGTTCCTCTACGACGTCGGCCGAGAAAAACGTGGGATGGAGCGAATATTCGGGGATATCGACCTCACAAAAGGGATCCGCGACGCTCCCCGTCATCACGCCGTTCCCCTGCCCCACCGAGCAAGCCCAGAGGAGGATCATCCATGTTCCTGTGATCGCGGTTCGCTTCATCGCGCACTGGTGATCGTGCCACCACCGACCACCCGTGGTCCAACATAGATCACAGCCGCTTGTCCTGGAGCAATGGCCCGCTGAGGTGTCTCGAATCGGACACGGAACCCTGTCGATTCAGGTTCGACCGTGGCTTTCGCCGCCGGATGGCGATGCCGAATCTGAACGTCCGCCTCGAAACTCCCCGATGGGATCTCACCCACCCATGCCGCATCGCGAGCGTCGAGTTCGAACCGCAAGAGACGCTCTTCCCCACCGACCACGACATCCCCTGTGTCACCGATGATCTTGAGAACGTAACGGGGCTTTCCATCGCTCGCGGGCCCCGTCAGCCCAAGCCCACGACGTTGCCCGATCGTAAAACGATGAATCCCCTCGTGTGTGGCGATCTCGTGTCCCGAATCATCGACGATCCGCCCAGATTTCCCCACCCGTGAAGTCTCTCGCTCGATGAATCCACCGATGTCCCCGTCGGGCACGAAACAGAGCTCTTGTGAGTCTTTTTTGTCCCAATTGGGCACGCCGAGCCGACGACCTTCTTCTCGGGTTCGATCTTTGACGAGCTCCCCGAGCGGAAACACCATGCGCGCCAGGATCGAGCTTGGAACACCGTAGAGGAAATAGCTCTGGTCTTTGCTTGCGTCGCGGCCTCTCATAAGGACTGGGGCTCCGCTCTCGGGATCACGCTCGATGCGCGCGTAATGACCCGTCGCGATGCGATCACAACCAAACGAGTCTGCGAGTTCTGCGAGCCGTCCAAGCTTGACGTGCTGATTGCACGCCACACACGGACTCGGTGTGCTCCCCGCACGATACGCATCGATGAAAGGATCCACGACCTCGGTGCGAAATGCCTCGCGCTCGTCGATCACATAATGCGGAATCCCAAACACATCGCAGCTGCGCCGAGCATCCTCACGGTCCTCGGGTGCGCAGCATCGTCCCACCTTCGCATCGCCGCTCGCATCCCAAAGATGCATCGTCACGCCGACGAGATCGAAGCCTTGTTCATGAAGCAACGCCGCCGCGACGGACGAATCGACGCCACCACTCATCGCCACGAGCACCCGCTCTCGATTGGTCGCCATTTCCCGCGACGTGGCGCATGTACACCCGATCGTCAAGTGCGCCACAGACTTTCTTTCTATTGAAAAGAACGCCGCACGAGAACGACACGACCGATCAAAACCGATCTACTTTCGCGCACTTGCGATCCGAATCGTGACTGCCGCTGACGCACAACGATCAAACTTCGACATCCTCTGAAGTCGTGTCGCGTGAATACGAGCTCGTTCAACTCGGTCGGCGCGCGAGCACTCGTTTCACGATCTCGATCGTGTGCGTCACATCCTGTTCGCTCGTCTCGGGGCCGAGTGAAAGCCGCAATGAGCTCGAGGCTCTCCACGGTTCGTCACTGTGCATCGCTGTGATGACGGGCGAAGGCGCATCCACGCCCGAAGAACATGCCGCTCCGCTCGCGACCTCGAGCCCTTCGAGATCGAGCGCGGCCACGAGCGTGGTGCCGCGCCATCCTCGCAACGCCACGTTCGTCACGGTCGCCACCCGCTCTGCCTCGAGCGCATTGCGTAGAGCGCCCATCGTGATGAGCGCTCGCTCCAGACGATCACGCGCCACAGCGATGCCATGCATCGCGGCGAGTCGATTCGGGAGGTTCGTACATGCGGCGCCAAAGCCTGCCGCCGACACGACGTCGGGGGTGCCGGCACGTCGCCCTCGCTCTTGGGATCCACCCACGATGAGCGGATTCAAATCACCTGCATCACGTGCGATCCAAAGCGCGCCTGCTCCCGCGGGCCCACCGATTTTATGCGACGCGAACGCAACGACGCTCGCTCCAAGCGTACCCACATCGAGCGGAATTTTTCCGAGCGCTTGGGTTGCATCGACGAACAAAGGAACCCTGCGGGCGCGGCAAATCTCTGCGTAACTGGCGACCGGCAAGATCGTTCCGGTCTCGTGATTGACCCTCTGGATGGCGACGAGCGCGGTATCGTCTGTGATCGCGCGCGACACTTCGTCCTCCGAAGGAGGACGACCATGAACGACGCTCAGACGTGTCACGCGCGCATGCGTCTTGGCGATGGCATGGGCCACCGCCGGATGCTCGATATCGGTGGTGACGATGTGAGAGCCTCTCGAGGCAAGGCCTCGAATGCCGAGATTGCACGCTTCGGTCCCGCCCGCCGTCAGGACGATATCGGCGCGCGATGCACCGATGGCCATCGCGACATGCTCACGGGCCCGTTCGAGGATCGCCCGTGATGCACGCCCTGCTGCATGCGCACTCGACGGATTTGCCCATCCGAGCTCACGTGCCTGGTCCATGGCCCATCGGGCGCTCTCGCAGAGAGGCGCCGCGGCATGATGATCAAAATAGAGACCCATCCATCGCTCATTCGAGGGGATGGGTGTTGGCGGGCAGCTGAGGTCGCGCTCGGATTCGCAAGATGACCTCGGTGCCAGTCAGTCCATCCGCCAGGTTTTCTTCGGGTGGGCTCCGCACGGTGATTTCGCCACCCATGGCTTCGGCGACTCGACGCGCGAAAGCGAGCCCGAGTCCGACTCCACCATGTTGCCGCGTGACCGATCCGTCCACCTGATAAAAGGGAAGCATGATCTTCGCGAGCCGATCCGGCGGCACCCCAGGCCCGCTGTCGGCCACCACGAACTCGTATGCGAAATCGCCATTGGTCTCGAGACGTCGAATGGTGATGGCGACCACTCCACCAAGCGGCGTGAACTTCAGTGCGTTGTCGAGGAGATGCGCCATGGCACGACGCAATTTGTCGGGATCCCCCGTCGCTGGCATCGACCCGTGCACTCGTGATTCATGCAGCTGAATGCGCCGATCCACGAATCGCGCCCGACTCTCATCCATCGCGCGCTTGGCGATCTTCGAAAAATCGTAGTCCCGCGAATAAAAATGGAGACGCCCCGTTTCGAGCGAGCTCACGTCGAGCAACGTATCGATGAGGGCACGCAATCGTGATGTCGCGGCATCGACCGAGATGAGCGCTTTGCGCTGAAGAGGAGTCACAGGCCCGAGATCTTCATCGAGGAGGAGCTTCAAGTATCCGATCACCGGTGTCATCGGTGTGGCCAACTCGTGCGAGAGATTTCTCAGGAACTCACGTCGGAGCCGCATCATCTCCTCGAGCTGCTGATTGGCATCGGAGAGCGCGACGAGTTTTTCCTCGAGCCGTTCGACGATGCGCTGCGATTGCTCGCGAAGGCGCACTTCGCCGCTGTCGTCGTTGCGCTCGCGATGCCCTCGGAGGAACTTCTCTATCTGGCGAGGAAATTTACGTGCATCGATCGGCTTTTCCAAAAAGCCGTCACATCCAACCGCCAAGCTCATTTCACGATCACCCTCGGCGGTGATCGCGACGATCGGAACACCAGAGAGACGAGCAATGCCACGAAGTCTCAGCGTGACTTCATAGCCATCCAACCCGGGGATATTGATATCGACGAGGACGAGATCCGGACAGACTTCCCCTGCGAGTCGAATCCCCTCGAGCCCCGTCTCGGCATCGATGATTTCGTGCCCGGTCGCCGCAAGGAGCTTTCGAACGAGAAGTCGATTTCTCGAATCGTCCTCGATATGGAGGATACACGCCACGTGTGGGAGCGTACCTCAACATGGAGGCTCGAGCCTGCAATTCAGATTTTTCTCAATGGAGTGCGTAACGGGGATCATCGGGCTTGAGCGCGAGCACGACTTGGATGTCGCCCCATCGTTCAGAGACCGACCGCGCGCTCACCCCATACCGCCGGGCCACCGACGCACGGCTCACTCCATCGAGACCGTGAAGACGAGCGATGGCGTACTCGATCGCCGCAGCACAAACATCAGGTTTCGGCGCACGAAATGTGCGCTCTTCTCGACCCCGTGTCGCCCGGTAATCGATCCAAAGCCGCCGCGCACGGGCAAAATGCTCTGGCGTAAAGCCACCTTCACGCATCACACGCTCGAGAAGCTCGAGCACCGGCTCTTGCGCATCGCTCGGCTGAAGCGCGTGTACGGCCCGCTTCGATCGCTTGGCCGCCCTGGTCCGTCCATTCGTCTCCGCAGGTTCCGTACTCCCGGACGAAGCGAGTTCTCCTGTCGACGACAGCGTTCGTGAGCGCCCCTCTGTTCCATTTTTCCGGGGGTCGCCCCCATCTTTGGGAGCACCACATTCAATCCATGCCAAAAGCTGTTTGTGATCCCGATTCCGGGGCGCGGCATCACACGCAGTGCGTGCGAGCACGCGGGCATCTTCGAGCCTGCCCAACCGAGCCAAACAATGCGCAAGTGATGCGGTGATCTCGTGTTCGACCGGTTGCGCAGCGCGATGCGCGTATTCCAAATACCGCACCGCTTGCGCCGGCTCATCGAGGGCGACATCGAGCAGATGCCCAAGGTTGTGGTGATACCACGGATTTTTCTGGGCAAGGGCGATGGCGCGCCGGTAGGACGACACGGCCGAGCGAAAGTTCTCGAGCAGCGCGTGAGAGAGCCCCATGAGCGCGTGCACCACATCATCTTCCGGATGCACACCCACCACTTTGCGCAAGTGAAGGAGCGCGCGCCAGGGATGATCTTCGAGCCGATATTCGGCCAGATGTCGATGCGCGAAGACACTCGCTTCACTGCCGTCCGTGGCAAGGCTGACGAGGCGCTCGAGCAGTGGTTCAACGGTGCGACGCCCATGCGCTTCGGCGATCGCGCGTTCCGCCTGCTTGCGCAGGCGCTCGACAGCGCTTTCTTCCGTTCTCGCACTCATGACTCATGAGCCTATAGACCGACGCCCATGGCAGAGCAAGGGTGCACGTGTTCGCTTCAACGCTTGCGGGCGATGGCGACCAGAAACCCACCGAAGATGCTCAACGGCGAGCGGCTCGCGCGTGCTTCTGCGCGGGCGAGCCGTGTGCCGAGACCTGGCACCGAGTGAACGAATGCGGCGGGTGTGAACACGCGGATGCCGCGCAAATCCATGAGAGATACGGTGGGCGGCAACATTCGGCGAATCGCGACTGGGGAATCCCAACGGGTGGATACATCCGCCTCCGTGTGCTCACGTCCAATCCGACGTGCCCCTGCGATCCGACGCGCGAGATAGCGGAGACTCCATGGATTATAGAACTCGAGAAGCATGATCCCGCCCGGCTTCGTCACCCGTGCGATTTCGGCGAGCGCCGCTTCGATCCCTGGCACGTGCGCAAGGACCTTGAAGCTATAGACCACATCGAACACGTCATCGGCGAAGGGCAACGCCGTCGCGCTCCCTCGAACGACCGAGAGACCTCTCGAATGCGCTTTCTCGATCATTCCACGGGAGAGATCCACGCCCACGGCATGCCCCGCGATGTCGGCGACCTTCGAGAGCACGAGCCCCGTCCCACAACCGACCTCGAGCACACGAGCACCCTGCGCATGTTCGATCACGAGCTCGGCCTCGAGTCGATCGATGAGCGCATGATACCCCTGGTCGCGGCCATGATCGTAATGGGTACTGAAGTCGTCGTAGTAGCGCTGGTTGCGCGTGTCATCGCTCATGTGAGTAGCTCGTCGTAAAGGGCTTCGTAGCGCGCTGCCATACGCGATGGCTCGTGATTGGCAATCGCCGCCGCGCGCGCGCGCTCGCCGATGGCGCGCCGCACGATGGTGTCATCGAGAAGAGAGCGAAGTGTGGCCGCAAGCGCATCGGTCTCGGTCTCGATGGCGATGGCAGCGCCCCCCTCCGCGAGTTCTTCCGCCGAACCATCGCGCGCCACGATGACAGGCCGGGCTTGCCACATGGCCTCGATGAGAACCAAGGGAAGGTCGACCTTGGCACCGAGATCACGTGACGGCAGCACCACGACGTCGGACGCGCCCAGAAGAGAAAGGATCCGTGGTGTTTCGCCGATCCAACGAACACGAGCGGCAATGCCCATGGCCGCGGCGAGCGCCTTCAAGCGTGGCTCGGCGTCGTTCGCTCGTGATGTTTTGTTGCGATACGCCAACGCGAGCACCGCATCGGGCACTTGCGCGAGCGCGTGGATCGCGAGCTCTGCGCCACGCTCGAGGTCTCCCGGAAACGTGATGAGCGCTTCCGTGTTCGGGAGATTGAAATGTGCGCGGGTCTCGGCGCGCTCCAGCTCCGTGGGCACCTCGAGCGGTGCGACAGCAGGTGGGATTCGTACGACGCCATGAACACCCGCCTCGAGAAGACAGCGTTCCGTTGCCCGCGAGAGCACGACTGTGCGATCGGCGAAGTGGAGCGAACGAAGCGCTCCATCCCGTCGGGGCGCGCTCGAGACGGTGTGCACCGTGGGGCGCGGTCGGACGCGTCGGATGGCGCGCGCGGCCCACGACGTCCGTGGGTTGGGTTGGAAGAAGAAATGCGCGAGATCTCCACGTCCCAACGCCAAACGAGCCAATGCCTTCGACGCCTCACGAAGCGAGAGCGCGTGAGCGTTCGCGCGCTCACCGAAAATTTTCTCGACGCGCACTCCCGCAGGCTCGAAACGAGAGCTTTTCGTGGCCAATACGATCGGCGTATGCCTCTGGATAGAGCACACCAAATCACGGACGAGAGTTTTGCTTCCGTCGTTCCACGGAGGCTCGATCGGCTTTGAAACAAAAAGGATTTCTGCCACTTTTCTTGCTATCGTCGGGGAAGCGCGCCCGCCAAATCGATACGTTGACCTAGGCTCGCACCTGCTTTAGAGGTCAAGCGTGGTCTATCACGGCGACGACGAAGAAGACGATGCCCTCGACGACGAGCACGAAGACGAAAGCTCCGAAGGGGCCGATGTCGGTGGTCCACGTGAGAGCCGTCGCAAACGGCTCGAGCGGATCTTGCCGGAAATCTTGAAGCGCGCGATCGAAAAGGGTCTCGAGACGGGCATCGGCACACTCACCAATAGCCGTGAAGCGCTTCAAGGCGTGGTCGGCAAAGTCGAGCTCCCCAAAGAGCTCGCGGGGTATGTCCTCTCGCAAGTCGACGAGACCAAGAACGCCATGGTGCGTGTCGTCGCGCGCGAAGTGCGCGAGTTCCTCGAAGCCGCGGATTTGGCCAAAGAGCTTCAGCGCGCGCTCACGAGCCTCTCGTTCGAGATTCGCACCGAAATCCGATTCATCCCGAACGATGCAGGTGGGGTGACACCGAGTGTCAAAGCGAAGGTCGGCCCCACGATCCGCCCCGCTCCTTCACGACGCGGCTCGAGGCGTCCTTCCTCCGAAGAAGAGGAAAACGAGAGCTGACTGACCAGGATCAAGGCGACTCTGGTCAAGGCATTTGCTGGTTGCGCAGCTGCTCTTCCGCCGCCTGTCTTCTTCGCCGCATCCCTTCGAGAGATCGGAGCTCACTCGGACCAGGACTCGCGCCGCGCGGAACCTCGGGCTCTCCCTCGGGCAGCCGTGGTGTCGTCATGCGCGCAGAAGCAGCCCCGCCTTCGACCCGCTGAATGATCACGCGCGAAATTCGCACGGGCGTGAGCGGATGGTTGTCGGGCGCGCCCGACTGAGGGACACGCGCGATCTCCGCCGGAATATGATCGGGGCGGCACTGCCCGAAGATGGTTGCTGTTCCATCGAGCTGAGGTGTCGGACCATCGGTGATGTAGAACTGCGCCCCCGCAGTGTTGGGACCGCTCGTCGTCGCCATGGCGAGGCGCCCTGCACGATCATGGGAGAGCGTCTCGTGAGGTTCGTACGGAAGCGTGTAGCCGACTGTCCCGCTTCCATCACCGAGATAATCGCCACCTTGAATCATGTAATCGGGAATGACGCGGTGGAACGTCGTGCTTCGATAATAAGGCTCTCGACTCCACATCCCCGCCCGCGCGTTCCACCATGGTCGTCGACCCCGCGTGAGGCCAATGAAATTGGCGACGGTGCGAGGCGCACGATCGGCATAGAGATCACAAAACATCGTCCCGAGATCGGTCGTGATCTCCGCCACCAGTTGACCATCGATCGGCATTCCGACCACAGCCTCTTCGAGCGTGAAATCGCCGGCTTCCGGATCGGGCTCATTCGGCTCGCGGATCAACCGTTCCGCCTGCTTGCTCGCCGCACGCGCACCCGCGGGCGGACGCCCTGCGAACACAATCTGCTCTCCATCGGACGTAACGCCCGTGGTCGACACGGGCGGCGAGCTTCTGAGCGAGCTCTGCTCGACCGATTCTCCGCTGGCTCTCTCCCCTTCGACGCCTTCACATTCACATCCATTGAGGAGCAAAAGCACCCACACGCATATTGCGATCGATTGGGTCGTGCGCATCAGTCTTCCCACTCTTCTTCCTGGGGTCTCTCCGGAACATTTTCGAAACGAACCGTTGTGCCAGGCCCGATGCTGTGTTCTCGCGCAAATCCCGCGTTCACTTCGAGTACGAACTGCGAGATACCATCCACCTGGCGTGCCTCGTCGGTTTCAGGTGTTGCATTCTCGACGACACCGAGCACGCGCATCTCGCTCGTAATGAAAATCATGTCGAGTGGCAGATACGTATTTCGCATCCAAAACGTCTGATGACGAGCTCGCGGAAACAGAAAGAGCATGCCCGCGTCTCGATCGAGCTCACGGCGATACATGAGACCACGCTGAGTTTGCGCTGGCGTTCGCGCAACTTCGACCCGCACGGTGACCTGTTCACGTCCGGGTGGCTCGAGCACGACCCAAGGTGCCGTCGCACGCGGCGCCACGTGCTCGTCTTCCGTCGTCGTTCGATGAGAAGCCACCGCTGAATGTCGAGTCATCTCTCGAGACGATTCTCTCGCGTGCTCACCCCCTGAACAGCCGAATGCAAAGGTGACACTCGAGAGCGCGCAGACAACCACGACCTTCTTGGCAATCGCCACGAACATTCGGCGCGCGTCCTACCACGGCCCTCCCACGCACGCTTCCACTTGACGACATTCCAGGGGCATGACACGGAATGAACATTCCGCCCCATGACTCGTTCTCTACGCGATCCACGCGCTGATTCCGGCAAGCGCGAAGCGATCTTGGAATCTGCGCTCGACTTGTTCGGTGAGCGTGGTTTTCATGGCACCGCAGTGCCGTTGGTGGCGGATCACGCAAAGGTGGGTGCGGGGACGATTTATCGATATTTCGAGAGCAAAGAGCAGCTCGTCAATGCGCTCTATCGACGAGAAAAGCGCGCGATGCTCGACGCGCTTTTGAACGATTTCCCGTTCGATCGTTCTCCAAGGGAACAATTCCGCACGTTTTTTCTGAGGATGGCCACCTACGCGAACGTGAACCCGCGCGCTGTCCGGTTCCTCGAGCTGCATCATCACGCGCCTTACTTGGATGAAGAGAGCCGTCATCTCGAGGGGCATGGCAACCAACTCTTCGAGGACACCATTCGTCAGGCCATCGAACGAGAGGCGATGAAAAATCTTCCGCCTCACCTGATTGTTTCGGTGATTTGGGGCGTTTTTCTTGGTTTGTTGCGATCTTGGACCGAAGGTCGACTCGAACTGGACGAGGCGACGCTCGAAGCCGCAGAGCAATGCTGTTGGGAGGCCATTCGTCGCTGACCAGGCGGAATGACTTCTATTTTTTTGCCATCAAACAGAATGAACATTCATCCCATCCGAGGAGAAACGATTCATGTCGAAGAAAGTCATCCTCATCACGGGCGCCACCACCGGAATCGGTCGGCACACGGCCATTCACCTCAAAACGGGTGGACACAAGGTGATCGCCACGGGTCGAAACGAGAGCGCCTTGGCCGAGCTTCAGCAGAGCTTCGGGATCGACACCGCCGCACTCGATGTGACGTGCTCTGAGTCGATCGCAGCCGCGAAGCGAGAAGTGGATCGCATCACGGAGGGGCGCGGGATCGACGTGCTCGTCAACAACGCAGGCTACGGCCTCCTTGGGCCCGTGGAGATTTTATCGGAGGAGGACATTCGTCAACAGTTCGAAACCAATGTGTTCGGTCTCTTGGCTGTGACCCGTGCATTCATCCCGGAGATGCGGGCGCGTGGCGCGGGTCGCGTGATCAACGTCAGCAGCATCGGAGGTCGAATGGTCTTCCCGCTCGGCGGCGTGTATCACGCGACGAAATATGCGGTCGAAGCACTCAGCGACGCTTTACGAATGGAGCTCCGACAGTTCGGTATCCGCGTTTCGGTGATCGAGCCGGGCTACATCAAGACCGAGTTCACGTCCACGACGATGAGTCTCGTGCGCAAATATGCGCAAGCCGAATCTCCTTACAGCCGTACGCTGACTGCCGCGGCCCACATGGACCCAACGACATTCGAGCAATTCGCCGTCGGCCCGCAGCCCGTGGCTCGAGCGATCGAACATGCCTCGGTCGCACGTTGGCCGCGCGCTCGTTACGTCGCCCCGTTCTACAACGCGCTCGGCCCCATCTTGATGGGCTTCTTGCCTCGATGGCTGACCGACTGGGCATTTCGCAGGATGACGGGACTCCACCTGCCCGCGAACGTTTGATATCGCTATCCTTCTTCCTCGTGGGCGATCGAACTCACGAGGCGCCCGAGCGGAGCGACGCAATGCTCGCGCAGAGCGTCCACCAGACCATCTCCCGTGTAGCTCTGGGCCGTGACGTCGATTCGAATCGCGTGCTTCACAGCGGCCGCCGTGGTGATGGGGCCAATCGATGCAGTCGTCAGCTGCGCCAGCATACGGGGCGCGTCCTCACCAAGGATGCGAACCATGCTTGCGACGGTCGAAGGCGCGGTGAACGTCACGACATCGACTTCACGCTCCGTGATGGCATGTCGAATGGCCTCTTCGGTTTCTTTCGAGGCGGGGAGGTTTCGGTAGGCGTGCACCACATCGACATGGGCGCCCGCATTGCGAAGAGTGTCCGGCAGAACTTCACGCGCGACCTCGGCTCGAGGAAGCAAGATGCGGAGCCCGCTCGGATCTCCTTCGTGCGCATCGATGATGACTCGAGCCGCACCTTCACCGCGAAACTCGGTGGGGATGGCGTCGGCGCGTAGACCATGCCTTCGCAGCGCCTCCGCGGTCGCTGGGCCAATCGCACAAATCTTCGCCGTTCCAAACGCGCGTCCATCGCGCTCTTGACGCTCGAGTTCGGCGAAGAACGCATCGACCCCACTCGCACTCGTAAAGATGACCCAATCGTACGTCCCCGCATCGCGCGCGGCGCGCTCGAGAGGTGCAGGATCCAAAGGAGGCGCGATGCGGATCGCCGCAAGAGCGATGGCCTCTGCGCCTTCATCGCGGAGACGACGCACCATGGCTTCAGAGCGATCTTCAGGGCGAGTGACGAGCACGCGCCGACCGAAGAGCGGCTTCCGATCGTACCAGCGCAATGCATCGCGCAGCTGCACGACATCACCGATGACCGTGAGCGTGGGTGTGCCAACACCCGCTTCGTGTGCACGCTCTGCGATCGTCTCCACGGTAGCGACGATGGTCCGCTGCCGTGGAAGTGACACCGATTCCACGAGCGCCGCAGGCGTGTCGCTTCTTCGTCCGTGGGCCACGAGGAGGCGCATGATCGATTCGAGTCTGTGCATCTCCGCAGAAATCACGAGCGTTTCAGTGGCGGTCGCGAGCTTGGCCCAATCGTGACTGGAGCAGCTTTTCTCGGTTGATTCAGTCGCGATGACGTACGCCACGCTGCTCGCGGAGCTGCGATGGGTGAGAGGAATCCCAGCGTACACAGAGACCGCGTTCGGCGCAGACACGCCCGGAACGATTTCGAATGGGACACCTGCGGCATGGAGGGCTTCGGCTTCTTCTGAACCGCATCCCCATCGATGGGAGTCTTCCCCTTCGAGGCGCGCAACGATATTGCCTTCGCGCGCGCTTGCGATCATGCGTTCGACCGTCGTGCTCGCGCGCTCATCGCGCCTTCCAACGAAAACCTTCTCGGCATCTCGACGGCAGAGCTCGAGGAGCTCCGGGTGCGCGAGCGCGTCGTAAAAAATCACGTCGGCTTCGGCGAGCCTTCGCGATGCGCGTTGGGTGATGAGCTCGGGATCCCCGGGACCTACGCCGAGGAGGTAGACGCGTCCACGCAACATCGCAGATGTATAGACCGCAGAGGACCCATGAACCAGAGACAGCCGGCAAAGGACAACGAAAAATCAAGGCGAGTGGCAAAGAGTCAGTGAGCAGCTCCATCGATGAGCAGGTGAAGTAGCTCTCGGAGTTCCTCGCGATCCTCGACGAGAACGCGATATACGATCTCCGGATCGATTCGGTCGTAGAGGTGAACGACTCGATTGCGGAAGCCGACGATGGGCCGCCAGCGTGCAGCCGAACCCATGGGCAGATGGCCCGCCGCTTCGAGTCGCTCGAGGACCTCGGTGCTGGTTCGCGGCGCAGGAAGCCCTCGGTCCGAGATCATGATGAGACCAATATCGATCAACGCCTGAATTGCGGTTTGGAGCCAGTGAAGTGCCGACGGTAGGTTTCTTCGATCAGATAAGAAGGACTCGAGACTCGATTGTGAAATCGTTTCGAGTCCATCGAGCGCTTCGCGGACGAAGGCGGCTTTGGTCGCGATCTCGGAGCGGGTCATGGGCCGACCTTCCTTGCCCAGGCGCGGTTCGCATCGAGGCTGCGCGAAGCGGCGGCTTCATAACGCGGTGCCCAATCGAGATATCGGGCGAGCACATCGCTCGTGAAATCGACGCGTCGCTCACGGTCTCGATCGTGCACGAGAATGCCCTCCGAAAGCACGCGGTGGGCAATGATGGGGTCGTGGATTCCGAGGACGACGAGGTCGACAGGCTGCTTGGCCGCGCTTTCGAGGCGTGCTGCGAGATCGCTCAGCTCGCGCCGATGCGTGAGCGCGTTCATATGGGGGTCGCGCATCAGAACGGCCACATCGAGATCGCTATCGTCTCGAGCCTCGCCGCGCGCCACGGATCCGAAGACCCACGCTGCTGCTACGACCGGCGTCGCTTCGAGTTCGTCTCGTAGATTGGCAAAGGGCGCCCTGGGCATGTGGGTAGTATACCGTCGCGAAAGAGGGGGTCGATCAGCGGAGTCGTCCTTTTGCCCGCAGCGGGTGTTCCTCGGTTGACGTGCATCGAATCTGCCGCGAGTCTCGTCACACCAAACCGCGCGCCACATGAGCGCAACACAGGGGGATAAAGGAATGGTCGACAAGTATATCGATCGTGATGAGACGCAGATTTACGGCCCTTATGCGTCCAAGATGATTCGCGAGCGCGTGGTGGGGCTGATCCCTGAGCTCGATACGGGTCTGCTTTTCTTCGCCGATCAGATCGACGCAGCAACCCTTGGTATGAAAGCGGCGCTGGAGACGACGCACTCCGTAGATGCAGGGCGGCGTGCTGGGTCGACGACGAGGCAGTCCGTGCTCGAACAAGGCCGTGATCTGCTCATGCGCTTCAGTCGCCACCTCGACGCTCATCCAAAGGGTGCGATCGACCGGCGCGTGTTCTTCGCCCAAGATGGCACAGCCTCGGGCGTACCGAGAGGGGCTTCGCAGGTCCTCCTGGCGCTGTCGCGCATCGGCGAGCAGTTCGAGCGCGAGGATTCACCGGTGCGCGATCGTACGAGCTGGCTCGCTGAGCTCTCATCGACGATGAACGCGCTGGCAAGTGCCATCGGACATTCCGCGGATATGCGGACCGATCGCCGCCATGCGACGCCAGTCATCGAAGCGACGCGCCTCGCATGGCTGAACACATACTATTCCGCGCGCAGCGTCGTGGAGAGCATCCTTCGCTTCACGGGAAAGCTGGACCTGCTTCCGACGATCTTTCAGGACTTGACCGTGCCCTCGGGGACGAAGAAAGCCGTTCTCGTCGAACCTCCGGCCGAGCCGGCTGATCCAGGCAGTGTCGTCACTCGCTGAGGTGTCCGCCTGGACATGCCAGGCCGTGACGTCACTCGCCGAGACATCCGCTTAGACGCTCCAGGCCGTGACGTCACTCGCCGAGACATCCGCCTGGACGCTCCAGGCCGTGTCGTCGCTCGCTAAGACGTCCGCCTGGACGCTCCAGGCCGTGACGTCACTCGCCGAGACATCCGCCTGGACGACACGGCCGACGAGTTCATTCCGCTGCAGCACGCTGGGCGATCGGCTCCTCCGCCACGATTTCTTTTCGTTCCCTCTGAAAGCGCCACAAATTTCGATCGATCGCCCGCCACGGATCCATCGCACCTTTGACGAGCAGGCGGAACATCAAAAGAGGCTCCCCCCCTTCGACCTTGGTCCGAGGAAGGGATATCGACGCGCCATCACGATAGCAGCCGAAATGGATGGCGCCGTGCTGTGAGTTGAACGCGACTTCGTAGCCAGCCGCCATCAACTCTCGATCGGTCCCCGCGTTGAAATCGCCATGTGTGCCGAATGGATATGCAAACGAGATCACTTTTCGGCCGAGCTCGGCTTCGAGTCGATCTCGAGAGCGGCGTACCTCGTCACGCGCATCTTCGATCGGCATCTGACCGAGTGAGCGATGCGAATAGGCATGGCTGCCAATGGTGAGCCCCGCTTTCGCACATGCTCGGAGCTCGTCCCAACTCATATATCGTTCTGGCAATCCGAGCTCACCCATCCCAATCAAGCTCGAAGTGACGAAGGCCACCGCAGGGACTCTATACTTCTGCAATATCGGGAGTGCGATTTCGAGCGTGCTCACGCATCCATCATCGATGGTGACGAGCACGGAGTCGTCCTTCAGCGTTCGCTTTCCGCGCACGAACGCGATCACATCCTCGAGTGATATCGCGAGCCCGTGGCTCGAAAGCCATGCCATTTGCAATTCGAAATCTGATGGGCTCACACAGAACGCCTCACGACGCTCGTGCCCGAATCGATGGTAGGTGAGCGCACGGACGCGCGGCTTGTTCGAAACAATCTGCGCAGCTCGCAACGCCCCCGATCCCCAGACACCCAACGCCATTCCGCCTCGCGCGGCCTTCTTCACATACCAACGCAGATCGCTCATCGACTGTTCCCCGATTCTTGATCGAGCCAATCGGTGAGCACCTTGCGGTCCACTTTGCCGTTGGCGTTGAGAGGCCACTCTCGGACGAAACGAACCTGGCGCGGCTGCATATAAGACGGCAATCGCGCACAAGCCGCGGTACGAATCGATTCTGCATCGGCTTCACTGCCCCCCACGAAGCCCACGATGCCATCGGCACCACTGGCGCTCTTGGGCCACCCAATCGCGACGGCGACATCGGACGAGGCAACCTCACGAAGAACAGCTTCGATTTCTCCGAGCTCGACACGATATCCTTGAATCTTGATCTGGTTGTCGACGCGGCCGAGATAGATGAGCGGCGCCGAACCGATCGGACGACGCACTCGGTCTCCAGTGCGGTAGTACACGCGATCACGTCCCTTGGGAGTCACGAACGCAGCGCGTGTTTTTTCTTCGTCGCGAAAATAACCGAGCGTCAACTGAGGACCGCTCATCAAGAGCTCGCCTGTCTCACCCGGCGCCACTTCCCGCAAATCAGCATCACATACGAGCACGTCCATTCCTGGATAAGGCTCGCCGATCGGTACGACACCAAGCTCGCTTTCCGCAGGAGAAGACTCCGGATGGAAGCGATAGAGCGTACATGCGATGGTGAGCTCGGTCGGCCCGTAGAGGTTTTCGACGATCGCGTGGGGCGCCGCCTTTGCGAACTGCTGCGTCACCTCGACCGGAAGTGCCTCACCGCAAAAGAGCGCATATCGCAGCTTCGGATAAGCGCCCTCTTTGAGCATGCGAAGCTTGTTCATGAGCACCGCGGTGGAGGGCACCGAGAACCACATCGTGATCTCGGCACTCGTCGCGTATTTGCCAGGAAACGCCTTCTGCTGAGCGGTCGGACAACACACGCACGCGCCCGACCACCATGCCATGAAGAGATCGAAGACCGAAAGGTCGAACGTGAGATCGAACGTGTGAGAAAAGCGGTCCTCAGGAGTCGGCGCATATCGCTCGATCATCGAATCGAGAAACGCGACGACATTTCGATGCGCCACCATCACGCCCTTGGGGACGCCGGTCGACCCCGACGTGAAGAGCAAATACGCGATGTCATCGGATGAGGCCTCGCCCTCGATCCATTCATTCGCCGGAGCGAGATCACTCTGTCCGAGAACATGATGCTGCGGATGTGCGGCGCGAAGCCCATCTCGAACTTCGTCACTCGCATCCGGCAAAAGAAGCACGAGCTGCCTCTCCACGCCTTCGAGCACCGAGCCCACGATCGCAGTCGCCCCCGCGTCGATGATCACGGCTCGAACTTGCGACCGTTCGAGCATGGTGCGGGTTCGATCCGTCGGAAACACCGGGTTGAGCGGCACGTAGCCATGGCCGCGAAAGAGCGCTCCCAAAATCCCGGCGAAGGTCGTCGCGTGGCGATGGCCCAAAATCGCAGTCAGCGCGAACTCCTCCTGCACACCGAGCGCCCGCACTTCACGATCGAGTGTCGCCGCAATGCGTGCCGCTCGATCGCGAAGGTCGCCATATCGGATGTGTTGCCCCTCGACATGGAGCGCTGGCCGCTCTGGAAATCGTGCGGCCGATTCAAGAAATCCGGTTCGAAGGGTACGCGGCATGAGCCACTCTAAACGGATTTTCTCTCGCTCTTCAAGCGCTCACCGGCGCCTCTTTTTGGCCTCGCAACGGTTCGAAAAATCCAGCCCACAACGTGTCGACACTCGTGAACACTTCGGGTTCGATTGCGTCGGTATCGACCTCCTCCCCTCGCAGCGACTCGATGTAGAGAACGAACTCTACGATATCGAGCGACGAGAGAATGCCTTGTTCTAGAATCGGCGTGGAATCGACGAGATCCCCGCGGACTTGTGCTTTGCTGTGATCGAGAATCCAACGTCGAAGATTCTTGCGGATCGTCGCTTCATCCATGTTCGTAAATGTCCATCTCTCGCGTCACGAATCAAAGAGCGGGTGCCTCGGTCAACATCCCATTGCGAAGGAAATACGTGACGAGTTTTTTGCTCGCCTTTTCTCGATGCTCGATCCCCTTCGGATGCGCAAGGGCCATTTGACGAAGCTCATAGGGGTCCCCGAGCCCACTCTCACGGGTGATGCCCGCATCACGATACATCGAGGGGTTATAGAAATCAGCCCACGAGCTCTTCAGATACTGCGTAAGCCAAGAACGAAATCGCGTCAGAGTCTCGGGGGACCAGCTCGGTGAATGCTTCTCCCAAAGCTCTTTCGTAAACTCGCGCCCAAATCCGAGATGTCGCGCTTCGTCGCGATGATGAACGAAATTGATCTCCTGGACGAGAGGATGGATGCGCTTGTCGCGCTGCATCACCACGTTGTAGTAGTCGCCGAGCTCCTCGACGACCATGACCTTACAAAAGAAGGTCACCTCGGCCTCGCCCTTCACATATTCCCGAGATAGCGTGATTTTTTTCTCTGGGTAGACCTTGCCGAGATATTTTTTACAGAAGAGACCAAACATGATCATGTGCTTGTTCTCTTCGTCGATGAAGTGGTGAAGATACTCGGTCGCCTCATGACTCATCTTCGATGAGTAGAGAAGATCGCTCATGCCGGCCACGAGCGGGCGCTCACCCTGGAGCGTGAGTGAGAAAAAATTCCCGATCTCATAAAGGCTCAGACGCATCTGCTGCGCCTCATTCATGCGCTCCCAGGTGTCGGTCCCATAGATGGAGATCAGCTCGGGGCTCATCATCCAGACGTCTTCGGGCAGGGCATCGGGCCAGTTGAAATACGAATAAACGTCCCAGAATTGCTTTCGGGACGCCTTTGTCAGTTGCGCAGCGAGCACGGCCGACTGGGGAATGGTTTGACTCTGCATGTGGTGGCGCCCCGGTGATGTCTTGGATTGGCGAATTCAACGAAGTTACAGATTGTATTCCATCTAAAGGCCCATAGGGCCGTGACCATCCATATTCGTAAGGAAAAGTCCACTGCGAATTTCGTCGAAGGGCGACAGCGCCTCGCGAAGCGCAGGAGAACCACAAAAAAGTCGACGGCCAGGGACCAGCACGAAACCGTTGTCCTCGAACCCTCGAAGCCATGCGGGATGGGACTGATTGGCGATCACGATATCGACCCCCTGCTCCCGCAAAAACCGAAATCCCTCTCGAATGACATCGGCTGCATCCTTGGGATGGGCCAAATAATCAACCAATGTACCCACGTTCAGCTCACCGAACCGTGCGTCTCCTCGCATCTGTCGGTGGCTGACCACGATCCACCCGAGGGTCTCCTGACCGCGCCGGACATGAAGGCGATGTGGCACCGACCATTCGTGAGGTTCCCATCCCGGAGGCATCAACACATTCAGCGTGCACGCGTCACGCACCCCGATGGCCGCGTACTCGTCTTTCACTCGCTCCCAGAGCTCGTCCGCCCACGGACCGAACTCGGAGACGAGCTCTGAACGAACCAGCGCACTCGCACTCGCACGCCCACGGAAGCGCCCCCTCGCTTCGAAAGCTGCATGCAATCCTTTGAGTCCAATCGTTCCCATGCCGGTCAGCGCCAAGCCATCCAGAAGCAAACGGCGTTCGGGCGTGCCGCGCAAATAGCGATTGAATCGAAGGAATCGATACGGGTCGACGACCCGCAACGCGAACGGGGTCGGATGCATCAACCACCCCATTCGGCGAAGCATCTGCACGATCGGCTCTTCGTCGCTGCCGTGACCCCACGAATAGAGAAGTGAGCGCTTTTTGAGCATGTCGCGCACGAGTCGCAAACCGAGCGAGTTGTACTTCCGACTGATGGCCCCTTCACTGACAGGACCCTGCCAATCCGTGACCATCTGAACGCGCCCACGAATCCGCCATTCCTGCGGTTTCAGCGCATAGCCCCCGCGAACACAATCGCCATCTTCGATGGCCAACCAGTATTCGCGCCATACCCGTTGTTCGGGCGACACACGTGGGGCCCAAGTCGGCCTCGGATCAACGTACCAGCCCCAACGCGAACCGCCGAGACGCATTCGTCGATTGAACGCTTCGACGGCGTCTTTCCAGCGCTCTGAGTGGGGCACGATGACGATGGACATCGCGCTTCACATCCTGTCTCTCGGCCCGGTCGCGAGTATGCGTTCGTACGAGACGAGACGCAACGGGTTTGGCATGTCCTTTGGGCATTCCCCAGCCCGAAGAGAATCGAATATGCTTCGCGGCTGACAGTCAAGCGTGGGGCGCATATGCTCCCCCGCATCCCCCTGGAGCAAGCTCCAATGAACGTCCTCGTCACCGGCGGCGCCGGATTCATCGGTTCGAACTTTCTCAATCTGCTCGTGCCACGATGGCCACAGCACCGCTTCGTCAACGCGGACGCGTTGACGTACGCGGCCAACCTGCAAAGCCTCGAGCCGATTCATGGATGTCCAAACTACGTGATGGAGCGAATCGACATCGCCGACCCTGCGGCCGTCGAGACGCTCTTCGCGAAACACACGCCAGATATCGTTGTTCATTTCGCAGCCGAGAGTCATGTCGACCGCAGCATTCTAGGCCCCCGCGACTTCGTTCGGACGAACATCGAAGGCACTTTCCACCTGCTCGAAGCGGCGCGCAAACATTGGGGCGCCAGCAAAACCACGCGAGCCCGCGAAGGGACCCTCTTTCATCACGTCTCCACGGACGAAGTGTATGGGTCATTGGGCGAAGATGGGCTCTTCACGGAGGAGACACGCTACGATCCATCCTCGCCCTACTCTGCGAGCAAAGCGTCGAGCGATCACTTGGTGCGCGCCTACTCGAGGACGTACGGCCTGCCCGTCAAAATCACGAATTGTTCGAACAATTATGGGCCAAGGCAGTTCCCCGAGAAGCTCATTCCTCTCATGATCATGCACATGATCGAACAGAAGCCGCTGCCCATCTATGGCAAGGGCGTGAATGTGCGCGACTGGCTCTATGTCGACGATCATTGCGAAGCAATTTGGGCTGTGATCGAACGAGGAAACGTCGGTGAGACGTACAACGTCGGCGGAAACAGCGAGAGGAAAAACATCGACGTCGTGGATACGCTCTGCCGGCTCGTCGCAGAGGAAACAGGGGCCCGTGAGGACGAGCTTCTCGGGCTCAAAACGTACGTGACCGATCGCCCAGGACACGATCTGCGATACGCGATCGATGCGACGAAAATCAGAAAAGAATGCGGCTGGGAGCCCCGTGAAACGTTCGAGAGCGGCATGCGCAAGACCGTGCGCTGGTATCTCGAAAACCGCGCGTGGGTGGATGCCGTGAGAAGCGGCGATTACCGGAAGTGGATGGACACGAATTACGGGAGGCGCTGAAGAACATGGCAATCCAAAAGGGAATCATCCTCGCGGGCGGCAGCGGCACACGACTTTGGCCATTGACCAAATCGGTGAGCAAACAGCTCATGGCCATCTACGACAAGCCGATGGTCTACTATCCGCTGACCACGCTCATGCTTTCGGGCATCAGCGATGTGCTCGTGATCACGACTCCCCACGAACAAGCGCTGTTTCAACAGCTCTTGGGAGACGGATCGCAATGGGGCATGTCGATCCGTTATGCGATGCAGCCCAAACCCGATGGGCTCGCCCAAGCCTTCTTGATCGGGAAAGAATTCATCGATGGCAAGCCCTGCGCGCTCGTCCTTGGAGACAACATCTTCTATGGACACGGCCTCCAGGGGCTCTTGGAGGATGCGGCGCGGCGCACGCATGGCGCCACGGTGTTCGGCTATTACGTAAAGAATCCACAGGCCTATGGGGTCGCGGAATTCGATGCCGAGGGGACCGTCATTGGCCTCGAAGAGAAACCGGAGAAGCCGCGCTCCAACTATGCCGTGGCCGGCCTCTATTTCTACGACGAACATGTGGTCGAACTCGCCGAGAAGCTGAAGCCCAGTCGTCGCGGAGAGCTCGAGATCACCGATCTCAATCGACTTTATCTCGAGCGACAAGCCTTGCGTCTCGAGAAATTCGGCCGTGGTGTGGCGTGGCTCGATACGGGAACGCCCGAAGCGCTGCTGCAGGCGGCAAATTTCATTCAAACGATCCAACAACGACAGGGACTTCAGGTGGCGTGCCCCGAAGAGGTCGCCTTCCGCAAAGGATGGATCGATCGTGGACAGCTCGAAGCGTTGGGCCACACGCTCGCGAAAACCGAATACGGCCAGTATTTGATCGCCATCGCCAACGATGGCCCTTCGCGCTGACGAGCCGTTCGATGAATATCATTGAAACGCGCCTCACTGGCGTCCTCTTGATCGAGCCCAAAGTCTTTGGCGATTCGCGAGGTTTTTTTCTCGAGACGTTCGCTGAGGCGCGTTACGAGCGAGCAGGGATTCGAGGCCCCTTCGTTCAGGACAACATGTCCAAGAGCGCCCGAGGCATTCTGCGCGGTCTGCATCTGCAGAACCCTCAGATGCAGGGCAAGCTCGTGTGGGTCGTCCAAGGCTCGGTGCTCGACGTGGCGGTCGATGTGCGGGTGGGTTCTCCCACCTTCGGTCAGTCCGTTGCCGAAGAGTTGAGCGAAGAGAACAAGCGACAGCTCTGGATTCCGCCGGGTTTTGCTCACGGTTTTTGTGTCACGAGCGAGAACGCAGTCTTCGTCTACAAGTGCACGGATTATTACGCGCCCGAAAAAGAGGTCGGTGTGGCCTGGGATGATCCGGATCTCGGGATTCCGTGGCCCATCCGTGAGCCCATGATCTCGGCGAAGGATCGCGCGCATCCTCGCCTCAAAGACATCGATCCCGCGCGGCTCCCGAGGTATGCGACGTGACCACCCTGCTCATCTCTCCGGACGGAATGCTGGGCCGCGCCTTCGCGAGCGCGCTCCATGGTGAATTCACGGGCGTGACGTACCCCACAATCGACCTGACGAAAGAAGAGACGATCGCTCGTCACCTCACGAAAGGGATCACGCGGGTCATCAACTGCTCGGCGTATACCGACGTCGATGGAGCCGAACGAGACGAAGCGCTCGCGACTCTGATCAACGGGACCGGAGTGGGTTTGCTTGCCAAGCGTTGCCGGGAGATCGGCGCGACGCTCGTTCATTTTGGCACTGACTACGTCTTCGATGGCGAAGCGAAGAGCCCCTACCCTCCAGACGCAAAGCGAGCACCGGAGGGCGCGTACGGACGCAGCAAAGCGCGCGGCGAGGAGCTGCTCTTCGAGAGCGGCGCGCGCTATCTCTACGTCCGAACGAGCTGGCTCTATGCGCCCTGGGCCAAGAACTTCGTGCGCACCATCGCGGGCCTCGCGAAACAAAAGGACAGCTTGAAAGTCGTCGCCGATCAACGGGGCCGGCCGACCAGCGCAGAGCACCTCGCGCGCACTGCGCTCGCGCTCGCGGACCGCGGGTGCGAGGGAGTATTTCACGTGACCGACGGCGAAGAGTGCTCGTGGTACGAGTTCGCGCACGAGATCGTACGCCTCACGGGTGCACCTTGCGCGGTCGAGCCCTGCACGACCGCAGAGTTCCCAAGGCCTGCCAAGCGACCCGCATACAGCGTCCTCGATCTCTCACGCACCGAAGCCGTGCTCGGACCCATGCCGAGTTGGAAGGAGAACCTCGCCGATGTCATGGCTCGTCTCGAGTGATCGCTCTGCGATCGAGTGATTACTCCGCGACAGCGATTTCGGGCGCGTCTGCGGGGGGATCGAGGTGTTCGGCATCGGGCGCGCGGCCTTCGAGGAGCGCCTTGAGGCGTTGTGCCGAGACGCGTACGTCGTGCATGGCGAGGACCCGACGGCGGCCTTCTTCGCCCATTCGCGTCAAGGTCTTCACGTCGGTGGCGAGACATTCGCGGAGCGCCCGCTCGATCCCGTCGATGCTCCCGGCAGGGATCAACCATCCGCACTCGCCCGGGCCCACGAGCTCGGGAATCCCGGCCACGTACGTGCTGATCACGGGACGCCCGAGCGCCAGCGCTTCCATGATGACCACCGGCAGGCCTTCGGCAAAGCTCGGGAGCACCATCGCGCGCGCCGCGGTGAGCTCTTGACGAACCACGTCACCCGATGCCCATCCGGTGATCCGCACGTTTCGTTCGATGCCTCGCTCGCGGATCACCCGTTCGATTTCGCTTCGCAGCTCGCCGTCCCCCACCAACACGAGCTCGATGGGGATTCCCGCTTCGGCGATACGCGCCACGGCCTCGATCAGAAGGACTTGACCCTTTTGCTCATTCAGCCGTCCGACACACACGAGCCGGGGCACATCGGGGACCGGTGTCGGCGGGCGCTCGAAGAACGTTCGATCGAGCCCACACCGCACGATGTGCACTTTGCTCCAGTTCTTCGCGCCCACACGTCGAAAGAGTTGGCTCTTTCCAAAGCTAGAGATCGCCGCCACGAAACGCGCTGCTTCAATCTTCTCGCCGAGTCGGATGGCTTCGGGCTTATCGAACTCCTCCGGACCATGCGCTGTAAACGAAAACTCGGGGCCACCGAGATCTCGTGCGAGCATCGCGACCGTCGCTGAATTCGTTCCGAAATGTGCATGAAGATGCTCGATTTTTCCTTCTTCGAGCCAATCCACCAGCACACACGCCTCGGCGAGATATGCACCGTGATACAAAAGTCCGCGATCCGACCGCAACCCCAGTGAAAGGGCGCGCTTGGCTGCTTTGGCGAAACGCGCAGGGCGCTTGGTGGCAGCCCGCGCAAGCCCACCCAGCAAGCCTCGCAGGCCCTCATCGAGGATGACGTGCGTTCGTTCGCCTTCGCGCACATCCTCGGGATCTTCGAATTTTCCTTTGACGCGGCGCAGGCTGAACCGCTCCACCTCGACGCCGAGCTCTTCGAGGGCGTGGATCTCGCGCCTCACGAAGGTGTGGCTAATCGCCGGATATTGATTGATGAGGTACGCAACTTTCATCGAGGGCTCCGAACGAGAGTTTTAGCGCGGATCGAACACCCATCACACACGCCGGTCGATGGAGGATATCCTGTACACGAATAAGGACGCGAGACTTCCCTTCGTTGTGACGAGGTAGATCGGAACAATGAAACCGCACTCGGGATGGATGGCATGGTGCTGCAATCTAACGCGTGGCGCCTTTGCCGATTGCGATTTCGAGACCTCTAGGGCAACTTCCCAAAGCCGCTCAACACGCGCGCGCCCTACGGCGTGAGGCACGGAAACACGGACACGCGAACTATGTCGGATCAGCAGGCCAGGTCGGTTCGAGAGGCCACAAACGAATCCATCGAAATCGACGCGAACGCCATCGCCATCGTCGGGATCGCGAGCCGGGTGCCGGGCGCGAGGAACATCGACGAATATTGGCGCAATCTCAAGAACGGTGTGGAGTCGATCCGTCACTACAAAGACGAAGAACTCCTCGCGAATGGAGAGCTCCCGGAGAACCTCCGCAAGAAAAACTATGTCCGGACGGGCGCCCCGCTCGATGGGATGGAGATGTTCGACGGCGAGTTCTTCGGGTTCAGCCCCAAAGAATCGGCGATCATGGATCCTCAACATCGCCAATTCCTCGAAACCGCTTGGGAGGCGATGGAAAACGCAGGACATCCTCCCGAAAAGCAGGAGGGTCCGGTCGGTGTATGGGCGGGGTGTGGGCCCGGCTTTTATTTCACCTTCAATCTCTGCACGAACCCCGAGCTCGTTCGAGACGTGGGTCTTTTTCTTTTGCGTCACACCGGGAACGACAAAGACTTCTTGCCGACGCGCGTCTCGTACCTCTTCGACTTGCATGGTCCAAGCATCTCGGTGCAAACCGCGTGCAGTTCGTCGATGACGGCGATCCATCTCGCGTGCCAGTCGCTCTTGGCACGCGAGGTCGACATGGCCCTCGCCGGCGGCGTGACCGTCGAGATCCCTCACCGTCGCGGCTACCTTTATCACGAAGGGGAAGTGCTCTCGCCCGACGGTCATTGCCATGCCTTCGATCATCGTGCGCAGGGCACCGTGTTCGGGAGTGGAGCGGGAGTCGTCGTGCTGCGGAGGCTCGAAGATGCACTCCAAGATGGCGACCACATCTGGGCAGTGATTCGAGGCAGCGCCGTCAACAACGACGGCTCCACCAAGGTGAACTACCTCGCGCCGAGCGTCGATGGTCAAGCTCGATGCATGGTCGAAGCCTATGGCATCGCCGACGTGCCGCCAGACACGATCGACTACATCGAGTGCCACGGCACCGGAACGTACCTCGGAGATCCCATCGAAATCGCAGCGCTCACTCAAGCGTTCCGGGAGAGCACGAAGAAGGTGGGGTTCTGTCGCATCGGATCGGTGAAATCGAATATCGGTCATCTCGACAATGCGGCGGGCGTCGCGAGCGTCATCAAAGCCGCGCTCGCGCTCCATCACAAGCAGATGCCGCCGAGCCTCAACTACGAGAAGCCGAATCCCACGATCGACTTCGCGACGAGCCCCTTTGTCGTCAACGATCGTTTGCGCGATTGGACGCGTGGGGATCATCCGCGGCGCGCGGCCGTCAACTCCCTCGGCGTGGGTGGAACCAATGCGCATCTCGTGCTCGAAGAGGCCCCCGAACCGCTCGCACCCGCGCCGAGCACGCGCGCCTTTCAACTGATCACGTTGAGCGCCAAGAACAACGCCGCCTTGGAAGACAACGCCAAGCGGCTCGCCGCCCATCTCGAAGCGCGCGCCGATCAGAGCCTCGCCGACATCGCGTGGACGCTCCATGTCGGTCGTCGCGAGTTCGATCGCCGTCGCGGCGTCGTGGCACGCGACCACGCCGAGGCCGTGAAGCTTCTTCGTGAACAAGATCCCCGACGCGTATTCAGCGATTCGCGCGCGGCCAAAGCCTCAATCGTCTTCGCATTTCCAGGTGGTGGTGCGCAGTACGCTCGCATGGCGGTCGGCCTCTACGACGCCGAACCTGTCTTTCGACAGCACATGGATCGCGGGCTCGAGCTTTTGAAGAACCGACATGGGATCGATCTGCGACCGATGCTCTTCTGTGCATCCGACGACATCGCGCAAGCCAGCGAAGAGCTCGAGCCGATGCCGCATCAATTGCCGGCGATTTTCATCGTGGAATACGCGCTCGCGCAGCTCTGGAAGAGCTGGGGGGTCGAGCCCGCAGCGCTCATCGGCCATAGCCTCGGCGAAAACACGGCGGCTTGCATCGCGGGCGTGATGAGCTTCGAAGATGCGCTGGGGCTCGTGACCTTGCGAGGCAAGCTCTTTGCGAAGGTGTCGGGTGGAGCGATGACGAGCGTGAATCTCACGCGCGCCGAGCTCGAGCCCCTCCTTCCGAGCGGCATCGATATCGCCGTGATCAACGTGCCGGACGTCACCGTCGTATCGGGGCCGGTCGCTTCGATCGAAGCGCTCGAGGCCATGCTCGCCGAGCGCGAGATCGAAGCCAAGCGGCTCGCGATTCCCGTGGCGGCGCACTCGCACATGCTCGAGCCCATCCTCGGCGAGTTCCGCACGTATTTGCGTTCGATCAAGCTCGGCAAGCCGAAGATCCCGTTCCTCTCGAATGGCACGGGTGCCTGGATCTCCGACGCGCAGGCCACCGATCCCGAATATTGGGTGCGGCACCTCCGTGGAACGGTGGATTTCGCGGCATGTCTATCGACGCTCTTCGCCGAGCGCGCGCCTTCTGCGCCTTCGGGTTTCGCGACGCCTATCGTGATCGAAGTCGGTCCGGGACGAACGCTCGGCTCACTGACGCGACAGCATCCAGCCGGCGGTCCACAAGCGCATGTGATCGCATCGCTCCGACACAAAGACGAAATCGTCGATGATGCGATCTTCTTCCTGACGCAGGTCGGTCGTGTGTGGGCAGCCGGCGGCAACATCGATTGGGAACGCGTTTGGCCGGGTGAAGCGCGGCGACGCGTGCCGCTCCCGACGTATGCGTTTCAACATCAACCCTTCTTCATTCATCCCGGCAAAGTGCACATCCTCGAAGAGGATTTCACGGAGCTCTCCAAGCTGAATGACATCGAACAATGGGGCTGGCAGCCGGTTTGGCGTCCGCGATTGGCTCCGCCGGCGGATTCAGCGAAGCCTCACACGTGGCTTCTTTTCATGGACGCAGCGGGCCTCGGCAGACGACTCCGAGAGCGGCTCGTATCGAAGGGGCATACCGTCATCTCGGTGTGGGAAGGCGATGCGTACGTTCAGCGCAGCGACATCGAATATTCTCTCGCCCCCGAACGTGGGCGCGAAGGATATGTCGCGCTGCTCACGGATCTCTTGAAGTCGGGCCATTCACCCACACGCGTCGCCCATTTCTGGATGGTCACGACGGATGAGTCGTATCGACCGGGATCGAGCTTCTTTCATCGCAACCAGGAACGAGGCTTCTACTCTCTCTTCTTTTTGGCACAGGCCATCGCCGACGAAGGCCTTACACCTCCGATCCACATCACGGCCGTCACCAATGGCATGACGCAGGTCGAAGGAGAGCCTCTCCCTTATCCAGAAAAGTCGACGCTGATCGGCCCCATCAAAGTGATCCCACGCGAGATGCCGGGGATCACTTGCAGTGCGATCGATGTTCGTCTCCCCGAGACGAACACGCGGCTCTTCGGCGGCAATTTTTTCAACGCGCTCATCGATCCCTTCGCAGGAAGGAAAGCCGCGCAGGACGAGCTCGACGCCATCTCCGCTCGACTCGAAACCGAAATGCTCGCACCGCCCCAGAACGCCGTGGTCGCGTTCCGCGGGCCTCATCGTTACGAAGAGAATCTCGAACCCCAGCACCTCATCCCAGTCAATCCCGATGTCGCTGCGCGGGTGCGTGATGGCTCGGTCGTCATCATCACCGGTGGCCTCGGTGGACTCGGCCTGCTCTTCGCCGAACACCTGGCGCAGACTCGTCGAGCGAAGCTCATCCTCGTCGGTCGTACCGAGCTACCACCCGCGAACGAATGGGATGCCTATGTTCGTGCGTTCGGCCCAAACGACAAGACGAGCCAACGCATCGCGAAGATTCGCGCACTCGAGAGCATGGGCGCCACCGTCACG
The DNA here is from genome assembly GCA_964481145.1 of uncultured Sandaracinus sp. GTDB lineage: Bacteria > Myxococcota_A > Polyangia > Polyangiales > Sandaracinaceae > Sandaracinus. The sequence continues at coordinate 123,207 of CAYZTA010000010.1, forward strand.
CTCGAATTCGCGGATGTCACCATCGAAAGCGAGCTGCGTGATGTCGTGCTCCGCACCAAGCATCGGTATGGCCGCATCGATGGTGTGATCCACACCGCAGGCGTCGTGAAGGACGCGCTCATCAGCCAAAAAACGCAGGGCGATTGCGAAGACGTCTTCACCCCCAAAATCCACGGCACGCTCGTGCTCGATCGGGTGCTTGCGGCAGAGCATCTCGATTTCTTCGTCTTGTTCTCGTCGACTTCGTGCGTGATCGGTGCGGCGGGTCAGGTCGATTACGTTGCCGCCAACACCTTCTTGAACGCCTTCGCTCAGAGTCGAAGAGAGCGTGGCATCCCAGTGACCGCCGTGGGCTGGGGAATCTGGAATCACGTAGGCATGGCGCATGATGCACTCGCGACCAGAGGCCACACGACGCAGGGTGAGTTGCTCGCCGAAGCCCATACGCCAATGCTCGACGCGCACATCCGAGAGGCGAGTGCTCCCGGTGATGTGGGTCGGGTCGCCATGGTGGCGCGATGGCATCAATCAACCCATTGGTTCCTCGACGAACATCGAACGCGCGCAGGGCAAGCACTCATTCCAGGGACGGGCTATCTCGAGCTCGCGCGCCAAGCGCTCGCCGAACAGGGCGAAACGATGCCTTTCGAGATCGAAGACCTCTTCTTCATCCGCCCTCTCGCGGTCGGCGATGAAGAGACGAAAGAAGTCCGTGTTCGACTCGAACCCACGCCGACCGGATATTCATTCGAAGTGCGGAGCCGCACCGACTTGGATGGACGCATCGGTTGGGAGCTTCATGCCCAAGCGAACCTGTTGCTCACGTCGATGGACGCCCCCAAGACGCTACCGATCGAAGCGATCGAAGCGCGTTGTGATTTGCGAAGGCTCGCGGACCCAAGTGGCATCCGAACGCCGCAGGAAGCGTTCTTGCGCTTTGGGCCGCGATGGCGCGTCCTACACGAGATCCGTTTTGGTCAAAAAGAGGCCATCGCCGATCTCGCGCTCGATCCGCGCTTCGCCTCGGATCTCGACGAACACCTCCTGCACCCGGCATTGCTCGATCTTGCGACCGGATTCGCGATGGATTTGATCCCTGACTACGACGGGAAGACGCTCTGGGTTCCCATTCAATACGAGAGCGTGCGTGTCTTCGGCGGGCTTACACCGAGAGTTCGTAGCTGGGTGAAGTGGGCCGGTGATGAAAGCGCCGCATCGGAGATCGCTAGCTTCGATGTCGTGGTCTCCGATCCCGAGGGTCGCGTGCTCCTCGAGGTGAAGCGCTTCTCGATCAAGCGCACCGCGGGAACTGGCGAATTCGTCAATGCAGGGCGACCGACTCCGAGCGAAGTCGAGCTCGAACCCGAAATGAATCGAGAGCTCTCACCTGCCGAAGCGCAGCTCGCGAAGAACCTCGAGCGCGGCATCCTTCCTCAGGAAGGCGTCGATGCGTTCGATCGTGTGCTCGAAGGGCTCTCACAAGCGCGCATCTTCGTGAGCTCGATGGATCTCGACAAGCTCGTCAAACAAGCGGAGCGCAGCGCCACGACCGAAAGCGCCAGCGGCTCGAGTGCGTCGAAATTCGCGCGCCCGAACCTCGACACGGATTACGTCGAAGCGCGTGACGACGTGGAACGAACGCTCGTCGGATACTTCCAAGATCTCCTTGGTGTGGAGATGGTCGGAGTGCGCGACTCGTTCTTCGATCTCGGAGGCCATTCACTCATTGCGGTGCGCCTCTTCGCGAAGATCAAAAAGACATACACAGTTGACTTTCCGATCTCGGTCCTCTTCGAGGCGCCGAGCATCGAGCGAATTGCCGATCGCATCCGCGAGCGCATCGGAACACCGAGCACCGATTCGAGTGCAGCTGGGGCTCCAAAGCGAAGCGCGCCCGACAAGCCTCGCACACGCTACACGCATCTGGTTGGAATGCATCCGCGCGCCGAAGAACTCGATGAAAAGCGTCCAAAGGCGCCATTTTTCATCGTGGCCGGCATGTTCGGCAACGTGCTCAACCTGCGCCATCTCGCGCATCTCATCGGCACCGATCGTCGCTTCTATGGTCTCCAAGCCCTCGGTCTTTACGGCGACACCAAGCCTCACGAGACCTTCGAAGAGATGGCCGAAGCTTATCTCGCTGAGATGAAGACCGTACAACCGCACGGCCCCTACATGATCGGTGGCTTCTCGGGCGGTGGCATCACCGCATACGAGATGGCGCAGCAACTGACGCGTCGTGGGGAAGAAGTATCGATGCTCCTGCTTCTCGATACGCCATTGCCCCATCGACCACCGCTCAGCTCCAAAGATCGCGCGTTGATTCAGATGCTCGAGCTGCGCCAAAAAGGACCCAACTATCTGGCCGAGTGGGCGCAGAGACGGCTCGGATGGGAGGTCACCAAACTGCGTCGTCTCTTCGAGGAGCCAGAGGGCGATTCGAGATCCGATGAGTTCCGAAGTGAGATCATCGGCGATGCCTTCCGCAAAGCGTTGCCGCGTTACGAACTACGACGTTACGAAGGAAAGGTCACCCTCTTCCGCCCCAAGCTCCAGCCGGCGTGGGTCGTCGGTGAAGGGCGAATGATCGACAAGGAACGTCATTACGTGACCCCCGACAACGGATGGACACCTTGGGTCTCACAGCTCGAGATTCATGAAGTGCCTGGCGATCATGATTCGATGGTGCTCGAACCCAACGTGCGCGTACTGGCGCGACGTCTGCGCAAGTGCATCGACACGATCGAACGCAGCCAGGTGAAACCGGTCAGGCGCCGGAAAATCGCCGACGAGCGTGACAACACCTCAGGAACGCGGATGAGCCCAGCACGCCTCGCGCTGCAAGGCGAGCTCGAAGGGATCACCACCGACCACGCGGGTGCGGAGGAGTAGCTCCGACCTGAAACTTGCTAAACGCGAGCTGATTGGCGAAGAGGCCATCGAGAGATGAGGCCGGCCACGGCACGTGACGCCGTAGACGGAATCGCATCGACATACAATCGTGCGTTCTCGAGACCACAAGCCCTCACGCCATCGCCTCATGGGGTTGGAGCGGCACGCGGGTGATCACGCTTTCGTGAAGACGATCGCGAATCATCAGATAGAGTGAGCCGCCGCTCACCGAGAGGGACCACGTGTTGGTGCGATCGAGCGCCGCCGCAATAGCGTCGAGGAAGACGGGATCGAGGGCGAAGATCGTAAGCTCGTTTTGGCGGTGCACTCCCCGCGCAACGATGTCACGTGCGAGCTGCTCGGGAAGCTTCCATGCGTAGACGACCACACGCGCGCCGGTCTTGCTCGCCTTGTGCAAGCGATCGGGCGAGGGGGAACCGATCTCGATCCACACCTTCAGATCGCCGCGCAGATCGCGCTGCCACAACGCCGGTTCGTCGTCGGCCGCGAGTCCACGCGTGAAGTCCATACCCTCCTCGTGTTCGAGGCAACGCGCGAGCACGCGAGTCACGAGATAACGGTCGCTCTCCGAGGGATGTTGCGCGACGCGCAGTTCGAGTGTCTCGTAAACGCCTCGGTCACTATCGGCGAGCTCGATCTCGAAGCGGCGCATCGTCGCGGTCAGGGCCATCTCAGCTCGCTTTCGAAGTCGCGTCCGTGCAACTTCGCTGAACATGAAGGAAAGCAGACCTTAGTCCAATTTGCTCATGAGTAAATTGAACTTCTTTCGCTGCGAAACATTGGACACCTCGACTGACTCAAGCAACGATGACACGCATGACAGCGCCGAGTATCGAGTGGGCGGAGCAGATCGAGTCGGACGAAAAAGCGCGATTCGAAGCGCTCGCACACATCATGGCGGATCTTCAGACGCAGGTTGCTCGCAAAGGGAAAAAACAGCGCGCGCTCCACGCGAAATCACACGGCGCACTCACGGGAACATTCGAGGTGCTCTCCGACCTACCGCCCCAAGCGCAGCAGGGCCTCTTTCGTGAACCGCACTGTTATCCAATCGTAATTCGCTTCTCCAATGGCTCAGCGCGGAATCTGCACGACGACACAGAGGACGTGCGCGGCATCGCCATCAAGGTGATCGGGGTCCCTGGGGAAAAGGCGATTGCGGCACTTTCAGATGCAGTCACGCAAGACTTTTTGTTCATTCAGAACGCATCCATCCCGTTCCGCACTCCCGAACATTTCGTTCATGCTGTGCAAGCCATCGTGGGCAACAAGTTCCTTACATTGCCGAGGCTCATCAGAGCACTCGGCACGCAACTGCCGGCGACACTTGGACGATTGCGCGCAAACGCGACCAAGGCGCCCTCCAGCATGCTCGACGTCCGTCTTCATTCCGCTCTCCCGATTCAGTTCGGCGCTTACGCCGCCAAGCTCGATCTCATACCGACACATTCGCGTGGTGAAACATCACTCGACGGCAGCCGCGATCAATACGCACACGAGCTCGAAGCGCGCCTCCAATCGAGCTCCGTGGGCTGGACGTTGCGCGCACAGTTCTACATCGATGAAACACAAACCCCCATCGAAGATCCCACCGTGCTTTGGTCCGAAGAAGTATCTCCCTTCATCGAAGTCGCGCGGATCACGGTGCCGCCGCAAGATCTTGGATCAGAGCGCGGACACAACCTTCGAGAGCAGGTCGAAGCGCTGAGCTTCGACCCGTGGCACGCGCTCATCGAGCATCGTCCGCTCGGCGCCATGATGCGCGCACGAAATCACGCCTATCGCGTGAGCACTGCGGCACGCGGTGCCGCCCCCGAGCCGCGCTCCCTTGAAGAGATCACGGGATAGAGCGCATTTCAACGCAAGCGCACGATGCGCTCTTTGGATCCGAATGAGCACGGGACCATCCGAATGGCTCCGTTCGCATCGACGAGGCGCCCCACGAGCCACTCCGGCACCGTCGTTCGCATGGCCACGTCGAGCGTGACACGCGCGCCTTGGTCTTCATCCACCGCGATCGGGATGGGCTCTCCGAGCGCGTCCACGAGTCGTCCGCCTTCGACACCGCTACACGCGACGAGCTGCACGGGTTCGGCGAGCGCAGGCGCCGCAGTGATGGCCGAACGATAAGCATCGACCCACATCGATACTCGCCGAAGCGCATGCGCTTGGATTCGCTCCAACTCGGCGCGGCCAATCTCGAGCGTCGCCGTATATTGCAGGATGCGAATTCGGCGCGGTGCAGGCCCGCGCTCCACTTCTCCGAGCCCCACGAACAATCTTCGCGGACAAGGTCCGATCGATTGCGCAACATCCCCTCGCGCTCGCTCTTCTCTCGAGATTTCACCGCTCGTGAGGTCGATGAGATAACGACGTTCGATGGCGTCACGATGCACCCCATCGAGAGTCTCGCGCGCGATCTCGATCATTTCACGATCCACGAATCGCTCGAGTTCGCCCGTGGTCCCAAGCCACTCACCGAGCCGAGCACGCACTTCCTGACTGCTACGCCGACTTCGGAGCTCATCACTCGCCCGCGCCGCCCCATCCAAAAGACGCGCAAGCAAGCGCGCATCGTCGTTCGCCATCGCGCGCTCGAGTCGCCCCACGAAGCGCGTCAATGGCGTGGGGATCGGCGTGAATATCCGCGTCAGCTGTTCGATGCAATCGCGCACGCTCGGTGATTCACGGCCCGCGATTCCCGCCCGCACGACCGATGTCACGAGCACATCGAGCGCCGCCCCCAACTCACTCGCACGACGCGTGGTTTCGTCTTGTGCAGAAGCAGGAAGGGCCTCTCGAGCGCGGGCCCCCGGCACAAGCTCCACGACCTCGAACGCGGCATCTCCGGCGAGCCAATGCAATGCTTCTTGAACGTACGCCGATCCGGGCACCTCTCCGCTCTCACGCCCCGCGCTCCCGTCGGTACATGACCAGCATAGTTCGCCATCACGCAAAAGCAGTGTGACCGCTTCGACCCGATCCTCGATCCACACATCGATCGTGAGTCGCTCGACGCTCGCCCGTGACGTGGCCTCCGCTTCACGCACACGCCCAACGTGTTCGTTCCCAAGCGTTCTCCGCGCCGACTCCCGCATTCGCGCATCGAAGCTCATGCCGCCCTCCCGGGAAGGGCCTTGGCCGTGAGCGCTTGACGACGTCTCCTCAGCTCGAATCGAACATTGCTCGAGACCCGACGCAGATCGAGCTCGAGCACTTCCTCGAGCAGCCCTCGTGCGATGTCGAATCGACCTGCACGCTCCATCTCTTCCGCGCGTCGCAACACCACTTCCGCCAGCGTCCGCACGACGAAACGTTCGCGCTCCACCCAACTGCGATCGGCCTCGATCGCACGACGAAACGCACCCAAGGCGCGGGCTGGCTCACCTTGCCGTACATGCGCAAGCGCAATCGCCGCAAGAGGCGCCGGCCATCTCGGACGCCGCACCGCCGCGAGCTCGAACCACGCCACGGCTCTCCCAAGCGCGCCTACGGCCATCCAAACATGACCCAAGGCAAAGTCGATGTGACCGCGAAAACGCGCCCAAACCCCCTCGTCGTGCCCGCGTGCGACCACTTGATCGCGGGCTGCGACAGCAAGCGAGCTCGGTTCGGGGCGCGCGGGGGCTTCTTCGCCGCGAAGCTCCATCTGCGCCGCGATCGACGACTCGGCGTCTTCGATTTCGGCCAGGAGCGCTCCTGGCAGTTCACGCGTTCGCAACCGTTCGAGCAAGGCGAGCGCCCGCGCATCACCGATGCGCCCGAGCACGCGCACGACGAGCGCAACCAACGTCATGTCCGTGTGGTCGATCATCGTGCCGAGCCGCTCCACATCTTCGCTCGTTGCGAGCGCTTCCAAAGCCTCCACGGCAAGAAGGCGCGCGCGTGGATCATCATCACGCAGGAGCTTGCGCAAATAAGATGCGCCCCTCGTGTCCCCCGCAAGGCCGAGCGCCCCCGCGAGCACAGCGCGCTCGGAATCCACCACGCTCCGCTCATATGCGGCCAGGAGCGCCGGCTTCACACGAGGGTCCGAGATGCGCGCCAATGCGCGAGCGGCGTCCGGAACGAACTCGGACCTTCGACTCTCGAGAAGTCCAACGAGTGAAGGAACCAAACGCGGATCGGCGGCACATCGAAGTGATTCGATCAGCGCACGGCGCGCGTCCGCATCGCTCACGCCATCACACCCTTCGAGCACCGCGCAGATATGCGTGATCATCGAATCGGACAAAAGTCGTGCACGAATGCCGAGCCATGCCCGCTGCTCACCCGGCAAGAGCGCGATGGGTTCGTTCGACGTCTCGCCCTCCCAAAAATCTCGTACGGCCTTCTCGAGCTCCGCCGTGAACTTCACCCACGGCTCGTCCTCGTCACGCGCCTCTTCTCCGACCTCCCCTGGAAGAGCAGCCCTCGCCCGCGCCACTTCGAATGCCGTATCGGCATCGCGTTGCGCAACCAATACATTTTCGATCGCAGAGATCTTCTCGTCATCGAGATGACCATCCTCGAGCAGCTCGCGCAACCGAAGCGCGGCCGCTCGACGCTGTGACAGGCTTCCTCCTCGAAGAATCGCGAGCAATGTGGGAACGCCATCGAGCTCTCCGATGCACGGCCTGCCTGCCAAGGGCTCCACCACGAGCCGCCCCAAGAACGACGCATCCACGGCGGCCTCGTCCTGCCCCTCCGCATCTCCTGGTTCACCCACGCGCAAGTTCTCGAGCGATTCCGCGGAGAGCATGGCGACGAGCCTTCGTGCGAGCTCACGGTCTTCTTCGTCGTTCGTCATCGAAAGCGACGCACGCAGTGCCTCTTCGCCCTGTCCGGCGCCGCGACGCAGCCGTTCGATCCAACGTCTCTCTTGCTCGTTCATATCCTCGCGCGCAGGACTCCAACTCCGCTGACCACGACCAGCTCCCGCTCTCCGTCTCGCGGCTCGATCTTGAGCATGCGGACGCGTTGATCGCCGAGACGATGTGGCTCTCCGAGGTCGACCACCACAGCCGGCGCTTCCTGCCCATCGAGCGGCATTCGAATCACGAACGCTCGCTCGATTTCCTCGACGAAAACAGCCGCATAAAGGATCGCTTCATCCGCGATCGCAATCGCTCCCGCATCTCGCAGCAAATCCACGTCTTGCCAAGTCTGTCCATCATCGCTCGAGACGAGCGGCACGCGACCGGGTCCATCCACCGATACGACCACGTGGTTCCCTCCCCCGACGACGAAGATCGTCTCGTGCTCACCGACCGGCATGACCCGCGGCGTATTCAGTTCCCCTGAAACGCGCGCACGACGGATCCGAAACGGCCCCTCTGGCGGCCCAGAGGCATGAACGACATCTCCGCCGAGAACCCACTTCACGACGCGTTCGGCTTCACCCTCCTCGATCCACTGCACATCGAGAAGCGCGCGTTCGAGCCTCAACGCCGGATGCTCGCTCTCGGCCAACACATCGACCTCGGCTTCTTCCTGGAGATCGAGATCTTCAGCCATCTCATCACTCCAGCTCCCATCTTCGTTCGCACGAGCCTCCGCATCGTCCAAGGATTCGCTATCGAAGCGCTCCTCGACCCCTTCTTCTCCGGCATCGCGCGTCAGCTCGAACTCTTCGTCCGATTCGTCTGAATCATCGTCAAAATCGGCGTCTTCAGCCTCGGATCCAGATACCCATCCACCTTCGTCCTCGTCCTCTAGACTCGGATCGGCCTCGATGGGCTCATCGGCCGCCTCCCAACTCGCGAGCTCTCCCTCGACATCATCGAGATCCTCGAACGCATCGTCCGGCTCTTCCATCCCCATCGAGGTATCGAGCCCTACGCTTTCTTCGCTGTCGTCCCCGATTTCTTCGTCTTCGAACGAGAGATCGACACGGGTCTCGTCATCTCCATCGATCGCGGGCAGTTCGAGCAGATCACTGTCGTCCTGAACACGAGTTCGCTCTTGCTCGCCAGAAGTCGTCCGACTCGAAGCCATCTGACTATACTATCTAACCCTCGTTCGATTTTTTCGCGAGGGGTGGCGTGCGTCCAAGCCGCGTGAGCACGTGTTGGAGATCTTCCCAAACCGGTTTCTTCATCTCGGGAGAGCGCAAAAGAAACGCCGGATGATACGTCGGCATCACGGGAATCCCGCGCCAGGCCCTCCATGTCCCCCGCCACGCGCGTCCTGGTTCGAGGCATCCCAGATTCTCGGCGGCCGTGCGACCGAGGGCCACGATCACCTTGGGTGCGACGATCTCGAGCTGAGGCACGAGGAACGTCTCACACGCCTTGGCCTCCTCGGCTTTGGGCGTGCGATTGTCAGGAGGCCGACACTTGACGACATTGCAAATATAGACTTCGTCCCGACCAAATCCCATCGCGGCGATCATGCGGTCGAGCAATTGCCCAGCCGCCCCGACGAACGGCAAGCCCTCCTGATCTTCGTGATAGCCCGGGCCTTCACCGACGAACACGAGTGGAGACTCCGGATTTCCGCGCGCAAACACGCTTTTCGTACGCGTTTCATGGAGTCCACACCGCGTGCATCGAGCCGCTTCTTCCGCGATCACGGCCAGTCGGTGGACACGCTCTTGCTTCGAGAGCCCTTCAGCAGACGCCGTGAATGCCTCTTCTTCTCGAGGAGGTTCGGGCGGATGAATCGGGACCGGAGTCGCGACGATTTCGGGAGAAACCGTTCGGCTGACATCGCCTTCGAGCCTTCCCTCGAACGCTGGCAGCGTGGCCCCTCCAAGACGCATTTCCCATGCAAGATGTTCGGAAACCATCTCGGAAATGAGAACGAGCTCTTCTTCGTCACCCGTGTCCACCACTCGTGCCGCTAGCATGAGGAACCAGAGCCGGCTAGTACTTGTCTTCCGATGGCCAACGTCCCCGTCCTCAGTGTCGTCATCCCTTGCTACAACGAGCGCAACACGATTCACGCGTGTTTGGAACAAGTGCTCGCTTCCCCCGTGGAATCGATGGAAGTCATCGTCGTAGACGACGGCAGCACCGATGGAACACGCGATCTCCTCACCTGCGGAATCGCCCTCGACAAACGGGTTCGCATCATTCTCCACGCCAGCAATGGGGGAAAAGGTGCGGCCCTGCGAACGGGATTCGCCGAAGCACGCGGCCGTTTCGTCCTCGTTCAAGACGCCGACTTGGAATACGACCCAAGCGAATATCCGAAGCTCCTTCAGCCGCTCCTGGACAACCACGCCGATGTCGTCTTCGGTTCACGTTTCGCCGGCGGCAGCCCCCATCGGGTCCTTTATTATTGGCATTCGGTCGGCAACCATGCGCTCACCACGCTGAGCAACATGCTCACCGACTTGAACCTCACCGACATGGAGACTTGCTACAAAGTTTTCCGGCGGGAGATCCTTCAGCGTCTTACCCTCGAAGAAAATCGGTTTGGTATCGAACCTGAGCTCACCGCGAAGATCGCGGGTCTTGGTCTTCGAGTCTACGAAGTGCCCATCAGTTATCACGGCCGCACCTATGCCGAGGGCAAGAAGATCGGCCTCAAGGACGCCTTTCGTGCACTTTATTGCATCGTCCGTTACGGCGTCCCAGCACGCTTCCGGGCCGCCGAGGCCGCTCGTTCGGGCCGAAAAGAGTTCGCCGAGCCATCCCGAGTCGAATCAGCGGCGAACGACGCCCGCCGGAATTGACCCGACTTCCGAGTGATTCTACTCGGATCCGAGTTGTGCAATTGACGGGCTCCTCTGAGCCTTGCTAGCTTTCGTCAGCATCGGCGGGGATTCGCAGAGCGGCTCACCGTACGAGATATCGCGGAGGATCTCGAAGTGGCGTCCAGTGCTCGAGTGCTCGTTGCCGGCGAAACCAACGTCGGAATGAAGCGCACCCACAACGAGGATGCCTTCGAAGTCATCGACGAAGAGCGTCTTTTCATCGTTGCAGACGGTATGGGAGGTCATGCCTCCGGTGAAGTCGCCAGCAAGATGGCGATCGAAACCCTCCGCGAATTCTTCGCGGCCACCTCGCAAGATTCGGAGGCGACCTGGCCTTACAAGATGGATAAGGCTCGGAGCTACGAAGAAAACCGGCTCATCACCGGGATCAAGCTCGCGAATCTGCGCATTCATGAATCCGCCCAGCGCGAACCTCGCCTACGTGGAATGGGCACCACGATCGTCAGCATCCTCGTCATCGACGAGGGTGTCCTCATCGCACACGTGGGTGATTCGCGCGTCTATCGTTTGCGCCAAGGCAAGCTCGACCAGCTCACCGACGATCATTCCCTCCTCAACGATTACATCAAGATGAAGCGGTTGACGGAGGAAGAGATCGCGAATTTTCCTCACAAAAACGTCATCGTGCGGGCGCTCGGCATGAAGGAAATGGTGAAGGTCGACACCCGTCTCGATCCACCACAGCCGGGCGACATCTACCTGCTGTGCAGCGACGGCCTCTGTGGTCCCGTAAGCGACCAAGAGATCAGCGAGATCACCTCCTCGAGCAACGACCTCAAAGCCATCGGCAGCAAACTCATCGAGCGCGCCAACGCCAACGGTGGCCCCGACAACGTGACGGTCGTGTTGGCCAAGTGGATCGGCAAAGGGTGAGGCCTGAGTTCGCAAGTCAGCGTAACGCCTGTGGCCTCCTATCGAACGTTCCACTCGAGTGGACCCATGTTGCCTGTCTCCGCAACCAACGGATGAGCATCGATCGGCCTCAGTAGCCGGCGCAGTTGCTGAGTAACCGCGACCGGGTCGATTGCCCTTGGACGAAGTCGCGACTGCTTCTTTGGTTGCTCGAGATGAAGAACGACGCGAAGCTTCTTCGCGTCGAGCAGGGCACGCGCGGTCTGCTGCTCGGTTCGATCGTTCGCGTTCACACACGCCGGAAACAGAGCAGCCAGTGTGTCGAAAACTTTCTTTTGGATTTCCGCGCTCAGTTCTGTGGGTTTCGTTCGAACATGCTCGCGATAGTCCTTCACTTCAATGAGCCATGCCGTCGCACTTGGATCCACCGCGACCAGATCCACGGCCTTGATCCCATCGCGCATCTTGCCGAACTGATTTCGATAGAACGACCAGTCATCGTATTTTGATGCGCTCCAATCAGACGGGAATGTGAACGAAAGTCCGTTGACCTTGAGCCTGGTCATGGCTGCGCCTCGTTCGCAAGAAACCGATCGGACTGCTCGAGCTCCTCATCGAGCACCACGATGGGGCCTATGTCCTCGATCGTGGGCCCCTGTTCGACAGCAACACCATCCGCTGTGAGTTGCAGGCCGAAGAACCGGACGTCAGCCCCTCGATCCCTCGTGAGCAGAATCTCCAGCTCGCGAAGTAAGAACAGACTGTGGGTCGCAATGAACACTTGAATGCCGGTGCGGCAGAGGTCGAAAATCGTCTTGGCGACGCATTTGATCATGCGCGGGTTCAGATTGGCCTCCGGCTCATCCCAGAAGAGACAACCCTTGTCCAACAGTGTCCCAGTCGCGATGAGACGAGCGAGCATTCCGAGCTTCCGCAGCCCCTCCGCGACGAGCGGCATTTCCATTCGGCCGCTTTCATTCAACAAATAAAATCGGCCGTTTTTGTCGAGCTCGATGCTCCCTCCCATCGCTTCCTCGAGCAGCGCCAGGAGCTCTTTGATTCGTGTCTCTTTGGCTCCGCGCTTGAGGGGAGCTCCCAATAAAACGCAGGTGTCGCGCCAGGTTTCTTCGAACTCGAGGTAGTGATTCTCGTAAATCGAGATGAAACCCGGGTAGATGGTCAGCAACTCTCGTGTGGGAAGAAACGCGGGAGCCGTATCGCTCCAAGCGCGGGGTAGCTGATCAATCTGCACCTCTGCTTTGGCCTGCGAGGCGAATCCGAACGAGAGGTCGAGCTTGGAGTCGAAAAATTTCATTTCAACGTCGCAGCGCGACCGCCCCTGCTTACGGCGAGCGAGCCGCCCAAGTGCTTCGGGTCGAAAAACGTTGACCAACTTTTCGCCGAGACGCGCTTGAAGTCCCGCTTTGGTGGGGGAGCTTGCCATCGGCTTGCGTCCTTCCTCGGCGCTGGTTGCTAGCACCGAGTAGGCGAGCTTCAGGATATGAGTTTTCCCGGTGCTGTTCTCCCCTACGATCACGTTGAGGTTCGAGCCAAACGCCAGGTTGGCTGCCGAGAAGACCGTGAAGTTCTTGATGTCCAGCGACCTGAGCACGATTCTCCATCCCTACTTGGATTTCCAGAAACTCCTCACCACTCAAAATGCCACGAGGTGCATCTTACACAGCCACGCGACGCATCTCGGCAAGGTACTCAGACCGAGTTCCACTCACAACATCCTCGCACTCATGAGCCAAGGCTCCTTGACTGGCGAGATCGAGCAAATTCTGGGTCTTATCCCGATGTGGCGAGCACCTCGCGGACGACTCGCGGTAAATCTGCCGTTGCGTACGGCTTTTGGAGTGCGAGATCGAGCAGCTCCAGATCGGCGGTCTTCACATCGAAGGTCACGCCGATGAGTGCCGTCCGATCGAGCTCGGGTGACGAACAAATCGCATCCGCGAGATCGATTCCTTCACGCCGAGCCACATCCAGGTCGACGATCACGAGATCGATCGGTTGGCGTCGCAATAGCACGAGCGCATCCGCCGCCGAGCCGAGATCGAACACCTCGAACCCCTCGGAGACGAGGAGCGCTCGCGCCGCCGAGCGGATATGAGCGTCATCATCGACCAGTAAGATCTGGATCACAGTTCACCACCCAATCTCGAGCTAGCACGCTGTCCTGCGCAGACGCTCGCACGATCGTATCCGGCCACACCACACATCGCTCGAGCGTCACTCCTTCGAGAATCTGCGCCCGCGCTCCTACCGAGCTCTCGGAGAGGCGCGCGCTCGGATGGATCTCAGCGCTCGGATCGATGGCGTCCACGCATGGATCGAGTTCTTCCCGCACCACCTCATGGCGCAGTAGATCGAGGTGCGCATTCAAATATTCGCGAGGGGTGCCCAAGTCACGCCATGGAGATGCATCGACAAGCCCCGAGATCCGCTCGCCGCGTTCGAGCCAACGCAGATAACCCCGCCGCACGATACATCCCTCTTCGGGCAGCTCCGCGATCGCGCGAGACGAGAGCACGTGCACGCCGCTGAACATGCACGCGCGAAGCGCTCCGTTCGGGGTCTCGAGCATCCGCCTCACCTGCCCGTTCTCATCGATCTCGATCGCGCCAAAGCGCGCCGCACCCGGCACCTGCCGCAAGATCATCGTCGCGATCGCGCCCGAGCGTTCGTGCAGCGCCATCGCGGCCTCGAGATCCGGTGCGAAGAACACATCGCCATTGAACGCGATGATGGATTCATCCACTCCGAGCCCGCGACCAAGCGCATTCGATTGCATCCGCATGGCGTTCTTCACACCTCCCCCCGTGCCGAGAAGTCGTTGTTCTTCGGCAAACGTAAGCGTCAATCCATCGATCGTCGGAGCAGAAAGCAATGCTCTCTTCACTTCACACGCGAGATGATGGGTGTTGAGCACGACGTGCTCACATCCCGCTCGCCGTAGATGGTCGAGCACAAACCACGACAACGGCCGATTCAAGATCGGAATGACTGGCTTGGGGAGCACGTTCGTCAGCGGTCTGAGCCGCGTGCCAAGCCCTGCCGCAAACACCATCGCGCGAGTGTTCATGAGTAGCCTCGGCGAACCTACCGTGTTCCATTCATTCGAGCGAGCTCTTGGCTCGTGGAGAGTCGTTCCCACGCCTTCTTCAAGTCGATGCGCACGAGCCCCGCCGCAAAACGCGCAAAATCGCGCCGGTCCACGAGAGAGGCAAGTTCTTTTGGAGAGCCTGGGAGGCCCATCTTCATGGCTGCATGAAGAACGCGTGCGTCCGCGTAAGGGTAAACTTCATCCCAAGCCACCTGCACTTCGCGCAAGAAAATATCTGCGCCCACTTCGCCGATGCCTTTGAACTCCTGGAGGAGCTCGCGCTCTTTCGTCACATTGCGTCGCGCTGCCTCACGCAGTTGACGAAGGTCTCCATGGTATCGCGAAAGCACGAGCTCCGCCGTTTGTCCCAGCTCTCGTGACGCGCTCTCATCATAGCGCTTGTAACCGTGCCACGTGATCACATCGACGCGCTCTTGCCAGCTCGCCGCGGCCATCTTCTTCGGCGTGCCGAGACCTGCCTCGATGAGGGCGTGAGTCGCCTGCGCCGCATTCTTTGCGTTGATACGCGCACTGAAAAGGAGCGCGGCGACGAGCAGCTGAAAGAGCGGAGCCTGCGTATTGCGCTTGACTCGAATCCCGAGCTCATCCGCATACGTTTGGCCATAGCGAGTGAGCACGAGCTGCACTCGTGCGAGCTCTTCACGTCGAGGCATATCCGCGTATGCAACAAATGCATCACTTCATGAGCAACATCGAGTGGGCGAGCTCCTCGTCGGGCTTCACCTCTGAAGTTCGTAAAGCATGCACGAGCTCGATCGAGGGGCGTGCGTCTTCGAGACCGAAGCCACGGCCGGAGAGCGTCTCCTGGTACACGCGGGTATGCAGGTCGGTGAACCCCTCGCTGAACTCCACTTCGCTTCCATCCACAGTGATCGAACGGAACGTCGTTTTTCCAGCGCCGAGATCAGTCGGCAAATCCGCGCGATCCACCGACAAGAACCAACGCACGCGGGCCCGCTCGAGCTCCAGATGGCCTGCCATGCGCCGCGGCTCTGCGAGGTGCACTCGATGGCTTCGAGGCCGACCGAAAATCCAAACCAGCAAATCGAAAAAATGAATCCCGATATTGGTCGGAATCCCACCACTCTTTTCGATATCACCCTTCCACGAGACGTCGTACCAAAGCCCGCGCGATGTGATGTACGTAAGCTCGACATCATGCACGTCGTGTGGCTCGCGCATGAGCCGTTCGCGCAGCGCGATCAGCGCTGGATGCGTGCGCAACTGAAGCACCGTGTAAATGTGGCGCCCCGTCTCTTCTTCGAGCTTTTGAAGTGCGTCGAGGTTCCATGGATTGATGACGAGCGGCTTTTCACAGATCACGTCCGCGCCGACGCGCAACCCCAACCGACAATGCGCATCGTGCAAATAGTTCGGCGCGCACACGCTGAGCCATTGCACACGCGACTCCTCGGGCCCACGTCGAAGCTTCTCGAGATAACGATCGAAGCGTTCGAACTCGGTAAAGAAGCGCACATCGAACGAGAACTGATCCAAGACGCCCACGGCGTCTTTCGGATCGAGGGCCGCGACGATGCGATGTCCGCAGTCCCGAATGGCTCGAAGATGACGAGGCGCGACGAATCCGCCGGCGCCGGTGATCGCGAAATTGAACGACATCGAAGTGACCCGATGCTACCCGACGATGGGCTGCGAGCCAACGCGCACTGGACCCACGGGCAGCCCTGCGCGATGCTGCGCGCCCCACACCCTGCAAGAAGGCATCTCGTGAAATACGCACCCACTCACATCGATCGACGATTCATCGTCGCGATGGCCCTCATCGCAGGATGCTCAGCCCCAGCCAACAATGATCTCGACAGCGCAGATGCCAGCGAAAATTTAGACGCAGGCGTGCTCCCTGATCCGCTTCCGGTCCCGTTCGACGCGTATGCAACCGAATCCGCGCGCCTCTTGTGTCAAACCGCGGAGCGGTGCGGAACGATGTACTTCGTCGCGTTTCTCGTCCAAGAACAAGTCACCGATTGCACCGCGCAAATGGCGCAATTCCTCGAAAACAATCTGGTCGCGCAACTCCAAGCATCGATCGTGGCGGGTCGCATCGCTTATGATGGCGAACGTGCCCGCGCCTGCATCGATGGATCACCGGACATCGTCTGCGGAGCCGATATCGAAACGGAGGATTGTCGCGACACGTTCCAAGGCCTCGTTCCCGATGGCGGTGCTTGCATGATAACGGAAGAGTGTGGGCATACGAGTGAGTGTGTGGGGGCTGACGGCTGCGACACCCCTGGGACCTGCGTTCATGTTCCGCAGCGCGGCGAGACTTGTACGTTTCAGTGCGCCTCCGATTCTTTCTGCGATGATTCGGACGTTTGCGCAGCGCGGCGCGCCGCCGAAGAGAGCTGCTCGAGCGACTCTGAATGCGAGCCTCAGCTCGCATGCGTCGAAGGCTCCTGCGTGCTGCGTTCGCGTCCCGGCGAAGGTGAGCCGTGCGAAGCAAGCTGCGATGCAAACCTCGTATGCGACACCGTCTGTCGTGCTCCCCGAACGGACGGCACATGCACAAACGCCCTCGACTGCCCGGAGGGCCAACTCTGCAAAGAGGATGACACCTGCGGTCCGTATCCGACCGCAGGTCAAGCCTGCCGATATGCATGTGCGCGTGGCGCCCGCTGTCTCGAAGGGATGTGTTACGCGATCATCGAAACTGGCGACGCATGCCGATACCATGGCGAATGCGCCACGACGCACTGCCTTTCAGGCACGTGCGCCCCGCCTTTCGTGTGCGAGTGAGCTTTTGTTCGACCCCAACAATGGAACATTGCCCTCGTCGGGTCCGTCGGGTATCCCACCACGCAATTCCATGTCCAAACGCTGCCTCGTCACCGGCGGAGCCGGCTTCCTTGGCTCGCATCTCTGCGATCGCCTCCTCGCCCAGGGTCACGAGGTCGTCGCCCTCGACAATTTCTTCACGGGCGATCGGCGCAACCTCTCCCATCTACGCGACAACAGGCGCTTTCGTCTGATTGCCCACGATGTCACCCAACCCTGGCCCGAGTTGGGTCGCTTCGACTGGATCTGGAATCTGGCATGCCCGGCGAGCCCTCCGCACTACCAGCGGGATCCCGTCTTCACGACGCTCACCAGCGTGCTCGGCGCACTGCATGGTCTCGAACGCGCCGAGCGTGATGGCGCACGTTTCTTTCAAGCGAGCACGAGCGAAGTCTACGGAGACCCTGAAGTCCATCCTCAGCCCGAATCCTATCGAGGCTCAGTCAATCCCATCGGCCCCCGCGCTTGCTACGACGAAGGCAAGCGCACCGCCGAGAGCCTCGTGATGGACTTTCACCGCAGTCGCGACGTCGATACCCGCATCGTGCGCATCTTCAATACGTACGGCCCTCGGATGGATCCAAACGATGGACGCGTCGTGAGCAACTTCATCATGCAGGCGCTGCGCAACGAGCCCCTCACGATGTATGGCGACGGCAGTCAGACACGTAGCTTCTGCTACGTCGACGACCTCCTCACTGGCTTCCTCGCGCTCATGGAGCACCCCTCCGAAATCGGTCCCGTCAACATCGGCACCGAGTACGAGTTCACGATGCTCGAGCTCGCACAGACGGTGGGACGCGTGCTCGGACGAAACATCTCCATCGAACATCGACCGCTCCCTCAAGACGATCCGACTCAGCGCCGACCCAACCTCGAAAAGGCGCGAAAAATCCTTAATTTCGAGCCCAAAATCACGCTCGAAGAAGGCATCGCACGCACGGCTGCGTACTTCGAAGAGCACATGAACACGGATACCCGATGAAAACCACATTCATCCCGTGCTACACGGTCTCCGCATGACACGTTTTCTCGTCACCGGCGCCGCAGGCTTCATCGGTTCGCATGTCGCGCATCTCCTTCTGGATCGTGGAGACGAAGTCGTCGGCTTGGACAACGTCAACGACTACTACGACCCACGGCTCAAAGAAGCGCGCCTCGCGCGCCTCGCGGCCAAGCCTGGCTTCTCGATGGTCCGCGCCGACGTCGCCAACCGCGCCGCGCTCGCCGAGCTCTTCGAAACCAAGCGCTTCGATGTCGTCATTCACCTCGCAGCACAAGCAGGTGTTCGTTACTCACTCGAAAACCCTCATGCTTACGTCGACTCGAATCTCGTCGGCTTCGTGAACATGTTGGAGGGCTGCCGCCACCATGGAGTGAAGCACCTCGCCTATGCCTCCTCGAGCTCCGTGTACGGCGCGAACACCGAAATGCCCTTCTCGGTTCACCACAACGTCGACCACCCGCTTTCACTTTACGCGGCGACGAAAAAGGCCAACGAGCTGATGGCGCATACGTATAGCCATCTCTACGGATTGCCGACGACAGGTCTTCGCTTCTTCACCGTGTATGGTCCATGGGGTCGCCCCGACATGGCGCTCTTCCTCTTCACCCGCGCCATCCTCGAAGGCCGCCCCATCGACGTCTTCAATCACGGTCGCATGCGCCGCGACTTCACCTACATCGACGATATTGCCGAAGGCGTCGTGCGCGTCGCGGATCATCCCGCTGAACGCAATCCCAACTGGAGCGGCGCTCACCCCGACCCCAGTTCGAGCGCGGCGCCTTGGCGTGTCTACAACATTGGCAATCACGAACCCGTCGAGCTCATGCATCTCATCGCAGTGCTCGAAAAGGCGCTCGGCAAGACCGCCGAAAAGCGCTTCCTCGACATGCAGGCGGGCGATGTTCCCGCGACATACGCCGATGTCGAGGCCCTCACCACCGACATCGGATTCACTCCGGGAACCCCCATCGAAACCGGCGTCCAACGCTTCGTCGCGTGGTACCGCGAGTTCTACAAAGTCTGAGCGACCAAGGATTTCCATGTCCACCTCGACGAACAATCTCGACGAACACACGGTCCACGGCTTCGGTCGTGAATGGGCTTCGTTTGCGCACCCGGAAGACACCGACGAGCTACAGCGCAGCTTCGAACAGTACTTCGCTGTGTTCCCATGGAGTCGCTTGCCTCCGAATGCCATCGGCGCAGATGTCGGCTCCGGCAGCGGCCGATGGGCACGCTATGTCGCGCCGCGCGTTGGACACTTGCATTGCGTCGACGCATCGGACGAAGCGCTGGGCGTGGCACGTCGCAACCTCTCCTCGCTAGAGAACGTCTCGTTCGTTCATTCGACGATCGAACAGGCTCCCATCGCCGATGGATCGCTCGATTTCGCATATTCGCTCGGCGTGCTCCATCACGTGCCGGACACCGAAGGCGCGCTCGCCGCGTGCGTCCGAAAGCTCAAGCCGGGCGCGCCCATGCTCGTTTATCTTTACTACGCGCTCGACAACCGCTCACCCGCGTTTCGTGCGCTCTGGCGCGCGAGTGACGGCATGCGTCGTGGCATCAGTCGCCTCCCTTACCCCGCTCGGCGCGCCGTGACCGAAGTGATCGCACGCACCGTGTATTGGCCGTTGGCGCGTGGCGCCGCGTTGGGCGAAAAGCTCGGACTCGACGTTGGAAACGTGCCGCTCTCGGCCTATCGCGACAAGAGCCTTTACATCATGCGCAACGATGCGCTCGACCGCTTTGGTACCGCCCTCGAGAAACGCTATTCGCGCCCGCAGATCGAGCGCCTCATGCGCAGCGCAGGCCTCGAGCGCATCCAGTTCCACGAAGGCGAGCCTTATTGGTGTGCAGTCGGTTATCGCCAGGAGAATCACGCGTGAAAGTCTGTATCGTCGGAAGCGGATATGTCGGCCTCGTCAGCGGCGCTGGGTTTGCCGAAATCGGAAATACCGTCATCTGCGCGGACCTCGCAAAGGCGAAAATCGACGCCTTGAAAGAGGGGCGCATTCCGATCTTCGAACCTGGGCTCGACGTCTTGGTCGAAAGAAACGTCGCTCAAGGTCGACTCACCTTCACGACCGATGTCACCGCTGCCATCGCGGCCTCCGAAATCGTCTTCGTCGCGGTCGGCACCCCGATGCGCGCCGATGGTGGAGCCGACCTCTCGCAGGTCGACGCCGTCGCCCAGACCGTCGCCGAACACGCCGCGCGCCAAACGACGCTCGTCCTCAAGAGCACCGTCCCCGTCGGCACCAACGTACGGGTCCGACGCCTCGTCGCCACCGCCAAGCATCGCATTCACGTCGTCTCGAATCCCGAGTTCCTCAAAGAGGGCGACGCGATTAGCGATTTCCTTCGCCCCGATCGCATCGTCGTCGGTGTCAATGAAGACGATGGCTTCGCACGCGATGCCATGGAGCGGCTCTATCATCCGCTCAACCTCGATCAAGATCGCATCGTGTGGATGGATCCGGCGAGCGCAGAGCTGACGAAATACGTCGCCAACACGATGCTCGCGATGCGCATCTCGTTCATGAACGAGATCGCGAATCTCTGCGAGCGCGTCGGCGCTGACGTTCATTCAGTGAGGCACGGCGTCGGCAGCGACGTCCGCATTGGCCCGAAGTTTCTCTACGCTGGCCCTGGATACGGCGGAAGCTGCTTCCCCAAAGACGTGAGCGCGCTCGTGCACACGGCGCGCGAAAATGGCCTCGAGCTCGATCTCGCCGTCGCGACCGACCAAGTCAACCGCCGTCAAAAAGGCGTGCTCTACCGCAAGCTCAAGCAGCACTTCGACGGAGATGTGCGAGGCAAACGAGTCGCCGTTTGGGGCATCGCATTCAAACCGCGCACCGACGACATTCGCGACAGCGCATCGCTCACGCTCATCGACAGCTTGCTCGGCGATGGTGCGATCGTCGTCGCGCACGATCCGGAAGGCATGGCGAACGCCAAGGACCGCTATGGGGATCGCATCGAGTTCGTGAACGACCAGTATCAAGCCACCCAAGGCGCGGATGCTCTCGTGCTCGCGACCGAATGGCGCCAATATCAAAGCCCAGATTTCGATCGCCTCAAAGCAGAGATGAAGCGCCCTCTCCTCATCGATGGCCGCAACATTTGGTCCACATACGGCCTGCGCAACCTCGGATTCCTCTATGAAGGAATCGGCGTCCGCGGTAGCTGAGACTCGATCCGAGAGTCCTAATTCCGTAATCGACACGAAGGCTCGAATCCCGTGTAGACTCCCTGCGCCACTCGGAGATTGACGCACATGGACACCTCGGAAAAAATCGTCGTCGTCGGCCTGGGTTATGTCGGCCTTCCGGTCGCTCTCGCATTCGCGCGGAAATATGCGGGTGTGATCGGGTTCGACATCGCCGAGCGGCGAGTCGATGAGCTCAAACGCGGCATCGATCGCACGAACGAAGTCGATCTCGATGAGCTCACGAAGAGCACCCTCAAGTTCACCACGAAGCCCGAAGAAGTCGGCGACGCGACCTTCTTCGTCGTGACGGTTCCGACCCCCATCGACAACAACCGCCAGCCCGATCTCACGCCTGTCGTCAAAGCGTCGGAGACCGTCGGCAAGCTCCTTCGTCCGGGCGCTGTGGTCGTCTATGAATCGACGGTTTATCCCGGTGTCACCGAAGACATCTGCGCCCCCATCCTCATGCGCGCCTCGGGCCTCACTCGTTCGCAGTTCAAGCTCGGCTATTCACCCGAGCGCATCAACCCTGGCGACAAAGAGCACACGCTCGAAACGACGACCAAAGTCGTCAGCGGTGAAGATGCCGAGACGCTCGATCGTGTGGCCAAGGCCTACACCTCGATCGTGCCCGTGGGTGTGCATCGCGCCACGTCGATCAAAGTGGCTGAAGCTGCGAAGGTCATCGAGAACACCCAACGCGACCTCAACATCGCGCTCATGAACGAGCTCGCGATGATCTTCGATCGTGTGGGCATCCGCACCAAGGACGTACTCGAAGCCGCCGGCACCAAGTGGAACTTCCTCCGCTTCTCGCCAGGCCTCGTCGGCGGCCACTGCATCGGCGTCGACCCCTACTACCTCACCTCCAAGGCGCAAAGCCTCGGCTATAACCCCGAAGTCATCCTCGCCGGCCGCCGCATCAACGACGACATGGGCGCCTTCGTTGCGCAGCGCGCGGTGAAGCTCCTCATCTCGTGCGGCATTCAAGTCAAAGGCGCGAAGGTCGGAATCTTTGGCCTCACCTTCAAAGAGAACGTCCCTGATCTCCGCAACTCGCGCGTCCCCGACATCATTCACGAGCTGCGTCAGTTCGGCATCGAACCCCTCGTGCACGACCCGCGCGCCGACGCCGAAGAAGCCATGCACGAGTACGGCTTGAAGTTGAGCTCACTCGATCAAATGACCGGCCTCGACGCCATGGTCCTCGCCGTCTCGCATCGTGAATACCGCGAGCTCCGCGGCGACGCCCTTCACCGCCACATCCGCAAAGACGGCGTCGTCGTCGACGTGAAGGCCATGCTCGAGCCGAAAGAAGTGCCCACGAGCGTGACGTATTGGGCGCTTTGATCGATTGAGTCGAGATGAATCGAAACGAACTGCCCCGCACGTAGCGCGAGGCAGTTCTGAGTCAAGCGGGAGGATAGACCCCGGGCATTATGGTGGTGGTATCCAGGCGAACAGCACGCCACTGCGCCGGAACTGTCGCTGTGTTCGTCTGGACACAATGCCACTGAGCGATGCCGTTGACGGCCGGGTTTGCATTGATCACCACGTTACCCACCGTCGCGACGCGAGGAAGGAACGACTCGTTCACAATCGCTGTCACGTACCGACGAGCCTGTCCCGCCGCGAGATAGTAGCCGGTCGGCAGCCATGCACGCCCCTCGGGCTCGACTGCACCGCGACCCGACACCGCGAACGGTGTCCATCCGTCGATTCCGGCGAACTTGAGGCAATACCACCCTTGGTAACCGTAGCCATTGGGACCAGGGTGATACGTGAAGTGGTAGGGGTAGTCCTCGGCCTCCGACGCGGCCTGGAAGCCGAGAAGCCCGTAACTGCCGAGGTGGACCCAGCCACCCGAGCCGGTAACCTTGAAGGGGCTCAGGTTGCCAGGGTACGCGCGCCATCCGGCCACTCCGGCGCCATGTTCGCCACCGAGCGCCATCGATTGGACTGACAGCTGCGAAGTCGGCTGGCCCTGCTCGGAATAGCAACCGAGGAACATCGAGCGCGCCGTCACTTCGTCCGACTTGTACGGGCCCCCAGCGTTGTTGTCGGTGTGACAGGCGACGAAGGTGTTACCGAGGAAGCTGGAGTCGAGGATCCCCCAGCCCGGAGCGGCAGGATCTGCATGGCCGTTGTCCGAACTATCGATCCCGAGCCCGAATCCGGCGTTGGCGTCAGGGCCGTCCACGTGGAGGCCGTGACTCCCACACAGCTGAATTATCGTATTGCGAATGGTCCATACGTTTGCATTGGAGGCGGGCATGGATCCTTGGACGAGGATCCCGCTGCCTCGAAAGCTCTTCACATAGACGTGATCGATCAACGCCCGGCCCCACACGATGATACCGTGCGATACCGGCTCGGACGCAGACGTCGGCCCGAACCCGGCGGAGCCGCTCACGCAGATGTTCTGGACGACGGCCCAGGCTCCGAGCACGATCTGGATACCATTGACGCCCGCAGGGAATTTGAGCTCAGAAGCCGACCCCCACCCGCCGCCGACGCCGCAGAGGGTGATCGACTTGTCGACCACGATGGGCGCAGTGAATCGGTATTGGCCAGGCGGCACGAACAGCTCCTGTCCCCTGCGGTCGTCCGACATGGCCGCGATGGCATCGGCGAATGCACTGTCGTTGTCCGAGGGATTCGTGTTATCGCCGCGGGCCCCGAACCAGCGCACGGACCACGCGCCCTCAATGAGGCGCTTCCAGCATCCGGTTCGCGGCCCTACGAAACTCGGAACGATTACGGTTCCGCCATCGTCCGGACTCGTCACGTCATCCGAATCCCAGAACATGACGCCCCCGCCCCCGTCCCCCGGCTCCCAGTAGCCCTTCAGCACCGCCACCGGGCTCGTGGGTGTTCCGAGCATGTTGCGAAGCTCCTCCATGGTGTCGGTCCAAGGCACAGCCGACGAACCAGAAAGCGCAGCAGCGACGGCAGCGACACCCCGCCCCCCACTGTCTGACCGCTCACAGCCCACCAAGGCACCGAGACCGAATACGGCGCCGAGCGCAGCGGCCGCCGAGCGCCGCGAGATGTCGATATCCGGTGGGCTACCAAAATCCTCTTTAAGTTCGTTGGTGCTCTCCGTCATCACTCACTCCCCCTCCGGTGACCGCTGTGTAGATTATGAGTACAGGCCGTGGGCTCGCCTACCAAATCGTGGACGCAGTGTCAAACGAGAGCGCCCTGCCAGTCAGGCGCGATTCTCGGCGGTAGGGGCTACGCAGCGGGGCGGAGAAGCTGTTGGGTGCGAGCTCGTCCCAAAATGCGAAATCGCTGATCTTTGACGGAAATATTGGGACGAAGTGGGGTGTTGTTCTTCCGCGATCGAAGGTCTAGAACGAACGATGTGGAAGAAAAAACGACGAACAAATGAATCTGGTGGCGAACCGATGGCGGCGTCGCTCGCTTCCGACAGCCGTCGCGGCCACAGCAGAACGAGAGTCGCTTCTCGTAGTGCCCAGTGCTCTCCGCCTCTGCGTTCAGACCCGACCTTGCGAGAGTAGTTCGAAACATGCAGCGGCCCATGACACCGACCGTAGCCGCCTCGCCGAGCCTGTCCGCCGACGCCTCGTCAATCAAAAGCAGGACTGCATGAAAGTTGGACCAAGGGGGGGCTCGTGCGACATCAGCGCCGTCTCCGGTTTTGCGATTTGGAGACGCACCCTCTCGGAGCTTGCCAATGGTGGCGAGTTTTTCGAGGGGGTTTTTATTTCAGACCTCGGAATCGTTGACCCGACATCCTGCCTTGGCCCTCAAGTCACACGGCCAGGCTCACTTGGTATCGGACGGAACCGTCGTTTGGGAATGCTTTGCCCCACGAACCCATCGCTCGTATTCATGACCTTCTAAAGCGATAGTTTGAAAGGCTCGCTGAACTTGATCAGCGAACGAATGATTCGCCACCGCGCATTGCAATGGCGCGTGGAGACGCGTCGCACGTCAATGGATGCGCTGACGATCGAAATGGTCGAGCTCACATTGTCATTCCGGAGGGCACAGATGAAGCGGCTCTTGCGGAGAGCGCACGATGATCCAGGATGATGCCTGTCACCACCGCCGCTTTTTCAAGATCAGCCCCCTTTCAGTCGCCCATGCTCGTCAAGAAACACGAAGTTTCTCACACCACCTGACGTTCGAGACGTGGACCCATGTGATACAAAGGATTCTTTTAAGTGCTGTACACGACGCTGCAATCGACTAGGGCGTGTCTGCAAATTCGGTTTGCCGAAAACTTGCGAACTCTGGCCA
>CAYZTA010000011.1:0-112813 GCA_964481145.1 uncultured Sandaracinus sp.
CGCTCACACTGCGGGCGTCGGCTCGACTGGCGAGTCGGGCGAGCCGACGCCGGCGGGAGCGCGACTCCCACCGAGTCAGCGGACGCAGCAGTCGATCAGTGCGCGCCTGGCTCTCCGGCTGATCCCGACGCACCGAGACGACGATCATCTTCACGGCGAGTTGAGAATCTGCGGGATTGCCTTGCTCAACGACGCAATCGAGCACCAATCCCGAACTGCCGCTCGTCACGCAGAGCTTGTGCCATAATACGTATTGCGACGGTCCTTGCGCCAGCTTGAGCACGGTTCGCAACCCGCTGCAGAGAATCTCTACACGTGCGATTTGCGCAGAAGTCGTGGGCTCACTGAGCTCAGCGCTTCAAGCAGATGCTCCGCTCCGTTCACGGTCTTTCGGTGACCTTCACGAGGTCTTGATACAAGGGCACGCGTTCTTGATTGCGAGCGCAGTGCACGATCCCAATCGTTCGTCGCTTCGCTCTGCGGCTGTGATCCGTAAACGCAAGTTCGACGAACTCCTGACCTGAGCGTACGAGCCGAACTGGAACTCGAACTCCATCCCACAAGAGCGACGAGTCACTCGGCTCGTGGATATGAGTCTATGAGTCTCGGTCACCGTGCAATCTGATCGATCCAGGAGCTCGCCGATCTTCTCCAACTCACGAGCACGCACGTGATGAATTGGAGTCGCTACCAGATTCATTTGTTCGTCGTTTTCTTCCGCATCGTTCGTTCCAGACCTTCGATCGCAGAAGAACAATACCCTCTTCGCCCCAGTATTTCCGTCAAAATCAGCGATTTCGCATTTTGGGACGCGCTCTAACTACCATTTCGACTCAGGTGAAGATCCGTGCGGCATTTTCGAAAGCCCAAGCCAGCACCCGGTAAATCACATCGATAGCTTGAACAATGGCTCCGGCAGGATTGAATAGGCCGATGATGCGTGGCGCCACGGCCGCGCTGAAGATCGTCGATCGACGGACACTTCGCGCCTGGGTTTACGATCGAGTTCACTATTGCGGCAGAGCGAATCGTCGCGGCATCGCTGCGAGAACTGATGTGGGCACTATGGGGCAGTCGTGACAACTGCCGAATGGACCATATCCCCACAACTGCCGCTCCCATGATAAGAAAGCAACCACCGATTCGTTTCGGCATGGGCATGCTGACAGCCAAGAGTTCTCCCTTATTCCTGACTTCCACGGTCAGTCATCCCTCGGCCGAGGAGAAGTCATCAGCGAGTCGGGAAGTCCGGAGATATCGATTCACGACCGAAAGTTGCGTGCCACTCCGTGACGCTCTGCTCATTGTCGCAAGGGGATCAATGATATCGATGACTTCTTACGCCGAAGAGTAACGCTCAGCGGATGTCGATCCAGCCGCCAGGCACATAGATACGCACGCCGCTGCGCTCGCGCACCATGGGCGCGACGGGTCGTGCTCCCGCGTTCGGCGGCAGCTGCCACGCGCCCGGCACCCAGACCCACGCGCGGCCCTCGAGACGCCACGCGCCCGCGACCCACACCACGCCGGGCACACGCGGCGGCGCGGGGATCACCTCGGTGCGAGCCGGAGGCGGCGGAGAGATCTCGAGATCGATCTCGCGCGCTGCGCTCGGCTCCGGGGGCGGAGGTGGTGGCATCGGAGGAGGCGGCTCCGGCGCGCGAGCAACCACCTGCGGCGCGGACTCCGGCGGAGGCGGGCGCACCACGAACGTCCCCGCGATCCACACATAGTCGAGCGCGTCGGGATCGAAGCGCCAGAACCCGGGCACCCAATCGACGTCGGGCGATGGCGCAGCGGGCGGTGTCTCGACCAGCGGCGGCGGAGGTGGTTGCGAAGGACGCTGGATCCGCGCGCGCACGCAGCGTGCCTCATTCGGATACTGCTCGCAGAACGCGCGCTCGCTCGCCTCGGCGCTGCGACGCTCGGCGTGGTACGCGGCACTGCGACCGACCTCTTCCTCGACGCGCGCCGCAAAGCGCGCGGCATACGCATCGACAGGCCCATTGGGCACGAGATCCTGATCGCGGAACTGGAAGAACACGCCCTCGAGATCGCTCGGCTCGGCGAGCCAGATCCGAATCACGACCTCGTGATCAGCGTGCTCTTGCTCCTGCTGCCATGTCGTGATCTCGTCGCCCACGCGCAAGGGCACGCCGCGTGGGAAGTACGCGTGCGCCGTCGTCATCGAGAGCGACCAGTGCCCAAGCTCGCCTTCGTGCGGCACGAGCTGCGGCATCGCGCCCAGCGGCACGTCGGTGGGCGGCACCTCGCGCTCGCCCGCGGTTACGCCCCCCGCGCGGATCGCGGCGTCGCCCGCGCTCGTCGTCACGCTGCCCACGCCACCTCCGCCCTGACTGCGGCACCGCGCGTTCGCCTCGGAATCATCGTTCCACGAAGCCGACGAGCCGCCGACCGACGCGCCGCTCCGATCGTGCAGCTCGAGCGCGTACAAGAGCGGCAGTGCGTGCGGCGCGTACGCTTCGATCGTCACCCTGCGTCCCCACGTGATCTCGCGCGCCGGGAAACGCACTTCGAAAGGCCCGGTCATGCATCGCGCGGGCGCGGTGAAGCGGCGCTCGTGACCGACTCCCAATGATCGTCGTTGGGTGTCGTCGGCCGCACGCTCGCGCCGCCGCAGCCGACGAGCACGAGCCACACGAAGAGCGCTACGAAGCGGCGCATCGTCGCGTCGACGGCTCGATTCATGGCGACGCGATCTCAAGGCGTTGGCTGCATGCGCGACTCGGCGCAGAAGACATCGTCACGGCAATCCGCACGCGGGATTGAAACGTACTCAAACGCATTTCGAGACTCCTCCACTCGGTGTCGAGCTCGAAGAAGACGGAGTGGAGGTCGTATTATTCACACTTTGGTCGACGCCCAACTCGAGATTGTGCTGGAGCGCCCGGGCCCATCACCGACGGCCAGCTCAGCGCCCTACGTGGCGGCATCGAGGGTGGCGGTCAGGTACACGAAGAGCGCCTTCCTCCGCTTGCCGTAGTTGGAGCTGCGACCGACCTCGATCAAGTCGCCTGGCTTCAAGTCGGCCATGTGGGTTCCTTCGGGGACGGGCGAGTCACGAACCAGTGTGAGATCGCTCGGAACGCTTCATCGCGATCGAGCAGGAAGTGGACGATGTCGCGTGTACATCGCATCGCGCCATCGGATGAGATCCGCATAGCGCTCTTCGAACTCGGGATAGGTCCATGCGGCAACGGCCGATGGGCCTAGCGGAATGTACTTCGTACTGACGGGCGCGATGAACTGCAGTACGACGGACATCGCGATATCTGCATATGTAAACGAATCTCCGACCAGATGGTCGCGGCCCTTCGAAAGGGCGTCTCTCAGATGCGCGAGCTCGTGATCGAGCGTCGCTTCCGCGCTCGCCAAGACGTCTTTGCTGACGCCGTACTTGCGACGCAAGAACGCGATGGCAACGCCCGTCAGAGGCGCCGAGCAACGGCGCAGCCACCCTGGAAAGGCGCGGGGTTGCATATCGATCTGGGCAGCAGGATCTCGCACGAAACGCTCGAAATAGAGCGCGCGGCCCGCTGCGAGCGCCACCTCGCTCCGCGTGTTCCAGCTCGCAATCGCGGCATCGTGTTCGGGTGGAAAGAGCTTCGTGCCTTTGCCCGTCCTATCGACATCACGCGCAATGTCGAGCGAGTCGTTCAGCACTCTGCCATTGGCGATCAACGCTGGCACGCTGACGCGACCTCGGATCGCACGCGACCGAACGCGAAGCATAGGCTCGCCGAGCATCGGAATGTGCTCGCGATAGCGATAGGCGACGTTGTGATGATCCAATGCCCAACGTGCCTTCTCGGACCACGGAGAGAAATACGCAGCGATCAAAGTCTGCATGGACCAAAGAGAGATCATAAAAGCCGCGTCGTAAAGACGACGGCTCAAAAATCACGCCAATGCGAGCAATTCGAGCAGCTTGGAGCCGTAGCGCTCGAGGCGCTTCTCTCCGAATCCCGCGATGGTACTCAACTCCGACGGGTCTCGCGGTGGGTGCTCAGCCAGATCGCGGCGCTAAAGGACTTCCGAATGGGTGAAACGGTCATCGAGGCTGGAGCGAGCACCCAGGGCAACGGATGTCATCGCACGAGGAGTCAGTGTGTTTGTCTTCACTCGAGGTGAAGAGACGACTCGGTGGGCTCCGACCAACGACAGCCCCCGATCATCGTCCTCTGTGCGGTCGAACGCTCGATCGAGCCGATCGATGGCGTTCGTGAGCTGTTCCTCTTCCGAGCGCTGCGGCTCGTCCTCGCTCTGAAGTCGCACGAAGAAATTCGGAAAAACACGAAAATTCATGTGTTCGGTGGAAGCCGAAACTTGCAACGCGGCCCGGTCGCTCGCGCGAGCCGACCATCAAGTGTTGCAAGCGGAGCATCCAACGACTCGGCAAGCGCGACATACCACGCATCATAGGAAGTGATATTGGCTCGGAGCTCCCATACTCGCTCTGCGAAGGGCTCATAAGGAAAGAGGTCGACCGCCAGCTCCAGGAGCTCATCGTGGGCAATGGCGGCAATCTCCTCTGAAATGTCTCCTGCGAGGGCCGAGCGTCGTAAAATGTTGGCGACTTCCACAGGCATCAAATGCGGTGCGACCAATTCGCCCAAGGTCAGGACGGATTCTGCCCAGCGCCCATCGGGACCGTCGTCGACCAGAGCAGCGACGACGAGCGCGGCACCAACGACGACGCTCATCTCCGGCCGGCATCACGGTGTTGCAGAATCTGTTCACGGGGCAAGCGCGTCGCTGCCGCCCGTTTTCGCCTTTGCACTCGCATCATGAGCACATCGACGCTCGGACGATTTGCGAGTGCGATCAGCTCCGCGCGAAGGTGTTCTTGCAACGAGCGTCCTGCACGAGCTGCGCGCGCTGCGAGCTCATCCCGAACCCGGCTCGGCACGTTACGGATCGTGATCGTCGTGGGCATGCATGCATTTTGACTGCACGACCGCGCAATGCAATACGGCATCTCATCGCTTCCGAGCTTCACCACGACGCTCATCAGAGAGAGCGACCGCTTGCGCGCGACCTCACCGTTGCGCTCGAATCCGATGTGATGCCATCCGATTGGTTCTTGATGGAGCGGTGTACTCTTGATGATCTTGGTAACACTGGAGTACGCGAATGCCCGATCAGCGCTGCCGGATCGATTTGAGCGCCTCGGCGCAATGATCGAGCCACGCTTCGTCGTCGTCGATCCAGCTATCCGTAGTGCCGACTTCGACCTGACGTCGTTCCGAGGCGAGCGAGCGCTCGAGAATAGGGATCGCGGTCTGCGCCGCGGGCCCAATGCTCGCGAGGCACCGAAGAGCATTGAGGCCACGCGGTTCGCACACGAGATGCCGCTCCACGAGCATCGGGACGACGCTGTGTGCGTCGCCGCTCATGTGCCAGAGGGCGATCGTGGCGAGGGCCGAGATCCAGTTGTCGGACGAGTCGACGAGCGGCGACACGAGTCCAGCAAGCTCACGAGCTGCGGCGCCCATCTCGGCAACGAGCTCAAGCGCCGCAGAGCACCCACGACGCTTGGCACCACCGGCGAGCACCTCGCGCACAATCGAAATCGCTCCGGGCGCATCACGTCCGATCCGCCAGAGGGCACGAGCCACGTTCATGTGCACGACCCCATCCTCGTGTCGCGCCAGTGCGCGCACGTTCTCGAGGGCGGTCGCGGCGGCTGGACCGAAATCGCCAAGAACCCGCGTGGTGATATGCGGGTGCCCCGCGAGCTCACGCTGAATCATCGGAATGGCGGCGACGCCAGCGTCACCGAAACGCCCGACCGCTTGTATCACCATGATTTTTGCGTTCCCGGGCTCGGCTTTCGGAATGAGGCGTATCAGCGCGGGTAGGCACTCAGGGGCCCACGGCCCAAGCTCGTTCACCACGCTCATGAGCCAGCAGGGGATCGCGACCGTGCTGGCCGGCGTGAGCGACCCAGGCATCCATCTCCCACCCGGCTCTTCTGGCGCGAGCGCTTCGAGGCTGGCTTTAAGGAAAGTCGCAGCCCGCGGATCGCGTGCCTTGGAGAGGGCGAGCAGCGCGAAAGCCGAGGGCGAGCTGTCGCTCGGAAGCTCCCGTTCGACGAGTGCCCAAAGATCATCGACGACGAGTCGCGCCGCGCGACCCGCTCCCGCCAGATGCGATGCGGCCCAATAGCGTACGTCGCGTTCGGAATCGAAGAGTCGGTGCGCGAGCTCGCGAACGAGAGGCTCGGTTGCCGGACGCCACCGATGCATCACGAGCTCGGTCGCGAACGCCGCGCTATGGCGCACGGCTGCGTCCTCGTCGCGCATCCACGCGGTGAGCAGGCGCACCTGAAGCGGCCAACGATCACCGAGCTGCTCGAGCACGAACGCCAGCGGATCGCCCGCCTGTGTAACCCACGGAAGCACGTTCAGCGCCGTCATTGCGCGCGGCGCGACCGCCTCGATCACACCCGCAGCATCGTCAGACGCATCCTCGCTCGAGCCCACGCGCGCGAGAGCTGCGGCAAGGCTCACGACAGGACGCTGGTCGTAAAGAACGGCGCGGATTGCTTCATCGTTCGCGCCTCCGAGCTCACCGATCGCCAAGAGCAAGCACGCGCATGGCTCCTCGACGAGCTCTGTTGGGATTCGTGCCATCAGCGCCGGTACGATCATGGCTTTCGCGTCGCGGCACGCGGCCAACGTATACGCCACGGCTACACGCATCGACTCATCGGAGTGCAAGAGCAAGCGGAGGTAGACTGGCACACCGGCCTCGACCGCGATGTGCGCGGCACGCACCCACTCGAGCTCGCGCGCAAGCGCAGCCTGATGCTCGGAAGTGTCTCCCCCGCACGACCCGTGAACGTCGGGATACGAGCTGCCGTTGGCGATCGACCTCAGCAACTCGAGCACGCCTAGACGGTCCACGGAATCGACGTCCAGCAGCTCGATGAGGAAGGGCACTGCGAACGCGGTTGCTTCGTACACTGTACCTTGGTGCCAGATGTTCCCGAAAAGCTCTGAGAGCGCATCAGGATCCCCCTCGGCTAGCGCGCGCAGCATTGCGGGCACATCGGACGCGCTTCCGTACGCGTGAGTGAGCTTCTCCCACGGAACTTCATCGAGCTGGTCGAGCATGAGTCCTTGCTTTGAACAGGGCGAACGAGGAGAGGAGTGCGCTGGAGCCATCGATTCTTCGGATGTTGATGAATCCCAATCGTGACTCAGTCCGCTCGGAATACGCCACCACAATCGGCATCCGCGGACCCTGCGGTCCAAGGCACGATACTCCCGTGGAACGGTCTGGCGTAGTAGAGCTTGATGAGCGCTCCATCGTTGAAATCGCAGCTACCCACCCGCCCGGTCGAGGGGCAGGCCCTGTTGACCAACAAAGCCCCTCCCACACCCGTACAGAATTCTCTCGCCTCCTCCATATCGGACATGGCGCTGTACCTCCACAGCTCGTAACACACGCCTTCGCTAGAGGCATGACAGAAGAATATGTCGGGCGAGGATCCCGCGTCAGTCATGGGTGGTCCACTGTCGAAACCGGCATCGGCGATGGGCGCGGGTTCACATGTGCCAGCAGAGTTGCAGATCTCACTGGCCTCACAGCTGCCGCAGCTCTGGCTGCAGTTCGGATCGAGACCGCATTCACGTCCTGCGCAGTTGGCGATGCAACCATCGGCGACACATCGTCCTCTTGCGGAACAACTCTCGCCGTTTCCGCAACCTGGCGCGCAGCTGCCTCCGCAGCCGTCGGGCCCGCAGACACGATCAGTACACATCGATGTGCAGTGGCCCGCATCAGGAAGATTCGCATCCATGACTCCAGCGTCATCGGGACTCAGGGAACTATCCACGAACGACTCCCCAGCATCCGTGTCGGAGCCTCCTTCACCGCAGGCCGCGGTGACGAGCAAAAAACAAATCCACAACGTGCTTTTCTTTGGTTTGATCGCGCGCATCGCTCTTTCCTTGTGTCTCAAGTGACGCGCTCGCTATATGGCAAGTCATCCGTCGACACGCTGTTCTCTTCTTGAGAACACCACGCACTCGAGCTTGGAGCCGATTCTCATGCATCTCTCGATTCCTTCGCCCTTCGATCTCGACAACCCAGGCGATTTTTTTCGCGCTTTCATCCGAATGAACTCAAAGGCCGACGGCTTCACTCATCGCTCGTTCGCGGATGCGATTGGTTGGCCCGTGAGCTACTTGTCCGACGTTGCCCAAAGCAGGAAGAGTTTGACCCCGGCCCGAGCCATCGAGTTCGCCCGCTTCGTTGGTCTCGACCCCCTCGCGGCGGAGCGGCTCATCTTCATGGGGCTTCACGATGTCCTACCGGACTCGTTGCGCTCCAGCATGGAACCAGCGTTGAGCTCCAGGCACGCCCAACAGTACGAGGGCGACGCGACGACGCTCCGATACTCGAGGCACTTTCGTGCATTCGCTGTGTTCGAGACAATCAAGTGGCTGGGTCGTGTCATCGACGATGGTCGAGAGGTCAGCCAGTCTCTGACGACCCTCGACGTCACGCCGAATGAGGTGCTCGAAATCGTGAAAGACTTCGTGCAGGAGGGGGTGATGACGATTGACCAGGACGGCCGTGCGATCATCCAACAGCCTACGTTCTTCGCCGATGAACCAGGAGCCGAGGCCGTCCATGCCGAAACGGCCTGTTCGCTCGCTCGTTACGTGACTCGGCCCAACCGTCCACACTCTTTGAACGTCGCTTGGCTGCCGCTCAGGCGGTCGAGCTTTGAAGAGTATCGCCGCAAGATCTTGGGCCTCCGCAACTGGTTTCTCGAAGAGTCTGCGAGAGTGGGACGACAATCGACAGAGTCGACAGCATCAACTGAAGGCGATGTATTTCTCTATCAGTTGGACCTCAACCTCTTTCCCACCACCATCCAAACTGAGCGCGAGGGCCCTTAGAGTGGGGTGCGCGTGCATTCACCCGATGCTCGATCACGACCTGGAACCTCACGACGCGGCGGTCGTTCACACCTCGTAGACGCGCCCTTGCGCGAGGCACTCGATCACGCTGCCCTCGAGGTCGAACGTGTCGGGGAAGTGTACGAGCCGCATCTTCGCGCGGAGGAGGGGATCGAGCGCGGCGAGCGCCTCGTAGGGCGTGTGCGTGCCGTAGTTCGTCTCGTGCACGACGAGGTCCGCCTCCGCAAGCCACGCGATGAGCTTCGGGTCGAACGACGTATCGGCAGAGAGCCCGAGCACCCTCCCCCCCGCGCGGACGCGCAGCGCGGTCGTCGGAACGTGGTGGTGCGTCGCGCGACACTCGATCTCGAAGGGCCCAATCGACGTGGCGCGCTTCACGTCGAGCGGGACGTGCTCGAAGTAGTCATCGAAGCCCATCATGCGGAGCCCCGCGGGCGACTCGAGGCGCTCCATGCCCGCCGCCAAGTGTCCATCCCACGCCCGCGAGATCACCGCGGGGTGCGCCGCCACGCGGGCCCTCTTCCCGAGCGCGAAGTGCGAGAAGTATCCGTACCCCTCGAGGCCCGACGCGTGATCCGCGTGCAGATGCGTCAGCACCACCGTCGAGACACGCTCGAGCCGGAGATCCAACCCCGAGGCGTCCCTCGCCTCGCGAAGCATCTTGCGGATCGGGTGCGGGCAGTCGACGAGGAGTAGCGCCCCCTCCGCCTCGATCGCGAACGACGTCGAGTACCAGCGCTCGGAGAACGCATCGCCGATTCCGAGCGGGACGAAGCGCAGCGTCATCGGCTCACCCCGCTCACCCGCGCGAGGAGGTGCGCACGGACGCCGCGCGGGCACCACGGCTCGACATCCTCACCGCGCGCGGCGCGGGCCTTCAACTCCGACGACGACACCTGCGCGAGGTGCGGCTCGGCCGGGAGCATGACGCTGCTGAGCTCGGGCGCGAGCACGCTGTTCTGCCGTGCGAGCTCAGTCTCCCAGGCCGCGTCCGCGGCGTCGCGCAGACCGCGCACGAGGTGCGTCGCGCCGATCGCGCGCGCGTGCTCGATCACCAGCTCCGCCGTCCATTCGGCGCTCACCGTGGGCATGAACGACAGCGCTTCGCGGATCATCGCGACGCGCTCCTCCGCGGAGAAGAGGGGCGTCTTGCTGGGATGAGCCGCGACGAGCACGCGCACGTGCGAAAAGAGTCGCGCCGCCTGCCGGATCACGGAGACGTGGCCTTGGGTCAGTGGATCGAAGGTGCCTGCGTAGACCGCAATTGTCATGGGATCCTCCTCGTTTATATGTTCGCAGCGCGAGCCTGCGCGACACCGGGTGCCTCGCCGAGCGCCGGCACATGAGCGCGCGCGACGTCGAGCACCGCGAGCGCGCCCAGCACGGCCGCGACCGCGAAGTACGCCTGGTAGCCGACCTGCTCGGCGAGCATGCCACCGACCGCAGCGGCGACGCCGCTCGCGATCACCACGACGCTTGCCTGGAGCGCGTAGTCGGTCGCCGCGTGGGTCTCGCGGCTCCCCGCGCACGCGTACTCGATCGCGCAGACGACGTGCAGCACCAGCATGGAGCTCACGCCCGACGCCGGGATCGACCACGCGCTCACGCCGACGACCTGCAGGCACCCGAACGCGACGAGCGCTCGCCTGCGCCCCAGACGAGGCACGAGGGCGCCGCCGACGAGCGCCCCGACGAGCCCCGCCGCGAACCCCGTCCCGCCCAGCAGCACCGCGAGCTCGTCCATGTCGAGCCCGAGATCGACCAGCATCGGACGCGTCATCGCGCTCGCGAGCGCCTCCCCCGCCTTGAACCCCACGAGCACGCGCGCCCAGCGCAGGGCGAAGGGCCGCGACAGCGCCTCGCGGAGGGCGTCGAGGGTCGATCGCGCCGGTGCCGGCGATCGCGCCGGCTCTGCCGAGAGGAGCAAGGGGATGGTGGCGAGTCCGAGGGTCGCGCCGAGCGCCAACATGGCGCGCGCCCAGCCGACGTGCGCCATCGCGAAGAGCACCACGCCGCCGCCCATGATCATTCCGACGCGATAGCCCGCCACCTGGAGGCCGTTGCCGAGGCCTCGCTCGCTCGGAGGCAAGAGATCGATGGCAAGCGCGTCGGTCGCGATGTCCTGTGTCGCCGCCGAGAGGTTCGTCAGGGCCACGATCGCCATGAGCCACGGGAGCCCCTCGTCGGGGGGCACGAGCGCCGCGCCCGCGAGAAGCAGCGCGCTCGTGCCCTGCAGCGGGACGATCCACGCGCGCCTTCGCCGCGCCCGATCGACCAGCGGCGCGATCATCGGCTTGAACGCCCAGGGCATCGCGAGGAGCGACGTGAGCCCAATGAGCGAAAGCGAGACGCCTCGCTCACGCAGCACGACGGGCAGCGCCTGCACGAAGAAGCCGAAGGGCAGTCCCTGCGCGAAGTAGAGCGCACCGAGGATCACCAACCGTCGCACACGGCTCATCGCCCCTCCCGTCGGGTCGGCTGCGAGGTGAGCAGGCCGTCTGCGATGCGCCGCAGCGTCTGGCCTGCGATCTCCACCGTCCTGGCGGCGGCCCAGACGCGCTCCGCTCGACGAGCGGCTTGATTCGAGGGGCGTGTCATGTCTTTTCGAATGCCCATTGTTTGGTTGTACAACCAAACAATGAAGCTGACGTTGCGAGAAGTCAACTCCATCTGCCTGCGGACGGCTCTGCACCAGGCTTCATCGTCACGAATCGCGAATGGGCCCGAGGTTCCTCTCTTTACTCACGCGGGGCGCGGCGGCAGTGGGTTGGGCCAAATCGTGCCTCGGGGGTGACCCGAACCGCTTCGGGGCCATCGTGATCGGAATCGGAGGCGGCGAAACCACTCATGAGCCACCGCTCAGTGAATCAGCGTGTGGAGACGCCGACGCGAACGATCTTGATCGACCATTTCAACGGTATCGACACCGCGACGGCGTTCCTTCGCCAAGTCTTTGGGCGAGCATCGATCTCGGCGATCACAAGAGCTGAAGTCCTCGTAGGATTCGATACGGCCGGCTCTGTCATTGCACGACAGCTTCTCGATCAATTTCATTTGGTCGTGATCGACCGCGCAGTCACCGACGTAGCCGCCGAGTTGAGACGAACGAATCGATGGCGCCTACCGGATGCATTGCAGGCAGCCGCGGCATGCACGCACGCGATGAAACTCGCCACACGCAACACGAGAGACTTCGACCCGAAGTCTCACCCCTTCGTCGTCGTCCCATATGAGCTCGAGCGTTGAATCTCAACCGGCGTTCTTCTCGCTCGCGCGAGGCGAGGCAGCACCTCACCATTGCGTTGTATGCGTTGGGAACGAGAAGAGTGTCCGGCATTTTCCGCTGCCTGGCGACTGACAAGCGTGCTTGGAGGTGGCTGAGTTGTTGGGGATCGACTGCACATTTCGCTTCGAGTGCATCTCGAAGAGCGACGCTCAACCCTCTTCGCTTTCCAAAATGATCCCACCGCCTGAACTGCGGCCGAGCACTGATTCGCAGTTTGACACAATCCTAACAACACGAATGGCAAAGCCATGCCAACGTTCGGAGCGCGCTCGATCGAGCGGTATCGACGTGAGAGCATGATCACGAGATGAGCGAGGACGAGCTTCCATCCGTGCTGTTCGGAGACGGCTTGGTCCTATCCCTTGTGCGCGATTTGGTGCAGGGTCACGGCGGCCACGCCACCGCGCACGAACGAGAGGGCGGATGCGAAATTCGCGTCGAATTCTTATTGTCTTAACCATCTTGGTCGCGGGTATTGCTGTCTTCGCGGCGGGCTCGATCACGGCGCAAGAAGTGCCAGCGATCGTGGTCGAGCGTGTTCGTCTTCCGCGCGCGCCCGAGATCGAGATCGGAGATCGCATCGCGACCCTCGTGCGGGTCGATCTGCGACGGTATGCGTTTCGCTTTCTGACCGAGAGCCATGATGGGCCGCGCCGCCCGCTGCCGACGTGGATTCGTGAGCATCGCCTCACAGGCGGCATCAATGCAGGGATGTTCCTGCCGAGCGGCAGGAGCTGCGGCTATTTGCGAGCCCGCGGCGAGGTGCGCAGCGACCGGCGCCCTGCGCGCTTCGATGCGGTGATCGGCTTCGATCCAAGGGCGACATCGACCCCTGCGTTCGACATTGGCGGTACGGGATGCATGCGTGGCTTCGATCGAATGCTCGGGGACTACGATTCGGTCCTCCAAGGAGCGCGCATGATGGTCGACTGCGAAGGCCGCCCTCAGCGCTCATGGCGCACCGCGCGCTATAGCGCGGCGCTGCTCGGCGCCGATCGCGAGGGACGCGCGGTGCTCATCCATGTGCGCACTCCCTATCGCATGCATGTGCTCGCGGCCATGCTCGCCGAGCCAACGCTGGGCATTGTCGGCCTCGTCTATATGGAAGGCGGACCGGAAGCGTCGCTCGTGGTCGATGCACCCTCGGCGCGCGTCGCGGAGATCGGAAGCTACGAAGACGGTTTTCACGAGTCCGATAGCAACCGTGTGTTCTGGGATTTACCAAATATCGTCGGCTTTGCTCCGCGCGACTCGCGGGCCGTCCCATGAGCTCTCGATGTTTTCCAATTGCCGCTCTCGTCATCATCGCCCTCTGCGCTTGGCCCATCGATGCTCAAGAGAGCCTTGGCGTTCCAACACCGATCGAAGATCCAAGCGGCCTCGTGCTCCCGCGTGTGCATCGCGCGCTTCGCCGCGCTCGTGAAGGCGGCGTGGCCCGCCTCGCGTTTTGGGGCGCCTCGCACACAGCCTCCGATCAGTACACGTCGTTCTTGCGCACCTCGCTCCAGCGTC
The DNA here is from genome assembly GCA_964481145.1 of uncultured Sandaracinus sp. Classification (GTDB taxonomy): domain Bacteria; phylum Myxococcota_A; class Polyangia; order Polyangiales; family Sandaracinaceae; genus Sandaracinus. Next base: position 13,756 of record CAYZTA010000011.1, read on the forward strand.
GTTTTGGCGATGCAGGCCGCGGGCTCGTGCTTCCGGCGATTCCGTTTCCGCTCTACGAGCGCCGTGATGTGCAGCTCGAGGAGCGGTCCTCGTGGCGAGGCCGCATGGTCCGCGGCGCATCGCGCGAGGCGGAGAGCTATGGACGCGCTGGATTCGCGGTCGAGACGAATCGACGCGCGACGGCTCGCATGCACGTCGATGCCCGCACCTCTCACATCGAGTTGTGGGCGCTCGCGCAGCCTGGCGGAGCCACCTGCGAGCTCCGCGTGGACAGCACGCACGCTGCGACTTTGAGCACGGCAGCGAGTGAGCGAGCGCTCGTGTATGCATCGCTCGATGTGCCGCCGGGCGGCCATGATGTCGATGTCCGCGCGCAGGGGGATGGCATCGCACGAATCTTCGGCGTCCTGCTCGAGAGCGATCGTTCGGGCGTCATCGTCGAATCGTTTGGAGTGCCGGGGGCCCGAGCGCGGGATCAATTGCCGTGGAACGAGGAGACCCTCCGCGCACATATCGAGCGTCGTCCGATCGATCTCTATGCACTCGCGTACGGCACCAACGAAACGGGGGACCGCACCCCGCTCGATCTCCTCGAGCGCGACTTACGCGCCGTACTCACGCGTTGGCGTCGCATCGCGTCCGACGCCGCTTGCCTCGTGATTGGGCCTTCGGATTGGCCACGTGCTCGCGGAGGCATCCTCGAACCGCGGCCTCGCTCTCGAGAAGTCCGCGACCTCTATCGCCAAGTCGCGCTGCAAGAAGGCTGCGGATTCTTCGACCTGCTCGCGTTCCAAGGCGGCCCAGGCGCGATCACGCACTGGGCGAGCGCGGGCTACGCGCTCGGTGATCATGTCCACATGACGGATCTCGGCCACGAGCGTTTGGCGCGCGTGCTCGAGCGGGCGCTGCTCGCCGGTTTTGATCCAGCACGCCCGTGAAGTGGCACTGGCTGAGCAAATCCCTTCAAGCCCGAGGAATGTCTCCGGCTCCAATGTCGACGTTGAGACACGAATCGTCTGGAAGATGTCACTGACTCATCTCTCGGACTCGACGGAGGCCAAAAATCGTGGCTCCGCTCGTGGTTGCGTTGCCGCCCTCGACGGTCACTCCAACTTAGGTTTACCCGCTCCCCATTGAAATGTCCTTGACGCCCGCGGAACCCAAGCACGATCCGCTGAGGACGCTGCTCGATCGCCGCGCAGATCGCTCACGCGGTCCGCTTTGGGTAAGGGAGGGTCGTCCAAACGAAAGGGGTTGCGGCCAGCACGCGGGTGCCGAGCGCGAACGGCTTGAGCGCCGAACACGTCACGAATGGCCGCCCGTAACGCGACGCTGCCATCGATAATGAAGAGCGTGTATCGGTTCGCCGGAAGGACGCGTTCGTTCTGTTCGCGAGCCTCGAGATGCTTTTTCGATCGACCGCTCAATGGTCAAGTCGGCCCGTTCATGCCCCTATTCGTCGGTTTCGAGGCGTAGGGACTGGAGCGCAAGTTGCGGCGAGAGGTGTCGCAAGGGCGAACGTCGGGACAGACGCATCGAGTAGACGCGGATCGAATCTTTTCTTTTGCGCTATATTCGAACCGATGCACCGAACGAACCTCGCGGATCCCGACCGAGAACCGACGGATGAGGAGCTCGGCGAGCTCATGCGCGAAGCCTTCGCACATGTGGCGAAGGCCAACGAAGAGAGCCTCCGCGCATTGCGAGCGCAGATCAATGCCCAAAGGGCAACGCTCCTCGAGGAATTCAGGCCTCAAATCGAGCGCATCAGGCGTCGACCGTGAAGCCCGTTCTGCTCGTCATTGCTGGCCCGAATGGCTCTGGCAAAACCACCATACCGTAAGTATTTGAGCGAGGAGCAACGAAGAGCGCGGGGATGCAGCGGCGTTCGAGCCAGGTTATTTATACCCGAGCCCTAAGCTTCGAACGACAAAGCATCGAGAAATCAAGCGAGCATTGGGTCACGTCCTCCTCTGGCCTGAGCTCACATTCTTATGAAACCGGATCGCGTCTCTCCGTCCTCTGCCCTCGCCCATGACAGATCGAAATCGAGATCGCCAAGTGTAAGTCCGGCGAAGTCCGTGCGTTTCCCGCGCGGAGGCATCGATGTCGAGAAAGTTCCATCCCTTCGTCTGGCTCGTGCTCTTCGTGTTCGTCGGGTGCGGAGCAAGCAGCGCCGCGTACACACGTGCACGGCGGGCGACTGAAGGCGGAGCGGTCCCAGCTCCTGGAGAGGTGCGGGCCGAAGACTTCCTCGCCTACGTGGCGACCGAAGACGCGCCGCGACCGCCGCCAGGCACGAGCATGAGGGCGCCGGTCTGGCTGGATGCACGCGCGGGCTCGGATGTCATCCCGAGCATGCCTACGATCGTTCCGCTTCAGGTCACGCTCCGCGGGGGCGTCGCGGCAGCGCGCTATCCGAGCCGGCTCGTCGTGCTCGTCGATGTCTCGGGCTCGATGCGCGAGGGCGATAAGATCGGCGCCGTGCGCCATGCGCTCGCGCGCTTGATCGAGCGCCTCGATCCGCTCGATCGGATCGCGATCGTGACCTTCTCGAATGAAGCGCACATCGCGCTTGCACCGAGCGAGGTCGGTGCAGAGCGCGATGTCGTTCTCTCGGCGATCGGTAGGCTCATGGCCCAAGGCGGCACGAACTTGCACGACGGGCTGACCAAGGCGCTGCTGACTGCGGACGCAATGCGCGGCGATGGCGCAGTCACGCGCGTCGTTCTCCTCAGCGATGGTATCGCGAGCGTCGGCGTCACCGAACCGCACGCCTTCGATCGGCTCGCGCGATGGGCCGCCTCGCGCTCGATCTCGATCACGACGGTCGGCATGGGCCGCGAGATCGATTTCTTGCTGTTGGAGTCGCTCGCCCGCGCGGCTGGCGGCGAGTTCCACTTCCTCGATCGGCCGAGCGAGGTCGAGCGGCTCTTTTCACGCGAGCTCGTCTCGCTGGTGACGCTCGCGGCGCGCGATGTCCGCGTGCGCGTTCATATTCCGCCCGGCTGGTCGCTCGGCCAGAGCTTCTCGGAGCGGACCGAGGTGATCGGCGGCGGAACCGTGCTCGAGACGCGCATCGGTGATCTGCCGAGCGATGGAGCGTTCGTCGTGCTGCACGAGCTGATCGCGCCAGCCGGGCTCGGCGAGGACGTGCTCCCCGTCGAGGTCACGCTCACGGCCGAAGACAGAAGCCAGACTGTCATCACGGAAGCCCACGTGACGATCGCGCGGCATAGCGGAGCTTTGCCCGAGACGATCGATGCGTCGGTGCTGCGCAACCTTGCGCTCGGTCGGAGCGCCGTTGCTCTGCGCGAAGCCGGAGAAGCGAGCCGGAGCGGCCAACACGACATGGCATGGTCAACGCTCGACGACGCGCTTCGCTCTGGACGTGACGCGCAGGCGACGCTACGCGCGTATGGCGATGAGACGCGCGCGCGCTCACTCGACGAGACGCTCTCGATGCTCGAGCGCGCACATGGCGCTCTTTCGCCGTCATCACCGTCATCTATCACGATGCCGGTGCGCTCTTCCGAGTCGTTCTCTGGGTGGCGGTGACGGCGCTTGCCCTCTTGCTCCCGCTGTTATGCTCGGCGCGCGTGAGCCAGCCCGAGCAGAAGGCCGACGAGGAGCGCGCACTGGTCGAAGCCGCGCAGGGCGGCGACGATGCGGCGCTGCGCGCGTTGCTCACGCGCTTCTCGCGGCCGCTCTACTCGGCAGTGATCCTCCCGCGGATCGGCGTGCGCAGCGAGGCCGACGAGATCTTGGCGCTCACGCTCGAGCGCGTCGCGCTCCGCATCGACGATTTTCGCTATACGAAAGAGCGCGGCGTATGGCCTTGGCTCACGCAGATAGCGACGAACGCGATCATCGATTGGGCGCGGCGGCAAGCGAGTCGAACGAGCGCCGAAGAGCGCTACGGCGCCGAGATCGTGGCGCTCAGCCCGCGCGCCATACGCGAGCTCGAGGCGGTGCTGATCGAAGAGGAAGAGCGACGGGAGCGGACGCAGCGCCTGCACGCGGCGCTCCAGCAGCTGAACGAGCGCTATCGGTGCGCGATCGAGCTCCGCATCTTCGAGGAGAAGAGCCGTCAAGAGTGCGCGGCCGAGCTCGGCGTGACGGTGGCGACCTTCGACGTGCTCCTTCATCGTGCGCTCGGCGCGCTGAAGAAGACGTTTGGACCTTTGACGTGAGGACGAGGCAAGAGGAGACCATGAGCGACGACGATCTTCTCGAGGACATCAGCGATGAAGAGCGCAGAGCGGCCGCCGACCTCGCGGCCGCCCTCGAGCAGCCCGAGAATGCTCAGCCCGGCTCGGACGCAGCCTTCTTGCTCGCGCTCGCGGCGACAAAGAAGGACGTGGCACCCGAGCCGAGCGTGGTGGAGACGGCGATCGAACGCGCGATCGAGGCGCGGCGCATCCACCAGCGTTCGAGGGCTTGGATGCGGTTCGCGCTCGCGGCGATCGTGCTGCTCGTGGCCTTGCCTGTAGGGAGGCTCTGGCTCGATACGCAACCTGCTTCTTTTCTAACGGCGGACGAGATCCTCGGTGCGCCGCCCGATGACGACGAGACACCGGGCGAGCGGCTCCGGAGGATCGCGCGTGCGAGGACGCGCTCGTACTTTCGCGCCATCGGTGGAGGGACGGAGCGATGAGGAGACCGACGTATCGAGCGATGGGCAGCGCGCTGATGATCGTGCTCGTGAGCGCGTGCAGCGCACCTCCCGCGAGCACCGAGCTGCTCGCGGCGCTGGGCATCGCCGAGGGTTTGCAAGAACAGGCGGCCGAGCTCGAGGCGCTCGGCGACGTGGCGGGTGCGATCCACGCCGTGCGTCAGGTGCTCGAGGTGCCCTTCCCCGCGGGACAGGCCGACCGCGAAGACGTGCGGCTCGATGCCTATGGGCGCATCGCCGAGCTCGAGCTCGCGCGCGGCGATCATGCGGCGGCGCTCGCGACGATCGAGGCTGGCCGAGGTGAGGCGAGCCGCGATAGTTATTTCCATGCGCGTCTGCTGATCATGTTGGGCCGCGTCCAGCGGGCCGGCGCGGCGGCGCTCCGCGAGGCGGGTGATGTCGAGGGGGCGCGTGCCGCTTCGCAGCAAGCCATCGGGACTCTCGAGCAGAGCATCGCGATGAACCAGCGCGTGCTCGCCGCGATCTCGGAGCGGAGGCGATGAGGCGGCTCTCATCGTCGCCCTTCTTCTTCGGCGTGCTGTCGCTCCTCATGAGCTGCAGCGGTGCGCGGTTTTATCGTCCACGTTCTCCAATCCCGACGACTGTTGTGACCGAACTCGAGGCGCTCGAGCAGACGATGGATGAAGCGCAGCACGCACTCGAGACGACCGATCCCGCGGCCTGCCCCGAGCGTTGCCGCTCGGTCGAGGCGATCTGCGATGCGAGCGCGCGGATTTGCGAGATCGCGTCTGAGCTCGACGTTCCCTCGGTGTCGCTGCGCTGCGCGCGGGCGGAGCGAGCTTGCGACGAAGCCCGTAGAGGAACGAGCCCGAGTTGCGGATGCAGCTTGGGGAGGGGGTCGCAAGGCCAATCTCGAATTCTCAACGATGCATCGATGATGGACGAGCACTCTTATTGGTGAGATCGTCCTGAATCAAAGCGTCGATCAACCAGCGCCACATGCAACCCGAAAGACTTCGACCCGAAGTCTCACCCCTTCGTCGTCGTCCTATATGAGCTCGAGCGTTGAATCTCAACCGGCGTTCTTCTCGCGCGAGGCGAGGCGTCCCGATGTTGACGATCGCAGCCGCCCCTCTGGACCTCGTGGCGCACGATTCCAAAGCGGAATGATCGCGCATTGCGCGAACCGTGATACATCCGGCGCGGGAGGTCGTGTCGATGTTCGTTCCGTCGAATGTTTCGTGGTGGCGACTCGTTCTGAAATATCGGGGCAGTGAGCTTCCGCGCACGAAATACCGCATCGCGGGCGTGGCTCTGGTTGGGGTCGTCGTGACATTGCTCGAAGAGCGGCATGATTGGCACCCCAACCTCACACCTCTGCCTTTCACGCTGGTCGGGATCGCGCTCGGTATCTTCGTCGGCTTTCGAAACAACGCGAGCTACGATCGTTTCTGGGAAGGTCGGAAGCTCTGGGGCGCTGCTGTCAACACGACCCGAACCCTCACACGCCAGATCTTGACGCTGATCGGAACCCAACCCGGTGGAATCGAGATCGATCGCGACGAGCTCACGCGTTTTCAAAAGGAACTCGTGTATCGCGTGATTGCGTGGGTTCACGCAGTCCGTTTGACCCTACGCGACGAACACGACTTCGCAGAGCTCACGCCATTTTTGGCTCCATCCGAAATCGTTCAGCTCGAAAGTGAGAGCAATCGTCCTTTTGCGATCACTCAAGGAACGGCCGAACGAATCGCGTCTGCCTGGAAAAAGGGATGGATTCATACCATGCATTTGCCAGCATTCGAATCGGCAATGACGGCATTGACCGATATCCAGGGTGGGATGGAGCGAATCAAAGCCACTCCGATTCCGTTCTCGTATACCACGCTGATTCATCGCATCACCGCGGTTTATTGCTATGCTCTTCCCTTCGGTGTCGTCGATTCAGTCGGCATTTTTACACCTTTCGTCGTCACCATCGTGGCATATGCATTTTTGGGTCTGGACGTGGTGGGCGACGAGATCGAAAATCCATTTGGGGTCGACCCGAACGATCTCCCACTCCGCGCGATTTCACGAATGATCGAAATCAACTTGCGTCAACGATTGGGCGAAACGGAGTTGCCCAACATGCTCGAGCCCGTCAATCAAATCCTGGATTGACGTCAACGTCCGCTGAGTTGCATACCGAACCAAGTCGCGAGTGCGAGAGCGAGGACGAGCAGGAGAATCGCGGGGGCTCGATTCCGCTGCGGAGCATGGACCGAGACCAGCGATGCGGGAGCGGGCTTCTCCTCTTCTAGCGCTTGAACGGGAACCGGAGGCGCTTCCGGCAGAGCCGCGGGGGCCGGGAGACTGTCCGCTTTGGAGCGGAGCACACTGGCGACCACGCTCAATTTCGTATCGCGTTCGACTTCGAACAAGTCCTCCATCAGCTCCGCCAAATCCGCCAATCCCGTGCTGACACCCGTGCCGCTGATATACGCGGTGAGCTCACGGCCCATGGCACGTGCCGTCGGATATCGATCTTCGGGATCTCGCTCGAGCGCGCGCATCACGATTTCATCGAGCACGGGAGGCACACTTTTGCGCACGCTCGACGGAAGCGGGATCTGTTCGTTGATCGCCGCTTGAAGCACCTCGATCTCCGTACGCTTACCGAAAAGGCGGGTCGCCGTGACCAACTCCCAAAGACACGTCCCGAGCGCCCACACATCGAGTCGTCGATCGAAATCTTTGCGATTCAATTGTTCGGGCGCCATGTACGCGAGCTTGCCCTTGAGTCCAGTCTCGCCATGGATTCGGCGCCCTTCAGCCCACGCCACGCCGAAGTCGACGACCTTCACGGCACCGTCGTACGTGACGAAAATATTATGCGGAGTCACATCACGATGGACGACCCCAAGAGGATTGCCCTGTTCATCTCGCAGTTCGTGAGCGGCGTGTAACCCTTCACACGCCGCGGCGACGATGCTCGCCGCAAACGCATGCCATCGCGCTGAATCGGCGATATCACTTCGTGATTTCAAAGCGCGGAGAATGCTCGAGAGTGGTTGGCCGATGAGATACTCCATCGCCATGTAATACGTGCCCTCGACTTCGCCGAAATCAAAGACACTGCACACATTGGGATGGGAGATGCGCGCTCCGAGCCGGGCTTCGTCGAGAAACATATCGACGAACTCCGATTTCTTTGCGAGATGAGGATGAATGCGCTTGAGCGCAACCGCGCGATCGAAGCCGATCGGACCCCGAGCGCGCGCGAGATAGATCGACGCCATCCCACCCGATGCGATCTGAAAACGTAAAAAATACGATCCGAAATAGCGGTCGCGTTCGTCCACGGAGACGTATTTGCCGGGATCGACATCCCCCGTCCCAGTGCCGGTCGGCTCTTCTTCTTCGACAGATCTCACGACGCGCTCCTGATCTCAACGCCGCGTGACGAAAAAAGTTCGCGTGACGAAACCAGCGCCATCGAATCCGACAATCAACGTGGGCCCCGCGGGCAGTTGGGGATCGGACGCCTGCCGACCCACATCGTAGACCCAATCGGTCGGACGAAAGCCGCGCTCTTGGCAGAGCGATCGCGAGCCACATTGATCTCCGCGTCCGATTCGCTCTTGGACCTCGAACATGCGCAGACCATCGAGCGCGTTGCTCTCGACCACGCCCTCGACGAGCTGGTTGTGCTCTTCCATCTGCGTCGGCGACGCGATCGGAGCCGAGATCGCATCGCGCAGACGCGTCAGCGTCGCGGTGTGATCGACCGCTGGGCCGCACGCACCGAGGAGCGAGGCTGCGATTGCGATCGCTCGGATAGCCCGTGATCCATGTCTGGGTTTTGCCATGGAAAGCGAAGCTATCACGTGTTGGCTGTCTGTGACTCGTTCTTGCGCTAGGATTTGTCCATGTCCGTGCCCGCGCGCCAACTCGTACCGAATGACGACGACCACGACGACATCGTCGTGATCAGAAACGCGACGTGGGCCGATTTCGAACGAATGCTCGAGATACGCGGCGATGGCTCCGTGCCTCGAATGGCCTATCTCGAAGGAGCCCTCGAGCTCATGAGTCCGTCGCGCGCCCACGAATCGATCAAGTCTGTGATCGGCCGCCTCGTCGAAGCGTATTGTGTCGAGGTCGGGATCGAGATCACTCCATACGGCTCCTGGACCCTCGAAAAGAAGGAGGTTGAGAGTGCTATCGAGCCCGACGAGTGTTACGTCATCGGGGACGAGCTTGAGCCTACGAGCCCGGACTTCGCGATCGAGGTCGTCTGGACTTCGGGCGGCGTGAACAAGCTCGCGATCTATCGACGCCTCGGTGTACGAGAGGTCTGGTTCTGGCGACGCGGGGCGATCGAAGTCTTCGTGTTGCGGGGCGATGCCTATGTCCCCACCGCCTCGAGCGAGGCCTTGCCCGGAATCGATCCGGCTCAGATCGCGAGCTTTGCAGAAGAGCGCCCGATGACCCGCGCAGTTCGGTCGTATGTGCGCGCGCTTCGTTCAACGAGATCTCAACTTTGACCGTGATCACGCGGTCTTCAGCGAACCGGCCATCGCGCATCAATGCAGGTGACAACCGGTCCGATGATTCGAGCTCATCTACGGCACGGCCGCATTGACGGCACCCGGCGTTCCACTGCAAGCGACGAACGTTCCTACGATGTCATCGAGTCGGCACCAGCTATGGTCCGTCGAAGTCACTCCCGCGGCAGTCTCTCCGGGCCAGTCTTCGCGGATCACGACCTCGCCCACGCCATCCAGGATGGCTCCCGAATCCAGCGTGTCTCGACTCAGACCAAACTCGTAAAGGAAACACCGTGAAGCGCCGTAACACGCGAGCGGATCGGTCGAAATCGTCCCCGAGCCTGCATCGACGTTCATCGCAATCACGAAGTGCTCGCCCGGTGCGATGGTGAGGTCTGCGGGAAAAGGGATTTGATGGAGCACATCGAAATCGGCGGCGTCCGGAATGCCGTCGGCATCGGTGAATGAGTAGCCATCGAGGGAGATGGCGACGGTCGTCGGGTTCACCACTTCGATGAAGTCATCGCCCTGACCTCGAAGCTCGTTGATCACGAGCGCGGCGACGTCACCTCCGTCGACATCCGCGTCCGTGACGAGGACATCGCCAGCATCTTGACCTCCGCTGTCTGGAACCGCGGCGTTGCTCTCCGAACATCCCGCCACCGTGACACAACCCAACACACACCAAAGCATCTTCACACAGCGCATCATTTCATCCCTCTTGTTTCAAAACATACCTTCGAAACGACCCATCAAGTTGCCCTCGAGAATCAGCCTCACATTCCACCGCTCGAACCCGGGAACCGCGCTTTCGAATGGGGCATCCGCAAAGCGACGGTCGACCGCAGCAAACATCCGAAGCGGAGCCGCGATGCGGTATCCAACAGCCAACGTGAACAAGGTCGCGGTGGTCGTGGCGGCTTGAAGGTCCATTACGTAATGCGAGAAACGTGCAGCCACGAGAAGCGGGAACTCGTCGATCGGTTCGACGCGCCCCCAACCGTCGATCAACACGCCCGCTCGTTCTCCGCGATCTTGTATGCCAAGCACCCACATCCGTTCGAGGCCGATGCCCCACCGCGGATCATCCCAAGCCACACCCCCCACCAAGCGATCGGCGCGCGCCGAGCCCGTTCCGGTCGAGCCCATTTGGTAAGCCAAGGTCGCCTGCAGCGGAAGAAGCGCGCGCTCGAAGGCCAGCGGATGAATCACCGCGGTGAGCTCGAGGGTCTTGCCACGATTGAGCTCGCGTCCCCGATAGCCTTCGCCGTTGTAATACGCGGCTCCAAGACTTCCGAATCCCTCCGGGATATCGAATCGAAGTGTCACGCCAGTATCGGCGGGCTGCATGAGCTCGAGCTCGCGCATACCAATCTGCGATACCGCGCGCATTCCCCAAAGGCGCGTGAGCAAAGGCGCGGTGAGCGTGGGCACCAGGCCCGCTCGCAGTTCGAAGAGGTCCAGCAAGCGATAACCCACCCAGGCCTCACGAAACCGCAGGACCACGGAGTCACCTCCGACGCCAAGGAGCGCACCCTCTCCTCCTGCACGCGTGCCTTCCACCAGAATGCGACCGATGACATCATCCACGCGCATCGAGATGAACCCCCATGCACGTGAGAGGTCGAACTCATGGAACCACGCCGGACCATGTCCTGCTTCGGTCCACGTAAGACGGTATTGTGCAAAGAGCTGAAGCCCTGCTTCGATGGCGTACGTGATGCCGCTGCCCTCTCGCTCCGTGCGCGCAATATCGTCTGGTGTCGCACCGGGATAGCTGGTGAGTAGCATCGCGCGGAACGCATTCGCGTCCGCCGGACCTCGCTCGGCGGACGTGGTTGGCTCTGGTTCCTGCCCATGAACGACTGTGGGCAAGCTCGCTGCAACCATGATGAGCGCCCACGAGAGCGGCGCTCGTCGCGTGGATTGGATCATTCCCATGAGCGAACGGGCTCCGGTGCATCGAAGAGGGCGCGGAGATCGTCTCGCGCGCGATCACGCACATCGACCGGCACTCCCAAGGTGGGGCCGAGGCGCAGCAGCGCATCTTTGAAGTGTTCGAAATCTGTCTCGACGCGATCGGCATATGCGAGCGCGACTTCGACTTCGCCTTCAACGAAGCGCATTGGGTCGCGGCCAATCGCTTCCGTGATCGCGCGAGCGCAACCATCCGCACCAGGCGCTGGCGCGGCGTGTACGCGTGCGAGCATCATCCCGAGCTCGCGTCCCAGCGCGATCAATGCCTCGGGCGTCCCTCGATTGCCCTCCTGACGATCGACGCGAAGCACTTTCTGTGATTCGGCTTCGAGTCGAATCTGGATTGGAATGCCAAGCCACGTCGTCGCACTCCACAGACGCTCGGTATGAGGTCGTGCCCACACCCATTGCGTGGCTTGGCGAATACGTCCGGGGACATCGTCAGCATAAGAGCCCGGAGGAATCCAACCTTCAGCACCAGAGTCATTCGCTTCTTTGATCTCGATCAGAACATCATCGTCCTGCGCGTCGGTGTCACCGGCCACAAGCACCACCAGGCGCACGCGCGGCCAACTCGCAACGCCGCGACCCACGACACGCACGGCGTCGAGCACCGTGAAGAACTCTGGCATCGGTGGATCGAACAGCGTGCCGCGATAGCGTTCGAGCATCTCCCTCAGATGTGGGCGAACCCATGCAGGCAGCTCATGAAACGCTTCTTCGGGATCATCCGAATCGAGCACGCCGCGACGCAATCGGCGAGCTCCTCCTTCGACGATGGTTTGTTCCGCAAGTTCCGCACGTGCTGCCTGATCTCGCAGACCACGTCGGAAAAGATCTGCAATGGCTGGGACCATTCGATCGTCCTCGACGCGATCGAGCGGCGCGTGATCGGCGTAGCGCGCGATGGCCTCGGCATACGCCCTGGTCGCGGCGCTCACCACCGCCGGCGCCGTCGCCGCCGACGCTCGTTGCGCCTCCTCGTCCGCTGCGTTGGCGAGACGACAGAGAAGAACGAGGCCGACATTCAGTCGTCGAAGATCCCAGTGATAGGGATATCGATCGGCCGAGTCGAGATCGTTCGGCTCGAGGCTGAGTGATCCGTCCTGCGCCTCGAGGAGGCCAAAATTCTCAGGATGCTGATCCCCTGTGGAGAAGGGCAAGACGGATGCGGGGAAGTTTGTCGAACCAATGCCGATCGAGGGATCACGAAAATCAGCGCGATACAGCGGCACGCTCCCTCGATAAAAGTCGTAAAGAGATCGTGCCATCCGCGCGTACTTGCCAGCCACGAGCTCGGGGCGAGCACGGATCGAGAGCTCCTCGGCATCGACGAACGCGGCGACCAATGCTGCCTCGCGAGGCGGGGCCGCATCACACCCCGCGATCACCACCATGGCGAGCGTGAGCCACATGCGATGCGCGTCACCAAGACTCACGTTCTGTGTCAGCACGCGGCCGGGATTGTCCGATCCGACGTCAGGAAACAAGCCCGCGATTCGCGTGACACGGAGTTGTCACGTGAGCGACACCACCGGTTCGCAGAACGGAACGCCGAGCTCAGCGACGTTTGCGGACCAAAGACGAAAGCAGCACGTCCGGTTTCGTTGCGCGCTTTTTGCGCGGCCAAAACACGCGACCTCGCCCGAAAAAGCGGTTTGCGAGAAACGCCAAAGCGGCGAGCTCGATCGCGATGACCAAGAGCGTCTGCCAGTCCATTCTCGTCGAGAGCGTAGGGCGAGCAAGGTGCGAAGGCCAGTGCTTGGGGAAATATCGTCTCACAGAGAGATCGAGCGTGTCTTCTAGACACAAGCGAGGGAGTCCGCGTTTGGGCGTTCCGCTGTGGCATTTCTTCTGCACCTCTCGAGCATATGTTCAGACGCGAGCACATGTTCAGACGACAGAGCGGCGATATCGACATGCCGCAAGCCAGCCGTGGCCAGGCCACGTTCGATCGCCTCTCGCGCAAGCTCAAAGACAAGAGCCTGCTGAATGCGAACATGACGCTCGGGCTGGCGCTGGGCGTCGCGGGTACGGCGGCGCTCATCCGAGCGCGGAGGCGCGCGCAACTGATGCCGCTTCGCGGTCAGGTCGCAGTCGTCATCGGCGGCACCCGAGGCCTCGGCCTGGCTCTCGCACGCGAGCTCGTCGCGAGCGGATGCCGAGTGGCCATCTGCGGTCGCGACTTGCCGACGCTCGAGCGCGCACGCGAAGAGTTGGTGCAACGCGGAGGTGAAGTGCTCGCTGCCTCATGCGACGCCACCGACGACGCCGATGTCGAACAGTTCATCGATTTCGTACTGGCAACCTATGGACGCGTCGATGTGCTCATCACAGTGGCTGCAACGATGCGCGTAGGGCCGATCGAAACGATGTCGACGCGCGATTTTCATCTCGCGATGAACGCCATCCTTTGGTCATCTGTGTACCCGACGTTGGCTGTCTTGCCGGTCATGAAGAGCCAACAGAGAGGCAGCATCGTCCACATCGCGTCGATCGGCGGCCGCATCGCGGTGCCTCACCTCAGCCCGTATTCGACAGCAAAATTTGCTGTCATTGGGTTCAGCGAAGGAATCCGTGCGGAGCTCGCGAAAGATGGAATCTCAGTCACGACAGTCGTCCCCTTTTTGATGCGCACCGCCTCACATCTCCACGCGCGTTTCAAAGGAGCGCTCGAAGCTGAATACACGTGGTTCGGTTGGAGTGCGAACTCACCTTTTGCGATCGATCCTGATCGCGCCGCGCGCCGAATCGTTCGGGCGATTGCGCGCGGCGAACGCCAAGTGGTGATCGGGAACATCGCCAAAGTCGCCATCTTCGCCAATGCGCTTTGGCCTTTGGCGACAGAGCGCGCACTCGAAGCCTTCGCTCGACTCTTGCCGCGACCTCCGTCCGAAATCGCAGTCGCGAGTCGTGAAGGGGTCGACATCGAAAAGGAGAGCGAGAACGCGGCGACCCGCGTGATCGAACGCCTCACACACGAGCGTGCCGCTCGGTATCACCAACGCTGAACTGCTGTATTACACAGCTGAGTTTTACGCTTGGCCGCGCGTTTTCATGTAAGTTCACTGCATGTCGGATCCGCGTGCCTATCCGGTGCTTCAGTCTCGTGTCGATCTCCGTTCGGAGCTCTTCGCTCAGAATCGTGAAGCGAATCTCGCTTCGATCGAGAAGCTCGAGATGACTCTCGCCAAAGCGAGAGAAGGCGGTGGGCCCAAGTACAACGCGCGTCACGTGGAGGCGGGCAAGCTCTTGCCGCGCGAACGCATCGAGAGGCTCCTCGATCGCGATGCTCATTTCCTCGAGATCGCGTCGCTCGCAGGCCTCGACATTCAAGGGCATGCACCAGGCGCCAGCGTCATCGGCGGAATCGGTGTCGTGAGCGGCATCGAGTGCGTCATCACCGCGTCGGAGGCCACGGTCAAAGGCGGCGCGATGAGCGAGTACTCAGTCATCAAATCAGCTCGCCTTTCACAGCTGGCAGCACAAAACGGACTGCCGACGATCTCACTCATCGAGAGCGCCGGCGCAGACCTGCCCAACCAATCGAAGATCTTCATCCCCGGAGGCCGAGGCTTTCGCGATATCACGCGTCGCAGCGAACGACGCACGCCCACGGTATGCCTCGTCTTCGGCAGTTCGACGGCCGGGGGCGCATACATTCCGGGCATGAGCGACTATGTCGTGATGGTCAAAAAGCAAGCGCAGGTGTATCTCGGCGGGCCGCCGCTCGTGAAGATGGCCACCGGCGAGGAGACCACGCACGAAGCGCTCGGTGGCGCCGAAATGCATTCACGCATCTCGGGTGTGAGCGACTATCTCGCAGAAGACGAACTCGATGCCATCCGTCTCGGACGCGAGATCATGGCGCATCTGAACTGGAAAAAGAAGGGACCCGCGCCCTGCCCGGATGTGCTCGATCCTCTCCATTCCGCAGAAGATCTCCTCGGAATCGCGAGCGCAGATGTGCGGATTCCATTCGATGCACGTGAAGTCATCGCCCGCATCGTCGATGGTTCGTGCTTCAGCGAGTTCAAACCGCTGTATGGCCCGGAGCTCGTGTGTGGTTGGGCGCATATTCACGGCTATCCGATTGGCATCCTCGCGAACAATGGAATTCTATTTACGAGTTGTGCCAACAAAGGCGCGCAATTCATCGAGCTTTGCAATCAAAGCAATATCCCACTCCTTTATTTGCAAAACATCGTCGGCTTCATGGTCGGCCAGAAATATGAAGAAGAAGGGATCATCAAAGCCGGCGCCAAGATGATCAACGCCGTCTCCAACAGCACCGTCCCTTCGATCACGATCATGATCGGCGCGAGTTACGGTGCAGGCAATTACGCGATGGCAGGTCGTGCCTACGATCCGAACTTCCTCTTCACGTGGCCCAACCATCGGATCGCTGTGATGGGCGGCAAGCAGCTCGCTGGCGTGCTCGACATCATTCAGCGAGAAGCTGCGGCCAAGAAGGGCGAGCCCGTCGACGAGCAACGCTTGACGGTAATGAAGCAGATGACCGAAGGGCTCATCGAGAACGAGAGTGATCCCTTCTTTGCGACGGCGAGGGTGTGGGACGACGGCATCATCGATCCACGAGATACGCGCACTGTCGTCGGTATATGTCTATCCACGGTTCACCAGGAAGCCGTACGAGGCACCACGAGCTGGGGTGTGTTTCGCCACTGAGGTCTAAGGCATGCGAGAGATCCGCAAACTGCTTATCGCCAACCGAGGCGAAATCGCGATTCGCATCATGCGCACATGCACGAAGATGGGAATCCGCACGGTCGCCGTGTTCTCCGATGCAGACGAGAACGCCCTCTTCGTCCGCCATGCGGATGAAGCCGTGCGCATCGGGCCGGCGCCGTCCAGAGACTCTTATCTTCGGATCGATCGAATCCTCGATGCTGCAAAAAGAACCCGCGCGGATGCGATCCATCCAGGCTTTGGTTTTCTCGCCGAGAATGCCGATTTCGCAGAGGCGGTCATCCATGCAGGCCTCATCTTCGTGGGTCCGAAGCCCGATGCGATTCGCGCGATGGGGCGGAAACGCGAAGCGAAGGAGATCGCAGCTCGAGTCGGCGTCCAGGTGGTCCCCGGCCTCTCGGATGGAGAATCACTCGACGCCGTCCTCGAGTTCGCGGAGAGAGTTGGCTATCCGATTCTTCTCAAGGCAAGCGCAGGCGGTGGCGGCCGAGGGATGCGTGTCGTCCACGACGCAAAGAGCGTCGAACACGCAATCGAGAGTGCCAAGCGAGAGTCGGAGAGCGCGTTTGGCGATGGCTCACTCATCGTCGAGAAGTACCTCGAACATCCGCGCCATGTGGAGATTCAAGTCTTGGGCGATGAACATGGTCATCTCGTCCATATCTTCGAGCGCGAATGTTCGATTCAGAGGCGACACCAGAAGATCATCGAAGAAGCGCCCTCCCCTCGTTTGACGGACGAGCTTCGATCCCACATGGGCGAAGATGCGGTGCGTCTTTGCCGTTCGATCGATTATTCGAGCGCCGGCACCGTCGAGTTCGTGGTCGATCCACGCGGCGAATCCTATTTCCTCGAGGTCAACACACGCCTTCAGGTCGAACACCCCGTGACAGAAGAAACTGTCCATGGGCTCGATCTCGTCGAAGAACAAATCCGCATCGCGCGCGGAGAAAAGCTGCGATTCACCCAAGACGATGTGATGACCCGCCGACACGGCGCCGCCATCGAATGTCGGCTCCTCGCGGAAGATCCCGAGCGCCAATTCCTTCCGCAGAGTGGCACTCTCGTAGATTTTTATTTACCAGAGCATCTTCTTCACCAGGATTGGCTCAGAATCGAAACCGCCGTCGCGTCTGGGTCGGAAGTCCCGATGCATTACGATTCGATGATCGCGAAGATCATCACGAAGGGCGAGACGCGCCTCGACGCGATCACACGTATGAGGCTCACGCTCGCATCGCTCAGTGTGCAGGGGATCAAGACGAACCGCGCCTTTCTCCTTCGCGTTCTCGAGCATTCGGAGTTCATCTCCGGCGCGATCGACACCGACTT
Organism: uncultured Sandaracinus sp.; assembly: GCA_964481145.1. Classification (GTDB taxonomy): domain Bacteria; phylum Myxococcota_A; class Polyangia; order Polyangiales; family Sandaracinaceae; genus Sandaracinus. Next base: position 30,943 of record CAYZTA010000011.1, read on the forward strand.
CATCGAAACGAAATTTCAGACTTCGCCCATCGCGCGACCGCTGGAACGCACAGCGCACGCGGCCACGGCGGCCATGCTCTTCGAGCATCACATCCGCGCGGCATCTCGGCATATCTTGCCCAAATTGCCGATCACAGGATATCGAAACAATCGATATGCCCCCTCGTTCGTCGAGTACGAGGATGAGTCGGGCGAGACATTCCGCGTCTCCTATATCGATCGCGGACAGCACACGTTCCACATCGAGATCGATCGCGGGGATGAGCGCTTCGCAGGAGAAGTACGCCGTATCTCGGTTTTGGATCGCGACATCACGTTCGAGATGCCCGGTGGCCATCGCCTGCGCGCGCGCGTGGTCCAGCACGACGAACGGTTCTTCATTCACATCGAAGATGTTTCGGTCGCGTTGCGACAACTCCCGCGCTTCGCCCTCCGAGATCAAGCCGCCGCGCCCGACGGATGCGTCGCGCCCATGCCGGGGAAAGTCACTCGAGTGCTCGTCACCCTCGGTCAACACATCGAAGCCGGTCACACCATCGTCATCATGGAGGCGATGAAGATGGAGCACGCACTCAAAGCGCCGCACGCTGGCATCGTGACCGAGCTCTGTGTCTCTGTGGACGAGCAGGTCGAAGGCGGCGTACTCATCGCTCGAGTCGAAGCGAAGACCTGAGGGATGAATCCACATGCGACGAAGCCGCCGGGAACGAGGTCCACGGCGGCTTCGTGTGTTCGCATCGAGTGTTTCGATGTCAGCGTCGAGGACAGGCCCCCACGCGTTGCACACTCACGCCTGCTGCGTTGGCGTTGCACGCGTTGCTGTAGGTTCGCCCATCGCAACCGCACACCGGCGCATATTCGCGGGTGCATACGCTCGGGCGCGTCTCACATGTGCCCGTCCCATCGGCAAAGCCACAGATCGCGCTCTCTTCGAACGAGCAGAACTCATTCTCGTCGCAGGTGTCTCCGATCCGACCACCACAAGCTCTGTCCGTGGGCTCAGACTCACACCCCCCCGCGTGCTGAACGCTGACGCCATGGTTCGCCGCCGAACATGCGTTGCCGTAGGTACGTCCATCGCAGCCGCACACGGGATCAAAGTGCGCAGGGCACACATCCGGGCGACGCTCACAAGTGCCGGGCGCGTCAGCGAAGCCACACATCGCGTCGGAGGTGTATGCGCAGAAGAACCCTTCGGGACACTCGTGCGGACCGTCCGCTCGGAAACCTCCACACGACGTTCCGGTCGGATCGCTCGGAACGGCTGGCACCATTTCGCACCGGTTCGCGACACACGCAGCTTGCTCGGCACCACAGAGAACCACAGCGAGACAGCGTGGCGGGTCATTGGGATCGCAGCTCGGAAGAAGCGCGTCCGCGCGATCTCCTCTCACCGCGCGCTCCTGACCTCCCATCGAACAGGGGCAACATGACGTCGGAATCGCGACGCAGTCGGCATCGGACTCACAGGCCAACGTCGGATCCACCGTGCGGCAGAACGAGGGGCACGGCGCTCTCACACAAAACACACGTTCGCAAGCCGAGCCCATCGGACATGCGTCATCCGCACCACACTCCGCGCGGCATTCGTCCCCCGCGCATGCAAGTGAGAGCGTGAATGAACCGGGGGCGCGCCAATACTCGCGCACGACGACGAGGTACGTCCCGCCAGCGCGCAATCGCACGTCGAGGTGCGAGTCCATGCTCCGACGGTGATCATCGTTCGACGCGATCGGCTGCATGCGCGACCAGCTGTTGCCGACCTGCGGCCCATAGAGATACATCACCGTATCGGTCCCATCGTGCCCCGAAGCGTCGAGCACGACACGCGCGCCCGCAGCAGCCGTGAAGAGCCAGCCTGCATGGCCGCGGGTCGCAAAACTGGCGTCGATCGATTGGCCCATCTCGATCGCTCCACGCACCTCGAGACGACGTGTCCATGCGTCAGCAGCTTCATCACCGTCGGTGAGCTCGAGGTCTTCCGGCGAAGCTTTGGGCTCTGCGGCAGCGCAGCCGATCGCGAGGCACATCGCGAGAGTAAGAATTGGAAATTGACGGTTCATGGTCTGAAATCCCTCCGGGAATGACGAACGAAAGCGCCGCACCTTGGCTCGAAAAACAATCCGCGCCAACCATCTCGAAATCATGTCCCTATTCATGGACTCTGTGTCGATGGAGTGACGTCCTTCAATTACACACGGCTTGCGTCGCGCCAAGCCATGGCTCGCGCGCGAAGTCGGACCACGGTTGCTCCAACTTCCAGATGACTTTGTCGTCTTCGTAGAGAACGACGTCGGTGTTGTCGCCGCTCGCATAAAGCCCCCAGTGCCACTGACACATCGTCCGCGTGGCGCGAACGATTCCCGAAACGTGCTCGATGCTCTGCCCGTCCTGCCACACATGCATGTCGCCGGTATAGAAGTTGAGATACACAGTGATGCGCACCCACCGGCCTCGCGGCATCGCGACAGCCGTCGGCTCGATGTTCAACCTGCCTTCCGGCCAATAATGCGCTGGCCGCACGATGCCATCGGCGTTGTCGATTCCGAGCGTGATCACCCGCTCGGAATAGTCGCAGGTGGGATTGATCGTGAAGAGACTCACCCAACGTCCATTTTGGAATGCATATCCAGCGTCGAGCCACGTGTGGAACGTCGTCACGATCCCGTTCGGCGCATCGAGCCCAACGCCTCGATTGGTGTAATCACCGAGCACGGTGTCGCCGCTCCACTGAAGCCCACCATATCCCCGATGCACCCCATCGGGCGCCGATGAAGCACACACGATCTCGGAGCGTTGGGCCGAACGCCCCGAATGCGGGTGCATCGTCGTCAGCCCGTTGCTCTGACATGCATCGCCCCAATCACTCATGTACGAGCGCCCCGTCCATCGCGAGTAATCGCCCGTTTCGAAATCTTCGCGCCACATCTCTCGCGCGCGGGCGCAGGTGCAACCCGCTCCTACGCACGGATTCGTGCCCGCGTCCTGTGGAAGCACAGTCTGGCCAGTGTCCCCAGATCCGCCATCCGCTGGGACCGTCGCATCGCCTCTCCGCATCCCCGCATCGAGCGAATGTTCCGCAGGGTAAAGAGCGCCGCTGCATCCCCCAAGAGCCAGAGCGAGAGCTGCACACCCGAGCGACGTCGTTGTCTTCATATTTGCGTGTGTATATACCGCAAGTACGGGAAACTCGACAGGATGTGCTGCCGGAACGCACGACGGCATATGCCGCAGATGGTCACCACTGCTATCCTCGCGCCGCATGAAAATCCTGATCACGGGCGGCGCTGGATTCATCGGTAGTCATGTCGCGGATGCCTGCTTGGCAGACGGTCACGAAGTCTGGATCCTCGACGATCTCTCGAGCGGCTCGAAGACCAACGTGCCCACTGGCGCGACGCTCATCGAGCTCGACATCAAGGACGCCGATGCGCTCGAAGACGTCATCGCCGACTTGCGCCCCGATGCGGTGAGTCATCAAGCCGCGCAAGTAAGTGTTTCGATCAGCACGCGCGAACCGCAACGCGATGCCCGCACCAATATCGTAGGCAGCCTGAACCTCCTCGAGAGTTGCGCTCGCAACGGTGTGAAGCGCATTGTCTTCGCAAGCACGGGCGGCGCGATTTACGGAGAGATTCCCGCGCCTGAAAAGGCCACGGTCCACCGCACCGCCGTCCCGCTCAGTCCCTATGCATGCAGCAAGTTCGCCGTCGAGGCTTACCTCGGTTACTACCGCCACGCGCATGGACTCTCGAGCACCATCTTGCGATATGCCAATGTATACGGTCCGCGCCAAGACCCTCACGGGGAAGCGGGGGTCGTCGCAATTTTCGTCGAGCGGATGCTCGCCAGACAACCTGTCCAAATCAACGCTCGCAGAGAAAAGGGCGATTCCGGATGCATTCGTGACTACGTATTCGTCGGGGATGTGGTGCGGGCCAATCGCTTGGCTCTCGCCGGAGAAATCAAAGATTCCATCGTGAACATCGGAACAGGCGTGGAGACAACGACGCTCGAGCTCGCGAAAAAGATCGAAGCCGCCATCGGAGGCTCCGCTGAAATGGGCGTCGGTTCTCATCGACAGGGCGATGTCGAGCGCTCGGTCCTCGAACCGTGGCGCGACCTTGGTCCCACGGTGACGCTCGACACTGGCATCGCGAAGACGGTCGAGTGGTTTCGCGCGCGCCACAGCGCTTGATCGTGCAAGCACCGGAATTAAAGTCGGACGAGTTCCCGAAGAGAGGCCAACGAAACTCATGTGCGGGATCGCAGGCGCCGTCGGCGCAATGAATCACGGAGTGCGCGACGCACTCATGCGAATGCACGGCGCGCAGAAGCATCGCGGACCGGACGACGATGGACATTGGGAGGACGTCAAAGAGGGACGCGGCGCCGCGTTCGCACATCGACGCTTGTCGATCCTCGACCTTTCGCCTTTGGGTCATCAACCCATGGAGCACCCGAAAGGGCACGTCATCTGCTTCAACGGCGAAATCTATAACTTCCTCGAGTTGCGAGCTGAGCTAGAATCGACGGGCGCGAGCTTTCGATCGACCTCGGACACCGAGATCGTCCTAGAAGCCTACGCACGCTGGGGAGAGCGCGCGATCGAGCGATTGCGCGGCATGTTCGCTCTGGCGATTTGGGATGCCGAAACGCGAGAGGTCTTGCTCGCGCGCGATCGTATCGGCATCAAGCCTCTTTACTACTCGAGCGTCGTTCGCGGCGAAAGCAAGACGCTCCTCTTCGCGAGCGAGCTTCGATCGCTCATCGCAAGCGGGCTCGTGCCGCGCCGCATCTCGCCCATGGGATTACAGACGTTCCTATGGAACGGCGTCGTCGCATCGCCGAGCACGATAGTCCAAGACGTCTGGCAACTACCGGAAGGGACCCTCGCATGGGCTCGCCTCGACGGGACGCTCGTGCGCGAGCGACGTTATTGGTCGTTGCCTCGCGCGGAGGGTGACGGAGATCCACACGCGTCGTTCACCGAAGCCGCCCGCGTTCTTCGTGAAGCCGTCGCGCAACACATCGTGAGCGATGTTCCCCTCGGTGTGTTTTTGTCGGGAGGCATCGATTCGAGCGCTCTTGCGACGCTCGCGCGTGAGCAAAGCGCGGGGCCGGTGCGCACGTTCAACATCAGCTTCGATGAAGCCACGTATGACGAGTCACCCCATGCACGAGCGGTGGCGAAAGCGATCGGCAGCGATCACGTCGATGTGCGGTTGACTCAACGCGACTTCGCAGATGGGCTCGAGGATGCGCTCGCGGCCATCGATCAGCCCACGTTCGACGGGATCAACACATACTTCGTGAGCCGCGCCGTCAGAAACGAAGGCATCACCGTGGCCTTGGCGGGCACGGGCGGCGATGAGCTCTGCGGCGGATACACGAGCTTCAAAGAGCTCCCCAAAGCCCGCGAAGCGGCAGCGATGGCCAAGCTCTTCCCGGAGAGCGCGCGTTCGATGCTGGCGCGCACCTTCACTCGCTTGCGTACTGGCACGCCCGGTGAAATTCGACCCCAAACCCGTTGGGGCAAGCTCGAAGATCTCCTCGACACGGGAGGCAGCCTCTACGAGGCATATCAAGTCTCTTATTCACTCTACACGCGCGCGTTCATTGGCGAGTTGTTGCTCCGCAACTTCCATGAAAAATCCGATTGGGGATTGCCCCCCATGCGCGGCCACTATCTTCGCAACCTCATCGAGAATCAGCCTGATTTACACGCGATTTCGATGCTGGAGTTGCATTGTTTCCTGGAAGAACGACTGCTCCGCGACACCGACGCGGCGAGCATGGCCGTGTCACTCGAAGTGCGGGTACCGCTGCTCGATCACGTCTTCATCGAAGCGCTCGCCCATGTGCCGAACGAAAGACGATTCCTCCCGATTCAGCGAAAACAGCTCTTGCGCGACATCGCGCTCTCACGTTTGCCAGCCGAGCTCTTCGAAAGGCCCAAGCGAGGATTCGAGCTTCCTCTGGCGCTTTGGACGAGACAACGGCTCGCGGGCGAAATCGAACGAACATTGACTGACGTCGTACTTTGTCATCGGATCGGATTGAACGGCGAGGCGGTGGCACGCGCATGGCGCGCGTACCGCGACGGCGCGCCTGGGATTTATTGGTCGCGTATCTGGGCACTCTATGTGCTCCTGCGATGGTGTCGGGCACATGAACTCGAGCTTTGAAGCAAAGAGGGTCGCTCTTCTGAACGGCAACGTGGAATCCGCAGCGCCACGAGGACGCCGCTATCTCTTGGTGACTCCCTGCCGCAATGAAGCGAGGCATCTTCGGACGACCCTCGACACCACGCTTGCGCAGAGCGTGCTGCCTTCTCGGTGGGTCATCGTCGATGATGGATCGAGCGATGAAACACCGCAGATTCTCGCAAAATATGCGGCCAAATACGATTTCATCCGAGTCGTGACCCGCACCGATCGCGGAGAGCGCGCGGTGGGCCCTGGGGTCATCGAGGCGTTTTACGAGGGCCTGCGCACCGTCTCCCTCGATGACTATGACTTCGTCTGCAAATACGACGCCGATTTGGAGATGCCTCCACGCTATTTCGAGCGCGCGATGGAGCGCATGGAAGCCGATCCGTATCTGGGAAATATCAGCGGCAAGATGCAAGAGCGTCAGCCCGACGGTTCGCTCGTCACGTTCTTCATGGGCGACGAGAATGCGATCGGCGCGATCAAGTTTTATCGAATGGAGTGCTTCCGCCAAATCGGCGGCTTCGTGCGTGAACTCGCGTGGGATGGCATCGACGGCCACCTATGTCGCATGCACGGATGGATCGCGATGAGCATCGATGATCCCGAACTCCGCTTCATTCACCTCCGCCCCATGGGTTCGAGCCAGAAGGACATCCTCACCGGACGCCAACGTTGGGGTCGCGGCAAATACTTCATGGGCTCTGCGCCCTACTACGTGCTCGCGGCGAGCGTATTCCGCATGAAAGATCGTCCCTTTGTGACCGGCGGAATGAATATTTTTTACGGTTATTTGAAGACTGCCTGGGAAGGCGGTCGGCGCTACGACAACCCGCGATACCTCAAATACGTGCGCCGCTTCGAGCTCTTACAGCTCTTGCTCGGCAAAGGCCGCGCTGCGCGGGTGGTGAATGCGCGACTGCGCAAAAAGCCCACTCCCAGCACGCGCAAACAGTGATCGGAATGGAACAGTGGCCACGAGTTTGCAGCGCCGCGCTGCATGCTCGAGATTCGAAAAGAGGGACTCATCGTCCTCCTTTCGATCGCTGCGTGTCTTACGCTGAGCGGTTGTGAGGAATGCGGCGCGGCGCGTCATGCACGCGCACAAGCCGCCGATGGCGGTGTGGCACCGTATCAACCCGGACCTTCGAACGTTGCCAATTGCTTCGCGCTCGCTGGCCGCGACACGGGTCTTACCGATCTTCAGATTGAAGCTCTCTGTTTGGGAGCCCCGACACCGACCGGCCCCGTCGACTGCTATCGCGCGGCGCAGCGCAGTTTGGGAGTCGCCGACATGCAGCGCATCGAGCTATGCCGCTGCTCGAGCTCCGCAGAACCGGTTGCATGTTATCGCCGCCTCAGAACGGAAGCCGCGCTGACCGACACACAAATCACCGCGCTCTGCGCACCCGCACAGGCGCTGGGTCTATTGGCGAACTGTCGACCGATCGGTGGATTTTATTAACCAGTCGGTTTGATCTCTATGATTGAGCGGATTCAACGTCGGCGGGAATCATTTGCGGCTTGGGCGAGCGCTCGACGCACGATCTCTCGAACGCGCTCTTCGTCGACTTCGCCGACATCGACATCGATGTCAGAGCGAACCTTGGTGCGCTCTCGAAGCAGGCGAAATATCTTCCACGCTTCCGCTCCATCGAGCGGAGCAAATGGAAGCAGATTGAGGACGATCATCATCCCATTGATGGTAACCAAAGCGTAGAGCAGATCCTGGACGAACGCGCTCGAGGGGAACGGCACGAAGCGCGAGATGGGCAGCGCCACCACGAACACGAGCGCCTGCGCCAAAACGCCTCCCCACGCGATGACCGAGCGCTGCCACATCGAGATCGAAGTCCCCGAATATCGACACTGCCCGCCCAGGGCATGGACTTCAATCGAAGTTGCACGCAACCCCTGCCGTCGCGAAAGGATCGCGTGACCCATTTCGTGCACCAGGATCAAGACGAGATATCCGAGCCAAAGCCCTGGCACGAATGAGAAGCGCCCGAGCACGAGCATTCCAAGCGGAGTCGACCAATGGATTCGAATGGGCGTTCCTCGCCACCTCGTGACCGTCCAATAACCGCGTTCCAGCATGCTCCGTCAGCATGACATGGCGCGTCGCTCATTCAAAGATTGACCATATGCCGTTCACTGGTCACGTGTCGAGGTGCTGAGCCGAGGGAGGTCGCTCGCGGCTTCTGCAACCAGCGCAGATAGTCCCAGTATCCGTGGAACACTTGGGTCTCATCCACCAACTTTTCGGCCCTAAAGATTTCATGCACCTTCGGAAGGTTGCTGAACGAAATCCCCGGGTAGAAATGGTGATAGGCGTGCAACGTAAAGTTGAGGTTCGGCAGCAGGAGCTTTTCCCACCACCTGAGCCGAATCAGCGGGGTCGTCTCGATGATGCTGGCATCTCGCTCTCCGTAGACATGTTCGGTGATCGCACCCAGACGCACGATCAGTGGGAGCAGCGTCACGAGAGGAATCACCCAATAGATCAGAACGATATGCCACACACCCAACCAACTCACCGCCGCAGCGCAAATCACATAGAACGTCGATCGCGCCCATCTCGGGGCGGGGTGTGAGCGTTTGAATTGCGTCTTTTGGCTCACGCCCTTTTCTCGCCACAACATCGCGATCGTAAACCCCGAAACATCTTGAAGCAGCAACCGTAGGATGTGGGCAAAGCGCATCGGAAAAGTCCAATCCACTCCGCGTTTCCGTACGAAATCCGGGTCCTCCTCCGTAAAGAAGGATTTGTGATGCGCCAAATGGATGGCGGCATATCTCTCCACGGAAATTCCGAGCGGATACCCCGCGATCCAATTGACGATCAGATCTCCATATCGGCCTTTGAGCCCTAGCATGTGAGCCTGTTCGTGTACGAGCAGGCCCAGGACATTGAGTCGCGTGGCCACGACCAGCATCGCCATGAGCGTGGCCCACCATCGATCGATATCAGTGGCAATCCAGATCGACGCGACAATGACGCTCCATGCACCGAAAGCCTGAATCAAGAACTCACGCGGGCGAGCTCCCAAGAGCGCTTTGATTTGCGCCCGACCTTCTTTGGACAGGTTGCGTCTGTCACCGATGAACGGCGATCGTTCATGCTTCGACATGCTCGATATGCTCCAATCGATAGCGCGCTATTCAGCGCAGTCCGCAGCCCATCCCTGGTCCATCGCGTTCGAGGTCGTCTTCGAAGACATGAGGAGCTCAGAAAGCGGGCGTCGCAAAGATCGAGCGCTGGGCGCTTTGACCTGGGGCACACCCACACGACCTGCAAAAACGAAATGTTCCGAGTCGGTTCCCGAGAGTTCACGCAATTCACGGACGAGTCGTTGCGTTCCTTCATCGCATCCGGGCACGTGTGAAAACGAGCGCCCATGTTCCGCGTGGTATGCAAAAGACAGCGGCGCGACGCTTGGTTGAAGAGCCAAACCAAGCGATGTCACACGAAGCCAGAACCGCTGTAGACGCATGCCCGCACGCAAGAGCTCCGTCGCTGCGTGGGCGTGTTCACGATGAAGGCGTGCCTTCGACGTCACGAAGAAATGCGCTGAACAAAAGATCCCCGGCAAGATGTCGAATTCGAGGGAAGGGGCTCCTGTGCCGGCGATTCGGGTGACAAAGTTCGCGACATCTGGATGTTCGACCCCGAGGCGAACGGCTCGTTGCATGAGCGCGCTCAAGCCAAGCGCGCCGATCGGAATCCCTTCCACCGAAGACCCATGACGGAAGTCGAGCACCCTCTCATGGACCGCGTTGGCCTCCGGAAGACGCAACCGAACCGCTGAACAAGTCGCGTTGATACGCGCAAATCGGAGCCTCTCCTCAAGCGTCGTCAGCCATCGAATCTCCAAGTCATCCCCGAGGGTGGCTTCGAGAGCGCGACGTTGGATCTCTGTGAGATTCGAAATTCGATAAGGGCGTCGATCGACCGAACGCGCCCGCACGAAATCAATGAGAGGATCCGAGTCAATGCCATGTTGAATCGGAAACGCCACCTCGATCTGACATCGATCGCCTTCGACACGTGTTCGCTCGAACTCGAATCCGCGACCTTCGCGACTCGCCGCGAGACGCATCGTTTCGAGCAGCATGCCTCCGCTCAACAGCGTGGGACGACCGTCGAAATCATAGACATCGTGCGCGCTTTGATCTTGTAAGTGAACGCGAACGGAGCACTCACCGGTGGGCTCGAATCGCCATGGTTGGCTGTTGTCTCCGCTCGGCGCCCAGCGAGCCGTCTCGAGGATTCGTTCGAGTGCATTCTTCGGCGTCTCGATCACTCGAGTCGAACTGGTCTGCGTCTCCACTTGGAGTTTGTTCCGTTGCACGCTGCGACGGAGAGCCGCCGTACGCAAGGTCGCGATGGGATTGCGATGTCCTCCGATGACATGCGTACGAATCATCCGCATCGAATATGGATCGTATTGATGACAATACGGCGCTGGATAGATTCGGCCACGCCCAAGCAACAGTTTCAGAGTCTCCGCCGCAGCCGCCGCGGATGCAGCCTGAATCCCAATAGGAGATGAGGACATTTTACGCGTCTGCACATCGATCCGACTTGGATCGACCAACGATTCCCCATGCAGCATCCGAGGCATGAGACCCACCGCGAAGCGGATGAGTTGCTCCTCATAAGGGTGGCCTTCGATGCCGAAATAATCATCGAAGCTCATGCTGTCTTTCGTGAACACCAAAAATGACGTACTGAGCCCAATCGGCGCTGCTGTCACTGCGGGAATCCCAAGCACCGCGCACCGGCGAAACACCCGCGCTCGCATCTCTTGACAAAAGAAATCGAGCCCATCGACGTAGATATCGACGCCATCGAGGAAGTCGTCGACATCTCCTTCCAAAACTCCCTCTGGATATCGGCGAATTCGCACTTCTGGGTTGATCGCAATGGCCATCTCAGCCATCACATCGACCTTGAGCCGTCCAATCGTATGGGTCGTCGCGCCCACTTGGCGATTGAAATTCTCGATATCGAAGCGGTCGAAGTCCGCCACATGAAAGCCGCCAATGCCCATACGGGTGAGCGTCAACAAGTGCGTTCCCCCCACGCCGCCCATCCCCGCGATGGCGACGGTCTTTCCCTTGAGTCGAAGCTGTTCGGCTTCGGTGACGAAGCCAATATTCCGACTGAATGCTCGCAAATAGTCGAAATTCTCAGGCAAGCCCATGGTGACCACCTCAGCTGAGTTTGGAGAAATACGAACCGTGCGTGTTGTCCGATGGGACACCGATGGTTTCTTCGGTGCGTTGACTTCGGAGGTGACTCGATGTGCGCTGACTCAGTTCGATCACTCGATTGGATCTCTCCACGAAGATTTGACGAAAGACATCGCGTGACATCTTGAAGCGAGGCCATTCCTCTGCGGGAATGTCCTCCGGCAGATAAAGTCCTCTCGGTGTCGTCGGAGCAAAAGAGTATTCGACGGGCATGATCCCATTCGCCTTGTCCATCGGTCGTCGGTAATGACGAATCATGTGCGCGCGGGTTGCGTCTCTCTCGTGCACCATCCCGATGACGGGAGCAGCCGTGAGCTCTGCATGCGATCGCGCCGCGCCCAACGCATGAAAGTGGAAGAGCGCCCGATAAAAGGGCGCAGCCTTCGGATGAATGCCGATCACCTCGTGACTGCTATCGTGAACTCGAAACCCGAGCCGTGCGGCTGCCATCCCCAAGAGCGGCATCAGGCTCGTGTGCCAACAACGGCGCACCACGGCGAGAGAGCCAATCTCCGAAATTCGCGCACCGGTTCGGCGTAAAGCCTCGAGTTCTTCTGGATAGTCCTTGTCGAACGGCAATCCCGCAGGGGAATCCTTCGTCACCGAGATCGTACCGACGATTTGTCGGCCTTCGTAAGCCACGAGGACGGACGCCTCGGGCAGCACATGCTGCTCGGTCATCCGAAGATCGACGGTCTTGAGCGGCTCGATCCCTTGGAACACATAGCCGACGTGCACGAGCCGAAAGGCGTCTTCATACTCCTGCGCTGTCCTCGCCAATCGAATCTCGAAACGATCGACGTCAATCGCATGCAATTGCGCCTTTCGCCGGATCAGCGGATCGGACACGAACGCAGGCAACTGCATTGCGAACCTCCTTGGGTGGATTGCAAAGCGTGAGCGACTCCTCGTGAAGGGAGCCCGTTGCGTGCTTTCTCAAACGGGTCGTCTTTTTTCGACGCCGTGGTTCAGCTTTTTCCCTCCGAGGTTCCGAGCGGAGGCGCGCACGAAGTCTTCATCGCCACCGGGTCCCAAGAAGGATCCCCGCACGGAATGAAACCGGCGCGGACAAAAAGTACTCGCGGTCCAGCCCCAGGTCGTCGTACACGAATCGCTGCGGGACGATCGGGATGCCTGCGCCCACCTCGACAGTCAGAATCAAAGGCTCGAGCGCGATGAGACTACCCCGAAGAAGCGGCTCGATTGCGAGATGGGCGGAGGAGCCGATACGATTTCGAGAAAGGCCAATCCCCGCAGGCTCGAGCCAACCGCTTTCCACGAACAAGCAACCTCCGAGCTCGACCGGGCCCACCTCTGGCGTGCTGCAAACACCCAAGGCTCCACTGAGCCCCCACACGCTTGCGCCCACTCCACCCGATATCGAACGCTGAGGTAGCACGACATTGGCGCGAACAGCGATACGGAACACGGGGCTGGGTCCGAGTTCGAACGACAGCCCCGTTTCGAACGTGGGCTCTGGCAGCCAACCGTAATCGAACAATCCGCCGAGCGTCAGCGTGAAGTCCCAACTCTCCCCCGACCTCGGCGCTCGATGCGGAGTGAGCCGAACCCGCGCTTCCGTCTCGTGCATGTCGACCAGGAGCGCGAGGACGAGCGGGAGACCTTCGGCGAGGGTCGTGCATGAGGTTTCGGTGGTCTCGACATCGCGCGTGCCAAGCGAGACCTGCTCGCGATCGAACATCTCGATATGTGCTGCGAGCCCGTGCTCGGTGCGCACGAAGCCGACAGAAATCGTCAAGTCATACTGTCGTTCGACATTGGATTGATGTTCGCCCTCTGGAGAGTCGAGCGTACGGCCGAGATTCGCTTCCGTGGCGGTGACGAACCAATCCACAGAAGGACACGCGTAGGCTTCTGGCGCCTCCAAGAACGAAAGGCGAATGCGTGGGTGCGGCGGTTCGTCTGCATGCGCCACCGCTCCGAGAACCATGACCACAAAGACTACGAGTCCAACGAGCACACGGACCAGCGCCGCGAAACCGCGCTCGTCATCATCGCTCTCTCGTCGTCCTATTTGATCCACCGTTGGCCACGGTAGCAGCCTATTTATCTGCGTAAAACAACGAACTGCATGGGGGCCGACTCATCCATTGGAGCCGTTTCGACAACTCCCCAACCAAAGTGGCCAAGCGAGACATGCACCGCATGACCGCCAGGTGGAAACACGAAGGCGCTCTCGCGGCGATCGACCTCCCACCCCCAATCGTAAGACGGCATGGGCCACTCAAAAATTGCGGCGAGCGTCGGTTCGAAAAGTCGAAACCGAGCAAGTCCCCAGCCCGGCGTAGCTCCCTCAAGACTTTCGATCGTCGAGAGGACACCACACCCAAATGCCGTGGCGCTCCGATAACTGTTTTGAAGAGAGCTCTGTCCGGAGTGAGTCAAAGTCCATCCGCTGCCCGTGCCTGCGAGCTCGGCTGAAAGATTCAGCACCCAGACATCGTCACGATGACGGAGCAACCCTTCGCCCGTTCGATTCTCTTCGCCCAGAGCAACGATTCGACCATCGGCGAGAACCGCGATGGTTCGATACATCGCTGCGACCTCATCGGAGCGCGGCTCGATGGGAGAGATTCCTGGCAACTCCGTCCAAACATCCGTGGCGATATCGTAATACCAGAAAGACGTACTTCTCGAGAAAGGAGCGCCATCGAACCAGCGGGAGTCGTACCCACCACGAAATAGCCATCCCCTGCCAGTCCAGACCACCGGTGAAGTCTCGTCGAGGTGAGTCTGAACGCCCGGAAATGGACTTGCGAAACGCCATCGTGAGTTACGCGGCTCGAAGAAAACGATCGCACTCGCAGATGCCGCCACCGAGAATTCGGAACCAGTCCATTCCGCCCCCATTGTCCGCCATCTCCACAATTGAGTATTGGAGAAATCGGGTCCCGAAACCGGCGTCCAAGTCGATGTGGTCAGGTCGTAAAGGCCACCATCAGACAATGAAAGTCCTCCATGCTCCCCACCCAAAACTAACACCTCACGCCCGTTCCCGACAGCCTTCGCAAAAGAGCGTGGCCCTGGGGCTCCGGTGCTCGAGACAGGCCGCCACGAGTTCGTCACAGGATTGAATAACCCACCGTCCTCTCGATCTGGCAGATCATTGCCTGCATTGGGTCGTCCACCCCAAACGAAGATCTCAGTTCCAGTCCACGTCGCCGAAAAATGGAAGCGATGAAGCGGAGCCCCCTCGGTCGCCGCTGTCGCCCACCGCAAGTTCATGACGTCTTCGACCCCGATCGTGGCATCACAGGTCGAGCCCCAATCAGGCGTGCACGCGGGCTCGTCGATGTGCCCATCACAGTCATTATCGATTCCGTCGTGGCAAACCTCCGCCGTGGGCATGCAACCACATCCAGGATCGATCACCCCATCGCAGTCATTGTCGATTCCATCACACACATCCGCACTCGGCCCAATCGAACCTTCGCAAGTGCCCCACACATTCGATGCGCTGCACGCTTGAATGCCACTCTGGCAAGGCGAACCAGGAACGCTCATCCCGCATTCACGGGTCTCGAGCGCATCACACGAACATCCTTCATCAAGCGCGCCATCGCAGTTGTGATCAGCGCCATCACATTGCTCTGGCTCGGGAAGGCGCGCCCCCTCGCACGGTGTATTTCCCCAATCACCCCATTCGAGGCCTTCGCTGGCCTGGCACGTCTGCACCCCATCGGCACATATGCCGACCCCTCGATTCACATGGAGACCAGAAAAACAAGACTGCCACTCTCCAGGGCCGCACGGACACCCTTCATCGATGCGCGAATCACCATCATCGTCGATTCCATTACCGCATTGATCAGCGTGATATGGAACGGCAGAGTCGATCCCAACCCCTGAATCGCGCTCATTGGCTCCGATATGGGTCGTCACGGCGCATCCAAAACAACAAAAGCCCATCAGGACAAACGCCGTGAGCAAGGTGTGATGCCGCCCGTGAACACGCCAGTTTGTCATCTTTTTCGCCTATCTCCGCAACACGACGATCCGCATGGGGTCCGACTCCCTGAACGCAGGGTCGTATTCGAACATCCCCCATCCCAAGTCACCGAGTTCGAGTGAAAAGCCCAATGATACATTGGCATTCAGAAACACAGTGGCGCTATCGGCACGCTGAACCAGCGATGGCCAATCGTGAAAAGGCATGGAGTGTTCGGAGAACTCCGCGAGCGCCGGTGTGAAGAAGCGAAACTCAGCGGGCCCCCACATGGGCCCCCCATATGTCGCAAGGACACCGCACCCAAACGCAGTGGCGCTCCAATAAAGGTTTCGAATCTCCGCAGAAGGAAGGCTCCGCCCGCGATATGCCAGCATCCATCCACTGCCAGCACCTGAGAGCTCGGCGGGGAGATTCAGCACCCAGACATCGTCACGGTCGTCGTCATCTTCGGAACTCCCAGGAATCCAACGCCTCTCCCCGAGCACGACGATCCGCCCGTCAGCAAGAGCAACGACGGTCGAATATCGGATGGAGTATCCGTCCGGTCGCGGCTCGACCGGAGAGATTCTGGGCAACTCCCTCCAGGTATCCGCCGCGACATCGTAAAACCAAAAAGGAGGACTTCTCACCTCATTGGACCAGCCCCAAAACAGCCAACCACGCCCCGTCCAAATCACCCCACTGTTCACACCAAAGGACGCATCCGTGCCTGGAAACGGGCTCGCGAGACGCCAGCGTGAGGTGTTGGGATCGAAGAACCCAATATGCACAGAGCTCACCACCGAAAACTCGGAGCCAGTCCATGCAGCCCTCCTCGGCCAGGTCGTAGGCAATGGGGGTGGCAAGGGAGATTCTGGTACCAGTGACCAAGTCGAAGTGGCCGGATCATAAAGACCACCGTCATTCAGCACCCTCACCCCCATACGAATCCCGCCCCACACGAACACCTCGCGTCCATTCCAGGCCGCAATCGTACGGGCACGTGGCCCTGGAGCTCCAGCGTTCGAGACAGGCCGCCACGAGTTCGTCACAGGATTGAATAACCCACCGTCCTCTCGATCTGGCAGATCATTGCCTGCATTGGGTCGTCCACCCCAAACGAAGATCTCAGTTCCAGTCCACGTCGCCGAAAAATGGAAGCGATGAAGCGGAGCCCCCTCGGTCGCCGCTGTCGCCCACCGCAAGTTCATGACGTCTTCGACCCCGATCGTGGCATCACAGGTCGAGCCCCAATCAGGCGTGCACGCGGGCTCGTCGATGTGCCCATCACAGTCATTATCGATTCCGTCGTGGCAAACCTCCGCCGTGGGCATGCAACCACATCCCGGATCGATCACGCCATCACAGTCATTGTCGATTCCATCACACACATCCGCACTCGGCCCAATCGCACCTTCACAAGCACCCCACACCCCGGATGCGCTGCACGATTGAGTTCCGCTCCGGCAAGGCGAACCAAGGGTGTTCACCCCGCATTCGCGTGTATCGAGCGGATCGCAAGAACACCCCTCATCAGGCGCTCCATCGCAATCGTGGTCTGCTCCATCACATTGCTCCGCTTCTGGAAGGCGCGCGCCCTCGCATGGCGTATTTCCCCAATCACCCCATTCGAGGCCTTCGCTGGCCTGGCACGTCTGCACTCCATCGGCACATATGCCGACCCCTCGATTCACATGGAGACCAGAAAAACAAGACTGCCACTCTCCAGGGCCGCACGGACACCCTTCATCAATGCGCGCATCGCTGTCATCGTCAATGCCATTGCCACACGAGTCGGTGAGGTGAGAAGTCGCAGAGTCGATTCCAATTCCTGCATCGTGTTCATTGGCGCCGAGGTGAGTTATGGCGGCACACCCAAAACAACAAAAGCTCATCAGGAAAAATCCTGTGAGCCACGTGCATTGCGATTTGCAGAAAGCCACTCTCAATGAACTCCCGAAAGCGATCCTACGAAATGTTCGAGTCGGGTGCGGTGCGCCGTATTGGGATGTGCGCGAATGAATGCCTCCGCGCGATTTCGCGCAGCCCGGGTATCCCCCGACCGCGCAAACGCTTCGACCGCCAGCACCTCTCGCTCCTCAGCGAACACACCTCGCGGAAACAAGGTTGCATGGCGTGTCAACACAGCGATCGCTGATCGCGAATCGCTCCGGACCAATCGTCGGGCTTGCGTGAGCAGTTCGAGCTCGGACGGTTCGGATACTTCCACAGGGACCTCGGTGGGCTCCGGTCCAGTCGTCGTGCGCTCCGAGAGCGTCTCTCGAGACTCGCGCGTCCGGTGATTCGATCGAGGGGGATTCGAGCGCTCTTGCACCGGCTCGGTCGCAGGAAGCTCCTCATGGCGCTCGATCACGGAGACCACGGCTTCGTGATCGAGCGCTTCCGTCTGAACTTGCTCCTGTTCATTCGCGGTCAGTGGTGGCTCATCCGTCGCGTGATGGGTCATCGTACGAACGACAGCGAGCAGCGCTCCAATCACGCCGATTCCAGCCGCAGCCCAGAGCCACCATGAGCTCCTCACTCCGGCGGATGCAACGGAGGTCGGCCCCCCGCCTCCTCCCGGACCGAGCATCGGCCCCAATCGATGGGCCAACCGGGCGCGCATCTCGGCGTCCATTCGCGCCTGCCCGGCTCGTTCGAGCGTCCCGCGAACGTCCGGAGGGCATCCTTCTTCATGGATCCAGCGTTGTTCACTCATCGCCTGGCTCCTCGCCTTCAAGCCCGAGCGCAATCCGCACTTGCTCGCGCGCCAACCGAAGCCGCGAATAGCCCGTCTTGAGCGGACAACCAACGGCGTGGACGATGTCGGCCATGGGAATTCCTTCGAGTTCGTACATGAGGAACACCTCACGTTGCGTGTCGTCGACATTCGAGAGCGCGGCATGAATCCGCTCGAGCGCTTGCGTCGCCTCGAGTTCTTCGACGGGAGTCGCGGCCACCTCGTACTCGGGCACGGTCTCGCTCACCTTTTCGAGCCGCACATGCGCACGACGCCTTCGATCGCGCGCCGCGTTCCGACAAATCACGTAAAGCCACGATCGGATCGGATGCTCCGGTCGATAATCAGAAAGCCGACGATGGACCGTGACGAACACATCCTGGGCCACGTCCTCGATGTCCGAGCTCGGCACCGCCAAATGACGCAGCACCCGCCCGACGTAGTCCACGTTTTCCTCGAAAACTGTGCGAAAACTCGGTCCTTTATGCAATGCCGCGAGACCGTCCATCGCACGTGAAGGGAGAGCCCCTGGGGCTTTTCTCACCCACATCACGACGTGATGTTAAAACATTTCCTCGATCGTCGTCTCACCAACACGGATCCGCACCGCACCACGTGCCCGCACCTGGACGCGCACCCACCGGTGCGACCACCAATGTGAACCTTTGCGCGGCAACGACGCTCCCGCCCTCTCGCTTCACGAGATACTGGAACGGATACGCACGCATGCATCCAACCGGTGAGCCGCGAAAAACAAGCCGTACCTCGAAGATGAGTTGGGTTCGCCCATCCACACCCAAAAACGACTGCGTCGAAGGATCGAGCGCGAACACATTCCCCATCGGCTCGGCGCCCACCGGGCCCGATGATTCGTAAAATTCGCTCGCGTCATGACCGTCCGGAAAGACTTGTTCGATGGACAGAAACGACCCGCCAAAGGCCTCTCCCCCTCCATTGACCGAGGTGGTGATGACCACCCGGGCCTCCGCCGCATTCGTCTCTTCCATCAGGACGATCGCTTCGCGGTTCGGCGACGTGGGCTGGAGCGGGTCGAAACTCAGTGAAACCTCGACCAAATCCGAAAAACCATCCCCATCGGTATCCGGATGATCGATGCGCAAACCACGCATTTCTTCCCGCCCATCACAAAGTCCGTCGCCATCCGTATCACGACGGGACACCATGGCATCCGGTCCGGTGGATCCATCCAGCAACGAAGTCCGATCCGAACGCGGACACCCCGTCAGCAAGATCGCAAACATCGATGCAACGAGGATCGATCTACACACGCCACCGAAGGTTGAGCGTGAAAGGGACTCGAGTCAACGACGCCAAGAGAGCCGCATGACGTGCGCGCCCTCACGGACGGCATCCCTTATGCAGGCCAGAGCGTTGACGCTCGCGCGGACCGAACGCTACGAACAGTAGATGGCGAAACCTTTGAATCCCGCGGCTGTGGGGCAGGAATGTGCGCCCCTCTCGCACGCATATCGTTTTCAGGATGCGATCCTCTACGCGCTCGGTATCGGCGCCAAACAGCGAGATCTTTCCTTCCTTTACGAGGGAATGGACGAACCACTTCGGGTCTATCCGACCTACGCCGTCATTCCCGCCTTCGAAGCGTGCAAGGCCCTCTTCGATGTCGTGGGTGGGGACTTCGAAGGAGTCGTCCATGGAGCGCAATCCATCACGCTCCACAAGCCTTTCGCGCCGGGTGGTGTCCTCACGACGATCGGCAAAGTCGCCAACATCGGCGACCTCAAGCGCATGGCCCAAGTGACGTTCGATACGCGCACGACGGACGAAAAGGGCGAGCTCGTCTGCGAGACCAGCTGGACCATCATGTACCTGAAAGACGGCGGTTACGGTGGCGAAGCGCCGCCCAAAAGCGTGCGGGTGCGCGTGCCGGAACGCGAGCCGGACTGGATCCGTGAAGAGACAACCTCAGAAGAACAGGCGCTTCTCTACCGTCTGAGCGGCGATCTCAACCCGCTCCACGCCGACCCACGGATCGCAGAAAAAGCTGCCAAAGTGACGGAAGGTCGACCCATTCTGCATGGTCTCTGCACCTACGGAGTCGTGGGCCGAGCCCTTCTCGAACACGAGTGCGGCAACGATCCGGCGCGCCTGCGTGCGTTCCACGGCCGCTTCAGCAAGCCCGTCTGGCCTGGGGACACCATCATCACACGAGGATGGCGCGAAGATGGAAAGGTGATTGTGGTCGCCTTCACGAAAGAACATCCGGAAGAGCCGGTCTTCACGAATGCATGGGCCGAGATCCGGTAGGACACCGCGACAAGGAGATCGATGAAATGAAAAAGTTGAACAAAGAAATCTGGATCCTCGGCGCCAAGCGCACGCCCTTCGGAACCCTCGGCGGCGCATTGAAAGATATCTCGGCGATCGATTTGGCCGTGCACGCGAGCAAAGCCGTCTTGGCTCAAACGGGTGTCAAAGGCGATGAAGTCGATCAGGTCATCCTCGGCAACGTTCAGCAGACGAGTCCGGATGCGATCTACGGAGCGCGTCACGTCGGCCTCAAGGCGGACGTTCCGATCGACGCGCCCGCCCTCACGGTCAACCGGCTTTGTGGCTCCGGCTTTCAAGCCGTCGTGAGCGCTGCAGAGCAAATCCTCCTCGGCGATGCGAAGTGCGTCCTTGCCGCGGGCAGCGAGAACATGAGCCAGGCGCCGCATGCGATGTGGGGTCTTCGTCAATCGATGGCCGGCGATGGTGGCGCGAAGTTCGGAAAGCCCCCTGCCATGATCGACACGCTGTGGGCTTCGCTCACCGACAGCTTCTGCAACACGCCGATGGCGATCACGGCGGAGAATCTCGCCGAAAAGTATGGAATCACGCGTGAACAAGCCGATGCGTTCGGGCTCCGCTCACAGCAGCGCTGGGCCGCAGCCCACGAATCGGGTGCGTTCTCGGACGAGATCGCGCCGGTCGAACTTCGCGGCCGCAAAGGCACGGTGATCTTCGATCGCGACGAGCATGCCCGTCCGCAGACGACGATGGAGAACCTCGCGAAGCTTTCACCTGTCTTCAAGAAGGACGGCATCGTCACCGCGGGCAACGCGAGTGGGATTTGTGACGGCGCCGCCGCGCTCATCGTGGCCGACGCCGAATGGGCCAAGGGCCGAGGGCTGACGCCTCTCGCGCGCATCGTTCAGTGGGGCACGTGCGGCGTCGAGCCGACGCTCATGGGAATTGGCCCTGCGCCGGCGATTCGGCGCGCGCTCGAACGCGCAAGTCTCAGCCTCGGTGAGATCGATCTCTTCGACGTAAACGAAGCCTTCGCGCCTCAGTTCCTTGCAGTTCAAAAGGAGCTCGGCTTGCCGGAAGAAAAAGTGAACGTGAACGGCGGTGCGATTGCGCTCGGACATCCGCTCGGCGCAAGCGGCGCGCGCATCACTGCGAATTTGGTGTATACGCTTCGACGCCAACAGAAGAGATACGGCGTGGGCTCCGCCTGCATTGGCGGCGGCCAAGGAATCGCGCTCGTGATCGAACGGCTCTGAACACGTACACTCGAACGATTGGAGGAGGCGATGATGATGGACGGCGAGCTCCTAATCTATGACTGGAACTGCGCCGGTCGTCGTCAGCCCGTCGTGCTGAACAAGCGCTTCGAGCTGCATGACGAGACGCTGCGCGACGGATTACAAAATCCGTCGGTGGTCGATCCTTCGATCGACGAAAAGCTCGAGATTCTTCACCTCCTCGATCAAGTCGGCATCGACACGTGCGATGTCGGCTTGCCAGGAGCCGGGCCACGCGCCTTCGAGGACGTCCTTCGGCTCACCAAAGAGATCGCGAATTGCAAGCTGCGCATCCGCCCGACCTGCGCGGGTCGGACGCTGGTGAACGACATCCGTCCAATGGCGGAAATCGCGCAAAAAGCGGGGATTCCAGTGGAGGTCATGACCTTCATCGGGAGCTCTCCGATAAGGCAGCTCGCGGAGGACTGGTCCGTCGATCTGATTCGTCGCCGCAGCGTCGATGCGATCGAGTTTGCGGCCACAGAAGGACTGCCCGTCAACTACGTCACGGAGGATACGACACGCTCGAATCCGGAAGTGCTCGCCGTCCTTTTCAAGTCGGCGATCGACGCCGGTGCGACCCGGCTCACGCTCTGCGACACCGTGGGCCATGTCACGCCCGATGGCGTTCGCAACCTCATCGAGTTCACGCGCAGCCTCTTGGCGGCGTGGGGTGCTCGACATGTCGGAATCGACTGGCACGGACACAACGATCGCGGGCTTGGCGTGCCCAACTCGATCTACGCGCTCGAGTACGGCGCGGATCGAGTGCACGGCGCGATCCTCGGCGTGGGAGAGCGTGTTGGAAACGCGTCACTCGATCAAATCGTCATGAACTTGAAGTTGATCGGCGAGCTCGGAAATCGCGATGTCACGAAGCTCGCCGAGTTGTGCGACAAAGTCAGTCGGGCGCTCCATTTCCCGATTCCGATTAGCTACCCCGTCGTCGGAGAAGATGCCTTCCGCACTGGCACCGGAGTGCACGCCGCGGCGATCATCAAGGCGCTCGAAAAGGGCGACCGAGCCCTCGCCGACGCCGTGTATTCAGGCGTCCCAGCAGGCATGTTCGGCCGCGAACAAGAGATCTGCATCGGCCCCATGAGCGGGGCGAGCAACGTCAATTTCTGGCTGAAAAAGCGCGGCATCACGCCCACCGAGCCGCTCGTCAAAGCCATCCTGGCCCGCGCCAAAGAGAGCAACAGTCTTTTGACCGACGACGAGATCCGCAAAGTGATCGTCGAGCACTAAAACGCCCTAAGCACGGGGGTTGAGTCGTTCGAGTCAGACTCTTCGGATGAGCGTGGGAGGCACGCCATAGCTCGCGAGATCCTCCACATCGCTGGTGTACACGAGGCTTTGAGTCTTTCGGGCGAGGAATGCTGCATGCGCGTCAACGACGTCGGCCCGCGCGGTTCTGGTCTGGGCGATGAACTCACCGACGCGACGGGCTTCGTCCGCGTCGAGCGCAATCACGGTGACGCCTCTTTGCTTGAGAAGCGCGGACAGACGCGCGCGCCGTGGCCCTCCCCGCCATGCTTGTGCAAGCGCACCCCCAGAGAACCGGATCGGCAAGTCGAGTGCGTTCGCTGTACTCAGCACATCGGTCATCTTACCGAATTCGATCGCGAGCAATGCACCGGTATCGAAAACCAAGCCCGGATGTCCTGTGCTACTCACGCTTGCTGCGCGTCTTTTCACGTCGAGTGCCCTTCATGATGAGCCCGGCACGCTCGAAATCGGTGAGAGCCGCGGATTCTCCGGCTTCGATCTCGTCTCGAGTTCGTCCGTCTTCGCGGTTCCAGCGCGCGATCATGGCTTGGAATGACTCTTCGTCCGCCTCCCGATCGATGAGGCTCGCGATGTATCCGCTCACGCTTTTGGCGCGTCCACTCTTCACCGCGAGCTTCGCTCGAGCCAACGTGTCGTTGGGGAGGCTTACCGCGATTTTTCTGGTCATACCGCA
The DNA here is from genome assembly GCA_964481145.1 of uncultured Sandaracinus sp. Taxonomy (GTDB): domain Bacteria; phylum Myxococcota_A; class Polyangia; order Polyangiales; family Sandaracinaceae; genus Sandaracinus. Next base: position 54,608 of record CAYZTA010000011.1, read on the forward strand.
GTATATACTCGTAGTTCTTCTCGGGAGCACCCCTCTCCGAGCGAGCCGACCAGAATTCAGACGTGTCATGGGCGTTTTCATCGGACCGAGCGCCGCGATGTTGCTCACATTTTCCCGGCGTACCATCCGCTTGCTGCGCCCTACGTCGTCGAAGGAACTCCCATACCGTGAGGACGACCTCGCGAAGTCAGCGAAGAAGTTGCCGCTCGAGGAGCTGGACCTCACCGAGGGGCGCGAGACGGCATCCCGAAGATCCTTCGAGGTGCTTGTCGAACTCTAAAACCCTCTCACCGGAAGCTTCAGAAGCTTTGCCGGAAGCTTTCACCCCCTGACGGCTTCTCGCGGAACCGCGACGGCTTCTCGCGGAACCGCGACGGCTTCTCACGGAATCGCGACGGCTTCTCGCGGAATCGCGATGGCTTCTTGCGGAATCGCGACGGCTTCTTGCGGAATCGCGATGGCTTCTTGCGGAGCCGCGACGGCTTCCCGCGGAATCGCGACGGCACTTCTCGACCCCCTCGCGTCGCTTCTCGACCCCCTCTTGTCGGCTCTATGAGCTTCCGTGATACCCGCGCAGTCTCGCTGGCTCTCGTTGTCGTTTGCAGGCTGAATCTACACGTGGCACCGCGCCTACCGTGCTCGCGAAATAACGGGCGAGAGAGGATCTGTCAGTGATCCATCAACGACTTCTCATCTGCGGCTTTGTCCTCGGGATCGGCGGCTGTCGCGAGCCCGCAAGCGAAGCGGAGACCGCGAGTTCAACCGTGTCGCCAACACGCGCGACGCAGACCTCATCTCCGACCACTACCTCACTACGCGTGAACGACGACGGAGAAGTGATGTTCAAGATCGTCATTGTCGCCCATGCGGGCGCGGTGGACTTCGTCCGCGCGATCCACCAGCGCACGCGTGAGGAGCATCGGGGCGAGCTTCGAGAGATTGAAGAAGCAGCATGGCACAGCGCGATAACCGACTTCCGTCTCGCTGAATTCGAGATGCAAGGCCGGCCGGTGCGGTTCTATCTCTTTGCGCACGAAGGCCTCGGCTTCATTGGGCAACCGGGCTCGGCGAAAGACGTGGTGTATGCGGGCGCGCATGCCGTGGTCTCGTTGGCGGCCGGTCTCGACGACGCGCGTGACCTCGGCTCCGTGATCGGGGCCGACCTCGAGCGCATGCGCAGCCAAGGGCTCAATCCTCGCTGGCTCCTCGCGGCGCCAACGACGGTCGACGTGAGCGCGAACGCGGAGCACATCACCTTAGACTGGCGAAGCGCGCCACTTGACCTCCTGCGCCACGTCATACGCTCAGCGCTCAACTAACCACAATGCCTATCACTGAGCGATCTCAGCTCACGGTGAAGAGGAGAGTTGAACCGCCAAGACGCCAAGAGATTTTGGAGGGTCGGACCGATCTGCCGCCTTTGTCTTGGAACGACTACCGCAGAGGGCCGCAAAGGGGCAAGCGCTCGAATCGGCATCCCGAGTCATTTCTCTGCGGCCCTCCGTGCTCTCCGCGGTGAAACTCCTCTCTATTCTCCTTGGCGGTTCCAAGATCGAAGCCGTGAAGTGAGCGGTATTGCATCTAATCCACCTCCGGAGAACGCACGAGTCCGGCTGCATCCTCTACTTGGATCGTTTGGCGTGCATACACAGAGTGAACATGGGGACAGGATCCTGGTAGCTAACAGCGTGAAAATTCTGGGAGTTTCCGTGATACCCGCGCGAATTGTCGTTTTACAAAGCGCTTTGCAGCTCACGTTCGATTTCGCCTGAAAATGACAAATCGCGCGATTACCCTTAATTCACCTATAATTCCAAATAGTTAGTTCGGTGGATCCCTGATGATTGATCACATCTCTCGATGCAGAAAACGCACGTTTCTGCGGAGAGAATCTCTCGCCAAGCCGCAAAGACCGCCAAGGGAGAACGACTCCCTTCTTGGCGGCTTGGCGTCTTTGCGCGCGATTTTTCTTATCGCCCGCTTCGGGCTTTCCGTGCGGCGGGGCCAACGGCGAAGATGTGTTGGATCTTCAGGGGGGATCCTGTCCCCCGATCGGCAGGTGCGTCACGCGCCAGAACGGAGATATCGCGTGCGCTTGCCGGCGCCCTCGCGCTTCACGAGATGTTGCGCCTGCATTTCCCGCAGTCGGCGAAGCACCGTGGCTTGCGACACACGGAGCGCCTCGGCGATGTCTGATGCACTCGCGGGCCCGCGCGTGAGGATCGATTCGATTCGGCTGGAGAGCTCATCCACCGCGCTCGACTCCGGTGGAGTGGAGCGAGGCACGTGCTCATTCGCCATGACGAGGACGACATCACCGCGCAACACATAACCTCTCGCCGTCGTTTCGACCCAATCACCATGTGCGCCGAGTGCACGCCTGAGCCTCGCAATGGCCGTGTGCACCACGGCATCATGGAGATTGGGCGCATATCGCTGCACCCGCCACACCTCGCGCACCAACTCTTCTTTGGTCCGCTCTGCCGCATGCAGCAAAAGAAGGAGCTCTCGGGCGTGACCTGGCAATGAGTCGACACGTTGGAGCATCCCCTGATTGTCCACGATGAGCTGATCGCGCACGAAGAAGAGATGCCGACCGGGCTCCGTTTCAGAAAGGATGGGCAATAGCCCGAGCCACCCGCGCTCCATCGCCCTCTCGATTCGAACGAGTGGCTCGTCTCGACTCGCGAGCAGCGCCCATAACGGAGACTCGTTTGCATCACTCGAATCGAGCGGCGCTCCTCTCGAGATCGCAACGAGTGCGCGCGAGACGAGGCTGCCCGTCGTGCAGGCGAGATGAGCGACGCGCGCAGGATCGACCGAACGCGAGCCCAAGACGGCATCTCGCGCCAAGAGCTCCGCGTACAAGATCTGATCTTCCCCCTTCGCGAGCGCACGTGCGGCGTCTTCGAGGGCCGAACGCACGTCCTCATGCGACCGGTCGAGACGCGAGACAAACGCCTGCGTCATGAAATACCAAGTGCGCGCACGAAAATCGGCCTCGGCGATCGCATGTTCGGCGGCGCGATCGAGCGCCTCCCGAGCGCGTTCGGCATCACCCGAAAGCGCTCCTCGAAACGCAAGCTCGAGCCATGCAGACCGATGCGTGTAGAGATTGTCGATCGCGCTCGCCGTGATGCGGGCGAGAGCGCTCTCGAGCTCGTCGTCTTTCCTTCCATGACGATTCTCATAAGCGAGCCGCGCACACTCGATGCTCATTCGATGCCCTGTCGAGCCGATGGCATCTGCGAAGCGCATGGCTTGCTGAAGCGTCCGCAAGCCCGCGTGCACCTCGCCGCGCTGCACGAGAATATGCCCCCAGAGATCGAGCGCGAGCAGGCGTCCGTACTGAAATCTCGCGACCACCGCCTCTTTCAGCGCGCGCTTGGACGAAAGGCGCGCCTTCCCGAGGCGACCGGTGAAGTATCGAAGGAGCGCGATGCCTTGAAAGACGAAGAACCGAGTGCGCGGTTCACGCGCTCGCGCATGGGCTACGTTGTGCCCTGCCCAGGTCGCTGCGTCCGCATAAAGGCCTGCGTGACAAAACCCGACCACCAAAAAAAATCGAGACTCGACTGCGACGGACGTCGGCACGGCAGGATCGGTGGCCAGCTCCTTCACCAACGCGAGCGCTTCATCGAGTCGACCGAGCAGCGCGAGCGAACCCACGATGAGCGGAGTGTCCTCGATCGAATGCGTCGCCTCTGGACCATCCCACAATCGATCGAGCACTCGTTGGTGAAACCCAGCACGAAACACACGTTCGAGCTCACCGTGATCGGAAGACACGCGGAGAGAATCACGGATGGATCGCCCCCGCGCAACCCTGCTACCGCCTGCTCAGTCGTTGTCATCGTCATCGTCATCATCATCACGCCCCGATGGCTCGCTCGCGTCCGCGAGATCGAACACGATGATTCCAATCGGATCCGCGATGAACCGATCGAGCACGGCCAATCGCGCGGCGCGCGATGCCGAATCTGTGGAGTAGGAGCTCACGAATGAGCGCGCGCGCTCGGGATTTATCGGAAGCGCCGAGAAATGCTCAATGCACCGGACGATTCCGTCATTCACGGTGCACGTCCCAGTGCCTTGAGGTCCAGCAATCGTTGAGTTGCCGTGAGCATCCACCGGCCCGCTGAGCTCCACCGTTTGGTCGAACACTCCACTCAAATCCTCGGGGAAATCGTAGTCGAGCGTCACGGTGTCGCCCGTCACGACGTAGTGCACATCGGGCACTGTGAAGAAGACATGAGGAGCCAACGCAGGATCGTCGACTGGGACTTCGTAATATGGAATCGGCGGCGTCAGCACGGACACGCTCGCATCGACGCCATTCGGAGCGGCGTCGTTCGATGGCGAGGAAGAGGAGTCACACCCTGTCACGAGCAGAGCCAAAGCGCCCAACGTCAACTTCCAATCTTCAAGCTTCATCATCCCTCCTCGCCATCGCGAGCTCAGATGCCATCATCGCGTCGATCGCCGCCGTGAGGCTTACACCATGACTCACCGTGCTCGTCCTCGCATTCGAACCCTGGTGCGCAGTCTGCGTCAGTCCTGCATGACGAGCCGCTCGGAGCTCCACCATCGCGCTCAGGCCCATCCTCCGTGCCGTGAGGACGACAATAGGAACCCCCATGTTCGAACTCGCACTCCTCACTCGGAGGGCAATCCGCATGCGTGTCGCAAGAGAGCGCAACTCGTGCCGCACTGCGCTCGCTCGATTCACAACCAAAGCTCGCAACACAAAGCGCGACAACCACGAACAATCGACGAATCAGTGACATGAGACTCTCCTTCGAAGCACCCTTTTCGGACAAACGGAAGATGAACGTGGTTGCGCGTCAGGCCACCAACCCGAGCTGACCCCTGCTGACGTGATTGCCTCTCCAAACACCTCATCCCATGAAAAACACCACGGAAATACACGATTTTCGAAGAGGGTGGACGAGTCGCCCGACCTGAGGTACGACTCCGTTTCCCGTGCAATCCAATTGCAATCACGACTCGGTCGCAGGCGCAGGCGCGAACGTCGAGACCCCAGCTCGTCGCGTTTGGCTTGATCGCATCGGTGTCGGGGTCTCCATGACATGTGCCGTTCATTGCGTGGCGGCTGCCCTGCTTGCCGCAGCGCCTGCCTTCGCTGCGGGGACCGCGCCTGCGCTCGGTGAAGGGCTCGAGTGGCTCGAGAGCGGCTTGCTCTGGATTGCCCTCGGCGTGGGGGCCTCCGCGTTGGTTCCCGCCTATCTGCGCGAACATCGTCGGCTCTTGCCGCTGATCATGTTTGGTGTTGGGCTCGGTCTCATCGCCTTGGTTCGAGGGTTCGAAAGCGATCTCCTCGAGATCGCAGGCACGGTGAGTGGCGTGACGTTGATCGCAGGCGCTCATCTCGTGAATCTGCGTTCCCGTGGACATTTGCACGTCCACGCACATTGATCCGAAATGCGCGGTAGAATGCCGCTCCATGCCCCAGCCGCTTTCGATTCATCACGTGGCCATCAAGGTGAGCGATCTTGGCCGTGCGGAAGCGTTCTGGTCGGGTGTGCTCGGACTCGACGTCGTGCGGCGCCAGAGCGACGCGCTCGGAGAGCGCTCTCTTTGGTTTGGGCTCGGCCAAGACGTGTTTCTTGCCGTCGAACGCGCCGAGACGGCGAAGCCAAAACGAACGGAAGAAGCGCCAGGGTTTCATTGTGTCGCGCTTACGATTTCTCCAAGCGAGCGGGACACATGGCGCACGCGCCTGCACTCAGCCGGATTTCCCGTCCTCCGCGAGACTGACTACACCCTCTATACCCACGAACCGGATGGAGCGCTGGTCGCCTTGAGCCACTACCCGGTTCCGGCCCACATCGAAACCGAATCACGATGACGACGCGACGCCCGAACACATCCTGGCTTGCTCTTGGCGCGGTGTGCGCGCTTTGCATCGCGATTCCGGCGTTTGCACAGAGTCGCAGCCGACCAGCCCCCGATGTGCTCGTGCTCGGTTCTTCCTCGGTCTTTGGCCCTCTTGGAGTGGCCATCGAAGAAAGCCTCGAAGGCGAAGGCCTAAGGGTTCGACGCCAAGGTCAGCGCTCCACCGGATTCGCCCGTCCCGATTTCTTCGATTGGCAGCAGGAAATCAGCACGCTTACGAACCTCGAATCGTTGCGTGGCGTCGTTGTCGTCATGGGCGGCAACGACACCCATGCGCTCCGACTCACCCGGGATGAATCGCCCGATCGCGGCCCAGCCTCCTGGGTTCAATGGCGTGATGAAGCGCGTTGGCGGACGATCTACAGCGCACGGGTGCATACCTTCGTCGACACACTTTGTACGGCAGGTTCGCGCCGTGTGGTGGTCATCATCCCCTCGGATGGCGAACGCCCCGGTTGGGCCGACCGCATTCGCCGTGTGCAAGAAGCACAGATCGAAGGCGTCCGCGGCACTCGATGCGGCGTGGTGCTCGATCCAAGAACGGACCGCCCAGTACGCCCCGGCGACACCCTCGACGGAGTCCACCTCTCCACGCGTGGAGCGCGTGAAGCGCTCAGCCGCATCGGTTCCGCGCTCATCGCGGCGATGGGCGGCTGATCGTATCGACGACCAACGCCGACGACCAACGCCGCTGGGCGGGATGCATCGTTGTGACCGGTCAGCGCTTGTCGATGGGGGTGAAATCGCGCTGATCCGGTCCGAGATAAACCTGACGCGGACGCGCGATCTTCTGCTCTGGATCGAGCAGCATCTCCTCCCACTGCGCAAGCCAGCCTGGCGTGCGTCCGATCGCGAAAAGCACCGGATACATGTCCATCGGCAACCCCATCGCTTGATAGATGAGGCCCGAATAAAAGTCGACGTTCGGGTAGAGCTTACGCTTGACGAAATACTCGTCCTCGAGCGCGATGCGCTCGAGTTCGACCGCGATGTCGATCAGCGGATTCTTGCCGATCGCGTCGAAGACTTCATCCGCCAAACGCTTGATCACTTTCGCGCGCGGATCGTAGTTCTTGTAGACACGGTGGCCGAAGCCCATCAGCTTGCCTTCGCCTGCCTTCACCTTGGCGATGAACTCAGGGATGTTCGCCTTGCTGCCGATCTTCTGCAGCATGTGAATGACTTCCTCATTCGCACCGCCATGGAGCGGTCCGTAGAGGGCAGCGCACGCCGCAGCGAGCGCCGAGTAAGGATCGACACGCGAGGAGCCTACGCCACGCATTGCGTTCGCCGAGCAGTTCTGCTCATGGTCCGCATGCAACGTGAAGAGCACGTCGAGCGCGTTTTCGACCGCCGGATTCGGCTTGTAACGGGTCTCGGTCATCTTGAACATCATGTTCAAGAAGTTGCCGGCATAGCTGAGGTCGTTGTCTGGATAGACGACCGGGAGCCCACGGCGGTGACGATACGCATACGCCGCAAGTGTCGGGATCTTCGCGACCATCCGGATCATCTGGATCCGACGGTTCTCCGCATCTCCCACATTCTTGGCTTCCGGATAGAACGTGCTGAGGGCGCTGACCGTGCTGATCAGCATGCCCATTGGATGGGCGTCGTAGCGAAATCCATCCAAGAATTCGCGGATGTTTTCGTGCACCATCGTGTGCATCACGATCTCGTGCGAGAAACCATCGAGCGTTTTCTTGTTCGGGAGCTCGTTGTTCATCAGCAAATAAACGACCTCGAGGAACGAGGCCCGTTCTGCGAGCTGCTCGATGGGATAACCGCGATAGCGCAGGATTCCCTGATCGCCGTCGATGAACGTGATGCTCGATGATGTGCTGCACGTATTCGTGAAAGCGGGGTCGTACGACATGATGCCGAAATCGTCGGCACCCGTTTTGATCTGCCGGAGGTCAATCGCTCGAACCGTCCCGTTCTGGATCGGAATTTCGTAGGATTTCCCAGTGCGGTTATCGGTGACGGTCAGCGTATCCTTCGCCATTTCCTGCTCCTCGAACCCGGTAGCGCCCCCTCCGCTGACAACGCCCACGGGCGCGCCGATTCTGGAGATTCGTAGCGCTCATGTCCAGAGAGAACCGTCCCAAGAAGCACCACTTTCCTTGAAAGGCCCATGAAATCAACACTCAACGCTGAGGAGCTGGGCTCCGACACGATCGAGCACCCGACCCATGCTCCATCCTGGAGAAGCACCGATACGTGCCCCACCTAGCGCACACTCGAGATCGAGTGTGAAGGACGGCGTTTTCATCTTACGTCCGCAGATTTCGCGAAGATCGGTCGGCCAAAGCCGATCTGCTTCAGTCGCAGCCACGAGCGCGCTCCATTCCATCGCATCGAAGACGAGTGCCCCCGCTTCACGCTCCATGGATGCCAACTCCACCGAAGTCGCGATCGTGACCACGCGATCGAATCCAGGAATCTGAAGGCGGAGCGTGGTGGGACGTGGCAGCGCCGCGAGCAACTGCGCAGGAAACGCCCGGACCTCGTCCTCGAACGTCCGGTTTTCCCCGAGCGACCGCCGTGTCACTCGGAGCATCCGCGGCGCTCTGGGCTCCGTGCGCGCAAGCGCAACCGGCTTGAGCGTGGATTGTCGACGGTTTTTCTTGGCTTTTGGAGCATCGCGCCGCGGGGGCGACTCCAACTCCAACTCGTTCACCTCGATCTTGCGCGCACTGCTGGCCATCCCGACCTGCCTTTCCTGCGCAACCCTGAGTGGATACGTCCCGAATGAGATGACTCACCCTGGAAGTACGTTCAGTGTCACGTATGTTCTATTTTCGGGAAGACCGCAAGCCGATTTTCCCGGTTTGGCAGGTAGTCGCGCGGCGCAGCACTGAACTGACAGTCAGTCAGGATCGCCATTTCCCTCGCGACTGAAACCACTCGATCAGCCTCGCTTCGTCTTTCACCACGCGGAGCGGAATCGTTCCGCGCACCGAGCGGCGAATCTCGAACCAGACGTAGTCTTTTCCGCGCCCCGCGGCGGTGATCGCATCCCAGGGAAAACGCGTTTCTTTGTTTCCATCCGACACCCGGATGCCCGCGTCCTCGATCGCGACGCGCATCTGCGCACTCGTCGCACCCGATGCGCGCCTGCGTCGCACGAGGGCTCGCACCAAGACGAAAGGCCGTAACACGTGCCAAATGCCAAGCACGATGGCTGCGACTCCCACGCCACGTCCCATCCCCGCAGGACCGCGCGTCATCTCGAGTCCGATGAAAACGAACAAAGGACCCGCGAGAACTCGCAAAAGCCCGAGGCCCGGACGACGAAAATACTCCGTCAACCAGGCCCGCGAGAACTCGCTGTCATTGAGCTGAAAATCGAAGGTCACGACAGAACCATGGTCACCGTGTGCGACGGCGCTCACGACGTACGCGATCGAGGGCGCGTTGTTCATGCGAGATCACTCCACCGAACGGCGCGGCGATCGACTCCCCCGTCCCGAGCATGATCTCGATCGTGCGCGCCGGTGTGAGCGCCGGATCGATCGAGATCATTTTCGCCGCGAGATTCGCTGCGTTCGGAGACGCCATCGAAGTTCCCGAGAGCGGCACCCGCTCTCCGTTCGGAAGCACGCTGTCCACTTCGACGCCGAAATCGAAGAGCCTCACACGTTCCGGATTCGAGTTGGTGAACGTCGCCCAGTTCCCGAAACGATCGACGGCGCCGACGACGAGCACGTTCGGCAGATCGATCGACGCAGGCACATCGCCATATTCGATCACGTCGCGATTCGAGTTGCCCGCAGCGACGACGAAAAGCGTGTTGGGGCACTGCTCGAAGACGTATTGCCAGTTCGCACGGCGACGGGCTTGAATCTCGGCCGCGCGCCGTCTGACCTGCTGATCATTGGAGTAAATACTCGACTCGTGACCGAGCTCCGCTTCGACATAATCTTGCGAGAAGCCGAGGCTCGCATTGACGACGCGCACGTTGTGGGCGCGAATGAAATTGGCGATGGCCTCGACGTTCGCGCGCTCTGCCGCGAGCTCCGCATCAGTCGGTCCGCGATGACGGTACACACGCGTCTCGCCTGCCCAAGCGCTTCGAAAAACAGCCACCTGCGCTTGCGGAAGGCCAGCGAGAAGAATGCCCGCAACGTGCGTTCCATGGGCCCATTCGCCCACCGCATCGAGATTGCTCTCGAGCACTTCGAGGCTCGACGCGTCGGTCGCGCTGCGCATCAGCGCCAGCACTCGTTGAGCCGCCTCGGTCGAAGCCATTCCTGCACGCAGATCCATGACTCCGCGCAAGAAAGGTCCGTACTGCGCGAGGACTTCGGCGCCGGGCTCGTACGTGAGACCCGTTTGCGCCGAATCCGGATCGGAGATCACGCCGTGCACATCGTCGACGATTCCGTTCCCATCATCGTCTTGGCCATTGGGCTGCTCGTTTGCGTTGGTGAAGAGCTGCCGCTCGAAAAGATGGCCCGCCGTGCCCGTATCCCACACGGCGACGAGCACCGGCTGAGCGTCGCGGGCGCGGGTGAGATCGACCGTCGAGAAGCGATATTCACGATCGGCAGGACGCGCATCGTGTTCGGCGCGAACGGTGGCGATGGCCTCGAGATACACCGGACGCCCTTCGACGACATCCGCAAGCACATTCGAGACGAAGAGGTGATGCGACGCTGTTTCGAGCGTGAGCAATTGAGCGTGCGTCTGCTCGAGCGCAGCATCGATTTGTCCGCGCTCTTGATAAAGCTGAAAGGCGACCGTCGATGCCCCGAAGCGAGCCCGCGGAAGCTCGCGCATCACGGCTTCGATCGCGGTGCGCTGCGCGGCGGCGTCTTCACCAGCCGATCGCCGCGCGATCACGGAGAGCAGCGTCGTTCCCGCAAACGCCATATTGCGATTGCGTGCCCGGGCCCGCACCAAACGAACCGTCCCCGCTGCGCCTTCGAGATCACCCGCTGCGATGTCGGCGATCGCGAGATGGAAGAGCTGTTCGCAGACACGATCACCGAGCGGAGGCGCGCTCTCCGGATTGGCCCGCCAAGCTCCGAACGCATCGATCGCGAGCTGAGGGTCTGCCGTGCGAATCCGCGAGACCGCATCACGACGTACGCGATCGATGAGCTCCTCTGTCGTTGCCGTCTCCCAAGGGGAATCCGGGAGAGTTCGCTCACGTGAGGTGGGCTCGTTGGCGGCCGTCGTTTCCACCACCGCCGGGGTCGCGCTCTCAGGCTGGGAGCCGCCACAACCAAGGAGACCGAGAATTAGGGAAATGATGATGAGTCTGCGCATAGGGGCGCATTCCAGCACGGCTTTGGTGTTCGTGCGAGCCTGGGTCAATCCATCTGTAGCGGTCGACATGCGTTGCGAGGCATAATCGATTCTGGTCGAGCGTAAATGAATCAGGATGCGCGGAGCGCGTCTCGGGAAGAGCGGGAGCACCATGATCGGAGGCGGAGCAGGAAAAATGACAAAGGTCAGTCGAAATGCGTTCGCAAGTCTCACCGTGGCGCTCACTCTCGGACTCGCGGGGAGCTCGGCCGCGCAGTACCTCGCGCCCAACGCGCCACCCAATTTCGGTGTGCTCCAGGTGCGCGATCGATTTGCCCCAGACCCGATGGTGGCCGATGGGAACGGCGGGGGGCGTGTCTCGCTTCAGTCCGTGCATCCGAGCTGTCGAGGGTACGCCTCCGAAGCCCCGAGCCATGTGGTGATGGCGCCCGCAGGCATTCGCTTTCTCGCAATCATGGTGCAGGCGGAATACGACTCGACACTTCTCGTACAAACCCCCGACGGACAGATTCACTGCAATGACGATACGGACGGCAGACAGCCTCGGGTCGAACTCAGTGCGGGCCCCGGGCCGATTCGTATCTGGGTAGGTTCGTACTCTTCGAGCAGCGGTGGGCCATATCGTTTGGGGCTCTCGAACTCACCCGCCATTCGAAGTGCACAGCTCGGAATGCCCGGCTCGGGTGTGGTCGCCCTGCCCCCCACGCCTCCACCGGGAGCCGGCTCGCTCTTCGGAGACACTCAATTGAGGGCTGGATTTCTGCCGGATCCTACACTCATGACGGGCTCTTCTGGTGGCCAACTCAGCGCCAACACGATGGACTCGAGCTGTCGAGGATGGATCTCCCCTCAGCCCTCGCATGTCGTCGTGGCGCGGTCGGCATTTCAATATCTCCGGTTCATCATTTCGGCTTCACACGACACCACGCTCGTCGTGCAATACCCCGATGGGCGTGTTGCCTGTAATGATGATGGAGGTGGAGCTCTCAACCCGCTCATCGAAGGACCGACTGGACCCGGGCCGATTCGCGTGTGGGTAGGAAGTTACTCGAGCGGAAGTCGGGGCCCTTATATGCTGGGCATCACTGAGAATCCGAGCTTGACCTATGGGATGTTGGGCAATGGAGGCGTGGGTTCGGTGGTCGTACAACCGCCACCTCAGCTTCCTCCGCAGCCGCCGATTCCGCCGCCGAGTGATGTCGCGCGAGTCGATCTCTTGCCGCGCATTCCGGTGACGCTCTTCGGGCCAGGGATGACCACCGCGACGTTGGGCATCTGGAGTCCGCGCGGCGGGCCGCGGATCGAGCTTCGAGTCACCCCGGTTGGCAATTCACTTCAGGTTTCGGCCAGCGTCGGTTCGAACCAAATCTCTCTGGTGACTGTGCCTGCAGAACTTGCGCGAGACGCTCTGGTCACCGTGACCCAAAGGCCCGACCACTCGCTGCTGGTGCGCGCAGAGAGAGCACCGGGAGCCGCTGATCCTGGCGCACAGATGCTCCTGCTCGTACGTTGGAATGGTCGAACGACGGCGCCAGACGTGGTCGAGCAATGGCTCGGCACGTTCCGCGATCGAGCACCTCGTTGGGGTCGCTGAGGGCCCGCACTCAGCAAGGTGCCAATCGTCCTGTGAGGGACGAAGCTCTCTCTCATGGACGAAACATCGCGGATCGCTGAGACCGAGGAGTCGCGTTTCGGCAGCACGCTCTTTCACGTCGCGCTCGCCGCTGGCGTCGTGCCCATCGTGGGTCTGCTCTGGGTCTTACCACTTTCGATCTGGGCCTCGCGGACCGTGTGTACGAAGTCTGGACACCGGTGGGCGGGGCGACTCGCGATGCTCGTCGCGCTCGACACCATGGTTGCGCTCGTCGTCTTCTCGATGATGATGGGTCTCTTGCCGACTCCGACGGAGACGGTGGCCCCAGTCGAGTCTTCGTTCGATCCCTGCGCGAGCAATTCTGCGCCGACGTATCACGGCACACTGATTTCGTATGGCGTCTTTCTCTTTGGGATCTTCCTGCTCGCGCTGGTCGCACGACAACGTGGAGTCCGAGGCGGCTTTCGCGCGTGGCTGCCCGTCGCGACGGTTCCGGCGCTCGGGGCCTTGGCCGGGAGCATCGTCGCGGCATTCGCGTGTGAGCTCGACATTCGCGGTCTCGTGATGGAGCTTGGGCTCATTGGATCGGAGGTCGTGCTCGTTGCGTTGGGTGGCGTCGGCCTTTTTCTCTTTGCGCGCAAAGCACCTGCGATCACGTGGGAAGGCGAGACGCGGCTGGCTCCGATGCATACGGTGTTGCTCGGAACGTTTTATATCGCGACGTGGCTCCCACGCGTCCTCGCGCTCGCGCTCCCTTTGATGCGGTGGGCGCAAGAGCATGGATGGGGTGGAGGTTCGGAAGCGCTTGGAGCCGTGCTCGGTGCGGATCGCGCACCGCTCGCGTTGGCGCTGACTTTCATTGCGGCAGCGGTGCTCGCGCCGCTCGGTGAGGAGATTCTCTTTCGCGGGATCCTGCTTCCACAACTCGCACAAATGATGAAGCCGTGGGTCGCGATTGCGGTCTCCGCGCTGCTCTTTGGGGCGCTCCATGAAGCGCACGGCGTCGCGCGGATCGGACCGATGGCGATCGGCATGATCCTCGGTTGGGCGAGACTCCGTTCAGGCACGCTCTGGACTTCGATCGCGATTCACATGATCGTCAACACCACCGCGCTGAGCCTCGCGTGGTTCGCCGGTGGGTGATCGCTGGGGGCAAGATCACGAGCTTCTCACGGAACTTATCGACAGCCTTGATGTCAGGGAGTCGTCATGCGGTTTTCGCTGTGCTCGTTCATCGGGTTCGCGCTGCTCTTCGCTTTGCCAGCTTCGGCGCAGCAGCCATTCACGGGTTACGAAATCGCGCTCTCGGGCGTCCATCAAGCCATTGCCGGTCAACCTACGCGGATACGCGGTACGGCGTATCGCGTGCGCGGACTGGCGGAGCTCTCGCGCTTTCCTCGAGCCCAGATCACAGCACGCTTGTCGCGAGGAGAAGACCGCCCGGCCGAGCCGTGGGTCGGTGTGAGTGCCGATTCGAATGGTCACTTCGAAATCGCCGTGCCGATTCCGCGAAACGATGTGGAACGCGCCGCGCTCGAGGTTCGCGTCTCCGAAGGAGAACAAAGCCGTTCGTTTCAGTTTCCACTCCATGTGCAAAGTGCGCTCGACGTTCTTTTGCGCACCGATCGAGTGCTCTACGAGCGAGGCGAGACGATTCACGTCTGGGCGCTCGTACGAGAGCGCGGATCGTTTCGTCCGCTCGCAGGTGAAGTTGCAGAGGTCGAGCTCGAAGGGCCCGCGATTGGGCTCGTGCGCCGAAATATCACGACGGGCGAAGACGGAGTCGTGAGCGTGGATGTGCCCATTGGGCCATCGGCGCAGGAAGGAACCGTCTCCGTACGCATGAATCTTCGCGGCGATTCATTCCGCACCGAAGCGCGCGTGGGCAGTCGAAATTACGCGCGAATGCTCGCTGATATCCGTGCTCTCCCCGGGCTCGCCGCACCGCACGCGCCCATCACGATCGAAGTCAAGGTGACCACGCCGAGCGGCGCGCCCATCTCGAACGCCGAGGTGCATCTGCACATCGACGATCAAGTCACAGCCAGCGGAACCACGAGCCAAGATGGAGTCGCGCGCATCGAAGCGCATGCGCCGGCATACCACACACACGACACGGGTTGGGTCGTGCTCTCCGCCGACGTTCGACATCCGGCTCATGGAAGCGCCACAGCGCACGGTCTGCTGCAACTTGAAGTGCCGCTGACGCTTCACATCGAGGCCGTGGCGCGCTTGGGCTCTCTCGTCGCGGAAGTCGATGATGTCCTCTATGTGCTCTTGTCGGATACGAGAGGAGATCCACCGCAGAGCGCGACCGAAGTGGAAGTCACCGGCGCTGCCGTGCGAAATGGTCGCGCGCTCGTCATGACCGACGCACACGGAATCGCCGAAGTGCCGGTCCGCCTTCCGCAGGGCGCATGGAGCTCGGGCCCGATGAGTACCGTGCACGTGCGTGTGCATGGGCCGCTCGAGCAGACCGCGCGACTTTCCATCGATGTCAGCCCCGACGCGGAAGTTGCACCTCACGTACGTCAACCGGTCGTCACCCCTGGAGCGCGCTTCGATGTGGAGATAGTTCGCGGTCCCTCGGCTCGGAACGAACCGATCGTCGTTGAATTGCTCGATGAGCTTCGAGTGCTCGCCACGCGTCATGTGGGCCCCAATGAACCACGCACGAGCTTCGATGCGCCCACGGATCACCTTGGACTTCTCGCCGTGCGTGCACGCGCCGTTCACGAAGACGAAGTGTGGGAAGGAGGCGGCGCCATCGATTGTGTGCTCGTGCGCCCTGCCCGCCCGACGTTTGCTTCACTTCGCACCGAGCGCACGCAACACATCGTTGGCGAGACGGCGCGCGTATCGCTGCAAACAACGCCGGCAGACCGCGGGTTTGCAGCGCTCTTGGTGCGCGATATCGCAGCTCATGATGGAGAAGAGTCGTTCCGATATCACTTCCTCCAAGGCGCTTTCGATGAGTCGATTCTCGCGGCAACTCCCGAAGCCGAGCGCTTGGTGCGGACGGCATTCGCAGCGAGAGCGTTCTCCGAGCCGGAGCCCCTTCGCGCGAGCCCGCTCTTGGATGCCTTGGGCTTACCGGCCGACGCCATCAGCTTGGACGGCGAGTCCGCTGGACGCGGTGTATTGCGAGATCCATTTCCGCTCGCGCGTGAGCTCGAACGACGCGGCGTCGCGGTGTGGATGCTTCAAGCAGAAGAAGCACTCGCGAATGCAATCGCAAGCGATGCGCTCACGGACATCACGACCGGGAATGGTCCTTCGAGACGGTTTCGTTCGGAGATCCTCGAAGCGGACACGACGCTCGGCGAGGGGCCGATCGACATCGCCTACATTGAAGCCGTCGATCCGAGCTTTCGATACGAAACGGTGGCGCGCCGTGTGGCCCGAGCGCAGCTCGTCAAAGTGCTCTCGGCGCTGGCGCGTTATCTCGATCCCGGCGACGACGCGAGCATCGCAGCCCGAATGGCCGCGCGCGAAAGCCCTGAGCGTTGGCTCCCGCGCATGATCGAGCGCGGGTTGATCGCCGAAGAAGATCTCCGCGATCCGTGGGGCGGACGCTTCACGTTGCGCCGCACGGCGAGTCCCATCTTCGTGCTTTCGGTCCATGCAACGAACATCGAGCTCGTTTCACCCGGGCCGGATGGTCGCATCGGAACCGTCGACGATATTCGCGATCCTTTCGCGCGCGTCGTCCCTGCTGGAACTCCTTATGCCGTCGCCTCTGGGGAAGACGAGCTGATGCGTCAGCTCGCCTTGCTATCGCCTGCATCGCGAACGATCGCAGCGATCAGCGAAGCGTACACGCGGATCACGGCGGAAATGACGGAGGACGAGATCGGCGATGCCGTGCATGCCGATGCGAGCGAAGGCGCGTTGGGTTTCGGCGGCATGGGTGTGATTGGATCAGGGAGAGGCGGAGGTGGATCAGGCTACGGCAGCGGCGCGCTCATAGGCGTGGAACGCATGGGACGCGCGAGTCCCGCAGTCAGAACCGGCGGAGCACTCTTTGGCCTTGCTCGCGTCATGCGCGAACGCTTTCCAGCCACGCTCGTGTTTCGACCCTCGATCGCGCTCGATCCGTCGGGCGTCACCGAGCTTACAATTCCGCTCGCAGATGCAGTCACGAGCTATCTCGTCGAAGTGATCGTCTGGCGGCCCGATGGATGGGCTTGGTCTGCCGAAACTCGCATCTCGGCCGTTCGCGAAATCGTCGTCGATGCGCCTGTCCCCGAAGTCGCGCGGATGGGAGACGAGATCATGTTGCCCGTTCGTGTCAGCAATCGAGCAAGCGCGGATCGAGAGCTCGTCGTTCACATGCTCGGCGCGCCCGAGCTCGGAATTCCTGCAGACGATCCTCGCACGATGCCAGTCCAAGCCCAGAGCGGCGCGGTCACGTTCTTCACGGTTCGGCCTTCACGCGTGGGCCGCGGACAACTTCGAGTGGCGGTCTCCGATACCCATGGCCATGCCCAAGATGCCATCACGCTTCCCATCGTCGTGAGCGAGAACTCGCGACGAGCACGCAGCCACACCGAAGCGCTCGTCATCGGCAGCGGCCCACTCGAGCTCGCGATCCCGGACGGGGCATCTCCCGAAGACGCCGAGATCGTCCTCATGAATGCCGATTCACTGTTCGATACCGTGGCCGTGGATGGGAGCACGACGCGCATGCTCGCCGTCCATTGGAGCGACCCTCGAATGACCGATGAGACAATTGCCGCGACCCTCCGCGACGTGACGCGTCAGCTCGAAGCCGATCCCGCCGTGGAAACACGCGCTCGAGCGCTGCTCGATCTGGCGTCCATCATGCAGAACATCGAAGCGCGTGGAGAGCTCGTCCGCGACACACGCCTGCTCATTTCCGAGCTGCGCCAGAGCGTCGCGAACGACGCTGCTCTATCGAGCGACCCCGAGGTCTTCGCGTTCGCAGCAGCCACACTTGCGTTCACCCATGCGGGCGTCGACCCCCAAGCCATCGAGATGCTGCGGCGCATCGATCGGTCCATCGTCTCTCTCGGAGATGACCAACTCTTCGTGGCCTCACCAAACAATCCCATGCGCGCAACGGCCCTCGTCGCAATGGCCGACGCCGCGCTCGGCGCCTCCGATCATGCGCACATCGCTCGCGCGCTCTCGCTGCTGCGCACCCTGGCGCGCTGGTCATCGCGAGGCGGTGTCCTTTCCTCCGACGTTCGCGGATATGCGTCCATGGCGCTTGCTCGGCTTCATGCTGGGTCCGCGGCGAGCGCTGCCTCGATCACGATCGATGGAACGACACATCGGGTTGATCTCACCCACGGCAGCGGTCGCCTCGAGCTCGGCCGTTTGGCTCCTGGCACGCACCGCGCCGAGGTTTCGATCTCAGGCGATGCACTCACGTTCGTGCGCCTCTCGGCTTCCTACCGATTGCCGTGGGAAGAACAGCGCGGTCCTTTCACCATCGCCACCCTCGGTCAACCCGAAGGTCTCGATCGTACGACCGAGTTTACGCTCATCCTCCGGAACCGAACGGCCCGAACCATCGCCGCGCCCATCATCGAAGTCGATCTCCCGACAGGCGCCGAGATGAGTGAGAGCTCGCGTTCGCTCCTCGCCTCGTTGTCGGCGAGTCCACCCGATCTTCGAGGGAACGTGCTGACACTTCGGCTGCGCTCGATGCCGCCGGGTGTCGAACGTCGCCTTCGTCTGCCCCTGCGCCTGACGGTGGGTGGCTTGCTCCCCGGCCTCGGTGTCACGGCCTATGCCGCCGATCGGCCCGAGGCGGTCAGTGTCGTGCCTCCGCGCGCGCTGCGAATCGAAGGAGACGCGCCATGATCTGCGCTCGAATGATTCGACACGCCTTGTTGTCGGCGCTCGTCGTCGCGGCAAGTGCGTGGGGCGCGCCCGCGGCCGCGCAAGTCATCGCGCATCGCGAAGTTCCTCGCGGCGAAGTCACAGGACTCGAGGCCGCGATCGATGGGCACCTCGAAGTCATCCCAGGCGGACGATTGCGTTGGTTCACGACGCTCTACGAAGTGATTCGAGGCCGCGATCTACGCCCAGCGCCCCGCTGTGAGCTTCGCTTGCTCGCGTCTTTCTCGCGCGGTGAACCGGTCGCGACAGCCACCACCGATGCCTTGGGCCGCGCGGCGTTCGAGATCGTGATCCCCGCCAACCTCGAGCAAGCACCGCATTTGATTCTGGAAGCAAGAAGCCCTCGCGGTGTACGTCGGACCTTCGAAGTCGACGTCGCGCTGAGCTCTCGGTACGAGCTATTCGCCACCACGAATCGTTTAACTGCGCGACCCGGGGGCGACGTGCTCGTGATGAGTCGGGTGCTCGATCGCACGACGGGTGAAGCAGCCGAAGGTCGCGAGGTCGTCATCACCTCACGAGGCGACACAGGGCTCGAGAGGGCCGAGACGATCCGCACCGATCGCGCGGGTGTCGTCGTCACTCGCATTCGATGCGCCCAGCATGGCGCGATGACAGTCACGCTGCGCAGCGAGGGCGCGGAGAGTACGCAGCTTCGAATCGCAATCGATGAACCGACGCGTCCTCGACTCGTCGTCTCGGCGCGACCGACAGAGCTCGTCTTTGCACCGGGGAGCGTCGTCACCCTCGATGTCGAGGTGAGGACGCCAGAGGGCGCACCGATCGCTGGCGCGGAGATCGATGGCCTTCCTCGACCTCCACTTCGGCAAGGCGCTCAAGGCGCCGAGCGCCTCCCTCCGATTCTTACGGATCGCTTCGGAATGGCTCATTTTCATTGGCAATTGCCCGCTCATTCGGGCGATCGCGCATGGGCCAACGAGTCGGGCGTCTTGCGAGCGACTGCGACCGGAATCGGGACGGCACAAACCAGCGTACAGGTTCGCGTTTCGCGACGCAGATCGTTTGGGGCGCTCACCATCGAAGGCGGCGCGCTCGTGCCGGATCTCCCCGCGCGCATCTATGCGCGCATCGTGTCGGCCGATGGCATGCCACTTTCGAATCGCGACCTCGAGCTCGACGCTGCATTCGCGGGCACGCCGATCCAAGGCCGCACGAACGAAGATGGGATCGCCGTCTTCGATGTGCCGCGTGTCCTCACGAGCCATGGTGGCGATTGCGCTGGTCCGACTCGAGCTCGTGCAGTGTTGCGCATCGGTGGGGATGAGATCGCTCAATGCATGAACGTCGATCCGGATGCGCTCCTCCAAGTGCGCGCTCCCGCACACGTCGAGCCCGGTGGGGTGCTTCGGATCGATCTCGTCCACCGGCCTGCGATGCCGCGAGTTCCCGTCGTCGTCACCCTGCTCGCGAGTCCTGGCGGCCGCTTGGTGCCTTTGGCCGAACGACTCGTCGCGCCAGGCGAAGGACACACGACGTTGACTGTCCCGAGCGACACACGAGGAGAAATCGTTCTTCGCGCTCGTCCTCTCATGCCCCATGGTCAGACGGTCCGCGGCGCAATGACACGCGTGCTCGCGACCAGAGCCTCGCAAAGCATATCGCTAGAGGCCGACGCAGAAAGCGCGCGCATGACGAGGGTCGAGCCACGTTCGAGTGGCGTCATCGTCGCAGACGAACGCATCGCGATGCTCGAGCTCGAGCAGACGCTACGCAGCTCCCTGTGCGGAGAGGCATGTCCAGCGCAACGCATCGAGAGCGACATCGCTCTTGCTGCCTTCCTTGCGTCGCGGGTCGAGCTCGATGGAGCGGCCAGCGCGGTATGGCAACGCGGCGAACTCACGGCCCAACCGATGCCGATGGATCCGGTGGCGCTTGGCCTTTTGCGTGATCCATGGCGAACACGGGCGCGCTTCGTGCGCGGGCGCATCGGGAACATCATGCGCGCCATCGAAACGTACGTCGACGCGCAACTGCCCGACTCGCGTGAGGAGGTCGCCATGCGTCAGGGTCGAAGTTGGGCCTTCAACCCCGAGATGCTCGAAGCTGCCATCGCCAGCTCCAATATCGGCGAGGAGGGCATCACCACGCTCGATGGCGAGTCGCTCGATTTCGCCCGCCTCGCCGCGCTCGATCCGGCGTTCACGTACGATGCGGTCGCTCGTCGCATCACCCGGCGAAAGCTGTGGCGCGTGATGCGAGCGCTCGCCGAGCTCGTTCGCGAACGACGTCTCGATTTGCCGTGGGCTCGCCGCGGAGACCCTGGAACTTGGATCGCGAGCATGACCGAGCTCGGTGTCTCGACTGAAGACGGTGAGCTCATCGATCGCGCAGCGCTCTTCGATGGTTGGGGCCAAGCCTTCGTCTTTCGTAGGACACGTGGACGTTCGCAGTTCGACTTTCTTCCCGTCTTGGCGGGTTGGGAGCTCGTGAGCATTGGACCCGATGGACGCGAGGGGACAGCGGACGATCTGCACGATCCTTTCGCACGCGTTCTGCCGACCGGAAGCTTGTATGCAGAAGCCGTCGGTGAGGACGAGTTCGTCGCGCGCGTGACGAGCGTGGCCCTCAGTCGCTCGGTGCTCGAGTCTCTCGCCGAGTCGCTTGGAGCAGACGAAGCACAGACCTGGGAGGAGATCGCCAACGAGAGCCCCCTCGATCGAGCTTCGAGCGAACTTCCGAGTCCACTGTTCAGCGCCCCC
This sequence comes from uncultured Sandaracinus sp., assembly GCA_964481145.1. Lineage (GTDB taxonomy): Bacteria > Myxococcota_A > Polyangia > Polyangiales > Sandaracinaceae > Sandaracinus. The sequence continues at coordinate 75,983 of CAYZTA010000011.1, forward strand.
ACCCCACGCGCGTGGAGTCGACCTCCGCTCGAAGCGTTGGGTGGCGTGCCGAACGAAGATGGGTCGCTCGAGTGGACGATCTCAGGCCCATTGCGCGAGCATCGCGCGCTCGCCGTCGTCTTCGCACCCGATGGCCGTGTCGCGCTCGCGAGCGCTCCGTTCGAAGCGGGCGCTCCGCTGATCGTTCGGAGCGAAATGCCGTCTTTTTTGAGGCTCGGAGAGCGCGTTCGCATTCCCGTCGATGTCACGAAGCTTCGCGAAAACTTGGACGCTGTGCTCGACGTGCATCGAGATGGAGTCTCGGTGCGCACGAACTTGAGCTCGAATCGTCCTCTCGAAGCGGGAACGACGGGGCGCATCTGGCTCGAGCTCGAAGCGGAACGGGTGGGCCCGACACGGGTCTCGATCAAGCATGGAGACTCCGTCCTCCTCGAGCATGAAGTGCGCGTCCTGCCCGCGGGTGGGCTTCGGGCTCTGCGAACAGGAGTGCGCGTCGAACGTGATGTCGATCTCGCGCATGAGCTCGATCGCGACGACTTCACGATACGGCAATCTCTCACTCTCGCGGGTCCGCGCGAGCTTGCGCGTGCATTACTACAGGACAACGCCACCATCCCGGTGCGAGCTTTCATGCTCGCCCTTTCGGGCGCACCCGACGCCGAGCTCCGCGCGCTGATTGAATCTCACGCAAACCATCCGATCGAGAACGCCATCGATGCAGCATGCATGCGCGTCGCGCTCGCCGCTTCCGAGAGCATCTCGCACCTGCTCCATGCGATCCCTCCACCTGCCATGCCGTCTGATCCTCGCGAGCAAAGCGCGATGCTGCTCGTCCTCGCGCATCTTGCGCCCAGCGTTGGAACACACGGCGCTCACGATTCGATCACAGAGCTCGTCATCTCACTCCGTGAGTTTGGATGGCGCGTGCTGGCGAACGAGCGGCACAGGCCCGCACTCATGGCGCGATGGGCTGCGGCGCTTCTCTTGATCGATCACGAAGACAGTCGAGGGCGCGCACTCTACGAGGCCGCGCAGGCTGCACTCACGCGGGATGAGCACGGCGCTCGAATCTTTTCAGACGAGATGGGCCAACCAGGCGACGGCTTCGTCAGTATGCTGGCGCTCGCCATCGCAGCGCGGCAAGTGGGCGATGACGCGTTGGCGGATGAGCTCGCAGGGACGATCGCGAGCTCACTCTATCTCGTTCCGCGCCTTGGCAACGAGGATACGCTGTGGCTAGCAGCAGCCTCCTCTCTCGGCGCACTTGGCGGCGAAAGCCCTTCGCAAGTGCGCGTCGTGATGGGCGGCCAACATCAAGAAATCACGCTCGAACGGGGCACCGCCTCGCTCCCTATGGCCGCCGGCGCGCAGATTCATCTCGAGAGCGATGCACCGATCTACGCGCTGCTCGAAACGCGTGTGGTCCGCCCTCATCGAAGTCGAGGCGCTCCTCTGACGGCACATCTCGAAGGAGACATCGGACATGCGCTCGAGCGCTCCGCGCTCGAGCTCATCGTCGAACAGCGTGAGACAGCGACCTCACATCCCGTCGTCGAAGTTCACCTCCCTTCGATCGCGCGCTTCGACGAAACATCACGCGCCGCGCTCCTGCGTGCCTCCTCGGTACGGCGCGTGATTGGCCCTGATGGCGCGGGAATGATTCGCATCGAGCTCGCTCCACTCGAAAGCGGTCAATCCCATCGCCTCCCTCTTGTGCTCCATTGGCTCGGCGAAGGCCAACTGACAGGCCTCGCGCTCATCACCTACGACAGAGCGACTCCACATCGCATCGGAATCGCCGAAGGCCAAACGCTCGACATCATCTCGGCGCGAGAAAGCACGCCATGACGCGCACCTTATTCATCGTGCTCATCCTCATCACGGCAGCAGCCTGCGGCCCCCGCCCCCGCGCTCCCACCGAAACCACCGAACCCTGGACCACCGGCGACGACCAGGGGACAGGATCCACCAATTCAACTCATTGATATTACTAACGAATTCAACTCTCCGTGGTTTCAAGAAGTGAACCCATGGGATCCTGTCCTCGGCAACAAAGCATCTCTTTTGGATCGCGCTCGGCGCGATCCTGGTGTGGCAATGGGCAGAACGAAGTGAGCGGCCGCTCAGCGCTTCAGCGTGAGGTCGAGCTCAAGCAGATCGCCCTCGACGTCGGTCTTCGAAGTGACGCTCATCATCAGCTTGGTGCGGCCTGCGCGAAGAATGGTAGCGCGGGTGCCGAGCACAACTTGCGTCTTGGCGAACGCGGCCAAGAACTCGGGTGTGACGTGGCCCGAGCCTGGCTGCTCCACGGTGCGCATAGTCGTTTGTAGCAAGGATATGGGAGGCCTCAGATCCGAGAACAATCGGGCCTGAAGGAGATGATGGCAGGCTTCGGTCGCGAAGGTAGCAGCATTTGCCGCCCGGTTCGGTTCGAGGGCCCGACCCAAACGCGCGTTCGTAGAATTCGCCATAGAAACGGGCAAGATGCGGACACGCTGTTCGCCATTCTGATGTCCAAACGAGCGGGCGGATTGCATCAAAGCTGTGTCCGCGCGAAGCTGTTCTCATGGACGCCGATCCGTTCGACGAAGCGACATTCTTCACTGCGATCGCGACGAGTGGTGCGCGGGCGCTTTTGATTGGGCGCCGCGCACTCATCGCGCTCGGAATCCCGGTTCTGACTTCCGATTATGATCTATGGATTCACGCAGATGACGCAGAATCACTGAATCGTGCACTTCTCCCGCTGGATCTTTTTCCGAACCGGTCACCCGAAGAAGCACGACGAGTAGGCCGCTATGTGCTCGAGAACGGCGAGCGCGTTGACGTCCTCGTCGCGCGGCAGGTCTCCACGGTCGATGGAGAACACGTGCGATTCGAGGATGTATTTGAGCGCGCTCAACGTCTGCCGATCACAGGTGGGTCATCGATTGCTGTGCCCTCCATTGACGACCTGATCCGCACCAAGCGTTTTGGCGCACGTGCTCGTGATGCAGATGACATCGAGCTGCTCGTCGCGCTTAAGTCCGCTCTCTCCGAGGAGGACACATGAAGGACTTCGCGCCGCCCCCGCCGCATCTCGTGTCCATGGTTCGACAGATGGCAAATCGGCCTCTGTCTGCGGACGAGTTCGCGGCACGGCTCGCGCGTGAACCGACGAGCGAAGAGCTGCGCGACCGCGTCGAGCTCATTCGCTGGTATTTGCGTCGGTACCCGACGCCGGAATCCCGCTTGCGTCACGCACGTCATGCGTATCGCCTTTGGGCTCGCGGGATGCCACAATCGAGCTGAAGCACGCGGGCCAATCGACATGCGGATTGGCACCATCCCGCTGCTCAATAGCGGCAGCGATTGAGCCCGACGGGGGCGCCGCCGGAGAGCAACCATTGGCGGGCGCAGTTGGGCTCGACGCTGCTGCAGAAGAGAAGCGATGTCGTGGGGTGGCCCGCGGAGAGCAACGCGTCGGCGCACGCCACGTCCGTATCGGGCCGACACTGATTCATGTGAATCGACGAGTGCCCGTACGCGACGACCAATGATTCACACGTCGCATACCCCGGCGGCACGACGACAGGGGCGCCTCCCACGACGACGCCTCCGCCCACCACTGCCCCGCCCACCACCGTGCCGCCGACCGCTGCGCCACCCACCACGACGCCGCCACTCACGACCGCGCCGCCACCACCATCGACCACCACGACTCCGGGCCGCGACGCTGCGACCGCGCGCGCATGCTCGCGCTCGGTCCGCGCTAGCTCTTCTTAGCTCTTCTTGAACCGTGCGCTCGAGCTGCGTGGCGTAACGTTCGTAGTGCCGAGCGTGAAGTCCATCGGCCTGCATCGGAACGATGTGAAACGACGTCGCATCATACGCGATCGTGATCTGTAAATAGTGTCGACCACGCGTATAACTCGCGACGATCTCCTGCCCGGATTCAACTTCCACACGGTAGTTCCGATCCGAAAGCGCACGAACAATGGCAGCACGCACGAAAGGTGGACCGCCCCCCTGGGCAACCAGCCCCGTCACTGGCCGCAAATCTTCAGCCAAAGCAACCGCCGACCGGCGACGGCCGCAGGCAGAGCACACCAGCATCACGGCAACGATCGCGATGAGACGAATTCGCGTAAAAGGCATAGTCGCGCGCAAAGCAACGTAGATGCCAAACGAATCCCGTGCAAATCGACGGGACCAGCATCCCGTGCAGCAAACACGAGTTCACGTCGAACGTGATCGTTCGTTCACGATCAGAAGCTGAATCGACGGATGGAGACGTTCATCAACAAGCCCACGCCCATCATGCTCGTCAGCACGCTCGACCCCCCGTAACTAAAGAGCGGGAGCGTCACGCCCACGACCGGCAAGATCCCGCAGACCATCCCGAGATTGATCACGGTGTGCCAAAAAAAGAACGCGCTCACGCCCACCGCGATGACTGCACCGAATCGGTCCTTGGCCGTGCTCGCGATCTTGAGCCCCCAGAGAATCAAGAAGATATAGAGCCCGAGTAAAAACAGCACGCCCAGGAATCCGTGCTCTTCGGCCCACACCGGAAATGGGAAATCGGTGTGCTGGTCAGGCAAAAACCGATGCTGATTTTGCGTGCCCTGCATGAACCCTTTCCCCAAGAGTCCGCCACTTCCAATGGCCACCATCGATTGATACGTGTGCCATCCATCCCCCAAAATATCGGGATTCTCACCAAAGAGCATGTCCCAGAACGAGAGGAATCGCCCCTTTTGATAGTCCTTGAGCCCAAACACCCAAATCAGCGGTGCACTCGCGACGAACGTTCCGACGAGCGTGAAAAGCGAACGCAACTTCAAGTTCGTAAGCATCATGATGCTCACGAAAATGAACGCACACATGAGCGCAGTTCCAAGATCGGGCTGTCGCAAAATAAGAAACATCGGCACACCCAAAATCAATCCTGGAACGACCAAATCTTTGAGTGTGCGCCCCTCGGTTTTAGGATCGTTGTGAAGATATTTCGCGAGCGCGACAATCAAAAAGACTTTCATCAACTCGCTTGGTTGGAGCGAAAACGCGCCAATGCGAATCCAACGCTGAGAGCCTCGTATCTCAGGAGCCAACAAGAACACGAGCACGAGCAGCACAAGCCCCAAACCGTATGCGAACCAACCAAACCGTTCGAAGTGCCGGTAATCGATCGCCACGATGAGAACGGCTGCGCCCGCTCCCAACGTAAGCCAATAAATCTGCTGGATATAGAGCTCTGAAAGCGACGCGCGCGCCGCACTGGTGGCGCTATACAAGTTGGTCACGCCGATCATCGCGATGGCAGCGACCGTCACGAACAGCGGCCAATCGAACTGGTCACGAAATCCTTTTCCCAGCGTCGCCATCGTTCATTACCTCGCCCGCGTTGCGGCATCGACGCCTGCACCCGCCATCGCCGTCGGTTCTCGCGAACCGAGATATTCTTGCAGCATACGGATCGCGATCGGAGCCGCCTGCCGACCACCTGCGCCACCGTGCTCGACCAACACCACGATCGCCACCTCAGGATCTTCCGCTGGCGCGAACCCAGCGAACCACGCGTGCGGGCGGTTCAAATACCACGCGCGATCGGGATCGACATCGTGACGAGCGCGTTCGCTCACCTGCGCCGTGCCCGTTTTTCCCGCGATCGTGACACCGCCCGGAATGCGCGCATCGTACGCCGTGCCTCCGTGATCGTTGACCGCGCCGTAGAGTGAGTCGATCACGTACGCGAGGTGTTCTCGATCGACGTGCACGCGCCTCCTCACACGCGGTTCGAAATTCTCGACGATGGATCCATCCGGAGAGCTCACCGTTCGTACGAGCTGAGGGACGTAGAGCGTGCCCCCGTTCGCGATCGCCGCGTACGACATCGCCAATTGAACCAAGGTGACGCGCGTATCACCCTGTCCGATGGCCGTGTTCAGCGCGTAACCAGCGCGCCAATGTTGATCTCCTCGTTCGTACCATTCACGCGTCGGAATGAAGCCCGAAGCTTCGGTATTGATGCCGACCCCCGTTCGTCTCCCGAGCCCGAAATCCTGCGCAAATCGCGCGAGCCGATCGAGCCCGACGACCTCGGCGAGCCGATAGAAATATACGTTGCACGACTGCACCATGGCTTGGCGCATATCGACCTCACCGTGCTGTGAGGTGCATCGGAATCGCGTGCGGCCGAGCGTATACGCGCCCTGACATTCCACACGCGCGGCAGGGTCGACCACTTCGTCTTGCAACGCGGCGATCGCGGTGATCGGTTTGAATGTCGATCCTGGGAAATAGCTCTCGTAAATCGTGCGATCGATGAGCGGCCGAAATGAACGTGGATCGCGCATCTCTGCATAGCGATCACGGCTCATTCCGCTCGTCAGCTCATTCAAGTCGTAGCTCGGCTTGCTGAAGACCGCGAGCACAGCACCGGAGTTGACGTCGACCACGACGGCCGCGCCGCTCGGATGCCCGCGAAACGCGCGCTCGGCGATGCGCATGAGATCCATGTCGAGCGTCAGCGTCATGTCGCGGCCAGGAATGGGCTCGACGAGCGTCGGTCTCCCGTCCTCGATCACCGCGTTTTCCATGATCCGACCGCGCGCATCGACCGGCACGCGACGATACCCGCGACGCCCACGCAAGAAGCTTTCCCATGCGCGCTCGATCCCACTTCGCCCGATGCGGTCACCGAGGCGATACCCCGCCGGACGCAGCTCGCTCAGCTCTTCGGCCGTGAGCTCGTTCAAGTAGCCGATCGCGTGCGCCCCGAGATGCTCATATGGGTAGCTGCGCATCGGCGTGACCACCACATCGATCGCGGGCAGATCGAGCTCGTGTGTCGCCAGCGAAGCCAACTGATCGCGGCGAATATCCGTAAAAAATCGGACCTGATGGGTGCGCCGGTGTTCGGGCACACGCTCGAGACGACGCTCGAAATCAGCGCGCTCTTCGCCATTCATGCCCATCAGCTCGGCGATGCGCGCCACGTCTCCATCGCGCAGCAAGCGCGGCGTCACATAGACATCGTATGCGGGCCGATTCGTCACGACCACGCGCCCCGCACGATCGCGAATGATCCCACGCGTCGCTTGGAGCGTGAGCGTCTTCGTGATGTTCTCGCGCGCGATCGCCGAATAATGCTCGCGTTCGATGATCTGCAACTGACACGTGCGCCCGAGCAACGCACCGAAGGCGACGATGACGAAGAGCGCCATCCACTTATAGCGCTTTCGAAACTCTCCCACCTCACGGCGAACACTGAGCAGGCTCATTCGGAAGGCGCTCCCTCGGTATCGCGACGGCGCGCACGAAGCGCATCGATTCGCCGAGTGACCGAAAAAATAGCAGGCGCAAACAGCGCCGTGATGAGCGCCGATCCGATCAGCGTGAGCGTCATTCCCACCACACCCCCCACGGGCGGTGCGTCTTCGGCAGAAGTTCCCGTCACGAGCATGATGACATCACCTGCGATCCCACCCGCAGGCATCTGAAGCGGAAAAGGATCGGGCTGCGAAAAAATCGCCCGCAGGGCGAGGATGGTGCCACCCGCGAGAATCGACGCCGCGAACACGAGCCCTACTTGAAAGAGCGCTCCGCGCAAAAAAAGCCGAATCCCCGCGCCACGCGCCACCATGAACGTCGCGACCAGCACGAACGTTTGTAAGCCCATCGGCGAGCCACAGAACTCGTCGAGGAGGTAACCGAGCACGAATGAAATCAGAGCCCCGCGCAAGAGCCCAACCTCTGGTTGCACACCGAGAAAAATCACGATGGGCAAAAGCAGATTCGGCGTGAGCGGATGCAACGCGATGCGCGACGCAACGGCGGATTGCACGATGAGCAGCAAGTATCCAAATCCAAGAAAACCGAGGTTGCGCATCGCTCAATGCCCTGCAGAAGCACGCCCCGTGCTGCTCTCCGAGCTGTCTGCTGCATCGCCCATGCTCTCCCCGCGCGATCCTTGAGTCAGCACGAGCACTTCTTCGAGCGCCGAAAAGTCGACGGCAGGCGTCACTTCGACCTCCTGCCAAAGCCCGAATTCCTGCCGAACGATCCGCGTCACGCGACCCACCAAGATCGATGCCGGAAAGCGCTGACCAAGACCGCTCGTGTGGACGAGATCGCCCACACGAACGGCGTCTTCACGGCCAAGGTACTGCACACGCGCCATGTACCTCTCGCTCTCGCCCGTTCCACGCAGCATGCCCCGCGCACTGGTGCGCTGAATGCTGACGTCCACGGCGCTCGTGCGGTCGACGATCAAGAGCACGTCACAATACCGCCCCCACGTGCGCCGGACCTGACCCACGAGCCCTTGCGCCGCCACCACCGGCATGCCCGGCCGCACCAAGTCGCGCTCGCCGCGGTCGAGTTCGATCCTCGTCACCCGGAAAAACGGGGAGACATCTTTGCCGATCACCTGAGCTGCGAGCACCTCGCTCCCCAAGCGCTCACGCAGCTGCAGAAGAGATCTCAACCGACGGTTCTCGATGCCCTCTGCCGAGAGGCGCTGACGCTCTTCCTCGAGGCGCGCGACTTGATGGCGCAGCCGATCGTTCTCACGCGCGACCTCGATGAGATACACGTAATCTTCGAGCACATCCGAGGTCCATCGCGCCGCATCCGACGCGACAGACTGCAACCCCGATGTGAAGCTCAGAATGAACTCGTCGACCGCGTTCATACGAGCTGGATCGCGAAGATGTGCGCTCAGCACGAAGAACGGGAACGCCAAGAGCACGAAGCTGATCACACCGTCTCGGAGGCGTTTGAACTGATTCGGCACCGTCTCACCAGAAGCCGTCTCGGATCAGACGACCGAGTTGTGTACTCGACGCGCCGCCAAAGCGCCAACCGCGCCCATCATGGGGCAAACTCAGCTGATCGTAACTTCACGAAGAAGGTCCAGGTGGTCCAGTGTTTTCCCAGACCCGAGCACGACCGCACTCACGGGATCGTCACACACCATCACAGGCAAGCCCGTCTCCTCACGCAAGAGGACATCGAGGTTCTTGAGTTGCGAGCCGCCCCCTGTGAGCACGATTCCTTTGTCGACGATATCCGCCGAAAGTTCTGGCGGAGTCCGCTCGAGCGCGGCCATGACGGACTCGACGATGGTGCTGATGGGCTCACTCAATGCATCTCGGATCTCGTCGGAATTGACGACGACCGTCTTCGGCACACCTGCCACCAGGTCTCGCCCCTTGACCTCCATGGTCTCGACGTCGTCACCTGGATACGCATTTCCGACCACACATTTGACGCGCTCGGCCGTCTGCTCACCGATGAGCAAATTGTATTTTCGCTTCAAGTACGCGACGATCGCGTCGTCCATTTTGTCGCCACCCACCCGCACGCTCTGCGAGTAGACGATGCCAGCGAGCGAAATGACCGCCACTTCGGTCGTTCCACCACCGATATCGACGACCATGTTCCCACTGGGCTCGGTGATCGGCAGCCCCGCACCGATGGCTGCTGCCATCGGTTCTTCGATGAGAAAGACCTCGCGCGCCCCTGCGCTCTCGGCGCTCTCTTTGACCGCGCGCTTCTCGACTTCGGTGATCCCGAAGGGAACGCAAATGATGATGCGCGGTTTCACGAGCGTTCCTCGGTTCTGGGCACGCCGGATGAAATATCGAAGCATCGCTTCGGTGATCTCGAAATCAGCGATGACACCATCGCGAAGCGGTCTCACCGCCTGAATGTTGCCGGGCGTCCGCCCCAACATTTCTTTGGCTTCTTTGCCGACAGCCAACACCTTTTTGATGCCCCGCGCGTCTGTCTGAACAGCCACGACACTGGGCTCACAAGAGACAATCCCACGCCCCTTCACATAAATGAGGGTCGTCGCAGTCCCCAAATCGATCGCGAGATCGTTAGAAAAAAGGCCGTATACCCAGTCGAACAGCACGTCGCCCTTGGCTCCTTGACCGCAAAGGCTGGGGAGCGCCGGGGTCTATCAGATGGGCCTGCCCCGATCAAGCGACCACCACTCATCGACAAAGGGCTCTCGATGCTTCATCCTCCGAAACGGGTATCTCGTTCGCTCCAACCCAAGGATTTTCCTTCTGGGGGTTCAGAGGCAGAAATGCATGTAGCGCGACGCCCTCCGCCACATCCGCAAAAGCGAGATTCTACCTCGCCAGCAGAAGAAGAACGAGCCCGTGAGGCGCACGATCTGGTGGAAGCTGCGCGCAGCGGCGACCCACGCGCCTTCGAGGCGTTGGTCAAACGCTACCGCCATCGAATCTTCGCGCTCGCGCTCCACATGACCGGAAGCCCAAGCGATGCGGACGACATCACACAAGACGCGTTCGTCCGTGCATATCGCAATATCGACCGCTTCGAAGGACGGAGTGAGTTCTTCACCTGGCTCTATCGCATTGCATTGAATCGCGCCCTCAACGTGCGGCGCGATCGGACCCGCCGGCGCGCCGAAGACCTCGACGATCCGCGCGTCACGGTCGCGGTCGCGGTCGATTCGGGCGGGGACCCGCACCGCGCCCTCGAGCTTCGTCAGGCTTATTCCTATCTCGTGCGCGCCTTCGATCGCCTCTCCCCTTTGCTCAAAACCACCATCGCACTGACGATGATGCAAGGGTTGAGTTACCCAGAAGCAGCGGTCGTCCTCGAGACCACCGAAGGCACCATCGCGTGGCGCATCCACGAGGCGCGAAAGCAAATGCGGAACGCGCTCGACTCGATGTTCCAAGATCCAAAACCTCTCCCGGCATCGGAGATCGTCCGCGTTCAGAAAGCCGCCGCCGCGGCTCGGGCCGAGATCCCTTCCTCGTCCCAGCCATCAGCGCTCGAGATGGCGCTCGCTTTGCTTGCGCCCTCCGTGTGAAACAAGCGTGACCCACACGTTTTCCGGACTCGCGCAAACCACATAAAGAGCTCATCATCGTGCGCGTGTTGAAACGAGCATGGCTCTTCGTGTCGCGAGGACTCCTCACCTCGTTCACGCTTCTCCCGATCTGGTTCTCCTACGCCATCCCCTTCGTGCGGATGCGTCGCGGCGCCGTCATCCCCGCCGACACGTGGCAGCGTCTTCATGAAAAGCACGCACCACGGTTCCGAGCGCTGGCCGTACGGATGCGCGGTGGACTCATCAAAGTGGGACAAATCCTATCGACCCGCGTCGACATTCTCCCGATTGAATGGACGAGCACGCTGAGCAGCTTGCAAGATCGCGTCGACCCGCTTCCATGGCACGAGCTCGAACCGCACGTCACCCGCGCGTATGGGCGCTCGCCTCACGAGGTGTTCGAGACCATCGATGAAGCGCCGAAAGCTGCGGCGAGCTTCGGGCAGGTTCACAAAGCGCGGACTCCTCAAGGCGAAGACGTCGCGTTGAAGATTCGATATCCCGATGCGGAAGCCAAGCTCGCCGCCGACCTCTTCACGCTCCGCGCGATGCTCCCGCTGTTCAACGTATTTCTGCCGCAACTCTCGCTCGCGCCCATCTTTGGCGAAGTTTCACGCGCGCTCCGCACCGAGCTCGATTACGAACAAGAAGCGCGCTTCACTCAGACCATCCACGAAAATTTCCGCGATCATCCGCGCATTCACGTGCCGCGCGTGCTGTCCGAATACACGCGACGTGATGTGATCTGCACGACATGGTTCGAGGGCAAAAAGATCACGGATCCTGCGCTTCTGAGCGCCTCGCACATGGACCGTCGCATGCTGCTCGAGCTCGTCATCGAGACGTGGATCAAAATGATGTACATCGATGGCGTCTTCCAGAGCGACCCTCATCCGGGCAATCTGCTCGCGCGAATCGCAAGCGATGGAAAGCCCGAACTCTGCGTCATCGATTTTGGTCAGGTGAAGATCCTGACGCGTCCCTTTCACCAAGCGCTCGTGCGGTCGGTGATGTGCTTCATCACACGAGACGTCGAACAGTTCCTCGACACGCTGTGTGTGCTCGGGCTCTTCGGGGAAGGCGAGAAAGAGCGTGCTCGCCCTCTCATCACGAAGATCCTCGATCGCTATGCGACGATGAGTCCTGAGCAAACACGCGCGATGGATTTCGCGTGGGTGCGCGACGAAGTGCTGGGCCAAATCAGAAGCTTCCGTGGCGTGACGATCCCCCAAGATCTCGTCCTCTATGGACGCACGTTCGCGCTCCTCGCGGGGCTTTCACGTTCGATCGATCCGAGCGTCGACGCGTTTGCCCTCGCGAAGCCTCACTTCCTACGCGCCATGCTCAACGGCGGCCCGCCGGAATCGGCGTCCCAATCATAATCGCAACGCGATCGCGCAGGCCAAGCGCGTCGTCATGCCAAGCCCCGCGCGCCTGGCGTCATTGCGTAGCGCGAGCTGCGTCGAGCCATCTCTGCGCGTGCATCGAGCAAGACGTCGACCATCGTGTCGAAGGACGCGATGTCGAGGCGCAAGGACACACAGCTGACGTTCAGTACGATGTTGCCGCACTCGATGCAGCGCTGGACCGACACGCAACCGCGCGCGGTGATCGTCTCGAAGCAACAGGTGGCACTCATTTCTCAGCCTCCGCCGAAAGCGATTCGGCTCATCTCGAGAAGAAAGCCACGGATGAGAATGATTGTCAATCTCGCAAGAAAATCGCCATTTTTCCTTTTGTTTCTTCTGATTCGAGATCCTCAAGGACGGTTCACAGCACGGAACGCCACGTCTCGGAGCTCCGCTGCGACATGGCGAGGCGTGCCGTACGGGAACCACGAACTGCGACGTGGATCGTCGTGTGCGATCGTCGCGTAGAGCACGGCCGCTGCCAAATAAGTCCCGTCCTGACTCGGATGGGCTCCATCGCTGCGATAAAGCTGGGCATCGGGGATCCGACTCTGCGCCATCAAAAACGCGCGGCCTGCAGGCGCGAGATCCGCATCGAGCGCACGCGCCAACGCCGAATAACACTCGGTCACACGCGCTTGCATGTCGATGGGTGATTCAGCGATATGCGCGCGGCGATAGGAGCTCGAACCCCCGCGCCGAGCCCACGTTTCATAGAGCACAGTACGCGCGCCAATCCCATCGATGGCTGTATCGAAGAGCCGCGCATAGCCCTCGAACTCTTCGCGACTCTGAAGGGCCGAGAGCGAATGTCCTTGAAGGACCACATGCGTAAATCCACCGTTGGCGATCAGCGTGCGGGTCTCATCCACATACCAATGTCGCCCCAAATCCCATCCAGGATTGGCCACTGCCGTCACTCGAAATGGGGGTGTATTCGGCACCATCTCGGCAATCCTCCGCACCATGTACGGAAGATTGTTCGAACGTGTATAGCTATTGCCGATGAAAAGAACATTGAGCGGCTGCGTTCGACTGCTCGATAGATTTTCCGCGTCTGCGCGAACTCGATGGCTCGGCATAGGAAGCGTCGCCGAAAAGGCGAGCACCAACGACAGGATTCCAATCGAACGCGATATGGACACGACGATGGTCACTCCTCGAAACAGTCTCTCGCGAATTCATGCGCATGAATAGATCCAATTCACCTCGAAGACTTCCAAAACATCCGATTTGGCGGAGGATCGACTACCTTTCCCGCAATGGGAATCTTTCCCGAGGTCGCCAGCGTTCGAGGCTCGATGGGGCGAAAGGTCATCACGGTCATCTGCCTTTGGATGTGCGTCGTGGGGCGTGTGGGCACTGCCCATGCGCAGACACCCGATCCCTCCTTGGTTGCACCCATTGCGTCGCAGGTGCGGCGTGGGGAGGTTCGAGCGGCACTCGAATCACTCCGTCGCCTACCAGAATCCGCGAGAGAAACATCGGAGATTCGCTATCTCGAAGCGAGGCTCGCCGAACGATTGGGTGAACTCGATACCGCCATGGACGCATTTGCCGAAGTGAGCTCCCCGGAGCTCGTGCACGACGCAACACGACGTCGTGTGCGGCTCCTTGCGAGACGCGGACGCTGCGACGAAGCCATGCGGATTCTCGATTCGCTCGAGCGCCGCGAGCTCGATGCGAATACACGCGCGTTGCGAGCAGAATGCGCGCTGGCGCGCGGAGATCTTGCGCAAGCCGAGCCGATGCTCATCGAAGCGGTACGCGAAGATGCCCGCGACGTCGATTCTTTCGCGCTTCGGCTCATGCTCGCCGAAACTCAAACACGGGCCGGAGCACGTGATCGCGCGATGGTCACCTTGCGAGAGCTCGCGATCACGCGGCCTGAGCATCCAGATGCCGAACGTGCTCTCGAATGGCTCATAGAGCTCACGGGCAGCCCCGTCTCATTCACCTTCGATGAGCGGCTCGCGCGCGCAGAAAGATTCTCCCGCGCGCTCGATCACGAGCGAGCCGTGCGAGAGCTCGAAGCCGTCGCACGACCACGCGATCGTGCACGCGCCGCTCGTCTCTTGCATGTGCGCGGAATGGCGCTTTTTCGGTCACGCCGTGCGTATCGCGAAGCCGCCACGGTGCTCGGAGAAGCAGTCGCGCTGGGGGGTGCGACCGCGCACGCCGACGCGTTCCATGCAGCGCGCGCACTTTCACGCGCAGGACGCGATGCCGACGCGATTCGCGCGTATCGCCGGCTCGTAAGAAATGCGCCTGAGAGCCGAGAAGCGGCGGAAGCCGAGTACCTTGCAGCGTGGCTCGAGCTGCGGCTCGGTCGTGCTGCCGGCCGGCGTGCGATGGAGAGATTTCTGCGAGGTCCGCGAGCGCGACGTGCGCCTCAGATGGCGCGTGAAGCGGAGTGGCATCTCGCGCTCCATGCGTTCCGGCGTCGTGCATTCGCAGAAGCTGCAGAGCTTTTTGGTGCATACGCCGCACGGGACTCGGGCCCGTTGGTGCGCGGAAGAGGAACCTATTGGCGAGGTCGTGCGCTTCAATCTGCACGGAACTCGCGTGGCGCAATCGCGGCCTATCGCGCGACGATCGCCGCGTCACCTCTGCATTGGTATGCGCTTCTGTCGCGCCAACGCCTCCTCGAGCTTGGTGAAGAGCCCGGCCCACCCTTCGAGAGTCCCGCGATCGAAGTTCATCCGAGCGCAGCGGAGCCGAACGAAGCACAGCTGCCCGCAGACATCGCAACCCTGATCATGCTCGGACTCGATGACGACGCGCGGACGCAGATTCGTTCACGCGAGCGAGAACTGCGCCGACACTTCGATCTACGAGCGATGATCGAACTCTACGAACGCATCGGAGACCACGAACGCGCGTATCGACTTAGCGCAGATCGCGACGAGATCTCGAGATTTGCGTATCCGAGAGCCTTCGAAGCCGCGGTCGTCGACGCCGCCCGCGCACGTTCGCTCGAACCCGAAATGCTCTGGGCCATCATGCGACAGGAGAGCGGATATAACCCCAACGCCGTCTCCTATGCGGATGCGATCGGGCTCCTTCAAATGCTCCCCTCGACGGGAGCCGCGATTGCGCGAGGCCTCGATATTCCATTCGAGCGAGAAATGCTCTTCGATCCCACGTGGAACACGCTGCTGGCCGCCACCTACGTTCGCCGGCTCCGTGACAGCCTTGGTGTGCCGCTGTGTTTCGCTGCGTTCAACGCCGGTGAAACGCGTGTCACCGAGTGGCTCACGCGTCAGGGAGAAATGGATCTCGATTTGTTCGTGGAAGAGATCCCATTCGACCAGACACGCAACTACATTCGACGCGTGACGTCTCACCTTGCTCACTATATGTATTTGCGTGATCCCGAGGCAGGATGGCCCGCGCTCGTTCTGCCCGAGCGCGTTGGACCGATTCGTTAGCCAGCGAACCAGAGTCGCATGGATCGCGCTCCACGCGATCCATGTCAGAGCGCTCGCGCGATCACCCAATCGCCCACCGCGCGCGTTCCCTTGTCGCCGCCGATGTCCGCGGTGCACATCCCCGCGTGCACCGCCTCGCGCACGATCTCGGTGAGACGCGCTTCTTCTCCCTCGAAGCCGAGGTACGTCATCATCATGCCGATCGTCAGCACCGTTGCGAGCGGGTTCGCGCGATCTTTGCCCGCGATATCCGGCGCACTGCCATGCACCGGTTCGAACATGCCGATTCGGCCCGGATGCACGTTCGCGCTCGCGGCCATGCCGAGCCCACCCTGCAGCGTAGCTCCCAGATCCGTCACGATGTCGCCGAAGAGGTTGCTCGTGACGATGACATCGAGTGACTCGGGGGCACGCACCATCTGCATGCAAAGGGCATCGACATACGCGTGGCGCGACTCGATGCTCGGATATTCGGCGCGCACGATGTCGAACACGCGCTTCCAAAGCCCGTGGGCGTAGGGCATCGCGTTGTTCTTGTCGCTCATCGTGACGCTCTTGCGTCCGTGTCGAACCGCGTACTCGAAGGCGGCGCGGATCACACGCTCGACCCCTTTCCGCGTGTTCAGGTCTTCGTTGATCGCAATCTCGTCAGGGGTTCCCTTTTTGAAATTCCCGCCCATCCCGACATACACACCCTCCGTGTTTTCACGGAAGACGACCATATCGCAGTCGGATGCGCGCTTGCCTTTGAGGGGCATCAGACGATCGTCGAGGCACGAGATCGGTCGAATGTTGCAATACAGATCGAGACCGAACCGGAGTCCAAAAAGAATGTCGCGAGCATAATCGAGCGTGGGCACCCGCGGATCGCCGAGAGCACCGAGCAGGACGGCATCGCACGTGTCGCGGATGAGCGCCTGATCCGCTGCTGGAAACGTCGAGCCATCGCGCAGAAACCGATCTGCGCCGAGATCGAATGTGACGATCTCGATGGGGTAGCCCCTCGTTTCCGCCAATCTTTCGAGGAGTCCGACCCCGACCGGGACGACCTCTTTGCCAATGCCATCGCCCGCAATGATCGCAACGCGCTTCTTCGTGCGGCCTGTGCTCACTTCATTCGCCATGAGGGCGGGACGCTATCACGCGCCCCTGCCTCTGCCCACGCTCTCGAAAATTTACGCACCGAGATGACCGTTTGCTTGACACTTGGCCGCATTGCGGCGAGGTTTCATCGTCAACCCTCTGGTTCAAAAGCGCATGCACATTGTCGCCGCAGGACTCTCCGACGTCGGCCAGCAACGGGAGCACAACGAAGACAGCTTCGTCATTCTTCCCGAGTACGACCTTTACATCGTCGCCGATGGAATGGGGGGACATCGCGCGGGGGATGTCGCGAGCAAAATGGCCACACACACCATCGCGTCGTTTTTTCAAGCGACGGCGAAGGAAGACGCGACGTGGCCCTTCCATTTCGATCCGCATCTCTCGGTTGAGGAAAACCGCCTCATCACGGGCATCAAAGTCGCAAACAAACGGATCTTCGATGCATCGACTCGCTACCGCGAGGTGCACGGAATGGGCACGACCGTGGTGGGAGCCCTCTTCGCCAAAGAGCGCGGGCGAATTTACGTCGCGCATGTGGGCGACAGTCGCTGTTATCGCATCCGTGGCGGTCAGATCGCACTCCTGACGCGCGATCACTCGCTCTTGAACGACTACTTGCTGATGATGCCGGACATGACTCCGGAGCAGCGTGAAGAACTGCCAAAGAACGTGATCACGCGCGCTCTCGGAATGCAGGACTCGGTGGTCGTCGATCTGGTCCCTGATCAGCCGCAACCGGGCGATGTCTACGTGCTCTGTTCGGACGGTTTGAGCGGAATGATCACGGACGAGCAGCTCCTCGAGATCATCAAAGTAGGTGGTGAGGACGAGACGGCCATGGCCAAGCAGCTCGTTCAAAGCGCGAACGACCACGGGGGCGAAGACAACGTGACGGTGGTGGTGCTCCGCGTCGCGGCGTGAATATCGAGCGCGGATTTCGTGAAAGCGAGCATTCGTGCTACACACGCCGGACGCGGAGGAAAGACGTGTCCAAGTTCACACTGCGCAACATCTTCGAAACCGACGAAGAAACCTTTTGGAATAAAATCTTCTTCGATCGCGAGTACAACCAGCGCCTCTACATGGACGGCCTGAAGTTCAAGAGCTTCGAGCTCCTCGAGCTGACAGGCGAGCCAGGCGGTGTTCGAACTCGGAAAGCCCACACCGAGCCGCGCACCGAAGCACCTGCCGTGGTCACGAAGCTCATCGGTGGGTCCATCGCGTATACGGAAGAGGGGCGCTTCGATCCGGCGACGAAGAAGTGGGTCTACAGCATCACGACTTCGAAAATGTCCGACAAATTGAGCATTCGCGGCACGTTCTGGGTGGAGCCCAGGGGTGAAAAGAAGATCGAGCGCATTTGTGAGATCGAGGTCGAAGTGAAGATCTTCGGCGTCGGTGGAGCGATCGAGAGCTTCATCGAGAAGACGACTCGTGAGAGCTACGATGTGGCGGCTCGCTTCACGAACGAGTTCATCAAAGAGAAGAATTACTGAGTCGATAGGATGGGCGAGCTCTGCTCGCCCATCGCCTCGTATCAGAGGCTTGCACCGTCGAAGCGGGTCGACTCGAGCGCATAGAAATCGAAATCTTCGATGCAGCGGACGTTCACCGCGACGGTCGGGCCATTCTGTGGATCGTCGCCGAAGGAGAACGGCGCAATGCCGCAGTCCCCGCAGAAATGATGCTCGAGCGTCCGCTTGTGGAAGAAATACGTCTTGGTCGCGCCTTCACCTTTTGTGATGCGAATCGAGCCGCGCGGTCCGAACCAAAAGAGAAAACCGCCTCGTCGGCACCGCGAGCAATTGCATTCGAAGAGCTTGTCGATCGGCGCAGGGGCTTCGAGATCGAACTGAATCGCGCCGCAATGACAGCTGCCGTGGTAGTTCGCCATGGGATTCCTTCCTATCCTTTCAGATCACTCTCGGCCAATGAGCCTGCCCCATACGTCTAGCACGACACAGCTTTCTTCAGCCGCGCCCTCGCCTCTGCCCATTGCCGTGACAGAAACGGCGATACCTCTCCCGGCATGCTTGTCTTGACGAGCAACGGAAAGAGCGTTGCGGGCTGCCAACGGCGAAGCCACTCTCCAGTGGGCGATTGGATCATGGTGTCAGTGCCTTCGTAGGAGCGACGTTCGCATCGCACCTGTCCATTCGGAAAC
The DNA here is from genome assembly GCA_964481145.1 of uncultured Sandaracinus sp. Classification (GTDB taxonomy): domain Bacteria; phylum Myxococcota_A; class Polyangia; order Polyangiales; family Sandaracinaceae; genus Sandaracinus. The sequence goes on from CAYZTA010000011.1 coordinate 94,952, forward strand.
CGCTCATCGAGGAGCGTGACGACCTCATGAATCGATTCCCAATGCACGGGCCGGCCTGTCTTCTCACTCCAGAGCAACAGCGCATTGAGCCCGCGCAGGATGTCGTAAAAATAAAAGCGAGGAAAGCAGAGCTCGATCCACTCCTTCGCGCTCTTCTGCTCATCGGCATCGTGTTTCGTCGCTGAGCCGAGCATGAGCTTTCGCTCCATCAGAAACCGCGCCCCCTTGTCGAGAAACGCCTCTTCCTCTGCCGTCCAAGGCCGCGGCGTGTGCAGCAAGATCGCCTCGAACACGGCGATCGTCCCGACCATCGAGCTCGGCACCTCGTCTTTCACGAGATAGGCTTCCCCCTCGCAATTGAGCCCGCCATTGCTCATCTGGTAGCGCAAGAACCACGGGCGAATCCATGGCAGCTCTCGGTCCACGTCCACCCCAGGTCGAGAGCACCTGAACGATGTTTCCAAGCTGACAGTGGCAGGGACTCGGGGTGTTCGTTCATGGCTGCTTCGCGAAAGGGTAGCACTCGAAGCGAGTATCACAGGCTTGGTCCCGTTCCAGCAAAAAGGATGACATGACGACGCCTCTGTTATTCTACTTCAATGCGGACGCGTCTCATGTGGACGGCCTTCGCGCTTTTTGCGTGTGCCGCTCCCACGGCGCCGACGCCCGAACGGAGCACGGCGACGAGCGTCGATATCGCGCGCCACGCGGGGCTGGACGAGCCTTCGCCCCCAACGACGACCGACACAGAAACAACCAGAACACCAGCTCGTACATCGCCTGTCGCCATCCGCCTTCCAGTCGATGTCGAGCGAGCCATCGACGACGCCGTCCACGCCGCGATCGACGCACGCCAACTGCCAGGGGCGGTGGTCGCTGTCGGGAGGCGCGACGGTCTCATATTTCTACGCGACTACGGCGCGCGGGCGGTCGATCCCGAATTCGAAGCGAACGATATCGACACCATCTACGACCTCGCCTCGCTCACGAAACCCATCGCGACGACGACGGCGCTCGCGATCTTGGCAGATCGCGGTCTTCTATCGTTCGATGATCCGGTCGCGCGTTTCATCCCGCCGTTCGCAGCGAACGGCAAAGAGCGCATCACGATTCGTCACCTGCTCGAGCACACGGGCGGGCTCCCCGCCGTCGATGCATTACGAGATTACGAAGGCGAAGCGCGAGGAGAGTCCCTCGCGCGGATCTTCGCAGTGCGGCCCATCCATCCGCCCGGACGACGCACGCTCTATAGCGATCTCGGCTTCATCGTGCTCGGCGAAGTCGTGGCGCAGATCGCAGGCGAGCCTTTGGACGCATTCGTCGCGCGCGAGATCCTAGATCCTCTCGAGATGCGCTCCTCTTCATTTCGCCCGAGCCCGGAGCTGCTCTCGCGCATCGCGCCCACCGAGCGCGCCGAGCGGCGCCTCGGCGTGATGATTCGCGGAGAGGTCCATGACCCGCGCGCGTTTCGCCTGGGCGGCGTCTCAGGAAATGCAGGGCTCTTCGCGAGCGCACCTGACCTCGCGCGCTTCGCCCGCGCGATGCTCGGAGAAGGCGAGCTCGAGGGCCGTCGCATCGTGAGCGCGGAGCGCGTGCGTGAGCTGATCACTCCCACACCCTTGCCGGGGGGCTTCGTCAACGGCCTCGCTTGGGACATGCGGAGCGCCGCCGAGGTGCGCCGTTTGGGAGGCATGAGCGAAGCCTCCTATGGTCATCTCGGTTGGACCGGCACCTCGATCCGCATCGATCCTCGCCTCGATGTGTTCGTCATCGTCCTCAGCAACGACGTGCATCCGGACGGACGAGGAGATGTGCGACCGCTCGCGGCAGCGCTCGAGCGCATCGTCGCGCGCTCCGCCGAACGGATCTTACCCGCAGCGCGGAGCGAGGTTCGTACTGGCATCGATGTCGAAGCACGCGATGGTTTTCCTCATCTGCGCGGGGCGCGCGTGGCGCTCATCACCCACGATGCAGCGCGCGCGGCAGATGGCCGACGCACCCTCGATGTGCTCGTTCGACAAGGGATCGTGGAGCGGGTGCTCGCGCCGGAGCATGGCCTCGACACCACGCGCGAAGGGCACATCCAAAATGGACGAGATCCACGTACAGGCTTACAGGTGTTCGGCCTCTTCGGGCGCACGCGCAGGCCAAGCGACGCAATGCTCGCCGACATCGATACGCTCGTGATCGATCTCGTCGATGTGGGTACGCGTTTTTTCACCTACGCATCGACGATGCACGAGGCTTTGATCACAGCATCCTCGCATCCACATCTACGCGTCGTGATTCTCGATCGACCCAACCCTCTCGGAGGCACGCTCATCGAAGGGCCTATGCTCGATGGCGAACTTCGCTCCTTCGTCAATTATCACTCGCTTCCTTTGAGGCACGGGCTCACGCTCGGTGAGCTCGCGAGGCTGCTCGACGCCGAGCTCGGGCTCGGGCTCGCCGATCGTCTCGTCGTGGTGCGGGCCGAAGGCTGGGAACGACATGCGACCGCGCTCGACATCGGAGCTCGATGGACGCCGCCCTCGCCGAATCTTCCCGACGCGACCTCCGCCCTCCTCTACCCCGCGATTGCGCTGCTCGAAGGAACCGACCTCTCGGTCGGTCGAGGCACAGAAGACCCCTTCTCCGTGATCGGTGCGCCGTGGGTCGATCCTCACCGCGTCCTCGCAGCGCTCGCCCAGCTCGAGCTCTCTGGAGTGACCTTCGAGCTCGCGCAATTTTCCCCACGAAGCGCTCGCCATCGGGGTCATGTATGCCGCGGCATCCGAGTGCGTCTCACAGACGCTCGCGCGTATCGCGCGCTACCCACTGGGCTTGCCATCATTCGCGCAATGCTCATGACCCACCGCGAACGCATCGATCTCAATCGCGTTCTTCCGCTCGTTGGGAGCCGACGTGTGCTCGAAGCGCTCGCGAATGAATCACCTCTGAACGATGTCATCGCGACCGCCCATGCGGAGTCGGCAGACTTCGAAACGCGCCGGGCTCCGTTCTTGATGTATTGATTGCCTTTTCGGCCTCCCATCAGACGGCTGGCGGAGGAGGAGCAAAGACGCGAAGGCCCGCGGGCCGGAGAGCGATATGCACTTCATCCACTGCGTCGAGCAACTCTCCGTCGATCAGCAGAGGTCGCGGCGTGGAAGGGCGGAGGGTAAGCTCCGATGTTCGGAACGAGAGCACGTTCCTCCCTTCCACACCTTCTCCGCTCAAGGCCCCACGGGCCAGCTCGAGACCGGCGACGAGGATGTCCGACGAAGTGCTGCCGAGCACGATGGTCACATCGAGCAAACCATCGTCGATCACCACGTCACCTTGCCCTTGCGCAAGCAACGCACCTGGGCGCGCCGCGTTGGCGACCGTCACAGCCGTGCTGGTGCATTGAAAGCGCTGAGCACCGACCGTGATCTCCACGTCGAAATGCTCCGCCTTGGCCAAGGATGACAAGAACTCCATCACATAGGCGGCGGAGCCGAACGTGGCTTTGAGATCGCGGTCCGCGTTGCCCACCGCGTCCGCATGGAGGCCCAACGCCGCCAGGAGCACCATCGGACGTTCATTGACCAAAGCCACGTCGACCGCGCGCACCGTGCCCTCGGTCAGGAGCGAGAGCGCATGTTCTCGATCCTGAATTCCCAACGCCCGCGAAAATGAGCTGGAAGTCCCCAACGGCACCACCAAGACAGGAAGCTCACGACGCATCGCCACTGGCAAAAGCGCGCTGACCGTGCCATCTCCGCCCGCCGCGATGAGTGTATCTGCGTTGGCCGCGAGTTCGTCCAATCGCGCCACGGTGAAACGTTCATCGAGCTCGAGGAACTCGACATCGCCCAGCAGCGCGAGCCCCTCACGGAGCGCAACTTCCGATTCGGACGTCGCGCTCGAAGCACCGGGATTGTAGAGAACGACCTTCCGAAGCATCGCCCAGCATGTCAGTAGGTCACTCGTCGCGCCACTCAGTGACGCCCTCGCACCTCGACGCGTCCTGCCCCACGCACTTCGACTCGACCAGGCCGGGGGGGCGTCACGACCACAGTCGGGGGTGTCGGGGGTGTCATGACGATCGAAGGGCGCGGTGGAGCCACGACGACGGTTCGTTGCGGCTCCACCACCTGCGGTGAGCGCGCCTCGACCACGACGCGTGGAGGCCTCGGCGCTTCTACGGCGACGCGCGACGGAGGTGTCACCACCACTGTGTGAGGTTCGGCGACTGCACTGGAAGGCACGTCTGCTTGTACTGCCACGTTGATCTGAGGTGGCGACGGAGGAATGACCACGATGCGCGGCGCACGCACCTGGCGCGGCTGACCGCGCACCACGAGCCGCACCTCCGCAGGTGCAGTGGCCACCGGCTGAACATCGACGCGCCCCGCGTACACCCGCCGCGACTCGTCCCATTGGAGCTGCACTTGGTGCGGGCGCCCATCATCTCCCTGGATTTCGACGTGCGTGACGTGTGCAGCTTCCTGCGGCATGGGCACGCCTTGCGCGTCGACGACGTAAGCTTCGACTTCGCCGCTGCCTTTGGCCACGAGCTCGATCCACGCATCATCCGCGGCGACCATCACTCCGCCATGCTGTGCAGTCACGGTGATGGCGCTCGTTGCCGCTGCGCTCACGGGTGGGGACGAGGCAGAATCTCCTCCACCACACATCTTCGCAAACGAGAGGAGCGCCATTGAGATCATCAGGAAGCGCATCGAACCTCCTTGGGAATGAGGAGCGTAACGCTGCTTGGATGGTCGATGGGCTGATTCTCTTCACATCACACGAAAAAAGGAGGAGGTACAGCCATAGGGCGACACCTCCTCCCATTCGCGCGCACATCGACGCGTCTCACCCATCAGGGTGACGCAGCAGGCATCCGCGCATGGGGAGGAAGTTCCCCCGTAAGCGACTGTAGGAACGCCACGATCAGGCGCACCTGATCTGCATCGAGCTCGCGTCCAAGCTGATAACGGCCCATCGCGCGCACTGCGTCATCCAACGTCTGCTGCGATCCATCGTGGAAATAAGGCGCTGTGAGCGCCACGTTGCGCAACGTCGGCACCTTGAACAGATGACGATCGTTCTCCGCGCGCGTCACATTGAACCGACCCATGTCTGCATCCGTGACCGGCGTACCGCGATCTTCGAAATAAGAGCGTCTCACGAGGCTCATTCGTTGGTACATCGTGCCGCCGAGGTTCGCCCCGCGATGACAACTCGTGCATCCCACCTCTTGGAAGAGGGCAAGACCGCGACGCTCATCCTCGGAAAGCGCGCTCTGCTCACCGCGCAGATGACGATCGAAGCGCGAGGGTGTGACCAAAGAGCGCTCATACTCTGCGAGCGCGTTGGTGATGTTCGCTTGTGTCACGGCTCCTTCGCCGTAAATCGCAGTCATCTCCGCCACGAGCTCGGAATCTCCAGCGAGTCTCGCGACGACCTCGTCCCACACCGCCCCCATCTCGATGGGATTGGCCACGGGACCTTCGGCTTGTGCCTCGAGATCAGCGGCGCGCCCATCCCAAAATTGCACGAAATTCAAACCTGAATTGAGCACCGTGGGAGAGTTGATGGGCCCCACTTGCCCGCGAATCCCGACCGATGTCGGTCGCGGCTCAGCACCTCCGTGATCGAGCGAATGACACGTGGCGCACGAAATCGTTTCGTCACCCGACAGGCGCGTATCGTGAAACAAACGGCGGCCGAGCGTCACTTTGCGCGCGTCCGTCTGCACGTCCGGCAAAGGCTCGAACGGAGAAGGTGCAGGTGCAGCCTCCACGATCGGCGCCGGCGCCGCGCTACCCGAAGGCTCCGAGGACGAAGAGCCACACGCCGAGCTCAAGAGCGCAACGGCGATCGCAATGGACCGTACCCGCATCTCTTCAGCTCCTCGCAACGTAGCTCGAGCAGTATCCTTGCGGATTCACCGGCCCGATGTTGAGCGTGCAACCACCACAGGCATTGGGCTGCGAAGGTTGCGTATAGAAGTTACAGACTTCGCAGCGCTGGCTCGCATTCGGGGTGCGATCCACGTAGCTCAGCGCCTGCCGCTGCGTACGTTGTTCAGGCGTCAAGCCAGGCGGATTCGCGCAATCCAGCTCCCCACCACCACACGCCGAAAGGCCCGTGCTCGCACCGAGCACCACGAGACCCAGCGTCGCACCGCGTTCGAGAATCGCACGCCGACTCAGCTTCTTTGAATCCATTTCGTTTCCTCCGTATATGTGCATTCGTACATGTGCATCGTGCACACGTCGCGCATCACTCGCCTAGGTCGTCCGGGAATCGAGCAGCCCAGAAAGATCTGGTCGCACAGCGGCGAGGCTCGCACCGATGGCCACCACATGCATCGGTTCGAGATCGAAGCGTGGTCTTCTCCCGAAATACGCCTGCACGTCCTCACGCAAGCCCGGCAGAGACGTACTGCCCCCCGCCAAGAACACAGCGTCGACATCGCGAACTTTGAGCCCCGCTTGACCGAGCACTTGGTCGCAAATGAGAAACGTACGTCGGATGAGAGCGCTCGTCCGATCACGAAGTGCGGAACGATCGATCGAAATCGTGGCCTGCATCGGCGCTGCCGGATCGACCGTGCCGATATCGATCGACACGCTTTCCTCGACCGTGAGTTGAATCTTCGCGCGCTCGACCTCGACGAGCAGACGCTCCCACACCTCGGTGTCACTCTTCAAGTCCCACCCGTGTTCGCGCAACATTCGATCACTGACGAACTCAGCCAAGGAGAAATCCACGTCGTCTCCTCCGAGATACGCATCACCTCCATGCGCCACCACTCGAAACGGATATCGAGAGCAATCGACGATGGCGATATCGAACGTGCCTCCGCCCAAATCGTACACGACGCCATAACGAAGACTGCTCCGAGCGAGGTACGCGATCGCGCTCGCGACCGGCTCCTCGATCACGCGAACTTGCGCAAATCCAGCTGCATGCACGGCTTCGAGCGTGGCCAACCGCTCAGCCTCGCCAAATGCCGCGGGCACGGTCACGACAGCCGAGAGCTGGGATGGATCCATCACCCCTGTCGAACACAACCCCCTCAGGACGAGGGTCGCGACGCCCGTCGGGGTCACGATCCCCGCGCGCGTCTTGAACGCAACCTGCCCCGCCGTTCCTTTCACCATCTCGACCGCACTGCGTTCGCGATAGAGCGTCGCGGCCGCAGACGAAAAACGCCTGCCAATCACGCGCTTGGCGCTCGAAATCGTGTGGGCCGGATCATTGCCGCGCCGCTGACGTGCAAGCTCGCCAACGATTTCACCGCCAGCAGGAGGAAATGCCACTATCGACGGCAACAATCCATGTCCGCGCGTAAACGCTGCTGCGAGCGGCACGACGCTCCCGTGGGCTGCAGCGACGGTGTGGGTGGTCCCCAGATCAATCCCAATGGTTCGCATGTCTCGCGTACTGCCCGCGTTCTATATCAGACCCCCGCGAGCTCGGGCACAGGCGCATCAGTCCGGGTCGGCTTTTGCCAAAGCTTCGGAGCGCGTCGCGGTGTAGCACGTGACTGGACTTCGGTCCGACGAAAAACGCGACGGCCAGTGGGAGCCACGTGCGTCGGCTCGCATCGTCGAATAGAGTCCGGGCTTTCCACGAGGAAAGTGAGAAAATAGCCATGATGAAAGGTGCCGTCCCCAACATTCTCGGGGCCATTGGGCACACACCGATCGTGAAGCTCGAACGCCTGGGAAAGGACGTTCAGGCCGATATTTACGTCAAATGTGAGTACTTGAATCCGGGTGGTTCGATGAAAGACCGCATGGCCCTTTGCGTGATCGATCACGCAGAACGTCGCGGTGAACTCAAACCTGGCGACACCATCATCGAAGCCACCAGTGGAAATACGGGCGCCGCGATCGCGATGATCGCAGCCGTGCGAGGCTACAAGTCCATCTTCGTCGTGCCCGACAAAACGTCTCCAGAAAAGATTTCATCGCTGCGGGCGTGGGGCAGCAAGGTCGTCGTCTGTCCAAGCGCAGTCGAGCCGGAAGATCCGCGCTCGTATCATCGCGTGGCCAAACGCCTCGCAGAAGAGAGCCCCCATTCGTTCTACGCAAATCAGTATCACAACCCCGACAATCCGCGCGGCCACTACGAAGCGACTGGCCCAGAGATTTGGGATCAGACCCAAGGGCAAGTGGACGTGCTCGTGACGGGACTCGGGACAGGAGGGACGCTCATGGGAGCGGGGCTTTTCCTCAAAGAGAAAAAGCCCGAGCTCCAACTCGTCGGCATCGATCCCGTGGGCTCGATTTACTACGATTTCGTCAAGGGCGACCGTGTGACGCAGCCCTTCAAGTACAAAGTGGAAGGGATCGGTGAAGACTTTTTCCCAAGCACGATTGATTTCTCGAAGCTCGACGAAATCGTGCGCGTGGATGACAAAGAGTGCTTTCTCATGACGCGAGACCTCGTTCGACTCGAAGGGCTCTACGTCGGCGGGAGCAGCGGCGGCGCCGTCGCCGGAGCGTTGAAGTACGCGCAGCAAACGCAAAGAAAAGAGAACATCCTGGTCCTTCTTCCAGATGCTTCATCGAACTATCTATCGACGATCTTCGATGACGACTGGATGAGAGAACATGGCTTCCTCGGCGAGAGCCATTTGGGTGTGGTTGGAGATCTCCTCAAGCACAAGACGGGCGACATCATCACGGCGTCGTCGCACGATCGGGTGCGTGACGTGATCTCGCGGATGAAAGCACACAGCATTTCGCAGTTGCCCGTCACCGACGAAGGCAAGCTCGTGGGCGCCGTCACCGAAGTCGATCTGCTTCGCTATCTGGTGAGCAGCGAGCAATCACTCGATTCACCCGTCGGTCCTCTCGTCGAAAACGATTACGCGACAGTCTCACCGAGGACGAGCATCGAGAACTTGCAAAGTCTCTTTCTCGGCGCGCGCATGGCCGTGGTCACCGACGACGATACAATCATCGGCGTGGTTACGAAGATCGATCTGATCGATCACCTCGCCCGCATCGCGAGTTGATCGCCGAGCAGTCCGCCACACGCCTCACCGCGAGCGCAGATGCTCTCCATTCGCGGTGATATCTGCGAATGAGATGCCAAAGCGCGCGAGATATTTCCGCACGCGGTCCGCATCGTTCGCCGAGGTACGACGCGCGCGGCTCGACGCAAAGAGCGTTCGTCCCGCTTCGGACAAGCTGCGGCTCTCTTCACACACACGGAGCACGTCTTCGAGCTGCACGCGGTCGAAGCGATCGAGCTCGGCCGCGTTCTCACCCATAAGACGTGCGACGCGCTCTGCCGCCGGCTCCCTGCTTTCACCCTGCGCAGACCACGCACTCTCGAGTCGCGCGATCTCCGCTCCGACTGTGGCCACATCGATGCGCCCCTTCGGGGCGAGCGTCGACATCCGCAACACAGCCGCTGACAAGTCGCGAAAGTTCGAAACCCAGCGCGCCTTTTTCGACACAGCAAATCGCAAGAACATTCGCCGCGCATCCGCGTTCATCGAGAGCACACGCTCCGCTCGTTCACTCGCGCGCTCGAGCTCGATATCGAGGTTCGGCTCGATATCTTCGGGTCGCTCGGCGAGCGAAGGGAGCACGAACGTCCACACGTCGATGCGCGCCAATAAATCCTCGCGAAATCCGCTTTCCGCAGCCTGCTTTCGCAAGTCACGATTCGTTCCGGCGATCAGCTGAACATCGACCGACACCGGAGCATCTGCGCCCATCGGCAAAAAGCGCTTGTCCTCGACCGCGTGAAGCAACATCGCCTGCTCATCGACGCCGAGCTCACCGATTTCGTCCAAGAACAGAACCCCTCGATTCGCCGCGCGAAGGAGCCCCGCCCGCTCACGCTCGGCGCCTGTGAATGCGCCTCTCGTATGCCCAAAAAGCGTGCTCATCGCGGCATCGCCGCGCAGCGTCGCGCAGTTCACCTCGACCCATGGACCCAAAGACGTTTGGCTCCGCTTCTTCAGCTCGTAGATCCGACGTGCGAGCTGCGACTTGCCAGCGCCCGTCGGGCCCATGAGCAAGATCGGATCGCGCGTGCGCGACGCGACATGTTCGATCTCCTCGATCATCCGATTGAAACGCGCATTGCGCGTCTCGATCCCCGCCTTGAGAAAGCTGAGGCTCTCGGCGCGCTCACGTTCGAAGCGGGTTCGCAGAAGATCGTATCGCTCGAGATCGAGATCGATGATGTCGTAGCGCCCCGCCCTGCCTTCTCTCTTCGAGGGCGGCGAGGTTTGGATGAGCGCGCCGGGGATATGTCGGCTCTCGACCAGCAGGAAAAAACAAATCTGCATGACGTGAGAGCCCGTCGTGATGTGGACGAGATAGTCTTCCTTCTCGGGCTCGAATGAATGATCGCGAACCCAATCGAGGAGCATTGCGTAGACGCGCTCGAAATCCCAAGGGTCTGGAATCGCCGTCGGGCGAAGAACGATCTCGGTCTCGGGCGAGACCTGCGCGATGTCGTTTTCGATGGTCTGCGCGAGCGGCTCGAAGCGCGGATCGTAGAGCAACTCGAGCCGATCGATCAGGAGGTCATCGTGTTGAAAGAGTGCGACCGTGGGTCGCCAACGCTCCCATCGCGACGCCCCCTGCCCAGCGTCGAGCGTCGTCCCGAGCGCCGCAAACACCACCTTCTTCTTTCTGGACGAACGTGCCTTCGGCATATCCCATAGGATAAATCATTATCCAAATGGCGCGACACAAAGACCTGTGAATCACGAATTCATTGAATTTTGCGAATGGCACAAGCCGTGCTTTGAGTCCATGCGAACATTCGAGGGAAATCATGGACCAGACTCCCACCTATCACGAGCTTCACGGCGGCCTCGTTCCCATCAAGGCCTGGACGAACGGCGTCCCGGTCGAAGATCAAGCGTACGAGCAGCTGCGAAGGGTCGCGCTCTTGCCTTTCGTCCAGCCTCACGTCGCGGTGATGCCGGATGTCCACGTCGGGATCGGCGCGACGATTGGGAGCGTGATCCCCACCGTGGGCGCGATCGTGCCGGCGGCCGTGGGCGTCGATCTCGGCTGCGGCATGATGGCCGTCCGCACCTCGATGTGCGCGCGAGATCTTCCGGACTCGCTCTCTCAAGTGCGGGCATCGATCGAGCGTGTGGTGCCGGTTGGGCGCGCTGCATTCACCTCGCTCCCCAAGCGCAACACCGCGGCGTGGTCGGAGCTCCGCCTCGAGTTCGAGAAGATCTGCGACAAGCACCCATCGCTCGCGCGCGGCAACACCGAAAACCAGCTCGGCACGCTCGGGACCGGGAACCATTTCATCGAGCTTTGCCTCGATGAGGCGGGCGACGTCTGGGTGATGCTGCACTCGGGCTCGCGCGGGGTTGGGAACCGCATCGGCACCTTCTTCATCGAGCTCGCGCGACACGACATGGAGCGCATCGATGCGCGTCTTCCGCACCGAGACCTCGCGTATTTCCGCGAAGGGACCGAGCACTTCGACGAGTACGTCGAGGCCGTGGGGTGGGCGCAGCGCTTTGCGGCCGAGAACCGGCGGCTCATGATGCACACGGTGATCGATGCCTTGCGTGAGCTCGAGGAGCTGCCGCCTTTCACCGCGCACCTCGAGGCGGTCGAGTGCCATCACAACTACGTCGCGTTCGAGCGGCACTTCGATCGCGACCTGATCGTGACTCGAAAGGGCGCGGTGCGTGCGGGGAAAGGTGAGCTCGGCATCATCCCGGGGAGCATGGGTGCGCGCTCGTTCATCGTACGTGGAAAGGGAAACGCTGATTCGCTTTGTTCGTGCAGCCATGGCGCTGGTCGCAAGATGAGCCGCACCGCGGCGAAGAAGCTCTTTTCGCTCGAAGAGCACGCCAAGGCGACCGAAGGTGTCGAGTGCCGCAAGGACGCCGACGTGATCGACGAGACCCCGGGGGCGTACAAAGACATCGACGCGGTCATGGCGGCGCAGTCGGAGCTCGTCGAGATCGTGCACACGCTGAAGCAAATCGTGTGTGTGAAAGGATAAGGTCCCATGGAGACGCTCGAGATCGACGGCTCATCCGGTGAGGGTGGAGGGCAAGTGCTCCGCACGGCCCTCTCACTCTCGATGATCACGCAGAGGCCTTTTCGCATTCGGGGCATCCGAGCTCGTCGCGCGCGCCCAGGGCTCTTGCGACAACATCTCACGGCGGTCGAAGCGTGCACCGCGATATGCGGAGCGAGCGTGACCGGAGCGAGCCTCGGGTCGCTCGAGCTCTCGTTCCATCCTGGGCGCGCTGAGCATGGCGAGCGTCGCTTCGCGATCGGCACGGCCGGGAGCGCGGGGCTCGTCCTTCAAACGGCGGCTCTGGGTCTCTTGCGTACGCCTGGCGAGAGCCAAATCACCGTCGAAGGCGGCACCGAGAACCCGGCCGCTCCGCCCTCGGATTTCCTCGTTCACGTGTGGACTCCTGCCGTGCGCAAGCTCGGCATCGATGTCCATCTCGAAATCGAACGCCGTGGTTATTACCCTGCGGGCGGCGGACGCATCGCCTTCGCGATGCGGGTCCCCGAGCGGCTGACTCCCTTCTCGCTCTTAGAGCGAGGCGCCGCCGTCGAGCGCCGCGCGATCGCGCGTGTCAGCGCGCTCGCCGAAAACATCGGCCACCGCGAAGTGCACACGCTCCGCGGTGCGCTCGGTTTATCGCGCGATGAGATCCAAGTCATCGAGGAGCGAAACCCCCGCGGCCCTGGCAACGTGCTCTCCTTGATTTGGCGCTGCGAGCACGCGACTGAGGTGTTCACGGCCTTCGGCGCCCCCGGAAAGAGCGCCGAGTCCGTCGCCGGGGAGCTCTCTGCCGAAGCTGCGCGCTGGGATGCGGCGAACGTGCCCGTGGGCGAGCACTTCGCCGATCAGTGCATCTTGCTGCTCGCGCTCGCCGGCGGCGGAGAGCTCCGAACGATCCGCCCTTCCCTTCACACCCGAACGCAGCTCGAGCTCATCCCGCGCTTTTTGCCCGTGCGCTTCGACTTGAAAGAAGAAGGTAGCGATATCGTGCGGATTTCGATCATCGATGTTCGACGATGAGATCTCTCATCGAATGTGCGGATGTGGAGACCGCTCGTTCGTTGCGAGCCGCGTGCGAAGAGCTCGACCGCGTCTTTCCGCGCATCGTCCCGCGGACTCCGCAGCTCTGTGTCAATTGTTCCGAGACCGAAGGGAAGGACTTCGATGCGCTCGTCGCGCGGTTCCGAAAGCGCCGTCTCGAAATGCCGATCGAAGCGCTCGAGAGAGCAAGCCTCGGCCACGGTTCGCCGTTCATACATCGCAGTCGGGCTCGATTCGCTTATTTCGTCCCTCCTCTGCTGTGCCATTGGATGAGCGATCGCAGCGCTCACCGGCTCGATGAGCTCCTGCAGCTCGCCGAAGAGGCGAGGAGCATCGAGCTCGATGCTCTATCCGAGAGATGGAATGACGCAGAGATGTGCGCGCTATCCGAGTTCTTCCGGCTGTCGCTCGACATCGCCATTCATTGCGAACCCGGAGCTGGCCCCGACCCCTTCGCCATCACGGAGCTCGGGCTCGCGTTCGATATATCACCAGATGCCCTTATCGATGTATGGATAAGCTCAAAGACGAGCTTGAGTCATCTCATCGCATGGAAACATACGCATTTCCAAGCATCTCGATTTCAAGCAGCATTCAAGAAGGTCCTCGCGACTCCGACGCTCTGCGATCATATCGAACAGGAATTCTGGAGGTGCACGGATCCCGCGTTGCAACGCGAGATTTCCGAGCTCGAGGAGCGCCTTCGGAGCTTGATTCGTTGAAGATTTTTCGAACTCAAGCTTCACACGACGCAGATCCTGAAGTTCAGCACATTCATCCATGAGCGGTGTTGTCGGCGTGAGGATCAATCGCAAACATCAGAGTCGCGTCTTCTCCAGCGTCTTCATCATGCCCTCAGCGACGCTCTCAATGCCATCGGGGCAGCACTCGCCGATGAGGCGCTCGAGCGGGAAGCCCTTCGGGTGCTTGGGCTCTGTGTGCTTCTCGACGCACCACTTGATGGCCTTCACAACGTTGACGAAGTGCTTGTTCGTGCGGTTGATCTTGTCGGCGTCGGCATCTTCGACGGTGAGGAGCCTCGCCTTGATGGCGAGGATGAAGACGTCGACGGGTCAGGAGGAGCGAAGAAGCCCCGAATGGGGACTGTGATGGCGCGGCACTCACGAAGAGCCCTCCGCGTGAGTCGGGCTGCTCATCCCTTCTCTCGCTCGGTGTTCTACCGTCGCTCACGCCGTGCAGATCGACGGGGATCACGTGCTCGCCGCGACGAACGACTCGGCCGAGAGCCGTGTACTCCGCTCCCGCTGTGATCGCTATTGCCAGAGCGCCTCCGCCAAGGCCGGCCCTGCGCCACATCGACCCGCAACAACTCTCCTTGCCCTTTGCCGGCTGAGCAACGTCTTGCCCCAAGTCGACGGATGTCTCCGTCTCAAATCTCGACGTTGAGGCCAAAAAGAGTGCTCTGCTCGCGGTTGCGCCCGCTGCCCTTGATGGTTGCTCAAGCCTCGGCTACCACTTTTTCCAATTGGGATGTCCTATCCGCTCGCACGATTCTCCACACGACGTACGCCGTCGCGAGACACATCGCAGCCGAAACGATTCCAGCTGAAACCTGGAGGTATAGACGGTCCGCAGGATCGATGAGTTTTGACGCGACGAAGGAGACAACGAGCATTCCGAGCGTCCCGAACCACCACACACGAACAGGCGTCACATCGGACCGTGTGAGCGCTCGCCAAACATCGCTCATAACGACGTATGGATGAACGAGATTGACAAGAGGAACGAAGAAGCCGGCAACCGTCCATAGTCGTCCGAACCTCACCTCCGAGGACACACGACTGGCGCGGGCATGCGCTTGAGATACCCAAACTAGAAACAGCAAGACCGCAAGCGACCCCGAGCCAAGCTGGACAAACTGCATAGGGTGGTTGGGATTGGTGATGTAGTCGCCGGACATCGCCATGAGGCCGCTGCCGAGAACGCCCACGCCAGCGTGCAGCACCAGCGAGGCTATGGTGACGGTCGCGATCACCTTGATCTTGTGAGCATCCTCGATCATCGCGCGATGATAGCGACGCGTCTGGCCGAATCAACGAGCGCGTCGAGAAGCCTTCGTGCGAAAGCTGCGGCTACAAGATCATGAAGATGATGACCCCGACGCCATGCAAGGATCGGATCGACTCCGGGCCTCTCGACTCACGTTAGAAGTACTCGGGAGCGACCCCGAGGACGCAGATTGGATCACAGTGACTCGACTGCACGAGATGCCATTCACTGACGTCGCTGCAGGTCGATGCGGCCGACTTCCGAACGATCGTGCGCAGTCTGGTGGTGCCACGAGCGCATTGCGCAACGCTCAGCACCGCGCGCTCGGCGTCGCTGACTGGTGCGTCGTGAAATGGAATCGGCGGCTCGCTCCCGTATGGGTCAGGAAACGTCCATACGCGGAGGAGCGCTCTCTCGACAGTGTCGTGAGGACGCAACCGAAGTGACTCCGCGTACGCGCGCGTGACGGGTTGCCGATCGGACGGGTGGGTTTCCTCCAGACCACGCCCGTAGTCATAGAGTCACATCGCGAGAGTCGAGGCAAACTCGGGTTCGGCCGCTACCACAGTGCGGAGCATGGGAAGCGCCGGCTCGAGCGTCGCGATCGCTTCGAGGTGTCGTCGTGCTGTCAGCGCGGCATGTGCTGTTCGGCATGGCTCGAAGCGAGGATCGGCCGACGTCCGCTGCGCGACCACATCACCCGGCGCAATGGCGAAAAAAACGGCCAAGAGGACGGCACGGAAAAGCAAGTCGTTAGAGGACTGCAAAAACATGAACCTTCCGCACGGATGGCCCCTCGTCGAGTATTCCGGTTGGGTAACGAAGCATCGAAGTGCCCGTCAGAAGTCGAGGGATCACGCTGCGAACTCCTGCCCCAACATGAACGAGGCGGCAAGCGAACGGGTCTTCAACAAGCGGCGCTGGGTGAGTGCGCACCCTTTCCTACGCGCCAAACGTGATCGTCACCCGTCAGCTCGCTCCCGCGCACCTTTCAGGCAGCGGGCCCATGGGCACCGGTGATCGCAGGCTCATTGCCGACCGAATCGAACGTCGCACAATCGAGATCAAGCGAGCCGTCGATTTCATCCTGGCCGGTTCGAGCGATGCCATTCGTGATCGGCTGGCCGAACTCGAGAACCAGCAACGGGCCGATCGAGCCGTGCTGGTACGTCTCGCTCGCCGCTTCCGAACGCCACGTGGACACCCCGACCGCCGAAGATGTCCTCGTGGCCATCGACACTGCCCTCGCTAACACCAGCCGGCGAGGTACGCACCGCTCTGCGCAATCTGCTCGACGGTGGGAAGGTCGACATAGAACCAACCCCCGACGGGCGCATTCTCGCTCGCGGGGGCCTGCTTCCGATGATGATGGGTGTCAAAAGGTGGCGTGATGAGCAACGCGCACCTTACCTGGTTGATTGTCCTTCGTTCTTCAGGATTTTTCTCGGTCGGATTCGACTTCGCGATCGGGCTGCGCAATCGGCAGCCAACCGCGCCCTGGTGACCAGCGCACTACAAGGACACGCGCTTGTGCGGCAGCACGGAGTGGCTCCTCGGCGAAGCGCACGACCGCTGCAATCACCTCCTCAAGCCCGCCCAACCGCTCGCCGTTCGACTTCCGCAGAAACGCTAACCACTGCTCCCGCTTCGACGCGTCCCCCGCGAACGTCGCGGTCAGCCCCACCGGCAACTGAGGAGGCAGCTCAGTCGCTCGATTCTTGAACGTCGCGCGGATCGCGGACACGAGAAGCGCACCGTCGAACTCGAAGGTTCGTGAGAGAATCATGAGATCGTAGAAGTCTTTCATTCGGCTGTTTGCCATGCCGAGCTGAACGATTGCCTCGAGCTTCTCCGCCACGACCGTCTCACGTGGGTAGACCCGCAACCGCGGGGCCTTGAAATCGAGCAACGTGGGGAAGTCCGAGAGCTCCGCGCGTGGCGTCACCGCGTCGCCGAACCCGATGTCGATCTGGAGGCGCACGATCGCGCGAATCGGAGCTGACTTCGAACACCGTCGTCCTCTACGCTCGTGGCCAAGACTTCCTGAATCACAGCCTTCACCGATTCAGGCGAGAACTCGCCGTAGCCGAGCAGATCGACATCGCGCGTCGTGCGGTGCGGATTCCCTGCCCGGAGCGTGAAAAGCGTGGCTCTCCCAAGCGTTTCAATCTGGCCGGCGGCAGCAAGCCCGGCGGCCCGTTCTGCTGCGCTTCCATCACCGGCGCGCGCGTCCTTCAGTTCCTAAATTTCGTAACGTAGCCTGCACCGTCCGGCACATCATTCGGCCGGCTGTCAATGCGTCGGATCTTATGTTGACGGCGGGCCTTTCAGCTGCTGTCCGGCGAACACGGCCAGAACCGCGATGAGACTGAACGCATCCTTATAGTTGCCCTCCGGCCCGAACGAGCCCGCCGCGCGAAGAAAGCGAAACCCATCGCGTGTTCGCACTCGAACTCCCGTCACTTCTGTCTTCGACTTCGGAAACTCGTAATCGAGGATGTCTGCGATCGCGATCCGCACGACCTGCCCGTCATTCACCGAGTAGATCGCCTTGTCAGTGAAAATGATGGTGCAGGTGTCCCACGGTTCGGGATTCCGATACCAGCCGAGCAGACCCTCGCCGAGCGGAATATCAGGAATGATTGGCGCTTCGGCCTTCCCGCCAGGCTCGAAGTAGCGGCCCGTACATTTCATGTGTCTGCGAATCACAGAGTCAAGCACGAGTGACATCAAGGTGCTCCCAAAATGGTATCTGTTCACGGGGTCGGGGGGAGTAGTGATGGCATCGTGCGACCTTTG